>SVQZ01000009.1 GCA_015065105.1 Oscillospiraceae bacterium | reverse complement strand
AAATCCGACTTCGTCGGGAGATAAGGACGGATTTAATTTCATCTGCGAAGCAGATTTCATCCGAGCGGAGTGAGGATTTCATCGCGCTCGCGCGATTTCATTGAAAAGTTTGCAAATGTGTGGTACAATCGGAGTAAATGAGGTGATAGTATGGCTGAAAACAAACTTGCTGATATGTCAACAGAATTTGCAATTCAAATATTAAAACTGACAGAAAACATAAAAGGACATTATTCTTTGTCAAACCGGCTTGCAAGAGCAGGCACATCTATCGGTGCGAGTATCCACGAAGCAAACTATGCTCACAAAAAGCCCGATTTTATTGCTGAATTGCAGATTGCTCTGAAAGAATCCAACAAAACGGAAAATTCGATATTGATTATGATAATATTAGGGTGTTAGTTGACGTTGAAAATATAGCATCAATAAGATTGTTTGAAAATGCAGGATTTTTGTGTGTTGGCAAAGATGAAGAACTTTTGGAATTCGAGTACATAAGAGATTGACACACATGACTTTTGGTCGTTTTTAGCCCTGCTTACGCTACTTTTAGTCGCTCTTTTGTTTATGAAAAGATCAGCTTGATCTTTTCCTTTGCAATTCTTTCATTACAATATACGAAATTAAATTCACCGCTGATCTGCATATCGGCAACTGAAAATACAGCGAGATCGTCACGGCATCGTGATATGGGCTGATAGGCGAATGTGATAGCACCGTTGTTTGCTACAAGGTCGCAAATTACCGAAAAGTTGCTGACAGAAATGCAACGCTTAAAGCTGTCAAAAGAAAAGCCGCGGTCTGTAACAGCATTATGTAATAATGTTCTTGTTCCCGAAAACGGCTCTCTGACCACGATATTTTCTGCAAATATTTCCTCCAATGTGACGGTCTTGTTTGCAAAAGGATGACTTTTTGCACATACTCCTACAAATGCTTCTTTTTTGAAAAGGTGGTATGCGTATTTGGATTTGTCGAACACTCCCTCGATTACGGCAAAATCAATTTCTGCCTTTTCAAGCATATGTAACAGATTTTCCGTGTTGTCAATTATCAAGTCAAGGTTATGCTTCGGATCCTGCAGAAAGGAACGTATTTCCGGCACGATAACAAATTCACCTATGGTCTTGGTTGCGCCAACGGTCATATGAACGGTGTCGGTGGGAATAAACTTTTCCCGGATATCCGCTTCCTCGGCATTGATGCTGTCGAAATAACGCTTTAACCGTTCAGCGTTATTTGTTCTTGACAGTGTGTGTCCATCATACTTAAACAGCTTTACACCGTAATAATTCTCTAAACAGTGGATATGCTGTGTGACCCCCGGTTGTGTCATATTCAATTTTTCAGCAGTTCTACGGTAATTCATTTCATCATAAAGGGTAAGAAAGGTAAGCACTCTGTAATCTAACATAATTATCTCCGATTAATTTATATTATCAATTGATAATAAATGATAATTTGATTTTATCATAGAACCGTGGTATAATCAAGAGGTATTAGAAAAATCAGGAGGATGTTTATGAAAGTGTTAAAAGTATTTCCCGGAATTATATTATCTGTAGGTGTAGCGCTTCTTGCGTGTTGGCTTGAGAGTCTGCTGCCCATCCACCTTATCGGCGCTGCCGTAATTGCTATGTTCATCGGTATGATCCTTAATTGTTTTCTTGGGAAGACCAACGTCTTTGACTCAGGGCTGAAATTTACATCCAAGAAGATTTTGAAATTTGCCATTATCCTTCTCGGCTTGTCTCTCAATATTACCACAATATTGAACGTAGGTAAAATGTCTCTTACAGTAATGATATTTACTCTTATGACTTGCTTTGGCGGGGGCTACTTTATAGGTAAAGCATTGGGACTTAACTGGAAGCTATCTAACCTTATCTCTGCCGGTACGGGAATCTGCGGCGGCTCTGCCATTGCCGCCATTGCACCGACTATAGAGGCTGATGATAACGATGTGGCTTATGCTATGTCTGCAACCTTTCTGTTCGATATGGCAATGATAGTACTGTTTCCCATTATGGGAAAAGCGATGGGAATGTCCGATCAGGCATTTGGTATCTGGGCAGGAACGGCTGTCAACGATACCTCATCTGTTGTTGCAACAGGCTATGCCTTTTCGGAAGGTGCCGGAGATTTTGCCACGATGGTAAAGCTTACAAGAACACTTGCGATCATTCCTACCGTTATCACCTTTGCTTTTGTACAGCTCGGTATAAAGCGCAAGGAAGCTATTGCAAACAGCCGTAACGGAAGTGAATTAAAGGCTGATTTCAGCATTAAAAAGATATTCCCTTGGTTTATCCTCGGCTTTCTTGCTATGTCGGTGGCAGCAAGTATATTCCCGATTCCTGCGGCTGTTGTATCAGAAACAAAGAGCATTAGCAAATTTCTTATGGTTTGTGCTTTAGCTGCCATCGGTCTTAATACCTCCTTCTCAAGCATGAGAAAGTCAGGTATTCGTCCGATGATCCACGGATTTATTATTTCGGCTCTGGTTGTTATCGTAGCGCTGGCAGTCGAAATCGTAATGGGGATCGTATAAGAATCATATAACATAAAAGGAATAAAAAATGTTGTATAAAAATACAGTAAACGCTTTATTTAAAAAAAGGCTCAACCGCTTTACCGCCCTGGCCGAAATAAACGGAAGGGAAGAAACGGTGCACGTTAAAAATACGGGACGCATGAAGGAGCTTCTTTTTGAAGGCGCAAGGGTGATACTCTCTGTTTCGGATAATCCTCACAGAAAAACCGCATACGATCTTGTCGGAGTCTATAAGGAAGGCTTGGGACTTATCAATATCGACAGTCAGGCGCCGAACAAGGTAATGTATGAATGGCTGAAGAGCAAGGATTACGATCTGATAAAGCCTGAATATAGATACGGAAATTCCCGCTTCGATTTTTATCTTGAAAAGGGAAATGACAAATATTTTATAGAGGTCAAGGGCTGTACCCTTGAAATTGACGGCATAGGTTATTTTCCCGATGCTCCTACAGAGAGAGGCGTAAAGCATTTATACGAGCTTGTAAAGGCTTCGGAGCAGGGGTATAGATCTGCAGTAGCCTTTGTTATTCAAATGCCGCAGATAACAGAGGTGAGAGCCAATATTGCAACACATAAGGAATTCGGAGACGCCCTTGATCATGCAAGAAGCAAGGGCGTTGAGGTCATGATGCTTCAATGTGAAATAACCGACAATGACATGAAAATAATTTCGTGAATTTTTCAAGAAAATTACAGAATAACTCTTTTAATTTTTTTTATTATATGTTATAATGTTTTATCAATTTTTTTAGCGAGGTCTTTTTATGAGCGGTTTTTTTGGTGTAGTATCAAAGGAAGATTGTGTATTTGATCTGTTTTACGGAACAGACTATCATTCCCATCTCGGTACACGCAGAGCGGGTATGGTGGTTTACGATCCCGAGTCAGGCTTTGATAAAGCATTGCATAATATAGAAAACTCTCCATTCAGAACAAAGTTCACCTCCGAATCCACCTCTATGCACGGAACTATGGGTATAGGTTGTATTTCAGATTACGAGGCACAGCCCATGCTCATTCACTCTCATCACGGCACCTTTGCCATTACCACGACCGGTAAAATTAATAATTCCGAAAAAATAGTAAATGAAATACTTAAGAATAAAGCTCATTTCTTTATTATGAGAAACGGTGATATCAACCCCACCGAATTAACTGCGGCAATAATCAACCAAAAGGATAATTTCATTGAGGGCATCAGGTATGCACAGGAGATAATCGAGGGATCGCTGAGTATTCTTATTCTCACCCCTATCGGTGTATATTGTGCGCGTGACCGTTTAGGCAGAACACCTATTGCTATAGGAAAAAAGGATGACGGTTATTGCGCAAGCTTTGAAAGCTTTGTTCATCAGAATCTCGGGTATAAGAACTATAAGGAGCTTGGTCCCGGAGAGATCGTTGTTATGACGGCAGACGGTGTAAGGACTCTTGTTGCTCCCGGAAATGAAATGAAGATATGCGCGTTTATGTGGGTATATTACGGCTATCCCTCTTCTTCATACGAAGGCATAAGCGTTGAGAAAATGAGATATAACTGCGGTAAGATACTCGCACAAAAGGATAAGGGAAGGATATTCCCCGATCTTGTTGCAGGTGTGCCCGATTCGGGTATTGCTCATGCAATAGGATATGCAAACGAGTCGGGAATACCCTATGCAAGACCCTTTGTAAAATATACACCTACATGGCCCCGTTCCTTTATGCCCCCCAACCAGACCAAGCGTAATCTTATTGCAAAGATGAAGCTTCTTGCTATTCACGATCTTATTGAGGATAAAAAGCTTTTGCTTATTGATGATTCTATCGTACGCGGCACACAGCTTCGTGAAACTACCGATTTTCTTTACGAAAGCGGTGCAAAGGAGGTTCATATCCGTCTCGGATGTCCTCCTCTTATGTACGTTTGCAAGTATCTTAACTTCTCCCGTTCTAATTCTGATATGGACCTTATTACCCGTAAGGTAATAGCGGAGCTTGAGGGTGAGACCCCGAACCGCGAAACCGTTGACGAATACGCTGATCCCGCAACAGAAAAGTATCAGAGAATGGTGGATAAGATATGTGAAATGATGCATTTTACCTCCCTTCGCTATCCCACGGTCGATGACGTTATCGAGGCAACGGGTCTTCCTGCAGATAAGCTCTGTACTTACTGCTGGAACGGTAAAGAATGATAAAAGCAGGTCATTTGACCTGCTTTTACTTATATATATATTATTTCAATTTCACTGATTTCTTCTGTCTTTTCACAAACTGAAAGTGAATAGCCTTCGGGTGCTTCTATGTTTCGGATGCAGTAACCGTCCTGCTTTTCAAAACAGCAGAAGGTATTTATTCCGTAGGAGAGTCCTATACCGACCGCTTTTATAAAAGCCTCCTTTTGAGTCCAGATATCAAAAAAGTCTTTTACGGTTTTGCAATGCTGTTGTTCCTTTTGAGAAAAGAATCGCTTCGCTAACCTTGTTTTTGAGGGGTTGTGCTTTTCGATATCAACTCCTATTTCCTTATCTGATACTCCGAGACACACCCACTCGTCTGAATGGGATATATTAAAGAAAAAACTGCTGTCCCCTTTGATATAGGGCTTTGATCTGTTATTGTATTCCAGGGTAAAGGGCTTTTGGTAAACCCACGAAAGCAATCTGTGTGCCTCTGCGTGAAGATTTTGTCCTTCTTCGATCCTTTTTAAGTAAATTTTCATTTTCGTTATCCGCTGATCATTATTTTCGTTTTCTGAATTATTTTACCATATTACGGTTATTAAATCAATAATTATATTGAAATATTATTAAAAATAGTGTACAATGTTATTAATAACTGAAATTCGGAGGAATTATGTTTAATATTAAGTATAACGCAGAAAACGGCGGTCTTGAATCCCTTGTTATCAAAGGCGATAAATACGGGATGAACTGGGTAGAATCTCAAACTGCTACCTTTGGTATTCCTTATATAAATCTTCAGATCGCATTTAACCGTTTTATGGGTTTTGAAGTTGAAAGCATTGATATAAACGGCGATAGCTGTAAGGCTGTATATTCCAACCCCTTCGTTAAGGTGGAGGTTAAGCGAGAAAACAACGGTAAATACCGCGAAGAGTATATAATTACCAATACATCTGTAAACGAGCTTTTCTTCCCGATGGGAGAAATAGGCATTGATATCCCCTTTAACGATAATTACGAGGATGCAGAGACCTGCCTTACAGGACGGTGTAATACCCATATCTGGTGCGGTGAGGAATCCTCCTATGTTATGGCTCTTCGTATGGGTGCAAGTAAGCTTAACTGCGGTCTTGTAGTAACAAAGGGAAATATAGGCGGTTATACTCAGACTACACCGCCCTATGCGAAGAATGACAGAGGTGATTTCCGATTTGATTTTTCTCCTTTTTCATTGCTTCCCGGTGAAAGCTATACCTTTTCTCATGAAATGTTTGTATTTGAAGATAAATCGGATTTCTACAATAAAGCATACGAATATGATAATTTTGTACATATAAGACTTAATAATTATACTCTCTTTAAGGGAGAAAGACTTATCGTTGACTGCTATACCAAAAATGAAGCAAAAAGCTTCAGTATTAAAGTCAACGGTAAAGAGATCCCCGCAATGCGTACAGAGTACGGTGTTTGGGGTGAATGTAAATGTAATGAGCTTGGTGAATTGCGTGTCGATCTTTGTATAAACGGTATTATGACCCATGCTCTGGCATACGTTTCACCTCCCCTTGACGAGCTTATTGAAAAGAGAATCGATTTTATAGTTGAAAAACAGCAATATCATAAGAAGGGAAGTGCGCTTGACGGTGCTTATCTTCTTTATGATAATGAAACCGACAGTATCTATTTCAACAATATGGTAAGCGACCATAACGCAAGTCGTGAAAGGCTTGGTATGGGTATCGTTATCGCAAAATACCTTCAGAGCTTCCCGAATCAGAAATTCTATGATTCTTTGATGGAATACAAGGACTTTGTGTTCCGTGAATTCTGCGATAAGGAAACGGGTGAGGTTTTCGACACCATAGGCAAGGATGCAACTCAGGTAAGGCTTTATAACGCTCCCTGGGTATGTGTATTCTGCTGTGAGCTTTATACTCTTACCGAGGACAAGGAATACCTTGAAATAATGTTCCGCGTAATGAAGCATTATTATGAAAACGGCGGTGACAAATTCTATCCCAACGGTATTACCATCTACGAGCCTATAGAGCTTTTGAATATGGCTGAAATGTATGAAGAGGCTGATGCTCTTTTGAAATATGCAATAAAGCATTGCGAAAATATGATGGAATACGGTGTTTCTTATCCCAAGCACGAGGTTGATTACGAGCAGACTATTGTTACTCCTGCGGTAACCTTTATGCTTTCGCTCTACCGTTTAACGGATGACGAAAGATATCTTGAAAACGCTATGCTTCATATGGAAAACCTTGAGCGTTTTGATTCAATGGCTCCCGACTATCATCTTTTTGCAACACCTATACGTCATTGGGATGACTATTGGTTCGGCAAGGAGCAGACCTTCTGTGACACCTTCCCTCATTATTGGAGCGTGCTTTCCGGTTGGGCTTACGATCTTATGGCACGTGCCGATTATGCGTATAAATACGACGATATGGCGGAACAGAATATCCGTAACTGTCTTTGCCTCTTTACCCCCGAGGGCAGAAGCTATTGTGCTTATCTTTACCCCTTCCGCATAGGCAAAAAGAAGGGTAAGCTCTTTGATGCATATGCAAACGATCAGGATTTTGCCCTCTACTTTGCAATGAAGCGATTAGGATTTGACGATTAACTGAAAGGATAGAAAAATGAAAGACCCCAAAATCTATTTAGCTATAGACAACTGCTTTGGTTCCAAAAGATGGACAGAGCCTATTGAATGGATGAATACCATAAAGGAGCTTGGACTTTATTACGTTGAGTCCAGTGCAGATACCGAATGCGATCCCCTCTATATGGGTGATGCCTATATGAAGGACTGGGCAGATAAGGTAAACGAGGGCAGCGATAAAACAGGAGTAAAGGTTGCAAATATCTATTCCGGTCACGGCACCTATGCAACTCTCGGCCTTGCCCATACAGACATAAGAGTGAGAGAAAGGTTCTTAAAGGAATGGCTTATGCCCATGGTCGATACCGCAAAGTCTATCGGCTCGGGCTTTGGTTTCTTCTGCCATGCCTTTTCGGACAGCGTTCTTCAGGATGCAAAAAGATATGCTGAGTTTAAGGATAACCTTATAAACGACCTTGGTGCTCTTGCCGCATACGCAAAGGAAAAGGGCTGCGGTTATCTCGGTGTAGAGCAGATGTATTCCCCCCACCAGATACCCTGGACCGTTGAAGGTGCGAGAGAAATGATACGGGAGATATATAAGAGAAGCGGCGCTCCCATGTATATTACTGTTGACGTGGGACATCAGAGCGGTCAGCGTAAGTTTGTACGTCTCAGCCGTGAGGAGATAGCCGAGGCGCATAAGAAATATCTTGCGGGTGATTTTCTTCCGTCCCTCTGGCTCGGTACCGTAAAGGCATTTGAGATATTTGAAGATGCAAAAGAAACCACCGGGGAAATGCTTGATGCAATTGAATCGGAAATGGATTCTCACAGCTATATGTTTGCTCCCTATAAGGACGGCGATCCTTATGAGTGGCTCCGTGAACTCGGCGGTTATTCTCCCATAGTACATCTTCAGCAGACCAACGGCAGCTCCTCGGGTCATCAGCCCTTTACAAAGGAATGCAACGAAAAGGGAATAATTACAGGTGAAAAGGTTATCGAGGCATTGAAGGCCGCATATTCAAAGGATGATCATGATATGCCCGAAAAATGCGATGAGATAGTACTTACCCTTGAAATGTTCACGGGAACTGCGGATATCAACCGCGCCGCATTGCAGAGACTTCGCGAAACGGTTGCTTATTGGCGTCAGTTTATCCCCCGCGACGGCATGAAATTAAGCGAGCTGTAATAGAAAAAACCGCTGATGCGGTTTTTTCTATTTGTTTATTATTATCGGCTTACAGAATAATACCTGTCTTTTTGCGCTTGAGTTCTTTGAGCAGGTGGAAAGCGTTACAAGGTTATCTATACTTGAAATATCGTATTCAGTACTAAATAATATCTTTGGGGTACATCCCGCAAGATATTCCTGCATTTCTTCCTTGTTCTCAAAATCCTTGAAAATTCTGTCCGAGGTTTCGGCGGTCTTTTCGCCAATGACCTGCAGGATGTAATTTTTCTCCTTTGTGAAATAATAAATGTACGGGTGCGAATTATAGTATTCGGGATCGCTTGAGTCGTAATTAACTATATCGCTGAACATGGTTGAATTTTTCATATTATGACCGTATATCAGGGTGTTTATATCAGAAAAATCTCCCTTGTTACGGTAATCCATGAAGATCGAGCCTGCAATATTGTATTTTCGGTCTGCCATGCGGCGAAGATAGTAATCGTTATCCGAGGCTTTTAAAACAGGATAATTGATGGTCGTATCGGGACAGTATATCCAGCCGATAATGTCGGGATTGAGCGCTGATAAGGATTCAAAATCAACGCTCAGAGGTTCGTTTACTTCAAGCTCCTCCGGTGCTGTATTTTGTATTTCGGGAAGGGTGAAATCTGCTGAAAGTGTAACGAAATCATTCGAGATGCGTTCATAGGTCTCTTCACCCTCCTTGTATTCCTTCATGGAGGATATCAGCTTATAAGCAGAAAAGGTAAAGCCTATGACGGCTAAAACAAGTATAACGATCAGTATTGTCTTTTTCATAACATCCTCCTTTGATACTATTATACAATATAATACAACGTTTTAAAAGAGGTTTTTTGAAATTTACTTGATATATATTTGAAATTGTGATATTATATCACGGAGGTGATAAAATGAAGGATTGGTACAAGGAAGCTGTGGTATATCAGATATACCCAAAAAGCTTTTGTGATACAAACGGTGACGGTATAGGTGATATACCGGGTATTATATCG
The DNA here is from genome assembly GCA_015065105.1 of Oscillospiraceae bacterium. Lineage (GTDB taxonomy): Bacteria > Bacillota > Clostridia > Oscillospirales > CAG-272 > RGIG7300. The sequence continues at coordinate 64,447 of SVQZ01000009.1, read as the reverse complement.
AAGCTCGATTATTTAAAGGAGCTTGGAATAAATACAATTTGGCTTTCTCCCTGCTACGTTTCCCCCGGAGACGATAACGGATACGATATAGCCGATTACAGAACCATAGATCCTGTTTACGGGAGCATGGACGATTTTAAAAATATGCTTGTCGAAATGAAAAAGAGGAATATTCGTCTTTTAATGGATCTTGTGGTAAATCATACATCCGATGAGCACGAATGGTTCTGTGAGAGCCGTAAATCGAAGGATAACCCTTACCGCGATTATTATATATGGCGAGATCCGGTAAACGGATGTGAGCCTAACAATTGGCAATCGAATTTCGGCGGCAGTGCTTGGGAATATGATGAGGTAACGGGACAGTATTATCTGCACCTTTTTTCCAAGAAACAGCCTGACCTTAACTGGGAGAACCCTAAGGTAAGGCAGGAAATAATCGATATGATGAAATATTGGCTTGAAATGGGCGTAGATGGCTTCCGTTGCGACGTGATAAATCTTATTTCAAAGGATATAGAAAAGGGAATATCGGGCGACGGACCCCGTTTGCATGAATATATACATCTTCTTAACCGCGAGGCGCTTGCTCCTCATGAAGCCATGACGGTAGGCGAGGTATGGGGGCTTTCACCCGAAGAATCGTTGATGCTTACACATCCCGAAAGAGAAGAGCTTTCAATGGTTTTTCAGTTTGAGCATATGAGTGTTGGCAGAACCGGCGGACGTTTTTATCTTGGTGAGTTTGATCCCGAAAAGTACGTTTCCGTACTTGCAAAATGGCAGGACGGCTTAAACGGTAAGGGTTGGAATGCCATATGCGTTGAAAACCACGACCAGTCAAGATGTCTTAACCGAATAGGAAATACCGAAGACTATCGTTATGAGTCGGCAACAATGATAGCAACCTTGGTATATGCAATGCAGGGAACTCCTTATATATTCCAGGGACAGGAGCTCGGTCTTATTAATCCTGTATTTCATTCTCTTGACGAATGCCGTGATATAGAAGCTCTTAATGCATATCCCGTGCTTTTAAAGGAATTTGATGAAAAGACCGTTCTTGAACTTTTCTCAAAGGACAGCCGCGACTGTGCAAGAGCGCCGATCCCTTGGGATGATTCCGAAAACGGAGGCTTTACCTCAGGTACACCCTGGCTGAAGATTCACGACAGATATAAGGAAGTGAATGCAAAAGCGGACTTGGCCTCTGAAAGATCTGTATATAACTATTATAAAAAACTCATTAAGCTTCATCTTGAAAACAGCACCATGCTTTACGGAGATTTTGAGCTTTTATACAACAAGGACGCCCTTTCTGTTTACAGAAGATACGGTGAGGAAGGAAGCTTCAAGGTGATTTGTAATTTCTCTGAAAAGAAAACAGCTTTGGGATTTGAGGTGATTCCCGATTCCGTAGTTCTTTCAAATTATGAGACTAAAGAAAAAATATCAGAGCTTGAACCATACCAAGCCCTGATAATTAAGGAAAACTAATTTTGATAATACGGGGACTTTTCGGTTTCCTGCTCTATTGCTTTAAGAGCGGAATTGACCGAAAAGTCCTTTTTCATACAGATCTGCATAAGCTTATTAAATGTCTTTTTGTCATGACGGTAAACCCCTAAAGCATCCCAGAGGGTATATATGATATCCTTGGGTATATGCATATCATAGGTATAGCCGTTTCCTTCAAGGGTTATTTTGTTAAAATAGGATATGCCGAGATCAAAATACCTCTGTGTGGGTATAACGGGAACACATCCGTAGGCAGATGCTATAAAGGATGGGTTTCCGTACGGGGATTCAAAACCGCCGAAAACTGCAATGTCAGATGCGGAAAACAGGTTTTTTAAGCTTAATATATCAAGCGTTTCTTCAAATACGGTCTTTTGTGAGATACAGGAATGCTCGGGCTTGGAGATACGGCTTTGAGGAGAGTTAAGATTCAGAATTATCATTTGTACGTCTCCTCTTGAGATCTCCTTGATGATTCTTTGTGATATCTCCTTTACACGGCAGGGATATACCGTGATAAGAGGAATATTTTCGTCCTGCTTTAATCCGTAATGACGCTGGATCAGAAGCTTATTCTGTAGCTTATCACAAAGTGCGGCCGAGGAATAGTTCTTTTGTATTTCGGGATCTCTTTCAGGATCAAAAAGTGAATAGTCTATCCCCATTCTCAGCTTTCGGAGCTTGAAGCCGAATTGGAGCGCGGCATGGTGTATGCTTGAATTCTTATCGTATAGAATAGATGCGGCATTCTCACCGAGAAATATCCTTGAGGAGCATATTATGGCGGCGCGGGTAAGATTTATTTCATTTGAGGAGGTAAGAATATGGGCGGCATCCTTGTCTATCCCGAAAACGCTGTAGGAAAAGGCTCGGTTGTATATACCGTATTTGTTTTCGTTTATATAATGAAACGTCTTTATAGATTCATATCCGTCAATATATCTGTATTTCAGCTTCAGCAGTGCCGGTATAAAGGCAGTCTTATGGGAATCTGTAAAAATATACTGCGGGAAATACTGTGTATAGTTAAACAGTTCAAGTACTGCATGACAGAATACCGATATTGCCTCGGCTTCATCGTAAGCCGAACGTTTTTGCAATTTTTCAAAATAATAGGTGTTGGCAATAAAGAAGCAGGAGATACCTTCGATATAGGAATGTAAAAGCGTTATCCTGATACAGCCGAAGGGCATATTCATGTTAAAGCTGCCTAAAGAATTAAGCTTTGATCTTTGCTTCTGAAGCTCATATTCGTAAAAGGGAAGTACCATGTTAACGTTATGGCCGTTGGAGTGCAGAGCCTTGGCAAGGGCAGAGGGGGAGGTAGAAAAAAGTGAATCGGAAACTATTGTTATATCCATTTTAAATATTCCTTAATAATTAATTTCTATGCAGAGAGGGAGTAAGTACCCTATGCATAAGCTATTATACAGCCCGTTATATGCGAAAAAGAGAGAAAACTGACTGTTACATAAAAGTAACAGTCAGTTTGATAAAAGAAACTTTTTTCGTGTTGCTTCTCCCCCTCGGAGATGCCGTTCGGCCTTGTTCCGTTCAAGCAGAAGCTTTACCTCATCATAGAGCTTTCTGTCATAGCATTTAAGCCTTTCGGTTATATCCTTATGTACGGTAGATTTGCTTACTCCGAAAACAGCGGCACAGCCTCTTACCGTGGCATTATTTTCAACCATATATTCCGCAAGAACAATACATCTTCTTTGTGTGTCAAATTCTATCATATAATGCACCGACCCTTAATTTTGTTGTTACATTATATGATAGGGAATGTTTTTTTATTCAAAGCTGTGTTGCAATATTTGTCAAAGTATGATATAATAACAAATATTAAATATAAAGGATGACGCATATGAGTGAACAGAATTCCGTAATAACGGAGAATATTATCAAAAGAGCATATATTGCTTTGTCCGATAAGCAATGGGACGAGGCATTTAAGCTTTCCGAGGACGTTTTAAATAATGACCCCGAGGAGGCAGAGGGTTACCTGATAAAGCTTATGTGGAGTCTTAAGGTTACAGGCGTTGACGCACTTAAGGAAAAGAATGTGGATTTTACAAATAATCTCAACTATCGGAACTTTCTTCGCTTTGCAAAGGATGAGCGAAAAACCGAGATACAGAGTATATTGACAGAAATAAGAAGGAATATTATCGAGCAGATATATCAAAGGGGCGTACAGCTTTTAGAATCGGCAAATGCGCCTTCAAAAGAGAATAAACAAAAGCTTTTGCAGGCACAAAGGTATTTTGAACAAATTCCCGATTATAAAGATTCAAATGAGTTAAAGGTTACCGTAAAAAATAAGTTATACGAGTTCGAGTGCTCAAAAAAAGGAAAAATAAGCCGTATTTTCAAAATTGTATTTATCTCCCTTGCTGTTGTTGTTATTATAGCAGGTATTATTCTTATCTACAATTTTGCCGCAATAAGCGAATATAATAAAAACGTAGATAAAATAAGCAGCGGTAAATATTATGAAGCATACTACTATTTTGCTGAAAATGATATTAAGGATTCAAGTACTAAGAGAATCGAATGCATAGAAAAATGGGCAGAATCGATGCTTGATGACGCATCTGATCTTTCGCAGGCTGCAAAGATGAATATTACCGATATACTGGAAGATGACAATGAAGCGGCAGATGCATATTTTTCGGTTGTTGAAAAGGATCTCAAAAAGAAGATATCCAAAGAGGATTTTCCTGAATATACCTACAATCACGGCAACGTTGTCCGTTATCTTCCCGATTCTTATTATAATAAGAAGATCTATATGATCGATGTGATCCATGTTATTTATTTATATAACGATCACAAGTATTACGAAGCTGTTGATGCATATAACGCTCTTGAAAAATATACCATCAAGCATTTCGAGAGCAGGATGGTTTATGATTGGGCCGACCACGTTCTGTCTGCAGAGCATTACTGCGGATATCCTTATACAATAAACGACAACGAGATCTCCGATATGATATATGAGCGAGTCTATGCCGATTTTCTTAAAAATTATTCGGTAGATAAGGACTGTTACTATTATACAGCATTACTTGAGGCGTTGCCCTTCGAATATCCCGAAACAAAGGAAATGTTGGCTATTCTGGGAGAAGACGTGGATTATGAAAGCTGTGATTTCAGTACTCTTTGGCAATACGAAAATATAAGACCGGCTTTATTTACTAATGGTAAGATCAAGTATTTTATGCTTGGTAAATGGAGCTCGGGCAGTGAGTATATCAGATTCTATATTAACGAAAACGGCGGAATAAGTATTTCATACACTCTCCCTGTTCCGGAGGTCGCTCATAGCTATTATGACGTAAAGGAACAGACGGTGGTTTTCCTTAACGAAAATTCCGAGTGGGTCGCAGATGTATTTAAAATTACTTTTACCGGTGTTGATTCCATGAATCTTTATTGTTTTGTGAACGATAAAACCTATTTCCTGACAAGATAAAGGAGGGCGTTTGCCCTCCTTTAATTATCCGAAAGTTCCTTGAATATCTTTATATGATGTTCTTCGTCTATGATAATTCTTTTTATAACGTCACGGATGAAGCGGTCGTTTATCAGCTCATAAGCTCTTTTATAGTTTTCTACAGCCTTTTTTTCCGAACTGATATTAGAATTAATAAAAGCTCTTTGGTCATATATATTATCGCAAAATGAGGAATTCCAATATTGACGTCTGTTTTTGTTATAGGGTATGTATAATACCGGATCCCCGCCTAATTTGACTATAAGCTTGCCGAGCATTCTGAAATGTGTCATCTCCGTAAGCGAAATACATTCCAATATGTCTGAAAGCCTTTTGTCCTTTGGTTCTGTAATAAGAGCCTGGTAGGCATAGGACGAAAGGGAGGTAAGCTCTCCTCCCGAGCCTATATATAACGGCATTAATATATCGGCATACCTTTTGTTCTTTCCCTCAACCGCCAAAGGCGGATACGGTATATCTGATCTGCAATTCATATTCATAAAAATCTCCCCGTTAGTTTTAATATCAGTATATTCTTTATACCGATATAGGTTAACGGGGAAGATATTATTCTGCTGTTATTACCTCATTTTCGACCGATATGGGTCTAACTTTAACTATTTTTCCTGTCAGATCCCTTTCCGAGTGTACCAGGTATTCGATGTAATTGTCGCTGTGCCCTTGAGCAATGCCGTTCTCAAAGGCTTCAAATAGTACGGGAACGAGAGCTCTTTTGGAAAGCTCCTTGCTTAAAATCTCAGCCTTTATCTCCTTTTGTAAGCTGTCAAGCTCTGCGGCTCTTTGAGCTTTTATCTTCTCGGGGATCTGATCGGGCATATCTGCCGCCGCAGTTTCGGGTCGGACAGAATAAGGAAATATGTGTGCATGTAGGAACCTGTTTCTTTGTAAAAAAGCCTTTGTTTCTTCAAATTCCTCCTTTGTTTCACCGGGAAAGCCTACTATGATATCGCAGGTAAGCTGTAAATAAGGGAACTCGTTCCTTAAATATTCTAAGCTTTTTTCAAGTCTCTGTACGTTGTACTTCCTTCTCATTCTGTTTAGTACGGTGGTGGATCCGCTTTGAACAGAAATATGGAAATGAGGTGTAAGCTTGGTCACGTTTGCAAGAGTTTTTGCAAACGCTTCTGTTATAAGGGTGGGCTCAAGAGAGCCGAGAGATATCCGTTCAATTCCCTTTATTGTGTTCAGCTCTGTGAGCAGGGAAGGAAGGTCATATTCATAGGAGGCTATTTCAATACCTGTTAAAATAAGCTCTTTTACCCCTTTGGAGGCAAGCAGCTTTACTTCTTCTATAACAGATTCGCGGGGCTTGGAGCGAATCGGACCTCTTGCACGGGGGATCACGCAATACGCGCATTTTCCGCGGCATCCGTCCTGGATCTTAATATACTCGCGGTAGCGTGTAGGTGCTTTGAGGATATAGTTCTCGTATTCTGTATTTTCAAAATCGTCCCATAAAAGCTTTTTTGGGTTTTCATTTAATATCGAAGAGATCACAGAGGATATCTTTTGATTGTTTCCTGTAATATAGTCGGCGTTTCCTAACTCCTCGACCTTATCGGGGGAGATCTGTGAAAAGCATCCCGTTACTATTACTTTGGAGCTTGGATTATGCTTTTTTGCTCTTCGTATCATCTGGCGGGATTTACGAACGCTTTCCTGAGTTACAGCGCAGGTGTTTATTATATAAATATCGCATTTTTCGTTAAAGGAGCTTTCCGAAAAACCCTTTTCGCAAAGCTCTTGTGCAATAACACGGCTTTCGTACTGATTAACACGGCAGCCGAGGGTGTATATACTGAAGTTCATATCATTCTCCTTTTGCGGTAGATATATTTTATCATTATTTTCGCTTAAAGTAAATAGTTTTTTATAACCACTTGAAAAAATGTCGAAAATGGAGTATAATGAATGTATCAAATATAAAGGAGACGTTAAAATGAGTACTTTACACGTTGTTGATCATCCTCTTATTACACATAAGCTTACTATAATGAGAAAAAAGCAGACAGGTACAAGAGAATTCAGAACTCTTTTAAACGAAATATCTTTACTTATGGGATATGAGCTTACAAGAGATCTTCCCTTGAACGACGTTGAAATAGAGACCCCCATCTGTAAGATGGCAGGCCATTACATCGACGGCAAGAAGCTTGCTATCGTTCCCGTTCTTCGTGCAGGCCTTGGAATGGTTGACGGTCTTCTTTCTCTTGTTCCCGTTGCAAAGGTAGGCCATATCGGTCTTTACCGTGATCCCGATACCCATGAGCCTGTAGAGTATTACTGCAAGCTTCCTTACGATATCGACCAGAGACTCGTTATTATAACCGACCCCATGCTTGCAACAGGCGGCTCTGCATCCGATGCTATTACAAAGATCAAGGAAAGAGGCTGTAATAATATCCGTCTTATGTGCCTTGTTGCCGCACCTGAAGGCGTTGCAAAGGTTCAGGCCGATCACCCTGACGTTGATATATATACTGCCGCTCTTGACGAAAAGCTCAACGAGCATGCATATATCGTTCCCGGCTTGGGTGACGCAGGCGACAGAATTTTCGGAACAAAGTAAGTGAGAGAATTTCAGATAAAGAAAAACGATGCGGGACAAAGGCTTGATAAGTTTATTGAAAAAGCAACACTCAATATGCCCAAGTCCCTTATCTATAAGGCGATACGTACCAAAAAGATAAAGGTAAACCGTAAGCGGGCTGAAGCAAATCAGATGCTATGCGAGGGTGACGTTGTTCTTATGTTTATTGCCGAGGAGTTTTTTGCTTGCGGTGATACAGAAGAATATTTCATGAAGCTGATACCGAAGATAGATATAGTTTATGAGGATGAAAATATGATCCTTGTAAACAAAAAGGTTGGTATGAGCTGTATTCCTGATGAAAGGGAAGAGCGGGATACCCTTATCAATCATATAAAGGCATACCTTTACCGCAGCGGAGAATATAAACCTGAGGAGGAAAGCTCCTTTGCACCCTCTCTATGTAACCGTATAGACAGAAACACCTGCGGTATTGTTATTGCGGCAAAGAATGCCGAGACTCTTCGTGACCTTAACCATAAGATCAAGCACAGACTTATTGATAAGAAGTATCTTTGCATCGTTCACGGAATTCCAAAGAAAAGGGAAGATACCTTAAGCGGCTATCTTATTAAGGATTCCAAAACCAATACCGTAAAGGTTTTTGATAAAGAGCCTAAATACGGTGATGCCAAAAGCATTAAAACGAAGTATAAGGTTCTTGAATCCAAAAACGGACTATCGCTTTTAGAGGTTGAACTTTTAACCGGCAGGACACATCAGATACGTGCTCACATGGCGCATATCGGTCACCCCTTACTCGGTGACGGTAAATACGGTATTAACCGAGATGATAAAAAGCAGGGCTATAAATATCAGGCGCTGTGCTCTTACTGTACCATAATTGACGGTAAGGAATATATGATCGATCCCGATTCTATTTGGTTTGTTAATGAATTTTATAATTAAATGATTGACGGTCTGCGAAAGCGGGCCGTTTTCTACCCAATAGACTTATTAATTAAAAGTATATGATATTGACATATTTTGCTTGTGGTGATAAAATTATTTTAGATATTCAGGAGGTAATTATGAAAAAGATCTTATCATTTACACTAATCGTATTAATGCTTATACCAATGATGACGTGGCTTAACCTTTCTGCAGCGTCCGGTAGTTGCGGAGCAGGTCTTACGTGGTCACTTTCAGGCGGTACGCTTACTATTTCCGGTAACGGCGCTATGAATAACTACAGTTACTTTGAAAAGGCGCCCTGGTATGACAGCAGAACGTCTATAAAGTCTGTTGTAATCAAGGACGGCGTTACAACCCTTGGTAATTACGCTTTTTACGAATGTGTCGCTCTTACTTCGATCACTTTCCCGAAAAGCGGTCTTGTGTCTATCGGCGACGAAGCAATAAGAGACTGTACTGCGCTTAAAAGCTTAACCTTGCCCGAAGGACTTGAAACTATAGGTCTTATTGCTATTGCATATAATCCAAATCTTGAAAGGGTATATATACCCGATAGTGTAACTCGTATCCGTAATATGGCTTTTGCTCAATGTACCGCCCTTAAAGAAATTGATTATCCCGCTTCCGTTACTGAAGTAGAGGGCTATATATTCAGCGGATGTACAGCTGTTGAGCGTATCAGTCTGCCGGATGGTATAACGAAAATAGGTCTTGGTGCTTTTGAAGTATGTGAAAAACTTACAACAATCAATATTCCCGATACCGTAACATATATACGAAGCTCCGCTTTTGCTTACTGTAAATCTCTTAAAACTATTACACTTCCTCAAAGTATAACGAAAATGGAAACCGACGTATTTAATAATACTACGTCTGTAACCGTTGAATGCTATGCAGACTCTTATGCAGAAAACTATTGTAAAACAAACGGTATTGCATATAAAACGTTAACGGCTCACGAACATAGTTATTCCGGTGCTATAACCACTCTGGTTACATGTACTGAAGACGGTGTTATTACCTATACCTGTTCCTGCGGTGACAGTTATACGGATACTATACCGGCGCTTGGCCATGCCTGGCTTGAGTGGGTAGTGACAACAGAACCTACAACTACAACGGTTGGCGTAGAAAGAAGAGAGTGCAGACGAGGATGCGGTTCTTTTGAAAGCCGTGAAATTCCCATGCTTGAAGTAAGTGAACCTGAAATTACCGTATCTGATTATGATATCAGTATTTCTATGGCGGAAAACATCAGTTATATAAGATATGCTTTAGGTGAGTATTCAACTGCTTCGGAAATCAAGAACGCTGCAGGTTGTGTAACCCTTAACGCTTCAAAAATTTCCGAATATACCGAAGAAGGTATATGTAAACTTACAATGGTAAACGGCGGAATTTACAGTCTTTGGATAAAAATGACCGATGGTACTGAATATATTTATAAGGCAGACCTCAGCGTTATGGATCAAAGTGTGGAAACCTACGGTGTAACTCTTACCGTAAAGAACCTTTACGGTGTAAAGGACTACTTTATTGCTAAAGGTGAACGTACCACTTATGCCGATGTTAAAGCAAACAGCGTTGTTCAGATAACAAAGAATAAGATCGGAACAAAGCATGATTACACCTATATTCTTTCCGATCCCGGTATATATACGGTATGTGTAAGATATGACGATACAGCAAGAGCCCATAAGTTTATTACAGTTGAGCTTACCGTTACCGAACCTGAATTTACAGAAAACGGGTTACAGCTCAACGTTGCAAATCTTGACGATATCAAGGTTATCCGTACCGCTTACGGTGAGTATAATACCCCCGGTGAGGTTAAGAGAGCAGAGGGAGCAAGAGCATTTACGGGTAAAACTGTGCTTAAAGGCTTGGATAACTATTCTGTTCAGTACCGTGAAGAAGGTATTGTTACCGTAGCGGTTGTATATAATAACGGTTATGAAGTAATGTATAAATACAACGTTAAAAAGAAAACTCCCGAAATGAAACAGGAGGGAAGTACCGTTACATTTACTAACCTTGACGATCTTAAAGTTATAAGATATGCCGAAGGTGAATATGCAACCTCCAATCAAATCAAGAATGCAGTCGGCTCGAAGACTGTTACCGCCTCAAAGGTCGTAAATGATTCGGTCAGCATAAACCTTAATTCCGGAACATATACCTTCTGTGTGCAGTATAATGATGAATCATATAATTATTATACTGTAGTAATTGAATAAAAGAAATTAAAAAGCAGGGAAGGTGTTATACCTTTCCTGCTTATGTTTTATAGTTGGCAAAATGATAAAATGTGAATTAAGAATCGGTAAGATAGATATTTCCGTCCTTTCCGCTTTCAACGAAGATCTTTGTGACAGTATTTCCGTTGGTGTCGGTATAGTCCAACGCAAGGGTAGGAATCACCTCACCGGGTGAAAACTCTATTTCCAACGCTTCATATTCCTCAAAACTATCATCGGTATATACCGTTTCACCCTTGACAGGGGTAATACTTGAGTCATCCTCGAATTTTTCGGTATATCTGTAAAGCTCGAAATCGGTAAGTCTTTCTTTTACGGTAAGAACTACCCTGACCGTGTATTCGCTGTCAACGGTAACTATATTATAATTTTCATAATTGTTGAAGAAATGCGCTATACTTCTTACCTTGACCGTGCTTTCGTTGTCAAGCTCCGAGTTATATCTGAAAAAGGATATAAAATCGATTATCTTTGGATGATTATCCATTGAAAAAAGTCCGTTGTTATATTCATATTCGGTGATCTTTTTTGAGGATGGCGAATCAACAGACCATTCACCCTGCGAATTATAATAGAACTCCTGTTCATTGCTTGCGATGTTGTATTCTGTAAAGTAGAATCTTTCACATTTAAGGTCGTTTGAATTTACAGGCAGGGTGTATTCGGCAACACAGTCGGACATCGCTCCGTTTGAACCGTTATGATAGATCTTATTATTACTTCCGATAGAATAGGAGCTTCTTGACCATCCGTCAAATACCAATTCGGGTTTTTCGTTGACAATGGAGTACATGGCAAGAATCGATGAGCCGCAGGATTCATAGGGCTGGTAAACTTCACCGTAAACAAGCTCGGGTATCATATCACCGTTTACGTCGATAAGTGCATAACCGAGATTTTCAAGAGCGAATCCCGGTTCTTCATTCATAAGATTCTCGGCAATACCGTTCAAGGGAGAAAGGGAAGGATCTCCGCTTAAAATAATCTGACAGCATTCGTATATAACGTCATTATATACCGTTTCGTAATCAACGGGAACGGGAATATCCTCATCCTCGGTTTCCGATGCGTCCGGTTCTGCAACTAAAGCTTCGGTTTCTGTGATTTCTTCGGCTTTAGTTGTTTGCTCGGCTTTTGTTTCTTTAGATTTGTCTTTTTTTCCTATATTAAAAGGGGTAAAGCTGCAACAGCCGGATAATAAAAGTGCACACAGTATTAACAATGCCAAAAGCTTGGTTTTCATATGTTACTCCTTGTTATGCTTGTTCTTATATCATTAATACCACAAAATTTAAAAAAAGTCAATATATACCTAAAATGAGTTGTTGTTTTTACAGAATAAAAAGCCGTCCGATTCGGACGGCTTTAATTTTGACTTGATTAGTCGGTAGTGTAGGGAAGCATTGCAACCTGACGAGCTCTCTTGATAGCTGTGGTGAGCTGTCTCTGATGGTATGCACAGGTACCGGTGATTCTTCTGGGAAGAATCTTAGCACGCTCGCTTGTACACTTGCGAAGTCTTGCGATATCCTTGTAGTCGATATGATCGATCTTATCCTGACAGAATATGCAAACCTTCTTCTTTCTCTTCATATTGTTACGAAAAGGCTTCTGGGTGTTGTTTTCTCTTTCCATTATTAGCATCCTCCTTTATAAAATTAGAACGGAAGGTCGTCATCACTTGACAACTCTTCAAATTTAGGCGCTTCTTCTTCGGTAGAAGAATAAGCAGGAGCAGTGTAGCTATCCGCCGCGGGTGCAGGTGTGAAGCCTGACTCGTTACGGCTATCTACGAAATTAGCTTCGCTTACCACAACGTCTGTTGCGTATCTTTTCTGACCCTGCTGATCGGTCCAGCTTCTGTTCTGTAACGAACCTGTTACGCAGATCGAGCTGCCCTTTCTGAAGTAACGGGTAATAAATTCAGCGGTGGAGCGCCATGCAACACAGTTGATGAAATCAGCCTGCTGCTCGGTGCCTCTTGAATAGGGTCTGTTGACCGCAATGCTGAATGAGGTTACCGCGATACCCTGGGGGGTCTGGCGAAGCTCGGGATCGGCAGTAAGTCTGCCTCCGAGGATAACCTTGTTAAAATTAAAGTTAGCCATCTTTTACTCCTTGATTACTCAGCTGCTTCTTCTGCAACTGCTTCTGCAGCAGGAGCTTCTTCAACTACAGCTTCAGCAACGGTTTCCTGAACTCTTGCGGGCATGGAAGCCTTCTCGTCAGCCTTAACTACGATAGAACGCAAAATACCGTCGGTAATGTTGAAGATACGGTAAAGCTCTGCAACAAACGCCTGAGGAGCACTAAAGGTTACGAAAACGTAGTAACCCTCGTTCATGTCGTTAATGGGGTATGCAAGTCTTCTCTTGCCCCACTCATTAACCTCGGTGATCTCACCGTTAGCCTTGATGAGGTCGGTAAACTTCTCAACAAGTGCCTTGATCGCATCTTCGCCCTTTGAACAATCGCAAACGAAAATGGTCTCGTAATTTGTGTTTGTCTTTGCCATTATTTACACCTCCCTATGGACTTATGACCTGCACACCTTTGTCTGCAGGTAAGGAGAAACAGTGCTGAAAAAATATTACACTGCCTCTAAACTATGCTATTATACATAATATTTTTATTTTTGTCAAGTGTCTTGACATATTTTTTTTTATATTTTATAATATAGTAGTTGTATCTTAATCGGAGGTTAATAAAATGAGAATATTGTTTCAGGGCGACAGTATAACCGACACAGGAAGAAACTATGATGACGTTAAGTCCTTGGGTAACGGATATCCCAAGTACGTAGCTGAGCTTCTTCGTGAAACATATCTTGACAAGAGCTTTGAATTTATAAATAAAGGTATCGGCGGGCATCAGACCAAGGATCTTCTTGCCCGTTGGCAGGATGAGGCGGTCGATCTTGCTCCTGATATCATGACTCTTCTTGTCGGCATCAACGATACGTGGCATCATGCGGAGAAGGGTGACTTTATCTCAAACGAGCTTTTTGAAGCTAATTACCGCTCTCTTCTCGAACAGATGAAAAAGGGAACGGATGCAAAGATCATCATTATGGAGCCCTACGTTATAGACGTTGGTCTTCATGAGGATTTTCATCCCGATATGGATGAGAAGATCAGAATTATCCGCCGTCTTGCCCGCGAATATGCCTATGAGTATATTCCCCTTGACGGACTCTTTGCAAGTGCAAGCATAACCGAGGAGCCCTCCTTCTGGTCTGAAGACGGTGTTCATCCCACAGAAGAGGGACATAAGCTTATCGCTGATTATTGCTATAACGCTATCTGCGATATCATCGACGAATTCGATATGCAATGAAAAAATTCTTAAAAATATCGGACATTGTTTTGCATTGTATTCTTATACCCTTGTATATCTACTTCATTTATATAACGAGTACGATGTTTTCATTTATGCCGTGGTTTGATTCAAATGAGCTTTATCTCATAAAGATGCTTATGCTGTGGCTCCCTCTTTCTTTGCTGACGATATTTTCGTTGGCGGTAAGATTTCTGAAAAAGGAGTTTTGGCAGACTGAGGTATGTCTTTGCTCGGCAAATGCTGTGTGCATCCCGTTGATATTCTGTCTTGGGTATCTGAATATACCCTTGTGGGGGACTCAGCTTATATGTGTTGCCGCTTGTATAACCATGGCAGCTTATTCAGCTTTGGTAATTAAAAAATATATAAAGAACAGGTGAATTATTATGGAACTTCCTTTCAAAATTGACTTAAATGATAAAACAGCCGTTGTAACAGGCGGCGGCGGAGTGCTTTGCGGTGAGTTTGCAAGAGCGTTGGCGGCTTGCGGAGCAAAGGTGGCGGTGTGCGACCTTCGTCCCGAAAATGCACAGAAAACTGTTGACGAGATCAATGCCGCAGGCGGACGGGCTATGGCAGTTGAATGCAACGTTCTTGACAAAGAAAGTCTTGTGGCTGCAAGAGAAAAGATCAATGCAGAATTCGGCAGTTGCGATATTCTTCTTAACGGTGCAGGCGGTAATAACCCCCGCGGTACCACCACCAAGGAATATCTTTTCCCCGAGGATCTCGCAAGAGACAACCCCGATATCGTTACCTTCTTTGATTTAGACCCCAAGGGTATTGAGTTTGTATTTAATCTCAACTTCCTCGGAACTCTTCTTCCTACTCAGGTGTTTGCGGAGGATATGGCTAAAAAGAAGGACTGCTGTGTTGTTAACGTATCAAGCATGAACGCATTTACTCCCTTGACTAAGATCCCTGCATATTCGGGTGCAAAGGCTGCGGTATCCAACTTTACGCAGTGGCTTGCGGTTCATTTTGCTCCCGTGGGTATCAGAGTAAACGCTATTGCTCCCGGATTCTTCGTAACAGATCAGAACCGTGCTCTTCTTATAAATCCCGACGGAAGCTTTACCCCCCGTTCTCAGAAGATCCTTTCAAGCACACCTATGAACCGTTTCGGTACACCCGATGAGCTTGTAGGCACTCTTCTCTGGCTTGTTAACGAAAAGGCGGCAAGCTTTGTAAACGGTGTCGTAGTTCCGGTTGACGGAGGTTTTTCCGCATACTCTGGAGTATAAGATGTCGGTTTGCTTTGATAATATTTACGGAAACGACCTTTTAAAATCATATTTTTCCGAGGCAATCGACCGAAGAGCAATGCCCCATGCCCTTATTTTGGAGGGGCAGGAGGGAAGCGGCAGATATACATTTGCGCTTAATATCGCGATGGCTATGTGCTGTACCTCTGCAGAGTCTCCCTGCGGTGTCTGTAACAGTTGCCGCAAGCTGAAGGAAAATATTTCTCCCGACCTTATAACGGTGGAGCCTGACGAAGGCAAGGCTTCGATTTCCGTTGATGCCGTAAGGCAGATAAAGAACGGAGCTCTTAAGGTACCTGTGGAAAACGACTGCAAATTTTATATTATAAAAAACAGCGAAAAAATGACGGTGCAGGCTCAGAACGCCCTTTTGAAGGTGCTTGAGGAGCCTCCCTCCTTCGTTGTATTTATTCTTATTACCGAAAGTGCATCCCGTCTTTTGACTACTATCGTTTCAAGAGCTCCGGTGTTCCGTATGCAACGCTTTACAAACGAGGAGCTTTATGATATACTTCTTACGAGATATCCCGATGCAAAAAGGTATAATGAAAGGGATCCTGAGGGCTTTAGTTATATAGTCAGAGCGGCAAACGGCTCTGTCGGCAAAGTGCTTTCAAATACCGATAAGCGCAGTGCCGATAATACCGTAAAGCGTTTTGAACGTATAGACAGGCTCTTTGAAGCATTGACGGGAAATGATAAATATGCATTTATTTCTCTTGAGGACTCTGTTAATTCAAAAAAACGCGAGGAGATGACTCAGCTTGTAAGCGACGTAAGGCTTGCGCTCCGCGATCTTCTTTGCATGAAAAAGACAATGGGCACAGAGCTTCTTTTCTGGAGCAATACAGAAAAGGCATTGTCCTATTCCTCACAGCTCACTCTTGAAGCTATAGCAGATATGATATCCTACTGTGACGGGACCTTGAGAAATAACGAATCGAATGCAAATCTTAATTTGCTTAAAATAAATTTTATGAGTGAGCTCTGGAAAAAAGCCCATTCATAATGAAAGGATGAAAAATGGCTGAATTAAATGAAACCTTTACCCAGCAGGAGCTTGACGAAATGAGGGATGCTCTTCCGGATGAAGTTGAAATAGTCGGCATACGCTTTAAAAACAACGGCAAGGTATATTACTTCCTTCCCGATGGTCTTAAGCTTTCGGTAGGGCAGAACGTTATAGTAAAGACCGCACGAGGTCTTGAATACGGTACTACCGCCATTGCCAACAGAGTTGTTGATAAATCAACTCTTGTGCTCCCCCTTCGCTCTGTTGTACGTATAGCAACAAAGCAGGACGACCAACAGCATGAGGCTAACGTTGACAGCGAAAAGGAAGCCTTTAAGATATGTCAGCAGAAAATAGCCGAGCACAAGCTTGAAATGAAGCTGGTCGATGTTGAATATACCTTCGACAATAATAAGCTTCTCTTTTACTTTACCGCCGAAGGAAGAATCGACTTCCGAGAGCTGGTCAAGGATCTTGCGGGTATATTCAAGACCCGTATAGAATTGAGACAGATCGGTATCCGTGACGAGACAAAGCTTATGGGCGGTCTCGGTGTTTGCGGACGCCCCTTCTGCTGTAAGAGCTTTCTTTCCGAATTTGCACAGGTATCCATAAAGATGGCAAAGGAGCAGAACCTTTCGCTTAACTCCACAAAGATATCAGGTGCTTGCGGAAAGCTGATGTGCTGCCTGCGTTATGAGCATGAGACTTATGAGGAGGCTATAAAACGCACTCCGAAGCTTGATTCCAAGGTGACTACTCCCGACGGCGAAGGAACTGTTGTTGAAACAAATCCCCTGGCAGGGCTGGTACGTGTGCGCCTTGATAAGGAAGCGGATAAATCTCCTAAACTGTATAACGTTTCGGATCTGAAAAAGAAGGATTGAGAGTTGTAAAAGACTCTCAATTTTTTTTATATTTTTGAGAAAATCTATTGCAAAATTGATAAAAATATAATATAATATGTTCATAATTGTTTATTTATATATTATTATGCGGAGGTCTGTTCATGAAGCTTTTGGAAGATAAGATCATAAATGACGGTAAGATAGGAGAAGGCGACGTACTTAAGGTTGACAGCTTTCTTAACCACCGCATGGACGTAGCGTTTCTTTCCAAGCTCGGTGAGGAGTTTTACCGCCTTTATAAGGATTGTAACGTTAATAAGGTGCTTACTATCGAAGCATCCGGTATCGGTATTGCTTGTCTAACCGCACAGTATTTCAACGTTCCCATGGTATTTGCCAAAAAGACAAAAACGGTAAATATTTTTTCGGATGTTTATACCTCGAAGGTGGAATCCTTTACCCATAAAAAGACCTACGATATAATAGTTTCCAAGGAATTTCTACTTCCCGGCGACCGTGTGCTTATAATTGATGATTTTCTTGCACAGGGAAGTGCATTGAACGGACTTATCAGCCTTGTTAACGATGCCGGTGCAGAGCTTGTCGGATGCGGTATTGTTATTGAAAAGGCATTCCAGCCCGGCGGAGCTCTTATAAGAGGCAGGGGTATAAGGGTCGAATCCCTTGCCCGTATTGAATCTATGAGCTGTGAAAACGGGATCAAATTCTGCGATTAGTCCTGATTCTATCTGAAATTATTCCCCATGTAGGGGATGATTAATATTTTTTTCAAAAGGAGAAAGAAAATGAAAAAGTTACTCGCTCTTTTACTCGTGGCTGCTATGATCTTCAGCTTTGCGGCTTGCTCACCTGAAAAGACCAAGGACGCAGACAAGGCACCCGAGAAGACAGTTCCCGATGAAGTTGAGGGCATGAGCATGGATGATTTCATGATCGGCTTTATCTTCCTTCACGACGAGAACTCCACCTATGATAAGAACTTCCTTGATGCAGCTAAGGCAGCAACCAAGGCAGCAGGTATTCCCGATGAACAGGTTCTTATTAAGACCAACATTCCCGAAAGTGAAGACTGCTACGAAGCAGCCAAGGAACTCGTTAACGCAGGTTGCGATCTCGTTTTCGCAGACAGCTTCGGCCATGAACCCTACATGATTCAGGCGGCTAAGGAATTCCCCGACGTTCAGTTCTGCCATGCAACAGGTACAAGAGCTCATACTGAAGGCGTTTCCAACTACCACAACGCATTTGCATCCATTTACGAAGGCAGATTCCTCGCAGGTGTTGCTGCAGGTATGAAGCTTAACGAAATGATCGCAGCAGGCGAATTCACCGAAGAAGAAGCTAAGATCGGTTACGTTGGTGCATTCCCCTATGCAGAGGTTATCTCCGGTTACACCTCCTTCTATCTTGGTGTTAAGTACATTTGTCCTTCCGTTACCATGGAAGTTCAGTACACCAACTCCTGGTTTGATATCACCGCTGAAAATAACGCAGCTAAGGCTCTTATCGCAAGCGGATGCAAGCTTATCAGCCAGCACGCTGACTCCTCCGGCGCTCCTACAGCTTGTGAGGATGCAGGCGTTCCCAACGTTGCATACAATATCGATACATCCGATCTCGGTCCTACAACAGCTATCATCTCCTCCAAGATCAATTGGGAGCCTTACTTCGCATACATCATCGGTGTAATGCTTGAAGGCGGTTCTATCGATGCTGACTGGACAGGTACTCTTGCTACAGATTCCGTACAGCTTACCAAGCTTAACGAGGCAGTTGCTGCAGAAGGTACTGCTGAAAAGATCGAAGAGGTTAAGGGACTTATCTCCTCCGGCGAGCTTAAGGTATTCGATACCTCTACATTCACCGTAAACGGCGAAGAGCTTACTACTTACCTTGCAGACGTAGTTGACGCAGGTGACTATGTAGGCGAAACAGAAGCAGTTTCCGACGGTTGCTTCAACGAATCTACCTATCGTTCTGCTCCTTATTTCAATATTATCATCGACGGTATCACCGTTCCTGAAGCTTAATTTATGTATGAAGGGCGGAGCATTATTGCTCCGCCTTAATGCTTTATAATCTTTTTACGGGAGGCAAACAGTGAGTTCTAACATAGCGATAGAATTACGTAATATTACCAAAAGATTCGGCAGCATAATTGCGAATAATAACGTTTCCCTTAGTGTATCAAAGGGCGAGATCTTATCGATCCTCGGAGAAAACGGCAGTGGTAAAACAACACTTATGAATATGATATCGGGAATATATTATCCCGACGAGGGCAGTATTTTAATTAATGGCGAGGAAGTGGTTATATCCTCTCCCAAGGATGCCTTCAAATACAAGATAGGTATGATACATCAGCATTTCAAGCTTGTTGATGTTTTTTCTGCAACAGAAAATATCGTGCTGGGAAATGAGGATAAGTCTCTTGCAAATATCAAGACTGCAGAGGCAAAGGTTACCGAGATATCTTCCTTGTACGGCTTTGATATCGATCCTAAGAAAAAGGTATATAATATGTCTGTTTCCGAGAAGCAGACGGTTGAAATAATTAAAGTGTTGTACAGAGGCGCCGATATACTTATTCTTGACGAGCCTACCGCGGTTCTTACCCCTCAGGAGACAGAAAAGCTCTTCTCGGTATTACGCAGGATGCGTGACCAAGGCAAGTCAATTATAATCATAACACATAAATTGCATGAGGTTTTATCTCTCTCGGATAAGGTTGCGGTGCTTCGTAAGGGCGAATACGTCGGTACTGTTGAAACGGTAGGCACCAACGAATCCGAGCTTACCGAAATGATGGTTGGCAAGAAGATAACTCTCAATATTGAAAGATCCGCTGTTGAAAATCCCGTAAAGCGTCTTGAGGTCAAGCATATTTCCTGTAAAAACCGCGAGGGTGTTCAGGTATTGAATGATATTTCCTTTGATGCTTACGGCGGCGAGATACTCGGTATAGCGGGTATCGCAGGCTCCGGTCAGCGAGAGCTTCTTGAATCTATCGCAGGACTTCAGCATCTTACCGAAGGAGAGATACTTTATAATAACCCTAAAACAAATCAGCAGGATAATCTCCGTGACAAAACTCCCCTGCAGATACGTGATCTCGGAGTAAGACTTTCCTTTGTTCCCGAGGACAGACTCGGTATGGGTCTGGTAGGAAACATGGATATCATAGATAATATGATGCTTAGAAGCTATTCAAAGGGTAAGAGCTTGTTCCTTGAAAGGACAGGTCCTAAAAATCTTGCCGCTAAAATAATCAACGACCTTCAGGTCGTTACCCCCGATGCGACCACTCCCGTAAGACAGCTTTCGGGAGGTAACGTTCAGAAGGTGCTCGTCGGACGTGAAATATCTTCATCTCCGAAGGTCCTTATGGCGGCATATCCGGTACGCGGACTTGATATCAATTCTTCTTACCTTATATATAATCTTCTTAACCAGCAGAAGGAAAACGGCACCGCCGTTATCTTTGTCGGTGAAGACCTCGACGTTCTTATCGAGCTTTGCGACAGAATACTTGTTATCGGCTCCGGCTCGATCACAGGTGTGGTTGATGCAAGAACAACAACCAAGGAAGAGATCGGTCTCTTAATGACAAAATCTAAAGCAGCAGGGGAGGGTGTATAATGAATTCTTATTTGAAATCAAAGCGTGGATCAAAGACGGATCCCGGACAAAAATATAAGACAAAGCACGAGCCCTTGATTCATATTACAAAAAGAACGAGTGTAAGTAAAATGGCTCATTTGGGTTATACCCTTATTGCTATTGCAGTTGCACTTGTGTTCTGCGGTCTTCTTGTTACCGCAATTTCGGGTATCGATCCCATAAAGGTATATGTTGAAATGTTCAAGGGAACGTTTGGCGGTGAGGTAACAAAGCTCAAATCCTACCATTCCGTTGCAATACTTCTCGCTATATCCCTTGCGGTAACTCCCGCATTTAAAATGAAGTTCTGGAATATCGGTGCTGAGGGTCAGGTGCTTATGGGCTCTCTTGCCGCAACCTACGTAATGCTTAAGTTCGGTCCCTATCTCTACGAATCGATGCTTATTGCTCTTATGTTTGCCGCGGCAATACTCGCCGGTATGATATGGGGTCTTATTCCTGCAATATTCAAGGCGATATGGAATACGAACGAAACCTTATATACTCTTATGATGAACTACGTTGCAACCACTATCGTAGGTTACTTTATAATGGTTACAGATAAATCGGGACATAACAATCTCGGTATTATCAACGAAAGAACACAATTCGGCTGGCTGCCCAGACTGTTCGGTAAGCCCTATATTCTTAATATTATTATAATAGCTGTTGTTACCGTTATAGTTTATATCTATCTTAAGTACAGCAAGCAGGGCTATGAAATATCGGTTGTTGGCGAAAGCCGGAATACCGCAAAGTACGTTGGTATCAACGTAAAGAAGGTAATTATAAGAACAATGGCTATTTCCGGTGCTATCTGCGGTCTTACAGGTATTCTTCTTGTAGCAGGTACACCTACCCCCTCGATGAATCCCGATCTTGTCGGCGGTCAGGGCTTTACTGCGATCCTCGTATCATGGATGGCAAAGTTTAATCCCCTTACCATGGTGCTTGTTTCCTTCCTTATAGTATTTATGCGTGACGGCGGAGCGGCGGCGACCGATGCTCTTAAGATAGACGCGAGTATAGGCGACGTTCTCACAGGTATAATAATTTTTGCTATTATTGTTTGTGAGTTCTGTATCAGCTATAAGATAAACTTCCGCGGCACAAAGAAAGGAGAAAACAAATGATAGTATCCTTTATAAATGCAGTAATCGGTTATTTTACAGTATTGATATACGGTTCAACCGGTGAACTTCTTACCGAAAAATCGGGTAATCTTAATCTCGGAACCCCCGGTATTATGTGCGTTGGCGGATCCTTCAGCGTGTTATGCGGCTATTTCCTTCGCGATATGGCGGCAAAGGGAACGATTCGTCTCAATGCTTTTACTGCAATATTCCTTACTCTTCTCGCAACGCTTATAGGTTCTCTTTTGGTAACTCTTATATATGCCTTTCTCACAATATCCTTAAAGGCTAATCAGAACGTTACGGGTCTTGCGGTTACGACCTTCGGTACAGGCTTAAGTAACTTTATCGGTGCGTGGGTTAACAGTAAGGCGGAAAGCGGTATCATGGCATTCCCCGAAATTGCGGATTACTATAAGGTAACTCTTCCTTTTGCAAACAAGCTCGGCTTCTTCGGTGATGCATTCCTTGCTTCGGGCTTTATGACCTATCTTAGCCTGGTTATTGTATTCGTACTTGCTTTTGTTATCAGAAAGACACGTACCGGACTTAATCTCCGTTCAGTTGGTGAAAATCCCGCAACTGCAGACTCCGCAGGTATTAACGTTACAAAGTACAGATATTTAGCTACCTGTATCGGCGGTATGATCTCGGGTCTTGGCGGACTTTACTTCCTTATGCAGTATTCCGACGGCGGTTGGAACAAGAATGCCATTCTTCCTTTCGGTTGGCTTTCGGTTGCCATTGTTATATTCGTTGTATGGAAGCCTGTGCTTGGTATTATCGGCTCGGCTACCTTCGGTGCACTTTATGCTCTTTCAAACAGTATAACAACAATCCCCCCTCTTACACAGCAGTTGTTCAAGCTTTTCCCCTATATTGTAACCGTTTTGGTTCTTACAATTTCAAGTATGCGTAAAAAGCGCGAGCTTCAGCCTCCCGAAAGCCTCGGCTTACCTTATTTCAGAGAAGAACGCTAAATACTATAATAAAAAGAGAACGTTTATCCAACGTTCTCTTTTATTATAGGAAATTACTTCGTACAGTATATAAAAATCGAGGTGCTTTTCAATACTTCATGGCAGATCATCCGCAGAAGCTCTGCTCACGGGATATCAGTTCAGCTTTTCCTTCATTGCCTTGATATATTCGGGGGAAGAGCCGCAACAGCCGCCGAGGTACTTTACACCGTGTTCGAGAGAAGCGACTGCATCCTCCACAAAGGTCTCAACGCTGAATTCTGTAATTACCTTACCGTCCTTGATGGTGTTCTTTCCTGCGTTGGGCTTGAATATAAGAGGAAGGTCTGTGTATTCCTTGAACTGTGCGATAACCGGAACTGCAAGGTCGGGACCCAGAGAGCAGTTGAGACCGACAGCCTCTACCTTAAACTCTGATAAGGTATCGATCATATCCTTAACAGAATTACCCATCATTGTTCTTCCATGCTGGTCAAAGCTCATGGAGCACCATATCGGAACGTTATACCTTTCTGCAACAGAAACTGCGATTCTGAGCATTTCTTTGTCCATAAAGGTTTCAAAGAGAATAACATCGGGTTCCATTTCGGCGCCTGCGCCTATCTGCTCCTCATATATCTCGATGGCATCCTCTTCTTCAAGGTCACCGTAGGGCTCTAAAAGCTCGGAAAGAGGGCCGATATCAAGAACGACCTTGGTGTTGGTGCCTTCTGCCGCCTTCTTTGCAAGCTCAACACCCTTTTTTACGACCTCTGCAACGCTGTATCCGCTTTTTGCAACGTTATCTCTGTTTGCACTGAAGGTGTTGGTGAAAATGTAATCAGAACCCGCCTCGATATATTCGCGGTGAAGCTCTGAAACTATTTCGGGACATTCGGTATTGTATCTCCATACAGGGAGCTGTTTTTCAGCCTTTGCCCAAAGGCTTGTGCCCATTGCACCGTCTAAAAGAAAGCAATTCTTTTCCATTTGTTATTCCTCCTGAGGCAGATATTTATAAAAATCAGTATTTAATATTGCGGTGGATGCGGTCATTACGTCCTTGACGTACTGCTTTTTCAAATTGATCTCTTCCTCTGTTACCTTCACCGTTTCATTGGTGATAACGAGTTCGTTGTCCGTTGCGTTAAAGCGGTAGTCCTCACAGATGAAGTTGTCGTTTGAAATTATTGCTATAGGCTCACTGTCACTTAATATATCTCTTCCCATAATAAGACGGGAATCATATTCAAAACCGAAAAGATTAAGAAGGGTGGGGAGAATATCTATTGTAGAGCAATAGTCGTCTATCTCTATTGCGTCCTCTCCTTCCATATCTCCGCTCCAGCAGATAAAGCTGCTTCTGTACATTTCAAAATCCTTGTCTATCTCCTCGGTGTGACCCGAAAGTGAAGCCAGCTCTTCATATTCCTTATCAAGAAGTCCGTAGGGATAATGGTCGGTAGTGAGAACTATTACAGTATCGTCTGCGATCCCGGCCTCCTCAAGTCTTTCAAGGAGGTACTGAAGAGCAAATTCAAGCTCCATATTTCCCGCTATATAGCACTGTACCGCCTCAGAGCATTCTATATCCTTTACAAGGCTCTTGTTTTTTGCATCCATATAGTTTTCCCAATTATATTGGTAATGACCGCTGAAGGTCATATAGTAGGCATGGAAGCGGCTTCCCGAATAGATATAGTCGTCAACGCTCTTAAGCATCATATCGTAATCGGAGGAGGGCCAGGTGGGTGCTATGTCAAGACCGTTATCGGGGGTTTTGAATACCTTATAGCCCATATTGGGATGGGTGAGGTATCTTGAGTAATAGGTAGCATTGAAGTTATGGTATGCATAGGTTTTTGCATTTACCGAATTGAATTGATTGGCAAGAGAATAGGGAAGGGCGTTATCTGCCGATTCTATAAAGCTGTTATCCTTTTTAGAACGGGAAAGATCGGGGAAGTTACCCATACAGAAGGTGTACTCTCCGTTAGTGGTAACAGCATCGTAGGAATTATAGAAATTATTGAATATAAGACCGCCTTTTGAGAGTCTGTAAAGAGCGGGGGTCCTTTCCTCGTCGATAAGATAGGGAGAGAAGGATTCGGCACATATGGTTATAAGGTTCTTACCTTCAAAAAATCCGGTATATTCATTCTTTTTGGTGGGCTCGCGGTTTGCGAGAAGAGAAGCAAGAGCCGCAACGTTTTCGTCATTGTTTGATTTTTTGACTATCTCATTGAAATCTACGTCGGATACGTTATACTCCTTCGGAGAATATTCGGGATAATCGATTTTTGCTGTTACGTCAATAGGTGAATCCTCATATAAGGGTGCAAAAATAAGATGCTGAAGCTCAAGTCTTGTAGTAACCAGAACACCTAAATTAGGAACGCTGTTCTTTGTTTTTGTATCGTTTGAATGATATGTATCATATATGGAATAGCTTCCTGTACCGCCGATAAGCAATACGGAAAGGCAGAGCAGATGGGTTACAAGAACCGCAACAGAGGTCTTTAGTACCTCCTTGACGTCAACCTTTGAAAAATCAAGCTTTTCCTTTTTGGTAAATATTATTACGGTAACGAATACCGCGATATATATAGCTATGGGTATGGCCGCTTCAAAGAGTGCATGGAGGGTCTGATCGGTAAAGGTCATGATAGCTTCACCGCCCATTGCGACCTGCGAAATGCTGAAAAATGCTTTGAATATAACGAAATATACTAATTGGGCTATAAAATAGGCGGTCATAATTCCGTTTATTACGTTAAAAACGATCTTATTTGCCCTTTTGCCGAAAGCCATAGTGAAAATGAATATGAATCCTCCGGCAGGAACCGAGAATAGAATTATGTATATAAATCTGAAATTAATACTTCCTATGGTAAAGAGTCTTAATAAAAGCTCGTATATTACAGGCAATAAGATACAACACAGAAGTGTAAAATATCTTTTTTTCATAAATATACTCCTTATAAATATATATAAAATATGATAACAGATTTTTATTAAGTATTCAATATATAAATATTAACAAATCGTCCCTGTCAAGAGTAATTTTAAAGATTTTTGACTATATAAACTGATTTTACAAATATGTAGAATTTTAGGAGTTTTTTTTGTTGAAAAAATCAATATAAAATCACTTTACAAAATCAAGGGTTTAGAGTATAATATTTAATGGTTACATAACAGCAGCACGACAGATATAATTCTTACGGTAAATATCAATCTTATGGTATCGATGAGTAATAATTTTACCTGTTGTGCTATTGCTTTATATATCAGATTATTTAAACGGAGGTGTCAGAATGACACATTTTGAGAGGGTAATGACAGCAATGTCGCATAAGGAACCGGATTATGTGCCTGTTTATCCCATTTTAAGCGGAGTAACGAGAAATCTTGTGGGCGCAAGCTACGAGGAATGGTCAACCAATGCGGACGTTTGTGCAAATTCTTTATTGAAGGCAACCGATGAATACGATCTCGACTGTATCTGTACTCTTATCGATCTCTCGGTTGAATGTGATGCATGGGGACAGAAGCTTGTTTTCCCTGAAAACGAGGCAGCACACCCCGATTACAATAATCTTATTATAGATGATATCGATGAATATTCCAAGATTGAAAAGGTTGATTACCGCAATTCAAAGCGTATGATGATGCATATCGACGTATGCAAGAAGCTTGTTGCGGCTAAAAAGGGCGAGGTTCCCGTTATTGCCTTCGTATTCGGTCCTTTAGGCGTACTTTCAATGATGAGAAGCCAGCAGGAAATGTATATGGATCTCTATGACGATCCCGACGCAGTTAAGGATGCTGTTGCAAACGTTACCGCTACCCTGAAGGAATACTGTGCCGCAATTGCGGATACAGGGGTTGATGCTGTCATGTTCGATACCCTTTTTGCCTCAGGCTCTATCATGTCTCCCGCAATGTGGCTTGAATTTGAGGGTGAGTATATCAAGGAGATCTGTGATATGCTTCATGAAAAGGGTGTTGCTGTTATGATCCATAACTGCGGTAAGGATATCTATTTTGACGAGCAGATCGAGATGATGGATCCTTGTGCTATCTCCTTCCTCTATCCTCCCAAGGGCTGTGAAAGCTTTGAGGAATGTAAGTCAAAGTACGGTGATAAGCTCACTCTTATCGGCTGTGTTACACCTGCCTCTGCCGCTATCGGTACCGATGAAGAATGGATAAAGGAATGTAAGGATAATATCGACTATTTCAAGAAGGATGGCGGATTTGTGCTTGCAACAGGCTGCGAATATCCTGCAAACGCAAGCTTTGACCGCGCAAAGATAATGGTTGAATTAGCAAAGACCTATGGCAAATATTGATCTTATTACCGGCTTCCTTGGAGCCGGTAAGACTACTTTTATAAGAAAATATGCAGAGTATCTCCGCAGAATAGGAGAGAGCTTTGCGGTAATTGAGAACGAATACGGTAATAAGGGTATAGATTCAAGGATATTGGCAGCCGAAGGTATTCATACAGACGAGCTTTTCGGCGGTTGTATATGCTGTACCCTGAAGGTGGGCTTTCATGATATGCTTCTTGAATTATCAGAGCATTTCGACCGTATAATAGTAGAGCCCTCGGGTGTTTACGATATTTCGCAGTTCTATTCGGTCATGGCTTCTCCCGAGCTTAAAGGCAAGTGTCATATCGGTAACGTTATATGTGTTGTTGATCCTTTTTCGCTTGACGGTCTTGATGGTTTTTCTGAATCTATGCTTCAAAAACAGATATTCGCTTCTGGCGCGGTAGTATTCTCAATGAACGATATGCAGACCGATGCTGAACTTGAAGAATATATCAAAAAAGCGGACGAAAAATTGACGTTGGGCGGGTTTGACGTGTGTAAATACGGCGATATGGATTCGATATATAAAGCCGGTCACGGCTTTAATTCTCTCGGATCTGAAACCACCCATTCTGCAAGGTATTTAAGTACCCTTATAAAGCCTCCTTTCTGCAGCGCCGATGAAATAAAGCGCCGTATTGACAGGATATTTAATTCATTTGAATGCGGCGAGGTGTTAAGAATAAAGGGAATATGGGGAGAATATCTTGTAAACTGCGTGAAGGGAAGATATGAGATATATCCTGAAAGTGCTGAAAACGGAATAAATATAATAGGACTCAATATTTCAAGAAAAAATATAAAGAATATAATTAACGGAGAGAATAATGGACCTTACTGAAAAGAAATTATCTGAAGAAAAAATATTTGACGGTGTTGTTCTGCACGTTCGCCGTGACACGATAGAGCTTCCTAACGGAAACAAGTCAACGAGGGAGTATATAAAGCATAACGGTGCTGTATGCGTTATCCCTGTAACAGATGAGGGGGAGATCGTGCTTGAAAGACAGTACAGATATCCTATCGGCAGAGTGGTTACCGAAATTCCTGCGGGAAAGCTTGAAATAGGCGAGGATCCTCTTGAAGCGGCAAAGAGGGAGCTTTACGAGGAAACAGGGTATATTCCCGGTAAAATGGAGTATATAGGCGATTACATAGGTTCCCCTGCACTTTTGGAGGAAAGGGTTACAATGTACCTTGCTACCGAGCTTACCAAAGGTGATGCACACCTTGATGAGGATGAATTTCTTGAGGTGTTTACAATGCCTCTTGAGGAAGCATACCAAAGGGTAATGAACAATGAGTTTGCCGATGCAAAAACCCAGCTTTGTATTTTAAAGGCATATATACTGCTGAATAAATAAATATCCACCCGAATGGGTGGATATTTATTTAATTTATGGGAAATTGTTCCATTTCGGGTGCTGAAGAAACAAGCTTATGAAAGGTTCACACCCGATCATCGGTGCGGGCCGGCGCCCGTTTTTTAATTTATAGGAAATGCTCCACCTCGTGAGATTGAAGAATCGGTTGATCACTAATTGTTGGGGCGGAATTGGGTGCGGCAACTTGCCGCTTATTCATATGCATAACCTGCTTCGGTAATAAGCTTTTCGAGATCTCCCGTATAATTGAAATACGCTTTTACCGAATTCCAATATCCGCCGTATTCATCATCGATGAAGAAATCTGCATATACCGCAAGTACCGGCTTGTCAGTGTTGAGTTTTTCTTCCTCAGAAAGACCCGAAAGAAAATCAAGCATTTCCTCTTCGCTCTCATTTGAAAGATTTGGATCAAAATCAAGGTAATACGTGCTGTCCCCCGTATAAATTTCTGCGCGGAGATATTCAACTGTTTCGGGCTTATCTATGGCGGAAAGTATATCCTTTTTATTATCTTTTGTTGATACTATCTTGAAATATTCCTCAGCGCTCTCCTTTAATTCAAGATAGATGGGGACGTATATCTCTACAGACTCCATATCAACAACGGTTGAGAGCCAGAATCCTTCTCCGATATTTCTTCCGCCGTACCCTTCGACCATTGAATACCAGGTTTCAAAATCAATGGAGGCTACCTCTTTTCTCATGATATCATAAATACGTCTTGCATCGTCGGTAGTAAGATATTCACCGTAATAGAGGATATCCGTACCCTTTCCCAAAGGGGGAAGGGAATTATAAGAGCTTTGGTATTTTGGGTTTTGCTTAAGCTTTTCGGATAAGAAGCTGTGTTCTTCTTCGCTCAACCTTATTTCTCTTATACGTTCTCTGCCGTTTACACAGATCATTACGCGTTTCATTGAATAATAGGTGTCGGGGGAAGCGCTGTCTCTGTAATAGGTGTCTGCTTTTGTTTTTTCAACGTCATCTCTGAGTGATTCGGATATAAGCTTCTTTACGTCCTTATCGGTAAGCTTTATATCCTCGTTTTTCCTGATATAATATCCCGAAAGATCCTCGCTTGTATTACCGCTTATAAAGCGAACGTATTCTATCTCGTTTGCTTTGGGAGTGAAGGAAAGACAGATATTATATGCACCGAAGAGAGTAGCTATGAATAATACGTTTAACAGAATAACAACGGTGAAGCCCGGAATGATACGAACAAGGTTTTTAAGCTTCTTTGTGGTGATAAGCTCACAGATGAAATATATAAGGAGTGATGCAATATAGATAAGGACTATATAATATATTCTTTCTATATAGTTTTCCCCTGACAATATTCCGTCAAAAACAAGTATGGTTGCAAAGAAGGAAACAATAAACGAACAGATTATACGGAATGCTGCCTGCAGATATTTATTTTGGGTAGGATAGCCCGCAGTTTCGCTCTTTCTTCTTTTGAATACCCAAACGGCGATGAGTATTGCGGGAAGTGACAGAATAAGGGTAGTGATGCTTCTTGAAATATCTTCGAATATTTCTGTCCAGGGAGTATTTCCAAAGAATAACAGACTTATAATATTGAAGCCGGAGGGCATCAGCTTTCCGAAGTAGTCGATATTCGGAAGAACGGGAATTACTTCACAAAGCGTGCTTGCAGATACCGTTGTTATAAAATCGGGGAAGAAAAGAAGTATAGCGGATACCGCAACGTTTGTAAGCAGAGTTCCTGTTAAGCTCATTGCTATAGTTACTATAGCGGCGCAGTATATGGACGAAGCCATAATGCCGAAAAGGTTTATAAGAATGCTTTTAAGGTTTACGATAAATACCTTTTTGTATAAATAATGGAGTAAAAGGGAGGGTGCCGTGCTTATGACAATGATTCCCGCAACGCAGGTAATAACTGCCAAAAACAGGCTTAAATAAAGAGATGTTCTTGTATCTGCTATAGAATGATAGAAATCAGCTGACTTTCTTTTATTCATAAAGCCGAAGCATATAAGACATAAAACGGGAGTAACAGCATAGGGAACTACCATCATAACAGGAGCGAAGTTGGCAAAATCTGCGGCTTCGCGGGTATCGTAGAAATTGATTATTGTATCTATCGGAACAGCGAGGTTTATAAACAGGAATACAGTGATGCAAAGTATTGCAAAAATTCTTGTCTGTTTTAATGCATCTAAATATAAGGACTTATTGAAAATATGTTTTTTCATTATTCTACCTCCTCGAATAGTCCGTCGAAGCTATAGCCCAATGCCTCCATTTCATAGGTGAAGATCTCTTCAAGAGAAAGAGGAAGGGCTTCAAGAAGGATCGGCGAAAGCATCGAAAGCTTTGTTAATACCTCTTGCTTATCTCCCTTGACTATCATGTTTGTAACACAGCCGTTTTTTGTGAAATTGCTTATATCAATATCCTTAAACCGGGAGATATCGTAATCATCGTTAAAGGCTATCTGTATCTTGAACTGCTTTGTTTTAAGATTTTCGGTGTCGCTTTCAAGTACAAGACCGCCCTTATGAAGAAGAGCGAGCTGATCACAGGTATCCTCTAATTCACGCAGTGAATGAGAGGTTATGATAGCAGTAGCCTTTCTTTCTATTACGTCGTTGCATATAAGCTTTTTTACAAGTGTTCTCATAACAGGGTCAAGACCGTCAAAGGTCTCATCAAAGAATATATATTGGGGCTTTGCCGAAAGAGCAAGGATCGTGCTTGCCTGTCGGCGCATACCCTTTGAAAATGCGTTGAGATTCTTTTTTCTGTCCAGCTTGAAGGTATCGGTAAGGGAAAGGTATGTCTTTTCATCAAAATCGGGATATACCGCTTTATATAAAGAAGCCATTCTGTCCATAGAAGCTCCCTGAAGATAAAAGACGTCATCGGGTACAAATGCTAACTTTGATTTTGCGCGGGGATTTTCCCAGACTCTTTCACCGTCTATTTCGCAAATACCGCTGTCAGCTTTATAAACACCTGAAAGTATGCGTAAAAAGGTTGACTTGCCCGCTCCGTTAGAACCTACCATGCCGTAGATACATCCCTCAGGTATCTTGCAGGTTAGGGAATTTAATGCCGTGAAGCCGTCAAAGGTCTTGGTGAGGTCTTTTGCAAAGATCATTTCTTATCTCCTCCTTCATTGTTAAATATAAGGTTGATTCGTTCAATTATTTCGTCCTTTGTTACCCCTGCCGTTTTTAATTCTTCGCAAAGAGCTCTAAGATCGCCGAGCTTTTCTCGTTTTTTTGATTTTACCGTTTCCAAAGCATCCTCTGCGATAAAGCAGCCTCTTCCGGGAACTGAAAAAATTATACCTTTGGCATCCAGCTCGGAAAAAGCCTTTTGAATGGTGTTGGGGTTTACCGAAAGCTTTACAGATAAGGCTCTGACCGAGGGGATCTTATCTCCCGGCTTTAAAATTCCTTTTGAAACGTATTCCTCGATCTGCGAGATTATCTGCTCATATACGGGGGTCCTTGAAAATATGTCGATAGAAAACATTTGATCCTCCATAAGTGTACTATGTATGATAGTACACTTATTATATCGTCTCTTTTCTGATTTGTCAAGAGTTTTTTCAAATGTTTTCTTCCCGTTATCTTAGAAAAAACATTGACATAAGCAAAAATATATGATATAATCAAAAACGAACAAAAGTTCGTTTTGGAGGAATAATAAAAAATGATTCTGCAAGAAGAAAATAAGGATATAATAATAAAGGTCACTAATTTGTTACACAGGATCGGTGTACCTGCAAATATCAAGGGTCATGAATATCTGCGTTGTGCCATAGTGTTGGCTTACAAAAACGAAACGTATATGAATTCGGTAACCAAAGAGATATATTCAAGGGTGGCGCAAAAATATGACGTTACCCCCTCCAGCGTTGAAAGAGCGATGAGGATCGCCATATCAATAGCCTGGGATAGAGGGGATATAATCTTGCTCACCGAGCTTTTCGGTTTTACGATAAACTGTGAAAAGGGAAAACCGACAAACAGCGAGTTTATTGCGATGCTTTGCGATAATATAAAATTAAATTATTGACATTATTCACAGAGTGAAGTATAATTTTATTATATTTTAAATAAGCAAAGAGGACTCTTTTATGTACCGTTATTTATCAAAATTAGTAGTTTACCGTAATATAGAAAAGGATTCGGTTCTTTTTAAGCTCAGTGACATTACCCGCCGTTTTTATGCGGGTGATTATAATAAGGAACAGCTTATTTCGGAAATATATACCGAGATACACCGTCTGCTTGATATAGCCACAAGATACGGATTTAACGATAATCTTTGGCATAACTATCTTGCATATCTTTTGGCGACCACAGAAAACCCCTTCAGTATGTGCTGTGAAAAAAAGGGTGCGGGTGAGGGCTCTGTAAATAATTTTGCAAAGGGTGATTTTGCTATATTCAAATCGCTTTTCGATTATGATTTTTCCGTGATCGAAAAAACTCTTGATATAAATTGTTTTTCTGTTATTTCAAATTATATATCGATGCCCAAGGCAGAGCAGATGTATAATAAGAACGTAAGCGAAAAGATAAGAGCATTAAGCGCAAAGATAGAGAGCTGCCCGGATGAAAACGGAGTGTTTCAAGCGGTAACGGATTTTTACCGCTGCTACGGTGTCGGTATGTTCGGCATGAACAAGGCTTTCCGTATAAAACCCGGAAGTGAATGTGAGCTTGAAGCTATAACCAATACCGAGGTAATACGCCTGAGCGATCTTGTTGGTTACGAGCTTCAAAAGGCGGAGCTTACAGAAAACACAGAGGCGTTTGTAAAGGG
Source organism: Oscillospiraceae bacterium (assembly GCA_015065105.1). GTDB lineage: Bacteria > Bacillota > Clostridia > Oscillospirales > CAG-272 > RGIG7300. The sequence goes on along the minus strand of SVQZ01000009.1, from coordinate 30,830 downwards.
ACAGAAAGCAAATAATGTTCTTTTGTACGGTGATGCGGGTACGGGAAAATCCACAAGCATAAAAGCGATACTTAACGAGTATTATGACAGAGGACTCCGTATAATAGAAATATATAAGCATCAGTTTGAGTTTTTGCCCAAGATAATTGCAGATATCAAGAACCGTAATTACCGTTTTATAATATATATGGACGATCTTTCTTTTGAGGAAAACGAGATAGAATATAAGTATCTCAAGGCAGTAATTGAAGGCGGACTTGAAATAAGACCTGAAAACGTTCTTATATATGCAACCTCTAACCGTTGGCATCTCATTAAGGAGACCTGGAGCGACAGAAAGGACATTTCGGTTACAAATGACGTACGTCATTCGGACACAATGGAGGAAAAGCTTTCTCTTTACGACCGTTTCGGATGTACCATCAATTATTCAAAGCCCGACCAGAAGGACTATTTCAAGATAGTTACAGAATTGGCACACAGAAATAATATAAATATGACGGATGATGAGATAACAGCAAAGGCAAGAGCATGGGCTATGCAGCATGGCGGCAGAAGCGGAAGAACTGCACAGCAGCTTATAAATCATCTTATAGGTAAGGAAAATATATGATATATACGTCAGTTGATCAGCTTATAGGGAATACCCCTTTACTTGAGCTGAAAAATATAGAAGCAAAATACGCATTAAAAGCAAAAATATATGCCAAATTGGAATATTTTAATCCTGCAGGCTCTGTAAAGGACAGAGTTGGCAGGGCGATGCTTGACGATGCAGAGCGCAAAGGAAAGCTTAACAGCGATTCTGTTATAATCGAACCTACAAGCGGTAATACGGGAATAGGTATTGCTTCGGTTGCGGCCGCAAGAGGTTACAAGGTGATTATCGTTATGCCCGAGACTATGTCAGAGGAAAGAAAGAAGCTTATGAGCGCATACGGAGCAAAGCTTATACTTACCGACGGTAAGCTCGGCATGGCGGGTGCCATAGAAAAAGCAAAGGAGCTTGAGGCACAGATAGAGGGAAGCTTTATCGCGGGTCAGTTCGTAAATCCCGCAAACCCCAAGGCTCATTACGATACCACAGCCCCCGAAATATATAACGATACCAACGGAGAGGTAGATATATTCGTTGCGGGTGCAGGTACGGGAGGCACTGTAAGCGGTGTAGGCAAATATCTTAAGGAAAAGAAAAAGGACGTTAAGATAATAGCCGTTGAACCCTCTGATTCTCCCGTTATAACCAAAGGGAGATCGGGTGCTCATAAGATCCAGGGTATAGGTGCAGGCTTTATTCCCGATATTCTTGACCTTTCTGTTATAGACGAGGTAGTCGGGGTTACGAATGAGGCCGCCTATGCGAGCGCAAGAATGGTAGGTATGATAGAGGGTGTTCTTGCAGGCATATCCTCGGGTGCGGCGCTTTATGCCGCGATCGAAGAGGCTAAAAAGCCTGAAAGCAAGGGGAAGAATATTGTTGTACTTTTCCCGGATTCGGGAGACCGATATCTTTCCACCGACCTTTACGGAGAGTAATATGATAGTATCTACCAGAGGAAGATATGCTATAAGAGTGCTTTGTGATCTTGCAGAGAATCGGGATAAGGGCTTTATACCTATGAAAGAGATCGCCAAAAGACAGGGAATATCATTAAAATATATAGAAAGAATACTTCCCGTTTTAACAAAAAACGGTTATATTGAGGGTCTTCAAGGAAGAGGGGGTGGCTATAAGCTCACCAAAGCCCCCGAGGAGTATATAATAGGTGATCTTTTACGGCTTACCGAGGGAAGTCTTGCCCCCGTTGCCTGCCTTGAAGAAGGTGCGCCGAAATGTAAAAACGCAGAAAAATGCCCCACACTTAAGATGTGGAGCGGTTTGAATGATGTATTGAATGATTATTTTGATAAGATCACTTTAGGCGATCTTATAACAGGATAAGACGGCATTCGCCGTCTTCAGACTGTAGAAAGATAAGGCCGGACGTAAGGAAATATAAGGTCTTTAAGCTTGTTCCTCCAAAGAAGCTGTTCGGGAAAGCTCGCTGAAAGGACACCTTTTCCCGCCCTTTTGCAGGCGGGACGATATACGTTTTTATAATGGAAGAATAACGGTAAAGACAGTTCCTTTTCCCGGTTCGCTTTCACATTCGATTCGTCCTCTGTGGAGATTTACTATCCTTTTGCAAAGGGGAAGACCGAGACCGTTTCCTTTGCCCTTATGGGAGGTATCCCCCTGATAGAATTTTTCAAATATATGCTTTTTTGTAGCATTATCCATGCCGATGCCGTCATCGGCTATTTTTATTACTGCAATATTTTGAAAGCTTTTGAGCGATATCGATATCTTACCGTTCTGTTCTGTGAATTTGAGTGCATTGCCGATAAGATTCATCCATACCTGAAGTAAAAGGCTTTCTTCTCCGTTATAGTTTATTTCTTCCAGATCTATTTCAAGCTCTGTACCCTTAGTTTCCCAGGTTACCTCATGGGTGAGTATAGCCTCCCTTATCTGCTCGTCCAAGCGGAATATCTTCTTATGGGAGGTGAAGCTCTGATTATCAAGCTTTGATATCAGAAGTATATTGCCTGTAAGATCGGATAAAAGCCTTGTATTGTCATGTATCTTTTTTATGTATTCATTTCTTTCGCTTGCGCAAAGACTCTCATCCTGCAAAAGTGTGGCGTATCCCTCGATTGCGGAAAGGGGCGTTTTGAATTCATGGGATACGTTTGCCACGAAGTCGTTGCGAAGGGTCTCTATAGAGGATATCTCGCTGACCATATTGTTGAAATTATCGAAGGTTGTGTTTAGCTCCTCGATATACGTTTTTTTGTCGATCCTTACTGAAAAGTCACCTTTTGCAACCTTTTTTGACGCATTACTCAATGTAACGATAGGTCTTAAAATGTGGTTGTTAACATAATATGCAAGAGCGGAGGCTATGCACACACTTAACAGAAATACACCTATGATAACCGAAAAAGGGCCGCCCAGAATTACACGAAGTAACCTCATTTGGTAAAGAATCACCGTTGCCGTTATTGTCAAAGACATGGCGAAAAGAAGTATAATAAATATTATAAGGGCGAAATGAAAGCGCAGCGAATGTCCTTCTGTCTTGACGCTATCGGTTTGTATTTCTGTTATATATCTTTTTGCTCTCTTACTGACTTTTTTCATTTTTTTACTGCTTTATAGCCAAGACCGCGTACCGTCACTATCTCGATATCTTCGTTATCTCTCAATTTGTCGCGGATACGGTTGATATGAACGTCAACTGTGTGGGTGTCTGTTTCGCTTGTCATGCCCCATATATCATCCATTATCTGCTGACGGGTATAGATATGATTGGGGTTGGACGCTAACTTATATAAAAGCATGAATTCCTTCTGGGGAAGACATTCAGCGCCTTTGCCTGTGTAGAGAGTGAAGGTATCGTATTCAAGAACCGTTTCACCGAATGTAAGCTTTCTTTCGTTAACTATCTTTGCTCTCCTTAAAAGAGCCTTTACGCGCAGCATCATCTCGTTCACGTCAACAGGCTTTACCATGTAATCGTCAACTCCCGCGTTAAAGCTTTGCTGCTTGTCGGCAAACGTCTCCTTGGCTGTTATCATAAGAACGGGAAGGGTATATCTTGCATCGCGAAGCTCACGAACCAATTCTATCCCGTCCATTCGGGGCATCATGATATCGCATATTATAAGATCGACAAATTCGTTATCCAAAACATCTAATGCATCTATTCCGTCCTTTGCCTCCAAGGGGGTATAGCCTTCACGGTCCAAAACTTTGCAAAAGAGACGGCGAAGCTCTGCGTTATCTTCAACAACAAGGATCTTAAACATAAAACACTCCTGAAAATGATTTTACATATATATTAAATCACAAATCTCAACCTATTGTCAATATATTTTTTTGCCAAAGTTGATGATAAATTGATAATGGGGAAATATAATGATATCAGCAAAAGGAGATATCGGTAAATGAAATTTAAAGAAAAACTCATACGCTTTATGTACGGCAGGAACGGTATGGACAAAATGACCCTGATCCTTTTATGGACAGGTGTTATCCTGAGTGTTGTTAATGTTTTTATCCGTTCGATAATTCTTACTCTTCTGAATTATTTTCTTATAGGTTATTGTATTTTCAGAATGATGTCAAAGAACGTATGGAAAAGAAGAAACGAAAACGAGAGATTTATGAGATTTTTTAACAGGATAGGCGGTTTTTTCAAGCTTCAGAAAAACAAGCTCCGGGACAGAAAAACCCACGTTTACCGTCAATGTCCCTCATGTCATGCAAACCTCAGATTACCTAAGGCGAAAGGTGTACACACAGTTAAATGTCCCCGTTGCTCTTTTCGTTTTGAGGTCAAAGGCAGATAATAAAGGTATAACTACGCTATGCGTAATTATATACATCATCCATCACCTTCCATCTAAGCAAAGAACGAGTCGTTCGCGGCTCGTTTTTTGTGTTATAGGAAATTGTTCCATAAAACAACGTATCTAAGCTTTAAGCTTTGAAAGATAGCGCGCTATCATTTGCTTCTGCTCGTTAAACGCTTTGTTTACACACTCACTTTCTGCCGCATCAAGGCTGTCAATGTTGTAATCGAAAATTTCATTCTTCTCTTTCTTTTTATTTTTTCCCTTCAGCTTTCCTTCGCTTATCCACTTCTTTATGTAATGGATATATGAGTATTTCATGTTTTCTCCGTATGTTTTAAGCCCCTTTGAAAGATAATTGATACTGTATTCAACGTCATCGCATAATTCTTCGATTTCTCGGTATTCACCGTCTGTAAGAATTACGTTTTTATAAATTCCGTATCTCTTTTTATTATTATTTTTATTATTAATTAAATTAAAAGAAAGAGAGAGAGAATTATTATTATTAATATTATTATTAATATTATTATTATATAAATCATCGTTTGTTTCTGCTGCAGAAATAACGTTTCTGTTACAGATATTATCCGTTTCTGCTGCAGAAATAACATTTCTGTTACAGATATTATCCGTTTCTGTTGCAGAAATAACGTTTCTGTTACAGATATTATCCGTTTCTGCTGCAGAAATAACGTTTCTGTTACAGATATTATCCGTTTCTGCTGCAGAAATAACGTTTCTGTTACAGATATTATCCGTTTCTGTTGCAGAAATAACGTTTCTGTTACAGATATTTTCCGTTTCTGCTGCAGAAATAACGTTTCTGTTACAGATATTATCCGTTTCTGTTGCAGAAATAACATTTCTGTTACAGATATTTTCCGTTTCTGTTACAGAAATATCCTTTGCTTCGATAAGAGAATATTCCTTTACTATATATGAATTTACACGTCTGTGAGTATATTTAAGGTATTTACATTGAATATTTCTTGACGTAAGCACAGAATACTTTTCGTAGATTTCTTTATCAAATACACCGTTATTGATACATGAATCGATAACTCTGTCAACCTTGTCCCGGGACAGCATTTCCTCCTTGCAAAAGACTTCAGCAAGTTCTCTGTCCCATTTAATAAAATAACCCTCGCCGCCGTATATTCTCACGAGAAGAGGATGGAGAACAGAAGCATAGATCCCGCCTATCTCTTTTTTAACAGCCTCTTCTTCTTTTGAAAGTATAATATCAAACGGACAAAAATCAAGTCCTTTTTTTGCGCTTCTCGGCATTTCTTACCTCTCTATAATTAATTTTAAAACGCCTTTCGGCGCTTTCATTTTAATTATAACATAGGATTTTGCCTTTCGGTAGGGTACCCCCCCTAAAAATCGTTCGACAAATTCCACCATTAACTCAAAAGTCAAGAAAATATAATTTACTCTAAACATAATGTTTTTGGAAATGACTTTATATTATAAATTTATATTTTATGATGATTATTTAGAAGTTTTTTGGAATGAAGAAAGGGTAGTATATTATCTAACCGATAAAACAGAGCAAGATTTGCCGTAGCACAGGGGGACGGTTCTGTGTGTTGACGAAAAGATTGCCATAGAAGACAGGAAAGTATTCTTTATCTTATGAAAAAATGTAAGATTGCCTTTAAAAACAACAAACGGACGAGTTTTTTCTCGTTCGTTTTTCTTTTGAACTCTGTTCACAAAATACCGTACTTTATTTCGGACATTAAAAAAACAGCTATATCCAACTCTACGCTCGATACGGGAGGGTGCAGGGGATCATCCCCTGCTGTCGATATATTTGCCAAAGGCAAACTCGATATGTTGCAAGCAACTCGATATATTCATCTTTGATGAATTCGATGTGTCTTGACAAGGCAAAACGAGAAAAAAGCTCGGAGACCTTAAATACAGATCATCCACAACGTTTTTTACCGTATTTGGCTGCAGTTTTGTTTGTGTACCCTTATTTGCACACATTTTAGTTTTTTGATGCAAAACTTAAAGGAACCGTCTTTTTCGATGGTTCCTTTTTTTTCAGGCTTTTTTTACAGCCTCAATTATTGTTATAATGTACTAACTACCGTATTTACGTAATCCAAAAGCTTTTGGTAAGCTTCGGCTTCTTTCTGATCTGTAAGCTTGGGGATGAGAAGCTCGAGTGCCTCCTTATCACCGCGGTCTGCGGCTAATTTAAGATAGGGAACTGCCTTTGAATCTATCTTATACATCTTGCCTATTTCGGTATAAGCTGTTACGTACCCCTTCTTTGCCGCCTCCTCGTAACGTTCGCGCTTGTTTTTTGCGGTTTTAGGGACCTTGAGATATAATTCCTCGCCGGTTATTAGATCGGGGTGTATAACGTTTAATTTCGCTTTGTTTGTGCTCTTCGCCTTTTCATACCAATACTTTGCCGCAGTCCATACGGGAACAATGCTTGCATCTATCGTGTATCTTGTTATAAGTGCTACCATGGAAGGAAAATGTCCGTCATTTGCCGCTTTGGTATAAAGCTCTATAGCCTTTGTTTTACTCTGAAGAACTCCGTCGCCCTTGAAATAAGCGTTGGCAAGGGAATAGGCTGCCTTTATATCCCCCTTGTTACTTGCTTCTTCGAGCTCGGATATTTCATCCACTGTAAGGGCGGTATGCTCTTTAGGTAAAGCGGATAATGCCTTCTGTGCAGGCGCAAAGCCTTTTTTTGCGGATGATTTAATATAAGCTGTTGCTTTTTTGATATCGGCTTTTATACCTAAAATACCGTTCAAATAGATCACGCCAAGCTGGTATTCTGCTGTGGCAGAGCCGAGGGACGCCGCCTCCTCCCATAGGGAAACCGCTTTTTTGGTATCCTTTGTACATCCCTTGCCCTCTGCATATAAGCGGGCAAGCATATTAATAGAATCGGGTGTCTTTGCTTTTTCAAGAAAGCTGATGGTCTTTTTATAGGAAACCGGAACACCTATTCCGTTATAGTATATATTGGCGAGCAGGAATGCCGCGTCAGAATTACCTTTGGCATCAAGACCATTTAAAAGCTTTATTGCTTCATCATATTCCTTCTTTTGAATATGAGCCTTTGCATCCTCGATAAGCTGTGTATCACTCTTTTCCTCACCGAATACATATCCTAAGGCTGCGGCAAAGCTTACTGCAACCTCGATCGCCTTGTCTTTGTCTGCGCCGGCCTCGTTTATAAGTATCTCAATTGCTATCTTAACCGAGTTGGTTTGTCCGACGGCATCGTCGTTCTTTCCTTGCGCTATTATCATTACGGCACCGTTTACAAGTGCCGCATATATCGTGGGGGCAAGGGGCTCTGTATCGGGTGCGCTTGCCAAAAGCACTCGCATGAATTCATCGGGTCTGTCGATGATATCCTCGCCCTTTGCTTTGATTATCGAGGATATCACCGATGTTAAATCGTATTTCATTAATTATTTCCTTACTTTATTGAGAATTTTTTAAGCGCGTATCTATCTGTATAACCGGGACAGTCGGCACCGTCCCATTCCTTTTCAAAAGCGAACATATCGGGTGAGGCATATACCTCTATATCATTACGGTGGTGAACGCCCAAAAGGTTAAAGGGAGATTGATATACCTTGCAGGATATCTTGTCGCCGGGCTTAACGTTTTCAAGGGTACAATGGTTTGTAAAGAGAAGCTTTTTTACAAGCTCTGAGTTCAAATATACCTCCGCACAGCTGTAAACACCGTCAAGATAGAACTCCTTGCCTCCGCCCGTATATTCGCATTCAACGGTAATATCGCCCTTAAAGAAAGGATATCCGCTTTCAACGATGTTTTCAAGATCGATCGAGCCTTGGGTCTTTCTTGCCTTGAAGGTGCCTGTATATGCCAGGTAGTTACGGGGATGTGATTCATATTTATCCGCTTCTGTCATTACCTCAAAATCACCGAAGAGGTAGATGGATTCAATTTCGGTATCGAAACAGAGACAGTTACGAAGCGATTCGGAAACGCCGCCGTAGAGAACGTAATAAACGTAATCTCTCTGGAAATAGTCAATTTCAAGAACTATTTCGTTGATACCCTCCTTAAGAAGGCCGGTTATCTTGTTTGCCGATATGTGGCGGTCGAGCCACCATTCGGTATCGGATATTTCAATTTCGGTACCGTTGACGTAAGCTTTTTGAGATGCAAGACGTTCGATTGCAACATTTACGTCTTCCGGAACAGATTCGAGGTCGAATTCAAACTTGAGCCACACCTTGCCCTCATAACGCTCGAAAAGAAGATTGTCCTTTATACGTACTATAGGACGGAGCTCGGAGAACTCTTTGCCGTCATAGGATATTCTTGCATAATCAAGTGTGTACGAGTTTTCAATTTTATTTACAACCTTGAATTCGCTGTGACCGGCAGGAGTAAGGTCTTTCTTTTCTGCCTTAGGTACATCCTCTTCAATGAGAATATAGGACTGTATCTTTTCAAAATCAAGGGTGAACTTAATACCGTCGGCGGTCTTCTCGGCGGGAATGCCCTGTGTTTTAAGGGTTTCCATGTCGATGATCGCCATATAGTCAACATTCTTGATTTCAAATACTACGTCTTTATACTCTTCCTTGTGCGAGAGATTGAGAATGTAGTAGAGTCGCTTGCCGTTTTCAAGTCTTCTTGCCTGTACCCTTATCATAAGAGCCTCAGCACCGTTATAACGAACCTTTATCTCGTTTTCATCGCAGTAGTCTCCGATGGTAGCGTTGGGTACAAGCCAGGACATATCAGCCTTTCTGCCGTCGATATATGTAGGAAGAGTATCGCCGTAAACCGCAAGCTTACCGCCGTTTGCCAAATACTGCTTTAACATATCAGCGGTATTTTTATCCATCGTTTTCATCTTGGGAAGAACTACCTTATCATAGCTGCATTTGCCTATAATTATTGTATTACCCTCAACTCTTCCGTACTTTGCCATAAGAGTTTCATCACCGTAATGATAAAGGAGCTGATTCTGGGAGAGACAGTTGGTGCAGTTTGCAAAGTTTGCTTCAAGCTCTGCCAAAGCAGGAGTCACCTCGTCTCTGAAATAATCAAGGTAAGCTGTTCTGATAGGATGGATCACAAGTATGTCAGCCTTTTCGACACCTCGTGAGGTAGTATAGCCGAGACGGTTGAAATACGTATTGAATTCTTCTAAGGCAGACTGCCAGGGATTATGCTCTGAATAGAAGCAGGGGTAGTCACGCTTACGCTGACCGCGGATAGACAGGGGATAGAGATGCTGACACATCATATTTACGCCGCCGTAATATTGATGCTCTGCAACCTGCTTTAAGCGCAGAGGGGTAATATCCCATCCGCAGCAGGCAAACATTTCGGACATAACCTTTTTTCTGCCCATCTGTGCCGCAACAGAGCCTACCTGCTTATGGGAAATGTCATTGCCCGCACCCTTGCCGAGGTAGTCAACTCCGGGTATGGACATATATTCATAGAAGGGCATGATGCCGCCGCAGCACCACATCTGACCAACAAGGAATTTTTCTTCGATAGCATGACCTGTTATCTGTGCGCCGTGTTCCTCACACCATTCATATACGATCTTTATGAAATTTTCGGTAAAGAGGCGGTGGCAGATCTTATAGTAATCGTGCCTGAAGCATTCTGAATCCTCATAGTCAACAAAGAGAGCTAAAAGTCCGTCCATAACGTCATAGCCGTAAGCACAAGCAAACTCTGTCAAGAGCATATCCGACCATACCGTATGCCAACGATAATATTGGGGCTCGTCGGTAAAGAATCCGGGCATGGTCTTGCCGAATTCATCGCCGCATTTTTGTCTGTAATCCTCATAGGTAAGCTCTATGAATTCCTTTGTGATCCTGGGATTCATGGTATCAACGTATGAGTTGTCAGCCATACGGTAGAGGGTGTGATATTCACCTTCACCCATATCACCGGTTATTCTTACGGATCTGTTATCCTTTAACTGATATACCGCAAAAGCATCTGGGTCAAAATGATCAAGAAGCTTGTAATCGAGCCAATGAGCATAATTTTCATCGCAGGTAAGAAGCTTACCGCCTGCAAAGCCGCTGGGCCATCCGTTTTCATCATATGCCCATGCCTCCATGCCGAGCTTCTTTGCTTCTGCTATACAAGCATTGATACAGTCATACCATTCTTCGCTTAAATACTCGGTCTCAAGACCGCTTCTTGCGTGCATAAAGAAGCCCTTCATATTAAGGCGCTTCATATCGTGGATCTGACGGATAAGATCTTCCTTATTGAGCTTATCGTTCCAGCTCCAGAAGGGGATACTTCCGTATTCTCCGCTTTTGTTTTCAATATCTTTAATAAACTTATCCATTATAAATCCGTCCTTTAAGTATATATATTTAATTTTACCATATTAACGGTTTCAAGTCAACAATTTGTCTTTAAAAATACATCTTATGATGTATAAATTCTTTTGCAAAAAGTGTTGATTATAAAGGGAAAATATGATATAATAATGTATTATTATACAATGGAGAAGAATAATGATCTGTAAAGCTATAGGTGATTTAATTGATTATGCATTAAAAAAGGATCTTATTGTTGATTGTGACGTTTACGTTATCCGCAATTATCTGATGGATCTTTTGAAGGTTGAGGAATGGATCGACCCGGGAGAGGGCCGTGAGGAAAAGAGCATAGATGAAATACTTACCGTACTCGTTGATCATGCCGTTGAAAAGGGCATTATCAACGATACCGTAAATTCAAGAGATCTGTTTGATACAAAGCTGATGGGTGTAGTGACCCCCATGCCCCGTGAGGTCATGGAGATGTTTTACGGCTTCTATTTTATAGACTGCGAAAAGGCAACCGATTTTTATTACGAGCAAAGCAAGGATCTTAACTACGTTCGTGCAGGCAGAATGGCAAAGGATGCTAAATGGAAATATAATTGCGAATACGGTGAGCTTGATGTTACAATCAATCTCTCCAAGCCTGAAAAGGACCCCAGGGATATAGCAATGCTCGCGACACAAAAGGCCGCTTCATACCCTAAGTGTCAGCTTTGTCCGGAGAATATGGGATATGCGGGCAGAGCAAATCATCCCGCAAGACAGAATCTTCGTCCCATAAGCTTTGAGGTACAGAAGGAGAATTGGTTTTTTCAATATTCTCCTTACGGATATTATAACGAGCATTGTATTTTCTTTAACGAAAAGCATATACCTATGAAGATTGACAGGGCGGTATTCTACAAGCTCTGCGATATACTTGATTTTCTTCCCCATTATTTCGTGGGTTCCAATGCCGATCTTCCTATTGTCGGCGGTTCTATTCTTACCCATGAGCATTTCCAGGGTGGCAGATATACCTTTGCAATGGAAACTGCACCCATTGAAAGGAAAATAAAGATAAACGAATATTCCGACGTTGCGGCGGGTATTGTAAAATGGCCTATGTCGGTCATCCGTCTTTCAAGCGAGGTCAAGGAGGAGGTATGCGAATGCGCTAACCTGATTCTTGAAAAGTGGAGAGGATATTCTGATGAAAGCGTCGGTATTTACGCATTTACCGAGGATACCCCTCATAATACCGTTACTCCGATCATGAGAAAGAAGGGTAACGCTTATGAATGCGATCTTGTGCTGCGTAATAATATCACAAGCGAAAAGCGCCCCCTCGGTGTATTCCATCCGAACCCCGCCTTACACAATATCAAAAAGGAAAATATCGGTCTTATTGAGGTCATGGGTCTTGCCGTTCTTCCCGGACGTTTATGCAAGGAGATAGCTATGCTTGAAATGGCAATGCTTCAGGGGGAGGATATCCACCTTATACCCGCTCTTGAGCATCATGCACGCTGGGCAGACGATATAAGAAGAAACCATCCCGGATTCAATGCTGAAAATGCAGGTAAGATCATAGAGGAAGAGATAGGCAAGGTGTATCTCGAGGTTCTTCTTGATTCGGGTGTTTATAAGAGAAATCCCGATGGGCAGAGCGCATTCCTTAGATTTGTTGATTACATAAATAAATAAACGGCAAGTTGCTGCACCCAATTCCGCCCCAACAATCAGTGATCAATCGATTCTTCGATCTCACGAGGTTGAGCAATTTCCTATAAATTTAAAGAAAAATGGCTGTCAGACCGACAGCCATTTTTCAATTTCCGTTATATTTGATTCTGTATTGTCAGGGTCAACGTCGATAACAACGTCGGCGCACTCTTTGTAAAGAGGATAACGATACTTTTCCATTTTTCGCAGGGAATCGATATCCTTTGAAAGAGGACGTCCTGAGGTAGCTAATTTTTCTGCATCGGCACGAAGCCATATAACGAGAGAATTACGCATAATTGCTTTACGGTTTTCCTCGCGCAGGACCGCACCTCCGCCTGTAGCTATTACCTTACCGTTTGAAATACACGCTTCTTTGACAGCCCTGCTTTCTGCGTCTCTGAAATATTCCTCACCGTATTTATCAAATATTTCGGGAATAGATATACCTTCAGAGACTGTTATCATGTCATCGGTATCTATAATATCACGGTCAAGCTTTGATGCAATGATATTGCTTAAGGTTGTTTTACCGCAGCCGGGCATACCTATAAAGATAATATTTCTTTTATCCCTTTCAAGAGCTTTTGTAATAGCTTCAATTACCGAATCGTCGATTTTTGCATCAAGAAAGAGCTCATGGGCAGTCTTTGCCTGAGCTACAAGCATCGGCATACCGTTTGTAAAGGGAATACCCCTCTTTTGCGCCTGCAGAAGAAGATCTGTACGTATAGGATTATATATAACGTCTATAACTCCGCATAACTTCTCAAAGCTTTCAAGATCGGCAACACAGGCTTCAACGTCGGGGTACATACCAACGGGAGTGGTATTGATGATTATATCCGCGTCATAATGAAGATAGAGATTATCGTAATTATTTTCAGAGCGTCTTCCCACAATTACTATCTCTTTTGCGCCCTCATCTTCAGCAACGGTCCTTGCGGTAAGGCTGGTTCCTCCCGTACCGAATATTACAACCTTTTTATCCTCAAAGCTTATTCCTGCATGGTGTGCCATATAGGAAAAGCCGAAATAATCGGTATTATCTCCGTAAAGCTTTCCGTTTTTGTTAACTACGGTATTTACCGAGCCTATTCTTTTTGCCCTTTCCGAAATTTCATCAAGCCACGGAATAACGTCGGTCTTATAGGGAATAGTAACGTTAATTCCTTTGAATTCTTTCGCTTTTATAAAGGCTTCAAGCTCTTTCGGTGCTATCTCGCAGAGAGTATAGCCGGGGTTGCCGAGCATATTGTGTATTGGCACAGAAAAGCTGTGCCCTAATTTTTTACCTATCAGTCCGTAAGAGGATTTCATTTTAAATCTCCGAATAGTTACCTAAAAATGAGAAGAAATCGGGGGATTCCTCGAGAGATGCTACAAGCGTAAGTATTTCTTCTGAATATACGGAAGCATCAAAATCAACGTAGAAGGTGAACTCAAAGTCTCTTCCGGGAATGGGACGGCTTTCTAATTTCGTGAGGTTGACTCCCAAAACAGAAAACTTTGATATCATTTCGTAAAGCGAGCCGGGACGGTGGGGAAGGTTGAGCATTACACTGATCTTGTTGGCGCCGGGATAGATCTCAAGCTCCTTTGCTATACAGATGAAGCGTGTGTAGTTATTTGCGCTGTTCTGGATATTGTCATTTAAAACACAGAGATTATAAAGCTCGGCGCAGTTCTTTGAGGAGATCGCCGCAACGTCGCTCCTGCCCGATTCAAGCACCATTTTAGCGGCAACGGCGGTGTTCTCGCAGGGAATTATCTTAACGTTCTTTAATTCCTTTAAATATTCACTGCACTGTGCTAATGCCTGCTCATGGGAATATATTTCCTTTATATCTTCTGCTTTAACACCGGGGTTAGCAAGGAGCATATGGTCTATTTTGACTCTTGCGCTTCTTACGATATGGAAGCTGTACTTCTTCATAAGGTCATATACCTGGGTTACAGAGCCGTGAAGAGAGTTTTCTATAGGGAGGATACCGTAACGGCACAAGCCCTTATCAACGGCTGTGAATACAGAATCAAAGGATGAAAGATACATTATCTTAGGTCTGTCAAAGAGCTTGTCACAGGCTATCTGAGAGTTTGAGCCCTCTACACCCTGACAGGCAACAACTGCGCTTTTCGGGAATAAAGCTTCAGCGGGAAGACAAGCACTCTTTATCTTTTGCTTTGCGCTTTCACTGTCAAAATTGGCATGGTTCTGATAAGAACGGGAAACCTCAAACATGGTTGAATAGAGAGATTTTGTGTAGGAAGCCATTTCGTCATCCATACCGTCGGTTACACGGGCAATTATATCTCTTTCTCTCTGTGAATTTAAGGTGGGGAGATTCTTTGCTCTTTTATATTCCGCAACCTCCTTTACAGTTTCCATTCTTTCGGTGAAAAGCTTTAATATTTCATCGTCTATAACGTCTATCCTATTTCTTATTTCCTTGAGATCCATTTTTTGCTCCTTATAATTGATTTATTATTGCTATTGCACAAGCCGCTTCTACTACAGGTACGGCACGGGGGACGATACAGGGATCATGTCTTCCCGTGATTTTAAGCGGTACGTTTACTGCGCCAGAAAGGCTGACAGAATTCTGTTCCTTTGCTATGGAGGGAGTGGGCTTTACCGCACATCTGAATATGATCGGCATACCGTTTGTAATACCGCCTAAAATACCGCCTGCGTTGTTGGTGGAGGTTACCACTTTACCGTTGTCATATTCAAATGGGTCATTGTTTTCAGAGCCCTTCATTCGGGAAACGTCAAAGCCTGCTCCGAATTCGATACCCTTTATGGCGGGAATGCCGAATATTATTTTTGCTATCTCACCCTCGATACCCTCGAACATGGGAGAGCCTAAGCCTGCGGGAACACCTATGGCGGCACATTCTATAATACCGCCTGCGCTGTCGCCGTCCTCGGCAATAGCCGTCATATATTCCTCCATGGCAATTCCCGAATCACTGTCTATCGTGGGGAAGGGGTTTGGCTCGAGATCCTGTCTTGTAAGATATACAGGGTCGTAAAGGGAATCGGATATAAGACCTATAGAAGCAATATGAGCCCCGATGTATATACCCTTTTCCTCAAGTATCTGCTTTATAAGAGCTCCGGCAAAGGTAAGGGGGAGGGTAAGTCTGCCTGAATATTCTCCGCCGCCTCTTATATCGTTATATCCTTTTGTTTTAACGTAGGCTGTATAGTCTGCGTGTCCCGGGCGGGGAATATCGCGCAGATTTGCGTAATCATTGCTTTTGGTGTCTGCGTTGGGAAAGATCGCACACAAGGGTGCTCCGCAGGTATAACCTCCGACCAAGCCCGAGATGATCTCGGGAATATCAGATTCCTTTCTTTGTGTGGAATATCTGTTTTTACCGCCCCTTCTTCTGTCAAGATCCGCTTGTATTCTTTCTATATTAGGACGAAATCCTGCAGGAAGTCCTTCTATAACACAGCCTATCGCCGCTGAATGGGACTGACCGAATATCGAAACGCTTACCTTATTTCCTATTTTATTCGACATATGCTTTTCCTCCCAGTGAATTGAAATGCAAGAAAAACTGCGGGTATGATTTATTTACAGCCTCAGCGCCCTTGATCATGACCTCATTTTCGCAGAAGCATGAAGCAATAGCTGCGCTCATTACGATCCTATGATCGTTGTATGAATCGACCGTACCGCCCAGGAGTCCGCCCCTTCCGTTTATCAGAAGCTCGCTTTCGGTGACCTCGATCTCACCGCCGAGGGCTTTTATCATGGCATGAACACTTTCGATACGGTTGCTTTCCTTGATACGCAGTCTTTCTGCGTTGTATATTCTCGTTTTACCCTTCCTTGATGCCGCATATACAGCAAGGATCGGCACAAGATCGGGAATGTCGTCGGCATCTATTTCGTTATTGTCCTTTACCGATAAAAATAACTTATCCTTTTGCTTTGAATCGGAATTTAAACCTGTTACCTCAATACCTGCCGCCAAGAAAAATGCGGCATTCGACATATCCCCTTCGACCTTGATCCTTTCGGGTGAGATAAATCTTTCGTTACCCTTTGTCTCAAAGCCGCCGCTTACACCGAAGCTTTGTAATACGTCCGTTGTAATATCAACGTATCCCTTTGATGCAAGAGGGGATGTAAGTGTTATCCTGCTTTCTCCCTTTAAAAGCGGAAGGGCAAACATAAGGGCTGAAATATACTGTGAGCTTTCAGATCCGGATATCTTATATTCTCCCGAATTCATATTACCTTTAAACTTTATGGGGAGCATATCCGATGAAAAGGTGATACCATGCTCGCTTAAAGCATCGCATAGCGGGGCAAAGGGTCTTTTAAGCAGTGAGCCTTCGCCTGTGAGGGTCCCTTCTTGATATAGCGCGGACGCTATGGGAAGTATCATTCTGGCGGTCGTTCCGCTTTCTCCCACCGCTATCACAGGAGACTCCTCTTTTAGCTTTATAGGTTCGATCCTGATTTCATTTTCGCCTATAACTGCATTTGCACCGAGTGCTTTTACCGCGTTAACCGTTGCCTCTATATCCTTTGATATGCCGTTTAAGCTTATCAGAGTAGGCTTGTCAGAAAGGGCAGAAGCCATTATTATTCTGTGTGCATAGGATTTTGAAGCAATTGCTTCTATACTGCCCCTGAGCTTCGCAGGGGTTATTCTAATGTTCATATCAACCTGCCGTTATAAAGTTTTCAAGCTCGTTTATTTTTATCTTATGAAGCGAGCATTTACCGATATATTCGGGGATTACAAGGGTTATGGAATCTCCCTTGCGCTTTTTATCATTCAGTGCTGTTAATGCCAGATCCTTTTCTGTAAATCTGCTTTCGTTTATTACAGAGTAGCTCACAAGAGCGTCGTTAATGCTCGTTGATACACCCTTTTCGCAAAGCCCCTTGCTTTCACAGGCTCTTGCCATAAGGAGCATTCCCAAGCCTACTGCGTGGCCGTGGGAGATCTCAAAATTTGATAATGCTTCAATAGAATGTGCAAGGGTGTGGCCGAAGTTGAGCAGCTGTCTTTCTCCATGGTCGAATTCATCCTTTTCAACTATCTTAGCCTTTATCTCAAGACATCTGTGAATAAGTCCTTCGATATCGCAGCTCTTGTTTGCGATACTGTCAAAAAGCTTTTTGTCACATATAACACCGTATTTAAGAGCTTCACATATCCCTGCAGTATAGATATCGCAGGGAAGGGTATTGAAGGTATCAGGATCGCATATTACCTTTACCGGCTGGTGAAAAGCACCGATCAGATTTTTGCCGTAAGAGCAGTTAACTCCTGTCTTCCCGCCTACAGAGGAATCAATGGCAGATAAAAGTGTGGTGGGTATCTGAATGAAATCTATTCCGCGAAGATAAATTGATGAGGCAAATCCGCAGATATCCCCGACGATACCGCCGCCTAATGCGATCATAAGGTCCGATCTTGTCAGTTGATTTTCAAAACAGCATTCTGTAATTGAAAGGGCGGTCTCCATATTTTTTGATTCTTCACCGTTCTTGAATACGAATTCGCCAACCTCGAAGCCTGCCTCTGCGAGTAAGCGTTTGACCTTGTCTCCGTAAAGAGCCCAAACGTTATCATCGCTTATTATGACAGCTTTACAGGGGCTTTTGACCTCTGTTATCTCATTGGCTATATTATCAGAATACCCTTTGCAATAACCACATCATAGGGCTTTGATGCCTTGACCTTGAGCTTTAACATATCAGCCTATCTCTTCCTTTGCCTCTCTGCCTTCCTTTAACAAAAGGCGCATTTTTTCTTTGTTACCCTCTTCGAGGGCGTCGCGGTAGTCACCGAGACTTTTTATAATATAATCTATTTCGTATTTAAGGTTTTCTTTGTTTTCAAAGAAAAGATCTGTCCACATATCTTCGTTGAGTCTTGCCACACGGGTAAGATCCTTATAGCTTCCCGCAGAAAATCCTGCGCGGTTCTTTGCGGTGGGGCTTTTTATATACGCATTTGAAACAACATGGGCAAGCTGGGAGGTAAAGGCTATCTGCTTATCATGTGTAAGCGAGTCGGTAACTGTTACCCCTCCGAAGCCTATCTCAAGAAAGAGCAGCTCTGCCGCCTTTAAGGCAATTAGATTTGTATGCTCGTCACGGCAGAGGATCATCGTTGCCCCCTCGTACATTTCAGCATACGAATACTTATATCCCGAGCGTTCGATACCCGCCATGGGATGACCTCCTATAAAGTAGAGTCCGTGCTCGTGAGCCAAAGGAGAAAGCTCACGGCATATTGCCTCTTTTGTACCCGAGCAGTCGATGATAACTGTGTTGCGGGCGAAACGCTCAATATAGCTTTTTACAAACTCTATAGTTGCATCGGGATAAAGGGCTATTATAACCATATCGCATTTTGAAAGGTCATCCTCTGTCAATATCATGTCTATAGCACCGTCGGAAAGAGCGGTCTCAAGAGTTGACCTTGTGCGGTTGTATCCCCATATCGTATGGTTTGTATGCTTTTTGAATGCTTTAGCTATCGAGCCTCCTATAAGGCCCATTCCGATTACGGCAACGTTCTTTTTCATTGTTCTGCCTTCTTTTAATCTAATGTTTTTAGGGTTTCTCTCAAGGTGTCTATATTCTTTGAAATGACCTTGAATGCACCAGGCTTGATCGATTGAGGACCGTCGCAAAGTGCCTTTGAGGGGTCGTTGTGTACCTCTATCATGATACCGTCAGCACCTGCCGCAACTGCCGCCATGGTAAGAGTAGGAACGAATCTTGCAATACCTGCGGAGTGGCTGGGGTCGATAACGATGGGGAGGTGGGAAAGCTCCTTAAGCACCGGGATCGCAGAAATATCAAGAGTGTTTCTTGTGGCGGTCTCAAAGGTTCTTATACCTCTTTCGCAAAGGATAACGTTTTCGTTACCGCCTGCCATAATGTACTCTGCGCTCATTAAGAGCTCGGAAATGGTTGCCGAAAGACCTCTTTTTAAAAGTATGGGCTTGTTGGATTTTCCAAGTTCTTTTAAAAGCTGGAAGTTCTGCATATTACGGGCGCCTACCTGAATTACGTCAACGTCAGCGAAAAGATCGAGCTGTGAAAGATCCATGACCTCCGAAACTATGGGAAGTCCCGTCGCCTTCTTCGCCTTTAAAAGAAGATCTATACCTTCACCGCCCATACCCTGGAATGCGTAAGGGGAGGTTCTTGGCTTGAAAGCGCCTCCGCGGAGCATTGTAGCACCCGCTTCCTTTACTTCTGCGGCAATAGCGATTATCTGGTCTTCATTCTCTACAGAGCAGGGACCTGCGATCTTTGCAAATACGTCGCCTCCTATCGAGGTATCACCGACTTTGATCACAGTGTCGAGCGGATGAAATTTTCTGTTTGCGGACTTATAAGGCTCCTGAATACGTTTAACGCTTGCAACGATGTCAAGAGCTTGGATAAGGTCTATATCTACTCTTGAGGTATCTCCTACAAGACCTAAAATAGTTGAATGCTTACCTTCTGAGGTATGTATTTCAAGGCCCATACCGTGAAGCCATTCTGTGAGATTGTGAAGCTGTTGCTGTTCGGGCTGCTCCTTCAAAACGATGATCATTTTAATATCTCCTTTTAAATGATTAAAAAATAACCTCGGTGATTTAGTATCACCGAGGTAAATATACTTTATATCCCTAAAAAGTTCTATAAATCACGGCAACACTAAATGACCTTACCAAGAAACTTAGTAAAGTAATAAAAGTTGCTAAAGTAATTTACGAACTTCATTAGTTTTATATCCTTTCACAAGATTTGAATAGATTTTAGCACACTAAAGTGTGTTTGTCAATAGTTTTTTAATAATTTATCAAAAAAATCGCAAGAAATTAATACTTACCGTATTTTTTAACCGCTTCAACGAAAGCTTCAATGTTTGCATAGGGAACATCGGGCTCAAGCATATGTGTAGGAGCGATACAGAGACCGCCGTTCTTACCTACGCTTTCGATTATCTCCTTGACCTTTGCGTCAACCTCATCGGCCGTACCGAAGGGCATTGTAGTCTGTGTACCGATAGTACCCCAGAAGGAAAGACGGTCTCCGTACATTTCCTTGACCTTTGCGGGATCGATACATTCGGGCTGAACGGGGTTGAGAACGTCAACACCGATCTCGATAAGATCTTCTATGATATCATAGATAACACCGTCGGAATGATAGAAGGCAAGAACGTCGGGGTTTACTTCTTTTGCAGCTGCAATAGCGCGCTTCATATCAGGCTTAAGCCACTTGCACCAAAGGTCGCGGCTCATCATAAGGTCCTTCTGGCTTCCAACGTCATCACCGAACATGATAAGGTCGAATCCGCAGGCTGCAACCTTCTTTGCAACCTCTACCTGATGGTCTGCCATTCTCTTGAGACAAGCTTCGGCCATATCCTCGTCTGTCATCATATCGCAGAGAAGGTTATCAAGACCGCGAAGATACCATGCGGGCTCAAAGATCTGGATAGCGGTAAAAACAGCCGCAAGACCCTGCTCATGTACCTTATCTACGGCTTCCTTCATGCCTTCCCAACGATAGTCCTCAAGGATATCGGGCATGGGGAAATCCCATACTTCATCGGGATCGTCAAAATCCTCCATTGCATGAAGGAATTTTGTAAAGTGAGCAACAGAGCCGGGCTCAAAGGCAACGCCCCATTCGTCGATGGTGGTGCCTTCCTTTAATCTTCCGAAATATTCGGAATAATCGTTCTGATTCTTTGTAGGTGTGTATGTAAAGGTTCTGCAGTCAAAGCCATAATATTCTTCGTAATCATCTTTGCCTGTCTTTGCCTTGAATTCATCCTTTAAGGAAGGGCAAAGGTCAAAATAGAAGGGAACTCTCTCGGGGTTTTGACGGCGAAGCGCCGCTAATAAATTCTCTCTTGGTGTCATAATATAACTCCTATATTAATTAAACTTTTTCGTATTTATAGTATCATAAACTGAGACTTTTGTCAATAACGGCGCCGCCGAAATCTGTCAAAGGTATCGATTTATCGAAAAGCACCGTGTATCCTGCCTCTTTTATGAATCCGAGTATTCTTTCTGAATCGGGATGTGACGTAATATCTCCGAAAAAGAACACCTTATCATCATAGCTAAAGGAGGCTCCTCCTATAAATCCGTAGCTGTAGCCCGGAAGAAGGATATGACCGGGCTCTGTAAGCAGACATCTAATTCCGAAGTCGTCAAGAGCCTTATATATACCCTTATCAGCCATTATTGCATTGCTTCCGAATATAAGAACGGAGCATTTTGCATAGCCTTGAGAAAGGTGTATCTTTTTGTCATAGAGGCTTGTCAGCTCTTCGCAAAGCGAATCTGTTTTGCCGAACAGAGTGCCGTTGACCGTAAATGCATTAAAGATGACGTCCTTTGGATATATATTCCCGAATTCTGCATT
This sequence comes from Oscillospiraceae bacterium, assembly GCA_015065105.1. GTDB lineage: Bacteria > Bacillota > Clostridia > Oscillospirales > CAG-272 > RGIG7300. The sequence continues at coordinate 8,962 of SVQZ01000009.1, read as the reverse complement.
TACCGTTAAGACGTTTGATGTGTCAAAGACGGTTTTATTGGAATCAAAATATTTTTTTGTTGTAATAAGCTTTTTTGCGTCCGAGAATATAAGCATATCTGCATGAGAGGAAACGGGAAGGGGAAGGTCCTTCTCTTTTTTTAGCCTTACTGCAAAGAAGCCTTCCTTTGTAAGTAATTCCTCAGTGCTTTTCGGAATATCCTCAGAAATAAACAATTTTTTCATATATTTCTCCATAAAGGCAAAACGGACGGTAAAAACCGTCCGAATGAGTACGTATTTAGTTGATTACGCTCTGGATACCTTACCGGAACGAAGGCAACGAGAACAAACGCTTACTGTTTTAACAGTACCGTCAATGTTAGCCTTTACCTTTCTGATATTGGGCTTCCACATTCTGTTGGTCTTACGATTTGAGTGGGACACGTTGTGACCGAATGTAACGCCCTTTCCGCATACTGAACACTTTGCCATATCTACACCTCCAAACGGATACTTTTAATCATGTGAAAGTTATTATAACACAATAACTTCTAAAATGCAATAGTTTTTTGAATTTATTTATGTATAAATTTTGAATTTTTAATCGTTATATGCCGAAGTGATTCCAAGGTATTCTTCGAGACAAAGTCCGCTTTCAAAAACATCTGCAGCAATGTCTTCACCGAGATATCTTACGTGCCAGGGCTCGTACATATAGCCTGTTACCGATTCTTTGTCCTCGGGATATCTGATTATAAAGCCGTATTCATGGCAATGCGCCTTTAACCATTTACCTGCGGCAGTCTCACCGAAGGACTGCTCAAGGGAGTTTAAATCGAAGGCGAGTCCTGTCTGATGCTCTGAATGACCGGGACGCGCAGAATATCTGTCCGCCTCTGCCTGTCCGCTTCTTGCAACGTAGCCGTAATAGGTATTGTACTGATGGTCATAGGAGCGGTAACCGCTTACCACCCACAGGCTTATACCGTCATCCGCTGCTGCATCGAACATCTTTTCAAGAGCTGCATTTGCGGTGGGATCAACACCCGGAGCATAATCCTCGGGAAGGGAATAGGTCTTGTTTGCAACAAGAATGCCGTTTACACGGGTGATCCCGTCAGCACCTACTTCGACTGCGGGCTCGCCGGGATCCTCTTCCTCCCGGGTCTCTTCATCGGTTTCCCCGGACTCTTGTGTTTGCTCGTCCTTTGTTTCTTTTTCTTCGGCTTCGTCTTCGTTGATAAGGTCGGGTGAAACGTTATTCAGGGGAAGGGTGTCAAGGGAGATACCCGTTTCCTTTTCAAGGGAGTTTTCGGATTTATTTTTCTTGGATATTGAAGATTTTTCTGTTCCGCAGGAAAGAAGCATAGCTGATATGAGGGTAAGGGTAATTATCATGATAAATAACTTAGTTTTCATCATTTTTATCCTCCGTTATTTTGTCCGATCGTGTTCCTTTTTTCTTGAACGTGAACTTATTCTCTGTCTTGTTGAGAAGTCTCTTCATATTGTCTCTGTGGAGATAGAGTATAAGGCAGGTGATAAGCACACTGCAGATCGTTGCCACAGGCTTAGAGAACATGGGATAGGGATGCAGAGAATAAAATGCATCCAGAAAAAGGGGATACATAAGCACCGACATTATAGAGCCTAAGGAAAGGTATTTCGTTATGGCAACTATAAGTATGAATACTATAAGTAAGCATACAAAGGGAAGCTGGTCAAGACAGAGGATAGCCGCACAGGCAACAGCAACACCCTTGCCGCCCTTGAATTTATACCAGCAAGGGAAGGCGTGTCCGATAACGCAGAAAAGAGTTGCTATATATCCGAAGGGATCCCCGAATAAAAGTCTTGATATAAGAACTGCGGCAACTGCCTTTAAAAGGTCTCCGAGAAACGTGCATATGCCTGCGGCTCTTCCGTAGGTACGCAGCATATTTGTCATTCCTGCGTTACCGCTTCCGTATTTTCTGATATCATCCTTGTATTTAAGCTTTGATATTATTATTGCAAAGTTCATGCTTCCGAGGAAATATGACATTACGGCGCATAAAACTGCGGCAATAATATAGATAGTAAGTGCATTTTGCGTAAAGGCAAGCTCCTCGCCGGTTTTATCAATGCAATACTTAAAGCCCAAAAGTCCGAATGCGTTCAACTGTGCAAAGGTCATACGGGATTATCCCCCTTCTGTCTTATAACTATCTTAACAGGGGTACCGTGGAAGCCGAATACCGAGCGTATCTGATTTTCCAGATATCTCTGATATGAGAAATGGAAAAGCTCAACGCTGTTACAGAAGATAACGAAGGTGGGGGGAGCAACCGATGACTGTGTCATATAATATATTTTTAAGCGTCTTCCCTTGTCTGAGGGAGGCTGAACACGGGAGGTGGCTTCGTTGAGTACGTCGTTGAGCATACCTGTGCTTACACGGAGAAGCGACTGCTCATAAACGTATTTAATAAGCTCGAAAAGCTTTGCGGTACGCTGGCCCGTGAGGGCTGAAACGAAGATAACGGGGGCATACTGCATATAGCCGAGAGCCTCGTAAACCTCTTTTGTGAAGTTGTCAACGGTCTTTGCGTCCTTTTCGATAAGGTCCCATTTGTTGATAACAATGATCGAAGGCTTACCCGATTCGTGTGCTATACCTGCAATTCTTTCATCCTGCTCGGTGACGCCCTGGGTAGCATCTATCATAATACAGCAAACGTTTGCACGTTCAACCGCAGATTTGGCACGAAGCACGCTGTAGTGCTCTATCTTCGTATCTATCTTTGCATTACGGCGGATGCCTGCGGTATCAATAAATACGAACTTTCCATGCTCGTTTTCGACCTTGGTATCTATAGCGTCTCTGGTTGTGCCTGCAACGTCCGAAACTATAAGACGGTTTTCTCCGAGATAACGGTTTATTATCGAGCTCTTACCCGCATTAGGCTTACCAATAAAGGCAACCTTGATCGAATCGTCTTCTTCCTCTTCCTCTTCATCGTCAAAATTACAGAGCTCAACAACACGGTCAAGGATATCGCCGCTTCCGGTACCGTGTAATGAGGAGACGGGGATAGGCTCACCTTCAACACCTAATTCGTAGAATTCATAGAATTCATAGGGGAGGTCACCTATACGGTCACACTTGTTTACAGCAAGCACAAGGGGCTTTCTGCTCTTTAAAAGCATGGTACATATATCTCTGTCATTGGCGGTAAGACCTGTGGTAACGTCGGTCATAAAGATTATTACGTCAGCAGACTCGATAGCTATCTGAGCCTGCATTCTCATATGCTTAAGCATGAGATCGTCGGTCTTGGGTTCTATACCGCCTGTATCGACAAGGAGCATTTCCTTGCCGTTCCAATCGATTTCGTGGTATATTCTGTCTCTCGTTACGCCGGGGGTGTTTTCAACTATGGCTATCTGCTTGCCCGCAAGCTTGTTGAAAAGCGTGCTTTTGCCAACGTTGGGGCGTCCCACGATCGCTACTACCGGTTTTGCCATTTGTTACTCCTTTAATCATTCATGAGCTTCTCTATAAGCTCATATCCGCTGTTGTTTACGAGACTTATCTCAACGCCGAGAAAGTCTGATAATTCATCTATCGAAACGTTATCTAAAAACAGATCGTTTTCATATCTTAACATAACCGAGGGGAGATATAGTCTTTGGCCAAGCTCCCTGCCTTTGAGCTGTTCTTTCAGATCGGTTCCTGTTATAAGTCCTGCAACGGTGATGTTTTCACCGAAGAAATTGTTTTTGATCTTATATACGCTGATTTTGGTACGGGGAAGCTTGTTACATAGAGCTTTTGCTATTTCCGAAATAAAACCGTATGCCGCTTCTCCTGTTGCTATCGAAAGATCTCTTTCTTTTTCTGTATCATAGGTGTCGATGAAATCAAGCTCATCATAGAATTCGTCTTTCATGGAGGTTATAAGTCCTACACCGTTCTCTATCTGAGGATACCCGTCGTAATATTCGGCATCGGGGAGCTTTATTCCTGATTTGATAAAGAATTCGTCACCTAAATAGAATATACCGCAGCCGTGCTTTTCTCTGCACTTTTCGGAAAATTCTTTTACCTGTGCAATAACCTCGGCGCATTCCTCAGCTGTAAAGGGCTCAAGAGGGAAGAGACCTTCGCGGAATTTTGTCAAACCGCATGGAACCACCGATACACTTTGTATCTGAGGGTAGAATGCCTCAAGGTCGTTCATTGTTCGTGTGAGCTGCTCTTTATCATTGACACCCTTACAGAGAACTATCTGGGTGTTCAGGGTGATACCTGCATCACAAAAGCGTTTGATTGCCGAAAGCGAATCTCCCGCAAAGCGGTTGTTCATCATTTTACAGCGAAGCCCGGGGTTCGTTGTGTGTACCGAAATGTTGATAGGGGATATCTTCATCTTACATATACGGTCGATATCACTGTCGCTTAAATTGGTAAGAGTGATGTAGCTGCCTGTTAAAAAGGACATTCTTGAATCGTCGTCCTTGAAATATATAGTATCTCGAAGCCCGTGGGGATTCTGGTCAATAAAGCAGAAAATGCACTTGTTGCGGCATGAGCGCTTTTCGTCCATAAGAAAGCTTTCAAATTCAAGACCGATATCCTCATATTCGGGTTTTCTTATCTTAATATCGAAAAGCTCTTCTCCGCGGTGAACGGTAAGAATTATTTTTTTATTTGCAATATGAAAACGGTAGTCAAGAACGTCGTTTATATCCTCACCGTTTATCTTTATTAAATAGTCCTCGGGTAAAAGTCCTGCCTTTTCGGCAAGGGAGCCCGATTCAACACCGCATATTTTTACCATTGTTTCTCCGATTTAGTGATACCTTTAAATAAAACAGGGCGTACAGACACGCAAAAACTTGCGGTATATACGCCCGACAAAACATAATAACAGAATTATGCCTCTTCCTTAACGCTGATGATTTCCTTGCCCTTATAAGTTCCGCAAGCTCTGCAAACTCTGTGAGAGAGATTCATCTCACCGCACTTGGGGCATGCTGTCATGCCGGGCATAGAAAGCTTAGAATTGTTGGAACGTCTCTTATCACGTCTTGCGCCTGATACTTTTCTCTTCGGTACTGCCATGTTACCTACACCTCCGTTATATAAATGTTTTTTGTTAACTTATTCTTCAAGAGAATCGATGTACTTTTGAATGACCGCAAGTCTCGGATCGATCTCTTTTGTAGGACAGCCGCAGCTGCCTTCGTTTAGATCCTTACCGCACTTTGGACATAAGCCCTTGCAATCGTCCTTGCATAAAAGCTTGGTAGGGAATTCTAAAAGGATCTGCTCGCACATGGGTGCATAGAGATCTAATTTTGCGTCCTCAATGAAGAGATAGTCGTCTGTATCTTCGTTTTGAAGAGTGGAAATGACAGCGACGTTCTTTTCAAACGAGATGGGTAACACGCCTTCAATTTCTTTTAAACATCTGGCGCATGCTGTTTTGTAGGGTACCGTTGCACAAGCTGTGAGCTTCATATAACCGGCATTGTTTGTAACCGTTCCCTTAACCGTGAAAAGCTCAGGGAAGGTAACGTCACCGATAATATTTGCATCCTCAAAGGAAAAGTTGAAATCAAAGGGTATTGATTTAACCTCGCCCGAAAGGATCGGTGCCATATCAATTTGCATACTCATACGGTAATTTCTCCTGAAATATTAGCCCGTTGACGCAGGCACAAAATAGTATATATAATTTGAATGCATTTGTCAATAGTTATCGAAAAAAATAAAAATAAAAAATGTAAATTTTCCATGACCTTTTCGGTCACAGAGCCTCACGGAGCATCTGCATTATCTTTTTTTCCTTACGAGACACTTTTACCTGACTTAGTCCTAATATACTTCCTGTCTGTTGCTGTGAAAGCTCCTTTGTATATCTTAAGTGTATTATTTGCTTTGACTGCTCGTCAAGCTTACCTATAGCCTCCTCGAGAGCTATATGCTCTGTCAGCCTTTCTATTTTATTTTCTTTATCGCAGAGCATCGTTTCAAGAGTGAGGGAGGAATCTCCTCCTACAGCCTCGCTCAACGAGTGTATAGGTGATATTGCCTCCAAGACAAAGGTTATTTCCTCACAGGGCATATCGCACAGCTCCGAAAGCTCGAAAACACTCGGCTCTCTGCCATGCTCCTTCCGGAAATCTTCGCTTTTTCGCATAACGGCAACACCGTTCCGCTTAATGCTTCGGCTGACCTTTATCTGCCCGTCATCCCTTAAAAAACGGCGTATTTCACCGATAATAAGCGGGACGGCATAGGTGGAAAACTGCGTATTATAGGAAAAATCAAAGCTTCTTGCCGCTTTTATCATACCGATACTGCCGATCTGTATAAGATCCTCAAGCTCAGCACCTCTGCCCGTAAATCTGAGTGCTATCGATTTGATAAGACCCATGTTCTTATCTATCAAAAGCTCAAGGGCACTTTCGTCTCCTTTTGAAATACGCTCTAAAAGATTCAAGTTTTCTTCAGTAACCATTTTATCATCCTTTAATGAAATTTTTATGTATAGAAAGCGGATATATTTTAAAAATGACACTTTATACGTTTATCCATGGTTACAGTGGTACCCTTACCGATAGTTGAACGTACCGTAAGCTTATCGGTGAAGTTTGACATTATGGTAAATCCCATTCCTCCCCGTTCTGTACCGGGTGCTCCCGTGTAAAAGGGCTCTAAAGCCTGTTTTATATCGGCAATTCCGCACCCCTTGTCCCTTATCTGTATCCTAAGGGTCTTATTTTCATAATATTTTACGTTAATATATATTTTTCCGCCGCCCTCCTTATAGGCATGTACAACTGCGTTCGTTACTGCTTCAGAAACAACTGTACGTATATCTGCCAACTCCTCAAGCGTCGGATCTAACTGTGATGCAAATGCCGATACCGCGTATCTTGCAAAGCCCTCGTTTACCGATCTTGCGTCAAGCACTATAGATAATTCGTTTTCTGCTTTTTTCATTATATTTTGCTCCTTTCAGTATGCTTTACCGTGATTAGCTTTTTTGTACCCGCGAGCTCAAGTATCCGTTCTACAGATTCCGAGGGATCTGTTATTACAAGAGTGCCGCCCAATTCCTGTATCCTTGTATATCTGCCCAAAATCAGTCCGAGACCTGATGAATCCATGAAATCGATATTTGAAAGATCGAGCATGACCGTAGCTGCTCTGTACAGGTATATTTCCGAATCTATCCCCTCACGCAGGGGCTTTGCGCTGTGATGATCTATGTCACCGAACAGCTTGATGATGAGAATACCCTCCGAGTATTCACTTGTGAATTTTGCATTCTGCATTTTTCTCGTCCTTTCTTTTCCTTTATATGTTTATTTTAGCACTGTGATATTGAAAAACTTGTCAAAAAAAGAAGCTCCGCAGGGAGCTTCATAAATTTATTATTTTCGTTGCGTTTATCAGTTCTTTTCCGAGCATTTTATCGCCGAGATATATTTCATTTCCGTTATAACGTACTGCCAAGGGGGCAGGGGAGAGAAGTATGAATGAATCTTCCTCTTTTGTTTTAAGATATTCGGGGAGATTACTTAACGGTGTGTACCATGAAAATGATGCGCTGGCGCCAACTCTGCCCCCCATTATCAACAACAGCTTCTTAACACAGAATTCTTCATTTGTGAATTCAAGGGTCTCGCGTCTGTTATAAGCGCTTACCGTATATACTTTTATTCTCTTACCGTTTGATTTGCCGGTCAGAGTAAAGCCTTCCGATATCCTTAAGGGCGAAAAGAAGCGGAAAAAATCTGTTTCTAAAATATAATTTTCGTTTCTTTTAAGTCCGATATATAGATACAGTCTTTTGAAAAACAGCCGTACAAAGGGATATGACGATATAATAGCAATGAGCAAACCGAAAAACAAGTAAAATTCCATTATTGCTCCTCTTTTCTTTCACAAAGCAGAAGGATCAGAGGGGTTTTGCCTATTTCAACGTTATACGGCATTAAGCCTTGACCGACTATAGCTAACATTTGAGCTATCGTATAAATCCCAAGTCCTCCTCTGTGTGTATAAAGCTCGGGCATATCAACGTGTAAGGGAACCTTATTGTTGTGCGCTGACCATATAGCGGTAAGCTCTTTTTGCAATGATCCTTCAAGACAGAGAGATGCACGGGAGCACAGATCCTTCATCTGCTCCCATTCACTAAATGAGAGCACGGGAATATCGAGTATATGCTTGCCGTCTTCATTTATACGTACTATATTAAGCTTTTGAAAATCCTCGCAAAGCTCGTAAAGCAAATAATTATCGGTTTGTATATCTTTATTTACAAAGGAGGCATAGAAACGGAGGATGCTTTGGGGAGTACAGTTATATTTAAGGCTTCTGTATGCATAATGAGTGTCTCCGAAAACACTTTGAAAATCGAACATCTTACATATGCATTCACCTGTATTATCTGCATATTGAAAGCAAGCGGGTCCGGAACGTACGTATTTTTCTATTTTTTGCTCGTAGCGTTCAAAATAAGTTCCGTATGCTATCCAACGTCCTGCATTTTTACGCTCCGGGGGCATAGAGGGAAGTGAATCATCCTCCGTTATTCTCTTTGTAAGCTCTGTCAGTATGTTATGCAGGGCAAAGAGTAAAAAAGCAGCTTTTTGCTTGTCGGTCATTGAAATATAAGGCTTTTCTTTCAACAAAGGAAGAAAAAAGGAAGAAACGGTATCCCATATATTTTTTGCATATTTATTTGAAAGTGCTTCCTGTGCATCAATATCTCCGAGGCTTTGGCGGTAGCTTTGGATAAAGCATCTTGTATATACGAGTCCGCCCAAGCTTTCTCCCATTAGTTCTCCGTCGATAGGGTGAGCATTCAAACCCGAACCCGCCGCAAAGCGTGATATTTTGGTGCTTTTTGCTCCGCTCGCGCTTGCAAGGCGGCAAGCATTACTACGCACGATCGAAACAAAAATCCCTCAAAATCTC
>SVQZ01000008.1 GCA_015065105.1 Oscillospiraceae bacterium | reverse complement strand
TTGCATGAGCCGCGAAGCATAGAAAAAGCATCTTTCCGCTTCGCTTCAAGATGCTTTTTCTATGCTTTTATTAAATTTTGTTACTTTATTCTATTTTTTATTTACCCCAACTATTGACACAGAGCCTATATAATAAGGAAAGAAAAACTGCACGTTGTTATAAAACGTGCAGTAAACAGGCTTTGCAAATTGAATTATATAATTAAGAATCCTTCTTTATCTCTTCAAGACAATCTTTGCAAATCAGCTTGCCTTTATAAAACTTGACATCAGATGCATTACCGCAGAAAATACAAGCAGGTTCGTACTTTTTTAATATGATCTTATCATCATCAATAAAGATCTCGACCTTATCTTTGCTCTGGATGTCCAATGTGTTTCTGATTTCGATAGGTATAACGATTCTTCCTACCTCATCAATGGGTCTTACAATACCGGTGGATTTCATAATAACCTCCTAATAGGGAAAATTTAACCGAATATAGTTTATCATAAAGGAAGAGTAAAAGTCAAGGAAAATAATTCAAAATACGACGATTCATTACAAATATACAAATAATATGATATGAATTTATCAATTAATTTAAAATACTATACAACTTGTTTAAAAATAATAAAAATATTAATAATTAACCCTAAACTACGTCATATTAAAAGGGTAAAATAAGAAGAAAATCAAGAATAAACAATATGAAATGCTATTTAAATGAAGAAATGGTACAAAAAGTATTAAAAAAATGTAAATTCGTGAAATACCCCTTGAAATACTATAAATAATATGATAAAATTGAAAAGCTTGATGTGCGATGAAGCGGTAGGTGGCTTACCAAAGAGTAAGGGAATTACCGTGGAGTATGTCCGATTTGTAATCGGGCGCAAAGAATTGGCAATTCACCTCATATGGATCTCACCCGTATGAAAAAGTGGATTATGTCGGAATTTTGCCTTGCAAATTTCCGTTTTAATTTCGGTGAAAAAAGAAACACCCGGCAGGGTGTGAGCTGATTCTCGCCTTCCAAGTCAAAAATAATTTTTTAGGAGGCAAAACCAAGTGGCAGTTAATGAAAAGCTCAGAATCAGACTCAGAAGCTACGATCACACTTTGATCGATGCGGCAGCTGCAAAGATTGTTGAGACCGCGAAGAGAAACGGTGCCGCCGTATCCGGCCCCATTCCGCTTCCCACAGAAAAGGAGATAGTTACTATCCTTCGTGCGGTTCACAAGTATAAGGACAGCCGTGAGCAGTTTGAAATGAGAACACACAAGAGACTTATTGATGTTATCAAGCCCTCTAAGGCTGCAGCAGACGCGATTATGAGTCTCGAACTTCCCGCCGGAGTAGAAATCGAAGTTAAGCTTTAATTATTATTAAAGTAGTCTTTCGGTAAGTGCAGAAGATGCACACTGCCGGAAACGAATTAACTCACACCCGGTGAGAGTTTTAAGTCATGTTGCTCCGCTTCCTTATGCCGGAATGAGCAACCAATAACTAAAAACAGGAGGAAAAAGAAATGAAAAAAGGCATTATTGCAAAGAAGATCGGTATGACACAGATCTTCGATGAAAACGGAAATGTAATTCCCGTAACTGTTGTTGAAGCAGGCCCTTGCGTGGTTGTGCAGAAGAAGACAGTTGAAAATGATGGTTACGATGCAATCAAGCTTGGCTTTGATACCGTAGCTGAAAAGAAGTTGAACAAGGCTCAGGCCGGTCAGTTCAAGAAGGCAAATGTTGAATTTAAGAAGTATCTCAAGGAATTCCGCCTTGAAGACTGCTCCGCTTACAACGTAGGCGACGTACTCAATGCAGCAACATTTGCAGCAGGCGATGCAATCGACGTAACCGGTATCTCCAAGGGTCACGGTTACACAGGTGCTGTTAAGAGATGGAACGCTCACATCTGCCGTATGACACACGGCGGCGGTCCTATCCACAGACAGCCCGGTTCCATGGGTGCATGTTCAAGCCCCTCCAGAATCTTCAAGAATAAGAAGATGGCTGGTCAGTACGGTAACGAAAAGGTTACAGTTTTAAATCTTGACGTAGTTCGCGTAGATGAAGAAAAGAACCTCATTGCTATCAAGGGTGCTATTCCCGGCGCAAAGGGCAGTATCGTTTATCTCCGCAACAGCGTAAAGGCATAAGCGGAAGGAGGATAACAAAATGGCAAACATTAAGGTTGTTGATATGGCCGGTAAGAATGTCGGTGAAATGACTTTATCCGATGCAGTTTTTGCACAGGAAGTAAATACCGCAGTTCTCCACGCCGCAGTTAGAACATATCTTGCTAACCAGAGACAGGGCACACAGTCCACTCTCACACGTACCGAAGTTTCCGGCGGCGGTAAGAAGCCTTGGAGACAGAAGGGTACTGGTCGTGCAAGACAGGGTTCCACCAGAGCTCCTCAGTGGACACACGGTGGTGTGGCTCTCGGTCCTAAGCCCAGAAGCTACCGCATCTCCCTTAACAAGAAGGTAAAGAGAGTTGCATTCAAGTCCGCGCTTTCCGACAAGGTAGCAACAGAAAGCATGATCGTTGTTGATTCTATCACAACAAGCGAATACAAGACCAAGGTAATGGCAAATATGCTCAATGCCGTTGGGGCTGCTAAGAAGTCTCTCGTTGTTCTTGCAGAAAAGGATGAAAAGGTTGTTGCATCTCTTGCAAACATTCCCGGTGTAAAGGTTGCTTACGTTAATACTCTTAACGTTTATGACATCCTCAATGCTGATTCCTTTGTATGCGCTAAGGCAGCAGTAGAGAAGATCGAGGAGGTGTACGCATGAACAAGTATGATATCATAATTAAGCCCATCATCACCGAGCATTCGATGGAAATGGTTGCTGATATGAAATATACCTTTAAGGTAGCAAAGAAGGCAACAAAGCCTGAAATCGCAAAGGCCGTTGAAGAGATCTTCAAGGTAAAGGTTAAGTGCGTAAACACCATGAATTATAATGGTAAGTCTAAGAGACTCGGCGCTCGTCCCGAAGGACGCACCGCAGATTGGAAGAAGGCAGTTGTTACACTTAAGCCCGACTCCAAGACAATCGAGTTCTTTGACGGTATGATGTAATCAAAGGAGGATTTGAAAGATGGCAGCTAAAAAATATAAGCCTACGACTCCGGCGAGAAGAAATATGTCGGTACCGTCCTTTGCGGAGATTACAAAGTTCTCGCCCGAAAAGAGCTTAATCAAGATCTTAAAGAAGAATGCCGGACGTAACAGCTACGGCAGAATCACCGTTCGTCACCAGGGCGGCGGTAATAAGAAGAAGTACAGAATTATCGATTTCAAGCGTAACACCGAAGGTGCTGCAAAGGTAATCGGTATCGAGTACGACCCCAACAGAACAGCTTACATCGCATTGCTTGAAAATGAAGCAGGCAAGAAGAGCTATGTAATCGCTCCCGACGGTGTAACTGCAGGCGATACACTTTACACAGGTGCTAACGCTGATATCAAACCCGGTAACACACTTCCTATAGCAAACATTCCTACCGGTACCATCATCAACAACATCGAGCTTTATCCCGGTAAGGGCGGTCAGCTTGTACGTAGTGCAGGTGCTGCGGCTCAGTTGATGGCTAAGGAAAACGGAATGGCACAGATAAGACTTCCCTCCGGCGAAGTTAGACTTGTTCGTCTTGACTGTAAGGCTACAATCGGTCAGATCGGTAATATCGAGCATGATACCGTTAAGATCGGTAAGGCAGGTAAGAAGCGTCACATGGGCATTCGTCCTACAGTTCGCGGTTCTGTAATGAACCCCTGCGATCACCCTCACGGTGGTGGTGAAGGTAAGTCACCTATCGGTCGTCCTACACCTGTTACACCTTGGGGCAAGCCCGCTCTCGGTTATAAGACACGTAACAAGAAGGCTCGCACAAATAAGTTCATCGTAAAATCCAGAAACGGTAAATAAGGAGGAGGCAAGTAAATGAGCAGAAGCTTAAAGAAGGGACCTTTCGTTGAAGCAAAGCTTTTCAGCCGCGTATGCGCTATGAACGAAGCAAACGAAAAGAAGGTTCTTAAAACATGGTCCAGAGCTTCCACTATATTCCCTGAATTCGTAGGACATACAATCGCCGTTCATGACGGTAGAAAGCATGTTCCGGTATATGTTACCGAGGATATGGTAGGACACAAGCTCGGTGAATTTGCACCCACCAGAACATACCGTGGCCACGCAGGTTCCAAGACCAGTAATAACGGTAAATAATTGTAGGGAGGAAAAAGAAAATGGAAGCAAGAGCAAATCTTAAATATGCCAGAATCTCTCCCCGCAAGGTTAAATTCGTCCTTGACCTGATCAGGGGTAAAGACACTGATACAGCAATGGCAATTCTTAAGAATACACCCAGAGGTGCATCCGAATACCTCATTAAGTTACTCAACAGTGCAGTAGCTAATGCCGAACACAACTTCAATATGGATGCTAAGAATCTTTACGTTTCCGAGTGTTACGTAAATCCCGGTCCTACTCTCAAGCGCATGATGCCCAGAGCTAAGGGTCGCGGCGACAGAATCTTAAAGAGAACAAGCCATATGACAATAGTTGTTAAGGAAAAAGAATAAGAGAAGGAGGCATACCAAATGGGTCAGAAAGTTAATCCCCACGGTTTACGTGTTGGTGTAATTAAAGATTGGGATTCAAGATGGTTCGCTAAAGACGAAGTTTTCGGCGATACTCTCGTATCCGACTACAATCTCAGAAAATACTTGAAGAATTCTCTTAAAGAAGCAGGCGTTCCCAAGATCGAGATCGAACGCGATAACGAGCGCGTAAGAGTATTCATTCATTGCGCAAAACCCGGTATGATCATCGGCCGCGGCGGTTCCGAAATTGCAAAGCTCAAGGAAACTCTTGAAGCAATGGTAGGTAAGACCGTAGTGGTAAATGTAGTAGAAGTTAAGACTCCCGACCTCAACGCTCAGCTCGTAGCTGAGAACATCGCAGGTCAGCTTGAGCGCAGAGTTGCATTCCGCCGTGCTATGAAGCAGTCTATCGGCAGAACAATGAGACTTGGCGCAAAGGGTATCAAGATTTCTCTTTCCGGACGTCTTGCAGGCGCAGAAATCGCTCGTACAGAGCACTATCATGAAGGTACTATTCCGCTTCAGACCATCCGTGCTGATATAGACTACGGTTTCTATGAAGCAGATACAACCTACGGTAAGATCGGTGTTAAGGTATGGATCTACAACGGCGAGGTGCTCGCTGATTCTCAGACCAGAACCAGAAGAAACACTGCAGATAATAACGGTGACCGCAGAGATAACAGAAGACGCGGCGACCGCAGAGATAACCGCGGCGAAAAGCGCGAAGGCGGTAATTTCAGAAACAACAACAGAGGTAACGGCAGAGGCTTTAACCGTGACGAAAAGAAGGAAGTTCGTAACTTCTCCAACAGAAAGCCCGGTTTCAGCAAGCCCGTAAAGGAAGCTCCTGTACAGGAAGCACCCGCTGTTGAATCTACAGAAGGGAGCAACGAATAATGTTAATGCCTAAAAGAGTAAAATACAGACGTGTTCACCGCGGCAGACTTAAGGGTAAGGCTTCCCGCGGCACAGAGATCGCTTACGGTCAGTACGGCCTCGTTGCTCAGGAGCCCGCTTGGATCACAAGTAACCAGATCGAAGCAGCCCGTATTGCGATGACACGTTACATCCGCCGTGGCGGTAACGTATGGATCAAGATTTTCCCGGATAAGCCTATCACCGAAAAGCCTGCTGAAACTCGAATGGGTTCCGGTAAAGGTTCTCCCGAATATTGGGTAGCGGTAGTTAAGCCCGGTAGAGTAATGTTCGAGATGGACGGCGTTGCACCCGAAGTAGCTAAAGAAGCTATGCGTCTTGCAATGCACAAACTTCCCATCAAGTGTAAGTTTGTAATGAAAGAAGTTGCAGAGGAGGAATAAAAAGTGAAAATCAATGAACTCAGAGAAATGTCTCCCGAGGCTCTTGAAAAGAAGCTCGGCGAGCTCAAGGAAGAACTTTTTAATCTTCGTTTCCAGCATGCTATCAACCAGCTCGACAATCCTCATAAGATCGTCGATGTCAAGCGTGACATCGCCCGCGTTATGACCCTTCTCAACGAGAAGAACGCATAAGGAAAGAGGAGGTAAATAAAAATGAGCGAAACTACATTGGTACGTAACCTTAGAAAGACCCGTGTGGGCGTAGTTGTAAGCGACAAGATGGATAAGACCATCACAGTTGCTATCAAGGACAACGTAAAGCACCCTATGTACGGTAAGGTATTGAAGCGCACAGTTAAGGTTCATGCACATGATGAAAATAACGAGTGCGGTGTAGGCGACAGAGTTGCAATCATGGAGACAAGACCTCTTTCCAAGACAAAGAGATGGAGACTTGTCAACATAGTTGAAAAAGCTAAATAGTTGCTACCAAATTATAGTAACTAACAGGAGGAAAACGAAGTGTTACAGCAAGAATCACGTATGAAGGTAGCGGATAATACCGGTGCCAAGGAATTATTGTGCATTCGTGTTCTCGGCGGTACAGGCAGACGTTATGCTAATATCGGTGACGTAATCGTTGCATCTGTTAAGAAGGCTTCTCCTAACGGTATGGTTAAGAAGGGCGAAGTTGTAAAGGCAGTTGTAGTAAGAACAGTTAAAGGTGTTAAGCGTAACGACGGTTCCTACATCAAGTTCGATGAGAATGCAGCAATTATAATAAAAGAAGATAAGACACCCAGAGGCACCCGTGTATTTGGTCCGGTTGCCAGAGAGCTCAGAGATAAGGACTATCTTAAGATCCTTTCTCTTGCACCTGAAGTACTTTAAGGAGGAAATACAATGAATAAGGTTCATGTTAAGAGAGACGACACCGTCATTGTTCTTTCCGGCGACGATAAGGGCAAGAAGGGCAAGGTTGTCGAAGTATCTCCCAAAGAGGGAAAAGTAATCGTTAACGGCGTTCACATTGTTTCCAAGCACACCAAGCCCCGTAAGCAGGGTGAGGCAGGCGGAATCATGAAGGTTGAAGGCGCTATTTATGCAGATAAGGTTGCTCTTTACTGCGATAAGTGCGGCAAGGGCGTACGTGCAAAGCATAAGGACGTTGACGGCAAGAAAATCAGAGTTTGCGCTAAATGCGGCAAAGAGCTTTAATTAGGAGGGCAAAGTAATGGCAAGACTTAACGATATGTACAAGGCTGAAGTTGCTCCCGCCTTAATGAGCAAGTTTAATTATAAGAGCCCCATGCAGATCCCTAAGTTTGATAAGATCGTTATCAACGTAGGTGTAGGCGACGCAAAGGACAATTCCAAGGCTATTGACAGCGTTATCACAGATATCTCTGCTATCGCTGGTCAGAAGGCAGTTCCCACTTACGCAAGAAAGTCGGTAGCTAACTTCAAGCTCAGAGAAGGAATGAAGATCGGCGTTAAGGTTACTCTCCGCGGCGAAAGAATGTATGAGTTTATGGACAGACTCTTCAACTTCTCTCTCCCCAGAGTTCGTGACTTTAAGGGTATCAACCCCAACGCATTCGACGGCAGAGGTAACTACTCTCTCGGTTTGAAAGAGCAGCTCATCTTCCCCGAAATCGAATACGATAAGGTAGATAAGATCCGCGGTATGGATATCGCATTTGTTACAACGGCAAAGACCGATGAGGAAGCAAGAGAGCTTCTTAAACTCATGGGCGCACCGTTTGCAAAGTAATAAAGGAGGAAGCAAACAATGGCAAAGAAGTCAATGGTTAACAAGCAGCAGAAGACACAGAAGTTCTCCACAAGAGAATATAACAGATGTAAGATCTGCGGCCGTCCCCACGCTTATCTCCGTAAGTACGGTATCTGCCGTATCTGCTTCAGAGAACTTGCATACAAGGGCCAGATTCCCGGAGTACGCAAAGCATCGTGGTAATAACTCCACGCTTAATCGGAAGGAGCTAAGTCCAATCGGGGCTTAACTAACCGCCGATACCAAGCCGATTTGATCGGCAACTGCATTAAGGAGGATTAAAGATATGCAAATGTCAGACGTAATTGCGGATATGCTTACACGAATCAGAAACGCAAGCAACGCAAAGCACGAAACAGTTGATGTTCCTGCGTCCAACATGAAGAAGGCTATTGCCGATATTCTTGCAAACGAAGGATATATCAAGGGATACCAGGTTGTTGAAGACGGCAAGCAGGGTATCATCAGAATCACACTTAAGTATGTAAACAAGCAGAAGGCTATTCAGGGTATCAGAAGAGTTTCTAAGCCCGGTCTTCGTGTTTACTCTAACTGCGAGGACATTCCCAAGGTTATGAACGGTCTCGGAATTGCGATCATCTCCACTTCCAAGGGTATCATGACTGATAAGAAGGCTCGTAAGGAAAACGTTGGCGGCGAAGTTCTCGCTTTCGTTTGGTAATAAGATAGGGAGGATATAGACTATGTCAAGAATAGGAAGACAGCCTATAGTTGTTCCCGCAGGTGTTGACGTTACAGTTGGCGCTGACAATCTTGTTACCGTAAAGGGTCCCAAGGGAACACTTACACAGGCACTCGCAAAAGATATGAAGATCACCGTAGGCGCAGGCGAAATACTCGTTGAACGTCCTTCGGAAAGCAAAACACACAAGTCTCTTCACGGCCTCACCAGAACACTTCTCAACAACATGGTTGTTGGTGTTACCGAAGGCTATTCCAAGAAGCTCATCATCAACGGCGTTGGTTACAGAGCTGCTAAGGCAGGTAAGACACTTACCCTCAACCTTGGTTACTCCCATGACGTTAAGTTTGAGGATGCTGACGGCGTAACATTCGAAGCACCCGATGCAAACACCGTTATCGTTTCCGGTATCGATAAGCAGAAGGTTGGTCAGATGGCTGCTCAGGTTAGAGAAAAGAGACCCCCTGAACCCTATCTTGGTAAGGGTATCAGATATGAAGACGAGCGTATCCGCCGCAAGGCCGGAAAAGCCGGTAAATAAGAAAGGAGAGGGTTTACAATGGTATCAAGAAAGGATACAAACAAGGCACGTCTTAAGAGACATGCAAGAGTTAGAGCAAAGATCTCCGGTACTCCCCAGAGACCTCGTCTTTGCGTTTATCGTTCCAATGCCAACATCTCGGTACAGATTATCGACGATGTAAACGGAAACACTCTCGTTTCCGCATCCACACTCGAAAAGAGTTTTACCGAATACGGCGGCAACAAGACTGCTGCTCGTGAGATCGGTAAGATCATCGCAGCAAGAGCTCTTGAGAAGAATATCGACACAGTTGTATTTGATCGTGGCGGTTATCTCTATCACGGACGTGTTCTCGAGCTTGCTGAGGGCGCTCGTGAGGGCGGACTCAAATTCTGAGTAGGAGGAGAAAATAGATATGGCAGAAAGAATAGATGCAGCTACATTAGACCTTATGGAGATCAATGTTGCTATCAAGCGTGTATCTAAGACCGTTAAGGGTGGTCGTATCATGCGTTTCACCGCGATCATGATCGTTGGTGACGGTAACGGCCATGTAGGTTACGGCTCCGGTAAGGCAGCCGAGGTACCTGAAGCAATTCGTAAGGCTATTGAAGATGCTAAGAAAAACATGATCAAGGTTTCCCTTAAGGGAACAACAATTCCCCACGAAATTATCGGTGAGTACGGTGCAGGCAGAGTACTTCTTAAGCCCGCAGCAGAAGGTACCGGTATCATCGCAGGCGGCGTTGTTCGTAAGGTTCTTGAGGCAGCAGGCGTTAAGAACATCAGAGCTAAGTGCCTTCGTTCCAACAACCCCACAAACGTTGTAAAGGCAACATTTGAGGGTCTTAAGGCATTACGTACAGCAGAGGAAGTTGCAGCAATGCGCGGAATCTCCGCTGATCAGTTATAATAAGGAGGGGCTTAAAAATGGCAAAGGTTAAAGTAACACTTGTAAAGAGCCTCATCGGCGCAAAGCCTAACCAGAAACTGACGGCTAAATCTCTTGGCCTTGAAAAGATCGGTGATTTCATCGAGCACGAGGACAACGCAGTTCTCGCAGGTAAGGTTAAGGTTATCTCTCATCTCGTAAAAGTTGGCGAGTGAGCTAAAGAATTCTAAAAGGAGGAAATCCCAATGAAGCTCCATGAACTTTCACCCGCTCCCGGTTCTGCAAAAGACGCTTGGCGTAAGGGCAGAGGCCACGGTTCGGGTAACGGTAAGACTGCAGGTAAGGGTCACAAGGGTCAGAACGCACGTTCCGGCGGTGGTGTTCGTCCCGGCTTTGAAGGCGGTCAGCTTCCGCTTTATAGAAAACTCCCCAAGAGAGGTTTCAATAACATCTTCTCCAAGGAGTATGCGATTGTTAACGTTGACGATCTTAACAAGTTCGAAGACGGCGCTACAGTCGATGTAAACGCTTTACTCGAAAACGGTACTATCCGCAAGGCTCTTTGCGGTCTCAAGGTTTTAGGTAATGGCGAAATTACTAAAAAGTTAACTGTAAAGGCTTCTGTCTTCTCTGCATCCGCAAAGGAAAAGATCGAAGCAGCAGGAGGAAAGGCAGAGGTGATCTAAGGTGCTTAAGACATTACAGAATGCCTGGAAGATTCCCGAACTGCGCAAGAAGATACTTATCACTATCATGATAGTTCTTTTGTATCGTTTTGGTGCAGTAGTTCCCGTACCTTTTATCGATTCTGATATACTTTCCAGTTGGTTTGGTTCCGCTCAGGGTTCCATGTTTAACTACATGAATATCCTTTCCGGTCAGGCCTTCTCACAGGCAACTTTATTTGCCCTTTCAGTTTCGCCGTACATCACGGCATCCATCGTTATTCAGCTTCTTGCCGTTGCTATTCCCGCTCTTGAAAGACTTTCCAAGGACGGCGAAGAAGGTAAGAAAAAGCTGACTCAGATCACACGTATCGTTACTATTGTACTCGGTCTTGTAACTGCTTTCGGTTACTATATGTTCTTAAAGAATACAACCTTCGATTACATGGGTAACAACGCGCTCAGCAAACAGGGCGAAACCGTTTTCGGTGCTATCGTTATTATCGGTTCCTACGTTGCGGGTACTGCACTTGTAATGTGGCTTGCTGAAAAGATCAACGAGCACGGTATCGGTAACGGTATCTCTATCATACTCTTTGCAAACATTCTCTCAGGTCTCTTTGGTACTGTTGGTGATTTCATCGACAGAATCAAGACCGGTCCTTGGGGTATTGTTTACGTAGAGGCTATGATTATCGTAACTATCGCTATCATCACCTTCGTAGTATTTATTACTGAATCCGAAAGAAGACTTCCCATTCAGTATGCAAAGAAGGTTGTTGGCCGTAAGATGTACGGTGGTCAGAGTACACATCTTCCCATTAAGCTTAATATGTCCGGAGTTATGCCTATAATCTTTGCTAACTCTATCGTTGCATTGCCTTCGACAATTGCATTAATATTCCAGCCTAAGACAGGTTCCTTATATTCCAAGGTTATTAATTTCTTGTCTTACGGTAACGTAGATCAATATACCGGCGAGGTATTGTCTGCTAACTGGCCTTATGTAATTTTGTTCGTTGTGCTTATTATCGCATTCGCTTACTTCTACATTTCTATTTCCTTCAATCCTGTTGAAGTTTCAAATAACTTGAAGAAGAACGGCGGATTTATTCCCGGTATTCGTCCCGGTAAGCCTACCTCCGATTACATTTCAAAGGTTCTTAACCGTATCGTTCTTATCGGTGCGTTCTTCCTTTGTCTCGTAGCGGCAGTTCCCATGATGGCAAACATCATTGCAGGCTTTACTCTCAGCGGTATTGCATTCAGCGGCTCTTCACTCCTCATCGTTGTTGGTGTTGCTATTGAAACCACACGTGAGATCGAAGGTCAGATGACAATGCGTCATTACAAAGGATTTCTTGAATAATTAACGGTGTGATGCTGCGAAGCAAAGCGCTTCGCAGACATCCTTACCGTATCCGAGCATTAAGCATAGGAGATAATTAATGAAGATAATTTTCTTAGGCGCTCCCGGCGCCGGTAAAGGCACTCAGGCAGAGATAGTAAGTGAGAAGTTTGATCTTCCCGCCATCTCTACAGGTGCAATAATCCGTGAAGCGATCAAGAACGGAACGGAAATGGGCACTAAGGCTAAGGAGTTTACCTCCAAAGGCGCTCTTGTTCCCGATGAGGTCGTAATCGGTATAATAAAAGAAAGACTGTCTGAATCTGACTGTGCAAACGGCTTTATACTTGACGGTTTCCCCAGAACAGTTCCTCAGGCCGAGGCACTTGATGCTATGGGCGTTGTGATCGATAAGGTCATCAACATTGAGGTTCCCGATGAGAAGATCGTTACACGTATGAGCGGCAGGCGTTCATGCCCTGCATGCGGCGCTACCTTCCATACAGTTTATAAGCCTTCCGCTACAGGCGAAACTTGTGATAAGTGCGGTGTTGAGCTTACAATAAGAGCTGACGATAAGCCCGAGGTTGTACTCTCAAGACTTGAGATCTATCACGAACAGACAGAACCGTTGAAGGATTACTATTCCAAGACGGGTAAGCTTATAAATGTCATCGGTCAGGAAGAAGTTGCAGATACTACTGCACTTACTCTTGAAGCATTGAAATAACCCATTTATGATTCAGTTAAAAAATTCCGAGCAGATTGCTCTGATGAAACAGGCGGGACGTATCACCGGCGAAGCATTAATTCTCGCAGGTGAAGCAGTAAAGCCGGGTATTACAACAAAGCATCTCGACGATATAATTCGTCATTATATTGAAAAATGCGGTGCTAAGCCTTCATTTTTAGGCTACGGCGGATTTCCCGCAAGCGCTTGTATCAGTATAAATGATCAGGTAATACACGGAATACCGTCAGCAAATACGATCCTGCAGGAGGGCGATATCGTAAAGATCGATGTTGGCGCCTACTACCGCGGCTTCCACGGTGACAGTGCGAACACATTCGCTTGTGGAAAAATCTCAGCTGAGGCCGAAAGACTCATACGCGTAACAAAAGAAAGCTTTTGGAAGGGTGTTGAGCAGGTCAAGGAGGGGAATAGGATAGGCGATATCGGTTCAGCGATAGAGACCCATGTTACAGAGAGCGGCTACAGTGTCGTTAAACGATATGTAGGTCACGGTGTGGGGCAAGAGCTTCACGAATCTCCCGAGGTTCCTAATTACGGTAAAGCGGGCAGAGGTCCGAGACTTGCAGTCGGTATGACGTTGGCTATAGAGCCTATGGTAAACGTAGGAACAAGCGATGTTATAGAGCTTAGCGACGGCTGGACGGTACTGACAAGAGACAGAAAACTGTCTGCTCATTATGAGCATAGCATAGCTTTGACCGAAAACGGTGTCGAAGTTCTGACTTATATAGAATGAGGCACACTATGAAAGGTCAGTTAGCTTTAAGTCTTGCCGGCAGAGATAAAAACAGAATTTTCATGATAGTCCAAGAGCTTGATGAGAATTATGTTTTTATAGCCGACGGACAGCTTAGAAAAATTGATAACCCCAAGAGAAAAAAGCTTAAGCATTTAAAGCTTCTCGGCAGAGAAGAAGTACTTCCTGCAACAAACAGAGAGCTTGAAAGCCTTATAAAAAGCATTTCCCTACAGTCATAACAGGAGGATTTATTCATGGCTAAGGATGACGTAATAGAGTTTGAAGGAACCGTAGTAGAAGCACTCCCTAATGCAAACTTTAAGGTTCAGCTTCCCAACGGACACTTCGTAACAGCACACATTTCAGGAAAACTGAGAATGAATTATATATGGATACTCCCGGGCGATAAGGTAACCGTTGAGGTTTCTATGTATGACCTCACAAAGGGCCGCATCACCTGGCGTGCCAAGTAAGAAAGGAATGGTATTAAAATGAAGGTTAAACCATCCGTTAAGAAAATTTGCGAAAAGTGCAAAATTATTAAGAGAAAAGGTAACGTAATGGTTATATGCGAGAATCCTAAGCACAAGCAGAGACAGGGCTAAGGAATCTCACCTAATGCACAACAAAGTGTGCATAATTACAAGATAAGGAGTTGAAAATCAAGTATGGCACGTATAGCAGGCGTAGATATTCCGAATTCCAAGCGTATCGAAATCGCACTCACCTATATATACGGTATCGGCAGAACATCTGCTACCAAGATTCTTGAAACAACAGGTATCGACCCCGACACCCGTGCAAAGGATCTTACCGAAGACCAGGTTGCAAAGCTTCGTGACGAGATTGAAAACAACTACATGGTAGAGGGTGACCTCCGTCGTGAAGTTGGTATGAACATCAAGAGACTTATTGAAGTAAACTGCTACCGCGGTCAGCGCCATAGAAAGGGCCTTCCCGTAAGAGGTCAGCGCACCAAGACAAATGCGAGAACCAGAAAGGGTCCCGCTAAGACCATAGCAAACAAGAAGAAGTAAGGAGTGACAACCTAAAATGGCTAACGTAAAGAAAGTTACCAGAAAGCGTCGTGAGCGCAAGAATATTGAAAAGGGTGCTGCACACATCAGAGCAACTTTCAATAACACAATCGTAACCATAACGGATGTGGCCGGAAACGCAGTATCATGGGCATCTGCCGGTGAGCTCGGTTTCAAGGGTTCCAGAAAGTCCACTCCGTTCGCTGCTCAGATGGCAGCAGAAACCGCTGCAAAGGCAGCTGTTGATCACGGCATGAAGACCGTAGAGGTTTATGTAAAGGGTCCCGGATCCGGACGTGAATCAGCAATTCGTGCTCTTCAGACTGCAGGTCTCGACATCACAATGATCAAGGATGTTACACCCATCCCTCACAATGGATGCAGACCCCCCAAGCGTCGTAGAGTTTGATTTAAAATCATAGGAGGAAAAATAAGATGGCAAGATATACAGGACCTGCTTGCAGACTTTGCCGCAGAGAAGGCACAAAGCTCTTCCTTAAAGGCGAAAGATGTCTTTCCGGAAAGTGCTCCTTTGACCGCAGACCTACTGCTCCCGGCCAGCACGGTGCAGCAAGAAAGAAGGTTGAAGAGTACGGAATGCAGCTTCGTGAGAAGCAGAAGACCAAGAGATACTACGGTGTTCTTGAAAAGCAGTTCAAGAGCTATTTCGTAAAGGCAGATAAGATGGAAGGTGTTACAGGTGAAAACCTCCTCAGCCTTCTTGAGAGACGTCTTGACAACGTAGTTTACAGAATGGGTATGGCAGAGAGCAGAACAGATGCTCGTCAGCTCGTACTTCACGGACATTTCACCCTCAACGGTAAGAAGGTTACAATTCCTTCTCTCCTTGTTAAGACAGGCGACGTAATTACCGTTAAGGAATCCAGCCGTGCATCCGAGAAGATTAAGGGACTTATGGAAGGTCTCGATGGAAGAATTTTCCCCAAGTGGCTTGATGTTGATAAGAAGAACGTACAGGCAAAGGTAAATGCGCTTCCTAAGAGAGAAGACATTGATTTCCCGTTCGAGGAGCAGTTGATCGTGGAGTTGTACTCCAAGTAATCGTGCCTCCGATAATAGCAGACAGCTATTATAAACAACTAATTAAATATAGTATATGGAGGATTAGTGCATGATAGAAATAGAAAAGCCCAATATTGAGACTGTTGATATTAGCGAAGACGGTAAGTTTGGTACCTTTATTGTTGAACCCCTTGAAAGAGGCTTCGGTACAACTTTAGGCAACTCACTTCGCCGTGTGCTTTTGAGCTCACTTCCCGGTGTAGCAGTTGTGTCCATAAAGATCGACGGCGTACTTCATGAGATTTCCACCATTCCCGGTGTAAAGGAAGATGTAACCGAGATCGTACTTAATGTTAAGGGCATTATTGCAAAGCTCTTTAGTGAAGGTCAGAAAACTGTTGTTCTCGACGTTGTAGGACCCGCAGTTGCAACAGCAGGCGATATAAAGGCTGACGGAGAGATTGAAATTCTCAATCCCGAGCATGTGATCGCTACCGTAGGCGAAAATACCCGTTTCTATATGGAATTGACTCTCGACCGCGGCAGAGGATATGTTTCTCAGGAAAAGAATAAACAGAACAATCCTGCAGCGATTGGTGTAATTTATACCGATTCAATATACACACCTGTTTATAACGTAAGTTATAAAGTAGAGAACACCCGTGTGGGTAATGTGACCGATTTTGATAAGCTTACGCTTAACGTTGAAACTAACGGAATTATTTCAGCGAAGGAAGCTGTATCACTCGGCGCCAAGATACTCAACGAACATCTCAACTTATTCGTGGATCTTTCAGATGAAGCGAGAAAGGCAGAGATTATGGTTGAACGTCCCGAAACACAGAAGGAAAAAGTTCTTGAGATGGTCATTGAGGAGCTTGACATGTCTGTTCGTAGCTTTAACTGCTTGAAGCGTGCAGGCATCAACACCGTTGAAGATTTGACCAATCGCACAGAAGAAGAGATGATCAAGGTAAGAAACCTTGGTAAGAAGTCTCTTGAAGAAGTTATTCAGAAGCTTCATTCGTTAGGCTTAGACCTCAAGAAAGACGAATAAGCAACTATCGACTTAAGGCAATACCAAATTTAAGAAGGAGGTAAGTACAATGCCGGCAAACAGAAAACTCGGCAGAACAAGCGCACACCGTAAGGCTATGCTTCGCGGAATGGTTACCTATCTGCTTGAAAACGGACAGATCGAAACCACTCTTACCAGAGCTAAGGAAGTACGCAGTTTAACCGAAAAAATGATTACTTTAGGCAAGACCAACACATTGGCTTCCCGCCGTGCGGCACTTGCATTTATAACCAAAGAAGACGTAGTTAAGAAGTTGTTCGATCAGATCGCTCCCAAGTACAGCGACAGAACAGGTGGTTACACCAGCGTTTATAAGCTCGGTCCCCGCCGCGGCGACGCAGCAGAGATGGCTATAATCAAGCTTGTTGACTAATTAAATCTTAAATATATAAAAGCCGTGATTATTCACGGCTTTTATTTTATATATGTATATATTATAGCGGATCGGCCTACATGAAAGGAGACGGAATCCTATCTTCCTGACGCAACTATGTTTGGGGTTTGTCAAAATAAACAAAAATTTAGAGTTGAGATAAAAATTGACCAAAAAGAAATTGTGCAAATCGGCTAAATTGTTTATATTCGTCAATATTCTTGAAGTGTTAATATTTTTGTGGTATAATAAAAGCAATAAAATTCAGGAGGTAGTAAAATGAAAAAGTTTACTAAGATTTTAGTGCTTACAGTTGCACTTATGGCAATTCTTGCAATTGCTTCTTACGCAAGCCCCCATGGAATTATAGAAAACGAACCTGTTAGTATTCCTAACGGTAACGTAACTATCGACGGCTATATCAATGCTGACGAATGCTATTCCAAGCCCGCAAAGATGAACTATGATACAGTAGGTTACTACTGGGCTCATAATCCTCTTTCAACAAACGCTGATATCTATTATGCATATGATGATGAAGGTATTATCATCGGTATGGATATCGTTGAAGGTCTTGAGGCTATCGATGAAAGAGACGGAACAGACCTTACAGGTCTTAATTCCTTCCAGTACTCTACCGACTTTGATACCCTTGATCTTGACGTAGATACGGGTGCTAACGACTATGGTTGGAACGGTGACGTTGCAGGGTTTATGTTTGACCCCCTCGGCGCACTTATAGGTGAGGGCTTCTCAGGAAGTACCGACCTTTCCGCTAACTATATGGTTGGTCTTTTCCAGGGCGCAGAAGGTGAAGAAGATTATATCAGAGTTTACAGATCCCGTAGCTTTGAAGACGGAGAAGTTACAGATCTTATCGAATCAGCCGGCCGTGTAACCGAAAACGGTTGGGCATTCGAGGTTAAGATTCCCTGGGATCTTATCATCGAAGATACCGACAGTGCTTCTTTAGGCTTTGTACAGCTCACAAAGGATGTTATTATTCAGAGCGGTTCTGTTATCCGTACAAACGTTCTTTACCAGGACAGATTCTTTGACGATGAGCAGGGAGACGTTGCAACATGGGGCCGTTATATGACCGCTCCTGCCACACTTCCCGATGGCACTCCCGGTCATTTGGGCTCCGGTGAAGGTATTGCTTCTTACGGTATCAAGCTTAACCTTCTTAAGTTTGATGACGTAAATGAAGGCGATTGGTATAAGAATTCCGTTTATTACTGCGCGGCTAACGGTTACGTAACCGGTACTACTGCTACAACCTTTAATCCTAAGGCTAAGCTTACAAGAGGTGCATTCGTTGTAATTCTTGCAAGAGTTGCAGGCGCAGATCTTACTCAGTACACAGAAAGCGAATTTAAGGACGTTGATGCATCTGCATGGTACGGTCCTTCGGTAATCTGGGCAGCAAAAGAAGGTTATGTAAACGGTCTTGGCGACGGTACGACCTTTGGTCCCGGTAATACTATGCCCCGTCAGCAGTTAGCTACCATGTTCTTCAGATATGCTGAAAAAGCAGGTCTTGATGTTGATGGCAGAGCAGACCTTACCAAGTACACCGATTATGCAGATATCGGTAGTTGGGCAACTGATGCTTGTGCATGGGCAGTTGACGCAGGTCTTATGAAATCTACAAGCTCCGATGCTCTCGTTTTCGCTCCCACGAATCCTGTTACAAGAGCACAGGCAGCTCAGGTATTCATGAATTACGACGCTATGTAATTTCATCATATAAAATAAGACAAGCTTATGCTTGTCTTATTTTAGGCTACCAAAGCCCAAACATTAACTATTATTACCATTATGAACTGCGTTGTTTGTGTATGATGTATAGAGATATTAAAATATGTCGCAAAAACAGATTAAAAACAAACGTTGTCTATTATGTAATATAATGTTATAATAATTAAAGTTGATTTTAAACGGAGGATTAATTTATGAAAAAACTTTTAGCTGTACTTGCCCTTGCGCTTGTACTTGTGATGTCGTTCTCGACAACGGTATCAGCTGCAGCATTGCACGTTGATCCCAACCCCATGATTACAGTTCCTTATGCTACTCCCAATGTTGACGGTAACATCGGCGGAGCAAGTGAAGGCTATTCTGCAGCAGCAGATCTCAGCGATGTAACTTGTGGTCACTATTGGGCACACAATCCCATGTCTTCACAGGCAAATCTTTATTATGCTTATGACAGCGAAGGATTTTATTTTGCTGCTCAGGTTACTGAAGGTCTTCCTGCTATTGATATGGCAGGGGTTGATGTTACCGGTCTTAATCAATTTAATTATTCTACAGGTACCGACGATCTTGATCTTCAAGAAGGAACCGGTGATAACTGGTACGGCTGGAATGGCGACGTAATGGGTATCATGTTTGACCCCTTCGGTGGTTTCCTTGCTGAAGGCTTTGGTGGCGGTGCTGACAAATCTGCTTGGTATATGATCGGTCTTTTTGAAGGCGATCAAGTAAGAATCCATAAATCCCAGACTTCAACAAATGGCGAAATCACTGATAAGTGTAAGGCTTCTGGTAAGAAGACAGCCGCAGGCTGGGAATTCGAGGTTATGATTCCTTGGGACATGATCATCGCAGATACCGATGATTGTTCTATGGGCTTTGTATCATTTGATAAGGAAACTCTTGTTAAAGAAGGTACTTATATCCGTGTTGGTGCTATGTATCATGACAGATTCTTCGACGTAGAACAGGGTGGCCTCGGAACATGGGGACGTTACATAGTTGTTCCCGCAACTCTTGCAGACGGTACTCCCGGCCCCGGCGGTGTTGGTGAAAACATTGCATCCTACGGTATCGAAATCACTCTTGGTGCAAAGCCCGATGATGACGGCGGCAACAATGGCGGCAACGGCGATAACGGCGGTAACGGCGGTAACAACGGCGGTAATAATAACGGCAACGGTACAGGAACCAACTCCGGTAACGGCACAGGAACCAACTCCGGTACTAATACCAATAACAACAAGAATCCTAACAAAGGTTCGACAACAGGCTCCAACGCAGCTCAGACTCTTGATATGGGTATAGTTGTAGCTCTCGGCGCGCTTGCAACCTCAGGACTTGGTATTGCTGTTAGCAAGAAGAGAAGATAATTCATATTGATAATATTTAAGAGGCATAGATTTCTATGCCTCTTTTATCATATATTACGATATAATGAATATAATAAAAATGTGATTACAGGATTATCATTAATAACGAAAAATGTTAATATCAGTCGGTTATTCAGATTAAAATCTGTCATTGCATTCTGCTGTATAATATGTTATAATTCTTATATATATATGAATGGAGGAATTTCAAATGAAAAAATTTGCTGCGGTACTTGCTATTATGCTCGTACTTGTAATGACATTTTCAATGACTGTATCCGCAGGACCCGATGGTATCATCGAAAATCCTGAGATCACAGTACATTACATCTCTCCCACCGTTGACGGTAATATCGATCCTAACGAGGGTTGGTCTGTTGCAGCTCTTATGAATGCTGAAACTCTCGGCTATTATTGGGCTCACAATCCTCTTACCTCTGACGGTAACATTTTCTACGCTGTAGATGCAAACGGTATATATGTTGCAGGTAAGGTTGTAGAAGGTCTTTCTGCAGTTGATATGTCCGGTATCGACGTAACCGGTATGAACCAGTTCAACTATTCTACAAGTGAAGATACTATCGACGTTAACGTTACAACCGGTGCAAAGGATTACGGTTGGAACGGTGACGTTATGGGTCTTATGTTTGACCCCCTCGGTGCATTCCTTGCTGAAGGTTTCTCCAGCCAGAGCGACTATTCTGCATGGTACCTTGTAGGTCTTTTTGAGGGTGACGTTGCGAAGGTTTACAGATCACATACTGCAAATGACGGAACAAACGGTGATATCACCTCTCAGGTTCAGGCGGCAGGTAAGAAGCTTTCCGACGGTTGGTGCTTCGAGATCATGCTTCCTTGGGATATGATCATTCAGGATATCTATGATTCTTCCATGGGATTCATCGAATTAAAGAAGGAAGATATTCTTAAGCCCGGCGCAACTATCAGAGCAGGTGCGCTTTATCAGGACAGATTCTATGATGAAGAGCAGGGCGCAGTTGCTACCTGGGGCCGTTATATCACAGCTCCTACTTCACTTCCCGACGGTACTCCCGGCCATACCGGTACAGGTGAGGCTATTCAGTCATACGGTATCAAGTTAAAGCTCGCTGATGATGTTCCCGTTAATATCGAAGACGGCGATAACAACGGTGATACAAACGGTAATACTAATAATAACAATGGTAGTACTAACAACGGTAGTACCAACAATGGCACTACCAACACCAATGGTAACAAGAAGCCTACCACAAGCACTAACACCAACTCCAACGCTGCTCAGACCTTTGATATGGGTATAGTTGTAGCTCTCGGTGCACTTGCTACCTCAGGACTTGGTATTGTTGTTTGCAAGAAGAGAAGATAATTAAATTTAAATAAATGAAGAGGCATAGTAATCTATGCCTCTTATATTTTTAATGTATAGGAAATTGCTCCACTTCGGGCACTAAGAAAGAAGCTTATGTAAGGTTCACGCCCGATCATCGCTGCGGGCCGGCGCCCGCTTTTTTAGTATGAAATCATATATATTTTGAACTGTTAAACGGTCATTGCATCCTCGGGGATTCCGCATTTTTTTATAAGATCCTTAAGACCGTCTCTTACCTCTTCGCGTTCAAAATCAGCATCTTCGAGAACGTCATCCTCAAACTCATTCAAGCGATGATAATAATCTATGGCGAGTATGAGATAACGGTCGTTTGAGATGTCAAAATTATCGAATATGAGATCCTCGCCGTCTCCGAATTCTTTGTTTTCTATCAGATTATTCAATTCAACGTAAAGGTCATCCATGGGGTCGGAGCTATCTTCTGATGCTTCATATACCACTTCATTTTTTGCAAAAAGAATTTTAGATGCAACGTTAACTAAAGTTTCAACTTGATTTTTGATCAGATCCTTATCATAAAACATATTACTATCCTCCGTTAATATATTTATGATAACATAAATTATTATAAAATTCAATAGATTTATGATATTTGAGGCTTAGGAAGTGTGTCGAACTGTTCTCCGGGTATAGGTGCTTTACTTCTGAACTGAAAGAGATTTGCGGTTTCTATTGAAGCAATACCGAAGCGTTCCCGTATCTTATCTACGGTTATTTCTCTCGTAAGTGTTTTTTCACGTTTAGCTTGGTCAAAAAAACAGTTTGTCTGATATGGAATGTCGTCATAAATAAGATCTATTGCTCTTACCGTAAGCGAACGCACGTTTTTTTTCCAGCCGTAATTTTTCACGAATAACGAAAAAGCCTTCTCGGCTATTTCAGTCCAGCTTTGGGTAGGAAAAGGGAAGGGAGCTTGAAACTCTCTTGAAGAGAGCTCCTCGTCTTTTACCGTTATCTGAACCTTGGAAGCGGATACGCTTGAATTTCTTAAACGCTTCGCCACGTCCTCGGATAAAAAATAAAGCATGGACCAGACCTCGTCGTTTGTTGTAAGATCGTGGTTAAAGGTATTTCCTCTTCCTATACTTTTTACCGGGGCGTAACAGTTGTATTTTGCAACGTTATTACTGCCCATACCGTTTGCGTTCATCCATAGCTGTGTTCCTGCCTTGCCGAGTATTCTTTTGCAAAATTCGGGTGTAGTGTTTGCCAGATGCCCGATGGTGTATATGCCGTGTTTTGCCAATCTCTTTTTTGTTGAACGTCCTATTCCCAGCATTTCGTCTGCACTCATATCCCATATCATATCTTTGAACCCCTCATAAGGAATACAGGTGGTTGCATCCGGCTTTTTCATGTCAGAACCTAATTTTGCGAATATTTTATTAAAAGATACCCCTACGGAAACAGTTAAACCAAGCTCTCTTTTTATGTCCTCTCTTATACTTTCCGCAATTGTGAACCCGTCTCCGAACAATAATTTACTTCCTGTAACGTCGAGCCAGCATTCATCTATACCGAAGCTTTCCACAAGATCGGTATATCTGTAATATATATCTCTTGCCATAACAGAATATTTTTCATATAACTCAAAATGAGGAGACACGATAACAAGATCCCTGCATTTTTGTTTTGCCTGCCAGATAGCTTCGCCTGTTGTGACCCCGAATCGCTTCGCCTCCTGTGTTTTGGCAAGAACTATTCCGTGTCTGTCTTCGATCGAACCGCATACCGCCACAGGCTTACCTCTTAATTCCGGTTGATGCTTTATTTCAACCGAGGCAAAAAATGAATTCAAATCACAGTGTAATATGACCTTCTGCATTCCTATCCCTCCTGCAAGAACAAATGTTCGTATAAAATTATAGCATTTGTTATCTAAATCGTCAACGCATATAAAAGTCGATAGATGACGAAGGAAAAGGCAAAAAATACAAGAATAAGTAAAGTTTGAAAACCGTCTTGAAAATAAATTTAAAATAAGGTATAATTAACTTATCCAATTTTTATAAAAATGAGTAACGGGCTGAAAAAATGCTCACCCTAATTTTGAGGTGAGTATTATGAAAAAAATTACAGCTTATATGATCGTTTTTGTTATCGGAGCCATAGCCTACAGTATGCTTGAAATACTTTGGAGAGGTTATACGCATATCAGCATGGCATTGGCAGGAGGTATATGCCTCGTCGGCTTATACTATCTTGAAAATACTAAAAAAGAGCTTTCATTATTGAAAAAGTGTATTATAGGTGCATTTTTTATAACATTTGTAGAATTCAGCTTCGGTTGCGTGGTAAACAAGCTTTTAGGTCTCGGTGTATGGGATTATTCGGATAGATTTCTTGATCTGATGGGTCAGATATGTCCCTTATATACGCTTTTGTGGTTTATTATAACCATACCTGCATTGGGCTTGTGTAAAACGGTGAACAGAATTATTGAAATCATGGAGGACAGGCGTGAGAAGAGCTAAATCAAGTAAAATAATGACCTACGTAATTGCGGCGATCCTGATATTGACGTCGATTTTTATATATTCCTTTCAAAAGGAAAAGAGCAGGCTGGCACCGTCCGGTGATTCAAGCTTTACGGTATATATGATAGATGTAGGGCAGGGAGACTGTGCATTTATCGACAACGGCGATAAGGATATTCTTATAGACGCGGGAACGAATGAATCGTCGGATGATATGGTATCCACCCTCTATGAACTTGGTGTTGAGGATATAGAATACGTATTTTTTACACATCCCCATGAGGACCATATAGGAGGCGGGGACGAGATACTCCGTAATTTCGACGTGAAGAACGTGGTTATGCCGGATGCCGAAAGCGATACTGCCTGCTACAGAGACGTTATGCATGAGATAGAAAATACGGGAGCAAGGCTTGAATATGCCTGTGCCGGTGACAAATTCAAGATAGGGGATGCGGATTTTGATATCCTGTCTCCCGAAGAAGGAGCCTTTTATTCTAACGAGAACTTATACAGTCTTATGATAAGGATACAGTACGGTGACGTAAAATATCTCTTTGCGGGAGATGCGGAAAAGCATAACGAGAATATTGTATTGGAAGATTATTACGATATGCTTGACTGCGACGTTTTAAGTGTCGGACACCACGGTTCATATACTTCTTCCGGAAAAGACTTTTTGGAGGCGGTCAGTCCCGAAATAGCATTGATATCGGTTGGGGAAGGAAATATGTACGGACATCCTCATACAGAAACTTTGGCTGAATTGAAGAACTATACTGAAAATATTTACCGTACCGACAGACACGGTACAGTGATCATAGGCTCGGACGGAAAAAGGCTTTGGGTCGAGGATAAAAATTAAACTAAGGTATGCTTGGCATACCTTAGTTTAATTTTAGGTTATTTAATGCAAGTGTAATATTCTCTTCGGCCTGAGCCTTCAGCTCGCAAATCTTTTGACGGTTAGTTTCGGTTTTTAAGTTTTCAAGTTTATCTGCAAACTCAATAAGCTTATCCTTTGTTATCTCGGAAACGTCTATACAAAGACCGGCATTGTTTTCTTCTACAAATCCCGATACCTTGGTATCATAAGAAAGTGCGATAACAGGCTTTGAATATACGAAGGAGCAGATAATGGGATGGAGTCGCATCGACAAGGAAAATCTTGAACCGGAAATGATCTCGGGTAGAATGTTTATACTTTCCATGGGACGGTCGATGATGACCGCTTCGGTTTCCATGATAGAAGCAGTCTGCCTTGAGATCGAAAGGTCCTTTTCGGGCTGAACGGGTATAAACACGGGAATTATATTGTGTTTTTTTGCAATATAGTCACAGGCAGCAGCGACCGCGCTTTCAAAATCGGGAGCGTTGTATTTCCATTCGCGGAGAGAAACAACGAAATAATTATCCTTTTTAAGATTGTTCTTTCTGAGAATGTTTTTGGTAAGACGGGTAGCTTCCGAATCGGAGGAAAGCAGGAATGCCATATCCGCTGTTGAATATATCTTATTCTTAAGATCAAAGCCTTTTATTATTTCAAGAGAATTCGTATCTCTTAATGCAATTATATCTGTACATTCAAGAGCTTGCTTAGCCTTTTTTTTGCTCTGTTCTCCGTTAAAGGGTCCTATGCCGCTTCCTAAAAGCATGGTGTTCAATCCCTTTTTCTTTGCATATCGGAGCATGGAACAATAGTAATCCAGCGAACGCTTACTTGTAACGTCGGTCAAAAGAGTACCTCCGCCGTTTATATAGTTGTTGCTGTGTTTTATGGCAGACAGAACGTCCTTGAAGTTATATCTGTTCTTACAGTTTACGTTATAGATGCGTTGTGATTTATGGGGATCCTTTGTTAAAGCGAGGATCTCGAGATAAGGATTTTCTTTTTTTAAGCGCTCTATCAAAAGCATAAGCACGAGGTCGTCACCGAAGTTGCCGAATCCGTAGTAACCCGAGAGTATGATATCGTATTTTTTGGTACGCTTGTGCTTTGCGATAAATCTTTTATAGTTATTCAGATATGCTTCGGCTAAAGCCTTGTTGGAAAACTCTACGGATGCCTTATGATATACTGCATCTCCGAATTCCTTTATTTTTTCGGGATCGTTTATAAGCTGCAGAATTTTTTTAGCACATTCCTTGTAATCCCCGGGCTCGAAAATGTATCCGCTTTCTTCGTCGGTTATAAGCTGTGTTATACCGCCTACAGCCGCCGCAACAGTGGCTTTTTTCATTTTTGCACCCTCTAAAATAGAGTAGGGAAAGCCTTCGCTTCTTGAAGTAAGCATATTGACATCTATGAAATTAAAGAAATCGTATATCTCTTTGATAAATCCGAGAAAATACACCTTGTCTTCTATCTGATATTCTTTTGCGAGAGCCTTAAGCTTTTGCTCGTCTTCGCCTTCGCCTATTATTACAAATCTTGCCTTATCGGTAACCTTTAAAACCTCTGCGGCAGATTTCAGGAATATATCTACACCCTTAACGTGGCTGAAGCGCGCCGCAACACCCATATAGATCTTATCAGGATCATAAGGTATATTAAATCGTTTGGCAAATTCTTCTTTTGAGCATACCTTTTCTTCTGTTATAAAGTCCATACCGTTGTAAACGGTGAGAACGTCATTGGGCATAAAGCCGCGTTCAAGAAGGAGAGAATGCATAGAATCGCTTACCGCAATTTTATAATTAAGCTTTTTGAGAGCGCGGAGGTTAAGATTCGTAAATACAAGACGCTTTACAAAGCTGTCAAAGTCAAGCAGAGGGTCGCTGTGAACGGTGGTTACTATGGGGATATTCAGCTTTCTTTGATTTAAGCGCATGGCTATAACGTTAGCTCTTGCGCCGTGAGCATTGATTATATCAAATTTTTCTTCGCGGACCATTTTCTGTATAGATTTACAAACCGAAAAATCCATACGTGTACGCTGTTCCAAAAGCACGGTACGAACGTCGCGTTCTATTATCTCCTCGTAGAAAACGCCTCTCATGAGACAGACAACAGTAACGTCAGCGATCTTGCAAAGCTCATCAAGCAGAGTAAACATATGAGTTTTTGCTCCGCCCTTGTCTCCGCCGCTTATTATATGCATAATTTTAATCTTTTTATCAGACACGTTAAGCAGTTCCTTTCCTGCAAAATATACATAAAAAATTATATCATGAACGAAAAGTATTGTCAAGCGCTTGATATAGACTTGATATTTCATAAAAAAGGTTTACAAGCAGATAATTTTGTGATATAATAGTTAAATAGAATTAAATTTTAGAAAGAGAGAAAGAAATTGGGTATCTTCAGTAAAATATTCGGAACCTACAGCCAGCATCAGATAAAAAAGCTTGAGCCTACGGTTAATAAAATAGAGGATCTTGCGGATAAATATTCCGCTATGAGCGATGACGAGTTGAGAAATCAGACTGCGGTGTTGAAGCAGAGACTTGAAAAGGGAGAGACTCTCGATGATCTGATTCCCGAAGCCTTTGCAACGGTACGCGAGGCTTGTACGAGAGTTTTGGGAAAGCGTCCCTTCCGAGTACAGCTTATGGGCGGTATCGTTCTTCATCAGGGAAGAATCGCCGAAATGAAAACGGGTGAAGGTAAGACTATTGTTGCAACTATGCCCGCGTATCTTAATGCCCTTACAGGTGAAGGTGTTCATATCGTAACTGTAAATGAATACCTCGCAAGATTAGGTGCAGAGGAAATGGGAAGAGTTTATAACTTCCTCGGACTCTCCACAGGCTTTATCTGCCACGGTCAGACAAGAGAAGAAAAGAAGGCTGCATATTCCGCGGATATTACCTATGGTACAAATAATGAATTCGGCTTCGACTATCTTCGTGACAACATGGTTCTTTATAAGAAGCAGAAGTTCCAGAGAGGCCACGTGTTTGCAATAGTTGACGAGGTTGACTCCATTCTTATCGACGAGGCGAGAACCCCTCTGATCATTTCCGGTGAGGGACAGAAGTCCACAGAGCTTTACGATAAGACCGAAGGTCTTGTTTCGAGACTGAGACAGTATAGGATCAAGGAGCTTGATTCAAAGCAGGAAAACGATGATATCGATGCTGACTATATAGTTGACGAAAAGGCACGCTCCGTAGTGCTTACCGCCAGCGGTATCAAGAAAGCAGAGGAATATTTCGGTATAGAAAATCTTTCGGATGCAGAAAATACCCTTATATCCCATCATATTAATCAGGCTATCAGAGCTCACGGTATAATGCACCGTGACGTAGATTACGTTGTAAAGGACGGAGAGGTTCTTATAGTTGACTCCTTTACAGGCCGTATCATGCCCGGCAGACGTTATTCCGATGGTCTCCATCAGGCTATCGAGGCAAAGGAACACGTTAAGGTTGAAAAGGAAAACAAAACTCTTGCAACTGTAACCTTCCAGAATTATTTCCGTCTTTATAAAAAGCTTTCGGGTATGACCGGTACAGCTTTGACCGAGGAAATTGAATTCAGAGAAATATATAATCTGGACTGTGTTGAGATTCCTACCAACAAGCCCATGATCCGTATCGACCATAACGACGTTGTATATAAGAACGTTGCGGCTAAATATGATGCTATAGTACGTCAGGTAGTGGCTTGTCACGAAAAGGGACAGCCTGTACTTGTCGGTACCGTATCTATTGATAAATCCGAGGCTATCTCCCGCCTTTTGAAGCGCGAGGGGATCGAGCATACCGTACTTAATGCAAAGAACAATGAAAAGGAAGCAGAGATCGTTGCTTGTGCAGGTAAATTGGGTACTGTAACCATTTCCACCAACATGGCGGGCCGTGGTACCGATATTATGCTCGGCGGTAACCCCGAATTTATGGCAAAGCAGGAAATGAAAAAGCAGGGATATGAGGAGGATATCATAGGTCTTGCGGTAGGCTCCTCTACCAACGTTTCCGAAGAGGTGCTTGCGGCAAGAGATGTTTATAAGGAGCTTTTTGCAAAATATAAGGAAGAGATCGCACCCGAGGCAAAGAAGGTATGCGAGGTAGGAGGTCTCTTTATCGTTGGTACGGAGCGTCACGAAAGCCGCCGTATCGACAATCAGCTCCGCGGACGTTCGGGACGTCAGGGCGACCCCGGCGAATCAAGATTCTATCTTTCTCTCGAGGACGATCTTATGCGTTTGTTCGGAAGCGAAAGAGTTGCAAATGCTGTTGAAAAGATCGGACTTCCCGACGATCAGCCCATTCAGGCAAGTCTCCTTTCAAACTCTATAGAAAACGCACAGAAGCAGCTTGAGGGTAATAACTTTGAACGCCGTAAGAACGTTCTTAACTATGACGACGTAATGAACCAGCAGCGTAAGGTTATTTATGCACAGCGCGACGAGGTACTTGACGGTGCAAATCTCAGAGACCGTATCCTTAACATGATCCGCGAGGTAATTGACGCTGTTGTAACCGATGCACAGCCTAATCCTGATGATGAAAACGGAAGCTGGAATTTCAGTATTATCAAGCAGGAGTTCAACGGACTTCTCTGCACAGAGGATGATTTTGATTATTCCGAGGATGAATTGAAAAAGCTTAAGGCGGAGGATATAGCAGAGAGTCTTTGGGAAAAGGCACAGCAGATATATGCCGAAAAGGAAGAGCTTTTCGGGGAAGAACAGATGCGTGAGATCGAGCGCGTTATCCTTCTTCGCCGTGTTGACGTTAACTGGATGGATCAGCTTGACGCAATGGACGATCTTAAGGGCAGTATCGGACTTCATGCTTACGCACAGCGCGATCCTCTTTCCATGTATCGTATTCAGGGTGCTGATATGTTTGACGATATGATAGCTACCATCCGTAACGAAACGGTACGCGGCGTGCTTTCCGTTCGTCCCAGAGAAGAGGTTAAGCGTGAAGCGGCTGCAAAGGTTACCGGTGAAGGCTTTGTAGGCAGCGGCGGTGACAGCAGTCTTAAAAAGAAGCCTGTTGTTAAAAAGGCGGCAGAAAAGATAGGAAGAAACGATCCCTGCCCCTGCGGAAGCGGCAAAAAATATAAGAAATGCTGCGGTGCGAATCTTAACGCAACAGATGAATAAAGAGTCTGAACGGGTTGCGAAAGCAACCCGTTTATTGTAATTCACCGACCTATTTTTCCGTCTTCTTAATCTGTTTACAAAGAATGTAAAAAGTATATACAAACGCCTAACTCTCAGTTTAAATTGATAGTTTATAATAATATCTGTTATTTGATGGGAGAGTATAGTCATGAATGATAACTTAAAAAACATTCCCACCTACGGCGATGTGGTTTCCTCTATGGAATATGAAAAAAGAATAGAACGCCGTATCTGGTTGAAAAGAAATAAAAGCAGACTTTTAGCAGGCTCTATATTTTGTATTGTGTGTATGATCGTAATTGCATTTTTACTGTTGGCTTTTTAAAAGACTAATTTTTGCCGTTTGTTCAAAGGAATAAACGGTTTTTTCTTTTGGCCTTTGCCTGCTTGTTTTTCTTGACAATTTATTGTATCTTATGATAAAATCATTATATATAACCCGAAAAGGAGTATTTTTATGGATCAGAAATACGACGCTCTCTTTACACCTTGGAAGATAGGTAACGTAGAGATCAAGAACCGTATAGTTTTGTGCCCTACAGGAGGCACTTCACTCTTTGGATGGTTTGAGCTTACCGGCTGTCATTTTGACAAGGAAGCAGCAAATCATTTCCTCCAAAGAGCAAAAAACAACGTTGGACTTATTATCCCCGGCATTGCACCCTTGCGTGATACCTTCTGGGGGAAATGGCTTTGGCAGAATCCGAAAATGTTTGAGGAACTCAAAGAATATATGGATGAGATCCACAAAACCGGAGCAAAGCTCTTTGTTCAGCTTACAGCGGGTATGGGACGCTCCTGGGCGATCACAGAGCTTGTTGCCCCCTTACATAAAAACAGATTTACACGTGCGTTAATAAAGCCTGTAATTGACACTAATCACGAATTGGCATCTCCTTCGGCTCAGAAATCACGTTGGGCACACGATATTGAGTGTCCCGAAATGACAATAGAACAGATTCATGAAATTATAGAAGCCTTTGTAAAAACCGCAAAGCTTTGCAAGGAAGCGGGTGTTGACGGTGTTGAAATTCATGCTGTCCACGAAGGATATCTTCTTGACCAGTTTGCAATAGAATACTTTAACAAGCGTACCGATGAATACGGCGGAAGCTTTGAAAACCGTTACCGTTTTGCGGCAGAGA
Source organism: Oscillospiraceae bacterium (assembly GCA_015065105.1). GTDB lineage: Bacteria > Bacillota > Clostridia > Oscillospirales > CAG-272 > RGIG7300. The sequence continues at coordinate 43,098 of SVQZ01000008.1, read as the reverse complement.
TAGTTAAGGAGATCAAAAAGGAATGCGGTAAGGATTATCCCGTTTCTCTGCGTTACTCGGTAGAATCAAAGCTCAAGGATTTCTGCTACGGCGCTATGCCCGGGGAAAAATATACCGAGATCGGCAGAGCCATGGAAGAATCGGAAAAAGCGGCAAAATATCTGCAGGATGCAGGTTACGATATGCTTAATGCCGATAACGGAACCTACGATTCCTGGTATTGGGCTCATCCTCCGATGTATATGCCCGAAAACTGTAACCTTGAGGATGTAGCGCATATCAAGAAATTCGTGGATATTCCTGTTGTTTGTGCAGGCAGAATGGATATTGAGGTTGGCGCAAGGGCAGTTGAAGAGGGAAGGATAGATGCTGTCGGTATTGCCCGTCAGTTCCTTACGGATGCAGAATGGGTAACTAAGGTTATAGAAGACAGACTTGAGGATATAAAGCCTTGTATATGCTGTCACAGTGCCTGCTTCAATTTTTCATCCTCCAAGGGACACGCAAATACTCAGGATCTTAAAGATACCATGGGACTTTCACGCTGTGCCCTTAATCCCGAAACGATGCAGTCTGAAAAATACTATATCAAGCCCGCTAAAAATCAAAAGAAGATCGCTGTTGTCGGCGGCGGTATAGGCGGAATGGAAGCGGCTATCGTTTGCGCAAAGCGCGGTCATAAGGTTACTCTTTACGAAAAGAGCGATAAATTAGGCGGTGTATTCGTAGCTGCAGCAGCTCCCGAATTCAAGGAAAAGGATAAAGCTCTTATCGCATGGTATATCCGCGAGCTTTCAAAGTATCCTATTACCGTTAAAATGAATACTGAGGTAAAGGACGTAAAGGCGCTTGATGCGGATGAGGTCATAGTTGCAACCGGAGCGGTAGCAAAGAGGATCCCCGTTAAGGGCGCGGATACTGCTGTTGAGGCCGTTGATTATCTGCTTGGTAATAAAGAAGTTGGTGAAAAGGTTGTTGTTATAGGCGGCGGCCTTACAGGCTGTGAAATTGCCTACGACCTTTATTTAAAGGGTAAAAAGCCGGTTATTGTTGAAATGCAGGATGATCTTATCGTAACACCCGGTATATGTCTTGCAAATACAAGCTATCTCCGTGATTTCTTTAAGACTAATAAGGTTCCCGTATATCTTGAAACCTCGCTTTCCGAAATCAATTCTGACAGTGTAACGTTAAAGGATAAGCAGGGAAACAGCTTCAAGGTGGATAGCGATTCGGTAATTCTTTCCGTTGGATATACCCCTGCACCCGTTGCGAACAAAGGCGTTCACGTTATCGGAGATGCAAAGAACGTGGGAAATCTCAGAACCGTTATATGGGGTGCATGGGACGTTGCAATGAAGCTTTAAGGAGATTTTGATATGATCAGATTAACAGATGAACAAAAGAAAATATTAGACGGTGAAAAGGGCGAGACCCTTGCCAAGGTTATGAAAACTCTCATCAACTACGGTGAGATATTCGGTGCGACCGAGCTCGTGCCCGTTACAAGCAAATATAATCATCTTGTAACCTCCTTCGGTCTTAAGGCGCTCGGTCCGGTATATGAGCTTATGAATAAGCTTATTGAGGCTGATGCGGCTTCCACACAGAAGTTCTCCTGCGACCCCAGACCTATCGATAAAAACGTTCCTTCGAGCATTTTGCAGAACTTTATATTCAATAATTTCATGTACAGCCGTCAGGATTTCTACGAGGGTCAGCTTGCAAAGCTGGGTCTTATGGATAAAAATGCCTTCACCTGTGCCTGCTATATGGATGAGGTAGGCAATAAGCCCGAAAAGGGCGAGGTTCTTTCGTGGGCTGAATCCTCCGCTGTAGTATATGCAAACTCCGTACTCGGCGCACGTTGTAACCGTAACTCGGGTATTATTGACCTTATGGGCTCGGTGCTTGGCTACGTTCCCAAGTTTGGTTTTCTTACCGACGAGGGCAGAAGAGCAACATGGGTGGTTGAAATTAAAACCACAAAGAAGCCCGAGGCACAGCTTTTAGGCTCTGCTATCGGTATGAAGGTTATGGAGGAGGTTCCTTATATCAAGGGACTTGATAAATGGATAGGAACAGAGCTTACCGATGAGGCTTGTACCTATCTGAAGGATTTCGGTGCGGCTACCGCCTCCAACGGTGCCGTTGGTCTCTATCACGTTGACAACCTGACACCCGAGGCAAAGGAGGATGGCGAAGCGCTTATTAATGAAGATGCACAGATATACGTTATAGACGATGCCGAGCTTGAAAGAGTTTATAAGAGCTATCCCGTTATCTGGAAGAATAAGGACGCTAAGCCTAAGCTCTGCTTTATGGGCTGTCCTCATATGAGTCTTGAACAGCTTAAATCATGGACCGATAAGGTTGAAGCAGGACTTAAGAAGTCGGGAAAAAAGAAGGTAGTCATACCTACAGTATTTACTGCAGCTCCCGGAGTGCTTGAAGAGTTCAATAAAACCGACTATGCAAAGCGCCTTGAGGCTGCAGGGGTTATTACGTCCTATATCTGCCCCCTTATGTATATGAACAATCCTCTTTGCGGAAAGATGCCCGTAATTACGTCCAGTAACAAATTAAGAACATATACCACCGCAAGATATTATACCGACGATGAAATACTTGCTCAGATCACAGAAGGAGGTAAGAATTGATGAAACAGTTTAAAGGCCGCGTTATCGCAAAGGGTACGGTCAGCGCAGACGCTCTTGTTTCCCACGGCGGATTAAATACTCTTGCATCCTTCCAGAAGGCTTTGCAGTTTGGCGACAAAAAGGCAACCTGCGGAGATCAGAATAATCCCGATCTCTACGGAAAGCAGATGGTAGGCAAGGCTCTCTGCCTTCCCATGACCATAGGCTCCACCACCGGCGGCATGGTACTCTATTGTGCCTGCTCGATGAAGCGTCAGCCTGCCTGTATGCTTTTTTCAAAGCCTATAGACTCATTGGCGGCGGCGGGTGCAGTACTTGCCGACGTATGGCTTGATGACGTTACCATGCCCGTAATCGACTCTTTGGGCGATGAATTCCTTGATTACGTTAAGGACGGGATGAAAATAACAGTGCTTGAAAACGGTATCGTTGAAGTAGAATAGATCCAAAGGATAAGGGGCGATTTTTGCCCCTTGTTTTTTGTTTTATCACATACCCTTCACATAGCTGAATTATAATGTTTTCGGAAGGGGGTATTTGACGGGATTTTTAAAAATTATACAAAAGAATATGAGCTTACAAGCGTTAAAACCACAAATATGGGAAGTATGTTCAGGCTTACTTATGATGTGGTGTTTTGTGATCCCTGTATGGAAAAGGAATTTATAGATGAGCTCAGAATAAGAAACGGAAATCTTGAAATAACCGTTTCAAAGCAGGCTCAGAATATGGAGGAGCTTTAATATGAAAAGAATAAAAGGTTTATTATTTATATTGCTTTGTTCTGCGTTGTTGATCACCTCTTGCGCAAAAAAGGATACGTTAACAAAGCCTGCTGCAGAAACCCATTCTATTGATGAATATATGGATTCGGAGGATCTTGATTCCGAATTTGATGAAAACACATCTGTTTCTATCCTTCTTAACGGTGAAAGTGCAAAGAGCTCATCCAATGCAGTTGAGATATCAAAGGGCAAAATAACCTTAACCAAAGCCGCAACCTATATGATTTCAGGTACGTTGGATGACGGAATGATCATAGTTGATGCGGGAGAAAAGGATAAGGTGCGTATTGTTTTTAACGGTGCCGATATAACAAGCAAAACCTCTGCGGCATTATACGTGCTTGAAGCGGATAAGGTAACTGTTACTTCGGCTGAGGGCAGTGAAAACCGCGTTGCCAACGGCGGCAGCTTTACTGCAATTGACGATAATAACATTGATGCCGCGATATTTTCAAAAAAAGATCTTGTATTAAACGGTAAAGGCTCTCTTACGGTTGAATCCCCCGCAGGCCACGGTATAAGTGCCAAGGATGAGCTTGGTATTGCCGAGGGTAACTATACGGTCAATGCAGGGCTTCATTGCTTTGACGTAAACGATTCTGTTGTTGTAAACAGCGGCAACTTTGAGCTTACCGCGGGTAAAGACGGTATTCACAGCGAAAACAACGAAGCTGAAAATTACGGATTTATTTATATAGAAAACGGCGGATTTAAAATCTCTTCAACGGGGGACGGTATCAGCGCAAGTAATTATTTGCAGATCAAAAACGGCAGCTTTGAAATAGAAAGCGGAGGCGGTTCTGCAAATGCAGTTAATAAGAGCTATGACGATTGGGGCTACGGCTATTCCGATAAAAATTACTCCAAAACATCGGCTTCGACCTCTTCGGACAGTGCCAAGGGCTTGAAATCCGGTGATTGGATGCATATTTCCTCCGGCGAATTTAACTTGAACTGTCAGGATGATTCTGTACACAGCGCTTCGGCAATGACTATTGCAGGGGGAAATTATAATATTTCCTGCGGTGATGACGGATTTCATTCTGATACAGAGCTTAATATAACCGGCGGAAATATAAATATAACAAAATGCTATGAGGGTATTGAAGCCGAGAGTGTTAGTATAAATGGAGGAGAGATCGCTCTTATTGCCTCTGATGACGGTATTAACGCCGCAGGCGGAAAGGATTACAGCGGTTACGGAGGGCAAAACAGGTATAACACCTTGGGTAACGGCAGTATAACCATAAACGGAGGAACGCTTAATATTACTGCAAACGGCGACGGTGTTGATTCCAACGGTTCCCTTGAGGTCAATGGCGGTAATATTTATATAGACGGACCTACCGTAGGGGATACCTCTACCCTTGACTATGAAACAAGCGGCTGTATTAAAGGGGGCTTGTTTATAGGAACGGGTACTGCGGGTATGAATATGTGCTTTGATTCAAATTCAACCCAGGGGGTTATTATGACAGCGTTATCGGGTAATACGGGAGATGAAATAGTTCTTTATGATTCTTTGGATAACGTTTTAATGACTCATACGGCAAAGCAGGACTATAATTGTGTAATTTTAAGCTCTCCCGATATTTGTAAGGGTGAGGTATATAGCCTTAAAAACGGAGATAACGTTACGAGCATAACCATGGATTCGCTGATATATAATAAGGTGGCATCCAACGGTTTTTCCGGAATGGGACCGGGCGGAGGCGGTATGCGAGGACCGGGATTTTAATTTTACTGTATTACGGCAGAAAGCCGTAATACAGTTTTTTAATATATAGGAAATTGCTGTGCTTCGGGTACTGAAGAAACAAGCTTATGTAAAGTTCAAGCCCGCTCATCGGTGCGGGCCGGCGCCCGCTTTTTTAATATATAGGAAATTGCTGTGCTTCGTGTAAGGAATATGCTTTCTTTAACTCAAGCTAAGCTTATCTGCAAGATCCGGATAGGATTTTTCTGTTGACAAATACCCCCGGGGGGTATATAATTTTATTGAGGTGATAAATTTGTCGTGTGATAATTGCCAAAGATATAAACGTACTCCCCGAGCCGAAAAAGGGAAAAGGGAGCTGTGTAACAGAATAAAACGAATGAAGGGACAGCTTGAAGGAATTGAACGAATGATAGAGGATGACCGTTATTGTGCCGATATACTCATTCAGATATCAGCTCTTGAGGGTGCTCTTCGCAATTTTGGGTATAATATTCTTGCGGAGCATATGCACAGCTGTGTTTATGATGAGATAAAAGACGGCAACGAGGATATAATTGACGAAACCGTGGAGCTTTTAAAGAAGTTGAGGTAATTATGGTAAAGGAAAGGTTTAGTGTCAGCGGCATGAGCTGTGCCGCCTGCCAGGCGAACGTAGAACGAGCTGTCAGAAAAATAAATGGGGTAAAAACGGTCGAGGTAAGTCTTATTTCAAGTAAGATGAACGTTGAATATGATCCCATGCTCACCAATGACGCTGAAATAATTTCGGCGGTTTGCAAAATAGGATACGGCGCGGATAAATCAGACGGTAAGACTGTAAAAAAGGAAATGAAGGAAAACAGCGCAAGAACCGAGCAAGAGGGTATGCGTAAAAGACTTCTGCTTTCAATAGCATTTATGATACCCCTGATGTATATCGCTATGGGACACATGATAGGACTTCCCATGCCCTCCTTTTTTACAGGCATACAGAATGCGCTTATCGGAGCAATAACTCAAATGCTTATAGCGATAGTTGTTATTTTTATCAACCGTAAATTCTTTACGGTCGGAACAAAAGCTCTTATAAAGGGCTCTCCAAACATGGACAGCCTTATAATGATAGGCTCGGGAGCCTCGTTTATATACGGTGTCATAGTAATATATCGTATGGCATATTCAATGGGGCATCAAAATTTAGAAGCGGTATCAAATCACAGCCACGATCTGTATTTTGAATCTGCCGCCATGATACTTACTCTTGTAACATTAGGTAAATATCTTGAGGCTCGTTCAAAGGCAAAAACCACTTCTGCAATAGACAAGCTTATCGATCTTACCCCTAAAACCGCAACGGTTTTAAGAGACGGTACTGAGGTCAAGATTCCTTCTTCCGAAATAGTAAAAGGGGATGTGATCGTTGTAAAGCCGGGGGAAGCTATTGCGGTTGACGGAAGGGTCGTTTCCGGTTACGGTTACGTTGATCAGTCGTCGGTTACGGGCGAGAGCGTGCCTGTGAAAAAGAGTCAGGGGGATACCGTAATATCTGCCACCTTAAATAAAAACGGAAGCTTTAATTTTGAAGCAACGAAGGTAGGAGAGGAAACTACTATTTCGCAGATAATACAAATGGTTGAAAGAGCAAGCGAAACAAAAGCACCCATAGCCCGTCTTGCAGATAAGGTCAGCGGTATATTTGTTCCGGCGGTAATAACTGTTTCGGTTATAACCTTTATTACATGGCTTTTACTTGGATATGATGTTGATTTTGCTTTGAGCCTTGCGATATCAGTGCTTGTTATCTCATGTCCCTGTGCTCTCGGACTCGCAACACCTGTTGCCATAATGGCAGGTACGGGTAAGGCTGCGCAGTACGGAATACTTATAAAGTCCGCGCAAGCCCTGGAAACACTGCACGGTATTGATACTGTTGTTCTTGACAAGACCGGCACCGTTACAAAGGGTGAGCCTGCGGTTACGGATATAAGTGCTTTCAGTATCAGCGAGACCGAGCTTTTGAAATATGCATATTCTCTCGAATCAAAAAGCGATCATCCATTGGCGAAGGCAGTGTGCAAATATGCCGAAGCGAAAGGCATAAAAGCGATGGAATGCGAAGAATTTGAGTATTCTTCCGGCAAAGGAATAAGGGCGGGCCTGTGCGGGCATAGTGTGATTACGGGCAACCTTGCCTTTATGAAGGAAAACGATATACGATATGATGAAAGCGATCTGTCCGTAAACGAAAAGGAGCCCGAAACTCTCCTTTATTTTGCCGTTGACGGCAGCCTTGCGGGAATAATAGCCGTTGCTGATACAATACGCGACGAAAGTATAAGTGCGGTACAGGCACTTAAGAAAAAAGGTATCAAAACGGTCATGCTGACAGGAGATAATCTCAATACCGCCCGATTTATTCAGAAGCTTGCAGGTATAGATGAGGTTATGGCAGAACTCATGCCGGGAGATAAAGAAAAGGCGGTAAGAGAGCTTCAGAGAAAGGGAAGACGTGTGGCTATGGTAGGGGACGGTATAAACGACGCCCCCGCTCTTACGGCGGCAGACGTAGGTATAGCGATAGGCGCAGGTACGGATATAGCAATAGATTCAGCGGATATAGTTTTGATGAAAAGCTCGTTGCTTGATGTGGTAACCGCCTTGGAGCTTGGTAAAAAGGTAGTCAAAAATATAAAGACTAATCTTTTCTGGGCATTTTTCTATAACGTTTTAGGAATTCCTTTGGCGGCAGGTGTGTTGTATATCCCCTTTGCTGTAAAATTAAGCCCGATGATAGGCGCTGCGGCTATGAGCCTTAGCTCTGTATGCGTAGTAACGAATGCATTGAGGCTGTACTCGTTTAAAAACAAATATGGTATAGAAAATAATGAAATAAAAGAAGGAGAAATTAAAATGGAAAAGGTTCTTAAAATTGAAGGTATGATGTGTATGCATTGCAAGGCTCACGTTGAAAAGGCATTGGCGGCAGTAGAAGGTACTGAAAGCGTAAGCGTTGACCTTGAAGCTAAAACAGCAACAGTTATTGCGGCAGATCCGGTTACAAACGAAGCTTTGGTGAATGCTGTAACGGAAGCAGGATATGAGGTGAAAAGCATTGAATAGTCTGTTTTTATAAAGCAGAGATTTCTTTAAAAAACAGAGTTTTTTGTCAAAATATTTACCTGCAACCGTTATTTTGCACTTGACAATAACAAAAAATATATGTAAACTATAATTATGATGTGTTTTTTGTTATAAAACTACATTTTAATTATTAAACAGAATAGGGGTATAAGCATTGAAAAGGTTGAAATACAGTATAGGTGTTCGTTCTGTTAAAGTAATAAATATACTATTGATAACTGCCGCTTTTGCTTTAGCTTGGTTTTTACATTATACCAATTGCGGTGCACACAAGGCGCTGGGTATCAGAGGCGAGATAGTGCTTGTCTGTTTATTTATGTTCTTATACATAATGTTCACCAGAGTTTACGATGCATTTATGATTTCCGCGAGCAGGATATCCGAAATGATATTCAGCCAGGTCCTTTCGGCAGCCATAAGCGATGCGGTGATGTTTATCGTAGTATGGCTCGTTATTCCCGATTTCCCCCATATATACCCAATGCTTATTGTTTTCGGAGCTCAGATAATAACATCGGTGCTTTGGTGTGTAATAGCCCACAAGCTTTATTTCGCAATTCTCCCCCCCAGAAGATCTGCTGTTATCTATGATTCACGCGAAGGCTTTGAGCATTTGATCAGTGAATACGGTCTTCAGAAAAGATTCAAGGTCGAGCTTGTTATCAAGGATGATGAATGTCTTGATAATATAGAATGCATTAAGGGAATGGAAACGGTATTCTTAAGCGGTGTTTCCAGCTCAAACCGTAACGATATACTGAAATACTGTATTGCAAATGATATACAGGTATATATGATCCCTCTTGTCGGAGACGTTCTCGTAAGTGCGGCAAAGCAAAGACATATATTACATCTTCCCATGCTTCGTACCGAAAGGTACAATCCCTCCCCTGAATATCTTTTTATCAAACGTTTATTTGATATCGTAAGCAGCCTGGCTGTTCTGATCCTTGTATCCCCTATAATGATCATAACGGCAATTGCAATAAAACTCTGCGATTGGGGCCCTGTTTTCTATAAGCAGAAGCGCCTTACCAAGGACGGTAAGGAATTTAACGTTCTTAAATTCAGATCTATGCGTGTTGATGCTGAAAAGGACGGTGTTGCGCGTCTTTCAACAGGCACAAAGGATAGCAGAGTTACTCCTATCGGCAGGATAATCAGAAAGTTCAGAATAGATGAGTTTCCCCAGCTCTTCAATATACTCGGCGGAAGCATGAGCGTTGTCGGCCCCCGTCCCGAACGTCCCGAAATTGCGGCGCAGTATGAGGAGGAGCTTCCCGAATTCCGTTTGCGGCTTCAGGCGAAAGCAGGACTCACAGGTTATGCACAGGTATATGGTAAATATAATACCACACCTATAGATAAGCTTAGAATGGACCTTATGTACATATCCAAGCCCAGCTTCTTGACCGATCTTTCACTTATCTTTGCAACCGTCAAGATACTGTTCGTTCCCGAAAGCACAGAGGGTGTTGCAGAGGGTCAGGTTACGGCATCCGGTTCCGTGGAGAAAAAGGAAAAACAAACGGTGTAATATCCCGATCCTTCTGTTCTGTGATCGATAATCAAAATTAAAACCGAAGGCTATAAGTTGCCTTCGGTTTTCTGTTTTATCAATTCATCTATCTCATTTTCTGTATATACCGCAATTCCTTCATCTGATAACATTCGAACCAATATCCCGTTGCCTTTAGTTAAGGTTTTTGAAAAGCTTCCGTCATATATTTCTCCTTTACCGCAGGAGGGACTTCTTGCCTTGAGAAGCGCCGCCGTACAGCCGTTCTCCTTTGCTGTTTTTAACGCCGCCATCGCTCCTTTGGTATATTCTTCGGTAACGTCTCTGCCCTCTGTATTTATTACTTTTGATCCCTTTATCTCAGCCGGAGCTCTCGGGACGCTTAGTCCTCCATCTACCTCGGGACAAACAGGGAAGAGGTTGAAATGCTTTTTTAATTCGTTGGTATCAATGGTGTTTTTGTCCTTGCCGTCATATCTGCATTTGCATCCGATAAGACAGGCGCTGATAAGAATATTCATTATAACCGCTCCTTTACTGTTTAATTATACAACGAGATATACGTAATGTAAAGGGGCTTCCATAAATTACATCTGTGAACAAAGATCTGCTTCTATTGACAGCATACCTTAAATAATGATAATATTTAGATAGAGCCGTAAGGCTCTTTTTTCTTTTCTGTTACACTTCAAAGAAAGGGAAAGATAGTGTCATGTTTGCTGTTCGCGGCAAAAAGAACGCGCGAAGAACGGATGTTCTGCGAAAATATTTTTTTCCTTTATCTATATATAAAAATAATAAATATGTCTTGAAAAATTTAAAGTTATGCTTTATAATTGATTTACCGGTGGGTAAAAATGTTTTATTGTGGCTTAAAGTGCCATGTTTGTGGCGCTGAAGTTCACCTTGGATGCAGAAAAATGCGAAAAAAGTCGCACTTTCTGCATATTGCTGACCGTAAAAACGGCAAAACTATAGAATTTTGTCATTAAAACTCTTGATTTGGGTGAAAAACTATACTGAAAGGAGGGCTCAAGGATGAAAAATATGATATTCGGTACCTACGAACATAGTATCGATAAGAAAAACAGAATGTTTCTTCCCGCTAAAGTCAGAGAATACATGGGCGAGAACATCATACTTGTAAAGAGCCTTTCCGGAAAGTGTATTAATCTGTATCCCGAAACAGAGTGGGAAAAGTTTGAAGAAAAGCTTGAATCTCTTCCCAAGGTAACCGCCTCTGCGGTATTCAGAAAGGTTTATTCCTCTCTCACCATTCTGCAGACCGATTCGAATGGCCGTATTCTTATTCCTCAGAAGCTCTGTGAATACGCTGAGCTTGAAAAGAACGTTGTTGTTCTCGGTGTAGGTAAGCACGCGGAAATATGGAGCGATGCAAACTATGCGGCACAGGATGAGGATGAAAATACTGAAGACCTTATGGCAACTCTCCGCGAAATAGGACTTTAATATGGCGGAGTTCAAGCATTATTCGGTTATGCTCGGCGAAGCTGTCGAGTCATTGAATATCAAGCCCGACGGTGTTTATGTTGATGCAACAGCGGGGGGCGGCGGTCACAGCTATGAGATAGCGTCGAGACTCACAACAGGTAAGCTTTACTGTGTTGATCAGGATTCGGATGCCATAGCGGCTGCGAAAAAACGTCTCGAGCCCTTTATGGACAGGGTCGAGTTTATAAAAGACAATTTCGAAAATCTCAAGTTCTTTCTATCCTGTCAGTTGATAGACGGAATACTACTTGACCTGGGTATTTCGTCTTATCAACTCGACACACCCGAACGAGGATTTTCTTATATGCATGATGCACCTCTTGATATGAGGATGAACCGCGATGCGCAGTTCGATTGCAGAAAGCTGATAAATGAATACAGTGTGGAAGAGCTTACAAGAGTTCTTCGAGATTGGGGCGAGGAGAGATTTGCTTATAAGATCGCCCGTAACATCGTTGAAACGAGGGAAGTAAAGCCTATCGAAACAACGGGTGAGCTGGTAGAGATCGTTGAAAGGTCGATACCTGCGGCACAAAGAGAGCACCATGCCGAAAAGAGAACCTTTCAGGCATTAAGGATCGAGGTCAACCGCGAGCTTGATATAATCGAGCCTACGATAAGAAATGCTGCGGATATGATGAATCCCGGCGGCAGAATAGTGGTTATAACCTTCCACTCTCTTGAAGACAGAATAGTAAAGCAGACTTTTGCGGACCTTTCAAGGGGATGCACCTGTCCGCCCGACTTTCCCGTTTGTGTTTGCGGTAATAAACCGAAGGGAAGGGTAATAACAAGAAAGCCCATACTTCCTTCCAAAAAGGAATTAGAGGAAAATTCAAGATCAAAGAGCGCAAAGCTCCGTGTTTTTGAGAAAATTTAAGTAAAGGATGCAAAGCTATGACCGATAACGGACGTAATCAGAGAAATATGAATAAGCCGACTATGCAAAAAGGTCATAGTGCAAAGAGACCTGTATCTAAAAAGATGCCTGCAAAGAAAAAGCAGACCGTTCTTTCCAAGGAGCTTGTTCTCAGAAAGACAGGTACGGTCCTCAGAAATTTAATGCCTATGCTCAGCGTAAAACAGGAAAAGGTAACGACTGTTAAAACAAAATCGTCGAGACCTTTCCCTATCGGTGCTGTTGTTATAGTAACCATTTGTACTCTTCTGCTCATGTTCACCGTATTGAGCTATGTTCAGATAAACGAGTACACGATCGAGGTAGCTTCCCTTAAAGGGGAGCTATCCGACCTGATCGAAGAGCGTAAGGAGCTCGAGCTTTCTCTTGAAGAGAAAAACGATATGCTTATGATCGAGGAAAAGGCAAACGAGCTTGGTATGGTGAAATCCGACCAGCTTACAAAAAAGCATATTTCACTTGATCAGGAAGATAAAATAGAGGTTGTTGAAACAGAGCCCGGAGAGGATATGACTGTTGTTTCGAGTGTCATGAGTGCCATTGCTTATAATTTCCAGGGTCTTTGGGAATATATGGAGTAAACCTCAAATAAAATTATATTGTGCAGCATTGAGAGTGAAATTTGCCGTTATTTTGGCGCACTCTCATGTTCTGTTATTTTGAAGTTTTAAAGAAAGGCGGGAAAAGGGAATATGCAAATGAAATCCAACAGAAGAATTCCCACAAGAACTCTCGCTTTGATAATTCTCTTCATGGTTTTATGGATGATAATCGTTATCCGTCTCTTTGCTTTACAGGTTATAAATCATGAAAAATACGAGTCCAACGTAATCGGTAACGTTGAAAGGGAAACCGACGTACTTGCGAACCGAGGCATCATCTATGACAGTAATATGGTGCAGCTTGCTACCAATGAAACGACTTGGAGAATATTCGTTTCCCCCAGAGACGTGGAGGATAATACCCAGGCGGCGCTCATTGCATCTCAGCTTTCGACGATCCTTGACGTTGAGTATGACACGGTGATCGCAAAGCTTGCAAAGGTTGAGAGAGCTGACGAAACCATTAAAAAGGATATCAGTGAAGAAGAATACAATAAGATAGTTGCTCTGATAGACGAATATGATCTCGATGAGCAGATACATTACGAAGCATATACCAAGCGTTATTACCCTTACGGATCTCTTGCATCCCACGTTATAGGCTACGTGGGTACCGACGGCGGTCAGCTCGGGCTTGAGCTTCAGTATGATACTGAGCTTACAGGTGTTGCGGGTAAATATATTACCGCAAGAGACGCACAGGGTAACAGAATGCCCTATAAATACGACAGCTACATAGAAGCACAGAACGGTGCTAATCTTGTAACTACAATTGATACGAGAATACAGTCTGTTCTTGAGGAGCAGCTCAAACAGGCATATGAGGACGGAAATCCTCTTGAAAGAGTATGCGGAATCGTAATGGACGTTGATACGGGCGGAGTTCTCGGAATGGGTGTTTACCCCAATTTCGATCTCAACGATCCCTATAAGCTTGATGCGGAATCGCAGGCAAAGCTTGAAGCGAGTGAGTATGTAAAGGACAGCGAGGATTACAACAAGTATTATTGGGAGCTTGTTTATTCCATGTGGAAGAACAAAGCGGTTACCGAGCTTTACGAGCCCGGATCCACCTTCAAGGTAATAACCACAGCTATGGCTCTCGAGGAAAAGGTAACGGACTTCTCCGAAACATATACCTGTACGGGCGGTATGAAAATAGAGGGCTACAGCGAACCTATAAAATGTCATAAGGTCTCGGGTCACGGAACCGTTACCTACCGTGTGGGACTTCAGCAGTCCTGTAACCCCACTCTCATGCAGGTTGCAGATAAGATAGGTAAAGAAAAGTTTTATAATTACTTTAAGGCATTCGGCTATACGCAGAAGACGTATGTAGATCTTCCCGGTGAGGGACAGAGCCTTTATCAGGAATATTCAACATTTTCAAACGTATCGTTGGCTGTTTATTCCTTCGGCCAGACCTTCAAGGTTACTCCGATCCAGCATCTCAGAGCGATATGCTCGGTTGCCAACGGCGGTTATCTTGTTACCCCTCATCTTGTAAGTAAGATAGTTGACGACAGCGGAAACGTTATAAGCTCATTCGAGGATGAAAGTATCCGTCAGGTCGTTTCAAGCAGTGTTTGCGCCGAGATAAGCGAGGTGCTCGAAGAGGGTGTTTCGGGTGACGGCGGTGCGAAAAACGCGTATGTTGCAGGTTATAAAATTGCGGCAAAAACAGGTACCTCGCAGAAACGAGACGTAACCGATTCTGACCAGGTGGTTGGATCAACGGTTGCTTATGTTCCTGCAGACGATCCTCAGATCGCAATACTCATAATGGTTGACTCACCTCAGCTTGATTCGAGATACGGCAGCGTGGTTGCCGCACCTTACGTGGCGAACACGCTCGAGGAGATACTTCCTACCCTCGGTATAGAAAAGCAGTATGGTTCGGGTGACAGCGAAATGATCACTGTTGCTATCTCCGATTATTCAGGATGGGATGTAAAGGAAGCGCAGGATGCAATAAAGGGTAAAGGAATCGCCTGCGAAATAGTCGGTGACGGTGAAATAGTATTGTCACAAACTCCCGCTCCGGGTTCTATAGTTCAGGCAATGAACGCAAAGGTCATTCTTTATACTACAGATTCCTCCGAAGATGATCTTGTAAGTGTTCCCGACGTTATCGGTATGGGCGCACAGGAGGCAAATGCGGTTCTTGTTTCAAAGGGCTTTAACGTTGAATATAACGGTGCTGTAAACCAGAGCGGTTCAAGAGTAACGGCACAGAGCGTTGCTCCGGGTGAACGTGTCAAGTACGGCAGTGTTATAACCATAACGGTTCGTCACTTCGACGGTACCGAATAGTTGAAATCGAAGGGATGTTAAAAGATATTAACATCCGGAGATGATATAATGAAGTTATCCGGGCTTTTTGTCGGAATAGACGTCTCGGAGACCAATATCGAAAGCTTCGATATTGAAATAGAAGGTATTAAAACAGATTCAAGAATGACAGGCGAGGGAGATATCTTCGTTTGTCTGAATGGCACAAAAAGGAATGGACACGGATATATAAAGGAAGCGATTGGTAACCGTGCTGCTGTTATAGTAATCGAGGATAAAAGTTATTCGGGCGATTTTCCGTATATCCGTGTCTGCTCAACCCGTAAGGCTTTGGCTTTTTTGTGGAATAATCTTTGCTGCGATCCCTGTAAGGATATGAAGCTTATCGGAATCACAGGTACAAACGGTAAGAGCAGCGTTGCGGCAATGATAGGTCGTATTCTTGAAAGCGCAGGCAAAAAGAGTGCCGTTATAGGAACATTAAATGCCTCGCTTACAACTCCCGACCCATGGGAGCTTTATCCGCGCTTAAAGGAGCTTAAGGATAAGGGATATGAATACGTGGTTATGGAAGCATCCTCACACGCACTTGAATTAGAAAAGCTTTCTCCCTTGAAATATGAGATAGGGATATTCACTAATCTTACCCGCGATCATCTTGATTTTCATAAAAGCATGTATGCTTATGCAAAAGCCAAAGGCAAGCTTTTTGAAAGCTCGAGGATATCTCTGTACAACATAGACGATATTTATTCATCAACCGTTGTACAGAATATAAACAAATACAGTTATTCCTATTCTTTATACCGCGAGGATGCGGATTATATTGCCAAGCGAATAAAAAGAAGCTTTGAAAAGCAGGAATTTGACCTTTTGTCAACAGGTGAGATCTTTCATATAGAAAGTCCGCTTATCGGTGAATATAACGTTTCTAATGCTTTGGCGGCCGCCTCATGCTGCCGTCTTCTCGGAATAGACGGCATAAGCATCAAAAAGGCTTTGAAATCTTTTTGCGGCATTAAAGGCAGAATGGAAAGAGTCGATATCAAAAGCGGTGAGTTCTATGCCTTTATCGACTATGCCCATACCCCCGATGCTTTGATGAATACGCTTTTAGCTTTAAAGGAGATAAAGCCTGAGGGAAGCCGTCTTGTTTGTGTTTTCGGATGCGGAGGAGACAGGGATAAAGGTAAAAGGGCACAGATGGGCGAAATTGCATCAAGGATCGCCGATTTTTCTATCATAACCTCGGATAATCCGAGAACGGAAGAGCCCTACTCAATAATCAAGGATATAGTGATCGGTATTAAAAATGATGCCCGTTATCTTGTTATTGCAGACAGAAGGCAGGCTATACGATATGCAGTTCACAGTGCAGAAAAAGGAGACCTGCTGGTATTTTTGGGTAAGGGCCATGAAACCTATGAGATCATAGGAAACACAAAATCAGAATTTAACGAATCGAGTATCATACAGGAAGCAGATAAAGAAAGGATCGAGATTAAAGGAAATGAGTATTATTCATGTTGACAAAATGAGAATGTCCTTGGCAGAGATATCCAAAATAGCTGACGGCGAGCTTTTTTATTCAAGCTCAGAGCTTATCAAAAACATTTCCCTCGATTCAAGAGAGATAGAAGCGGGAACGCTTTTTGTAGCAATAAAGGGTGAACGCTTCGACGGTCATGACTTTATAGGAAAGGCATTTGAGGACGGCGCGGCGGCAATAGTATGCGAAAGGATCCCCTATAAGGTAAAGGGAAACGTTATTCTCGTAGATAATTCCTTGTATGCTTTCGGTGCAATAGCAAAAAACCACAAAAAACTCATTTCGCCTCTTACCGTGGGTATTACGGGAAGTGTGGGAAAGACCACAACAAAGCAGTTTGTATGGGCAGTACTTTGTGAAAAGTACAAAACACATAAAACAGACGGAAATTTCAACAACGAGATAGGTCTTCCGATCACCATTCTTAAAATGCCCTGCGATACCGAAGCGCTCGTGCTTGAAATGGGTATGAGCTTTAAGGGTGAGATTTCAAGACTTTCTCACATAGCTGAGCCTGATATTGCGGTAATAACAAACGTCGGTTCTTCACATATAGAAAACTTCGGAAGCCGTGAGGGTATCCGTGATGCTAAGATGGAGATAGCTGAGGGACTCAAGGAGGGCGGCAGACTTGTGCTTAACGGCGATGAACCGCTTCTTTCGGGTATTGAAGGCGCTGTTTACGTTTCGATGGAGAATAAAGACAGCGATTACAGAGCGGTAAACGTAGTAGAAAATGACGGTTACTATACCTTTGATATAGAAACAAAGAATGGAACGGTAAAGGATTTCAGGATCAACGTTCTTGGAATACATAACGTATATAACGCGGTCGTTGCATATGCCGTAGGTAAAATAGCGGATATGGACGATGACAGTATAAAGGCAGGTCTTTTAAAATTTGAAAATGCCGCAATGCGTCAGAATATATATGAAAATGACGGCTATACGATCATTGAGGACTGTTATAATGCAAGCCCCGAATCTATGGCGGCATCCCTCAAGGTTCTTTGTTCAAAGGCAAAGCAGGGAAGAAAGACAGCAGTGCTCGGAAATATGCTTGAATTAGGCATCTATTCCGAGGAATTACACCGCGAGGTAGGAAGGAAGGCGGCAGAGCTTGGCATAGATCTTCTTTATACCTTTGGTGATATGGCAGAAAATATCGCAAAGGGTGCGGTAGATGCGGGAATGAATGAGGATTCGGTCGTAAGCGTGACAGATCTTGATTCTCCTGAAGAATTGGCGGATCTTATAAAAAGCAGAGTTAAGGAAAATGACACCCTGCTCTTTAAGGCAAGCCGCGGTGTTAAGCTGGAAAGAATTACCGCTTTGATCTGTGAAAAAGAAGGATAAGGAGAAGTAAATTGGAAACCAAGCACGTTTTATATTTTATAGCAGCAATGGCTATGACCTTTATTCTTACGGTCATGACCTTAAAGATGTTGATACCCAAGCTTAAAAGCCTTAAAATGGGACAGAAGATACTTGATATCGGTCCCCGTTGGCATAAAGGAAAAGAGGGTACCCCCACGATGGGCGGTCTTTCATTCCTTTTGGCTATGACAGTCTCTATCATAGCACTTGCAGTATATTCGTACTTTACCGAAAATAAAATATGGGCGGCAAAGTTTTTCATTACTTATGCAATGGCTCTGTTGTATGCTCTTATAGGTATCTGGGATGACAGTCTCAAGATAAGAAAGAAGGAAAATGAAGGATTTACCGCTTCTCAGAAATTCCTTTTGCAGGTTGCGATTGCCGTTGTTTATCTTGTGTGTATGCGTTTATGGGGCGGACTTACCACTAAAATGTATATACCCTACTTTGATATATACCCCGATCTCGGTGTCGGATATTACGTTATTTCCGTGCTTTTGATAGTGGGAATCGTTAATAGTGTTAATCTTACCGACGGTATTGACGGTCTTGCGGCATCTGTTACGACCGTTGTGGGTGCATTCTTTGCCCTTGCCGCATTCGTAATAATTACCCCCGATCTTCCTGCGGCACTTATCTCTGCCGTTGTTATAGGCGGATGTATCGGTTTCTTAACCTATAATTTCTATCCTGCAAGAATATTCATGGGTGATACCGGCTCGCTCTTTCTTGGCGGTCTTGTAATAGGTCTTGCGTTTCTTATCAATAATCCGCTCATTTCTCTCATCGTTGGTATCGTCTATGTCTGCGAAGCGGCATCTGATATTATACAGGTAGGATTCTATAAGCTTACACATAAGCGTGTGTTCAAAATGGCTCCTATCCATCATCATTTTGAACAGTGCGGATGGAGTGAAATAAAGATAGTTATCGTATTTTCATTAATTACCGTTTTGGCGGCTGCGGCGGCTTATTTCGGTTTGGATATAAAATAAAAAATAATTACGGAGGGGAATATGAATAATACTAATAATGTCAGAAATAAAGTAAATAACCCTTCCGTTAAAGCAACAAATAACAGAGCAAACAGTAATACGGCGGACAAATCACAGCACAAGCGCACAGCAAAAAGGGTAGTTAAGCCCGTACAGGAGCCGTCAGTTATTCGTATAAAGGGTTCATTTGACCGTCCTATGCTTATAATTATAATACTTTTGCTTTGTTTCGGTTCGATAATGGTGTTTTCTTCGAGCTTTGCATCTGCTTTGACTCTGAAGGATGACAGCTATTATTACATAAAGCGTCAGCTTATCTTTTTGATAGCAGGTTTTGTCATAATGATAGCGGTATCCCGTATTGATTACCGTATTTTCCGCAGAATTACCGTTGTCGGCTTTATAATACTGCTTTTCTTACTTGCCTTGGTTCCGATATTCGGTCTTTCCGAGGGTCAGGCGGTTCGTTGGATAAAATTGGGCCCGATACGTTTTCAGCCCTCTGAACCGATGAAGACATTCCTTATACTGATGCTTGCCCACTATTGTGCAACCTATCAGAATAAAATCGTCGATCACAGAGATTTCAAAACATCATCTCTTTACGGAAATCTCTATCCATATATAATCGTTGGTACTGTATGCTTCCTTGTTGCGCTTGAAAAGCACTTTTCGGGTGTTATAATCATCTTCCTTATAGGAACTATAGTTATTTTTGCCAGCGGTGCAAGAAAATTCTGGATGATAGCCGCAGGCGGTGTCGGCGGTACTGTAGTACTTATTGCCATCCTTTTTACAGGCTACGCAAAATCCCGTATTGATACGTGGCTCCATCCTGAAAAATTCGATCAGACGGGTGAGATATGGCAGACTCTTCAAGGTCTGAACGCTGTTGGCTCAGGCGGATTTTTGGGAGTCGGCCTGGGTAACAGTTATCAGAAATACAACTACGTTGCCGCACCCCAGAATGACTTTATTTTCTCGATACTTTGCGAGGAATTGGGCTTTGTAGGTGCTATGGCGGTTATCGCATTGTTCGTTGCCTTTGTATGGAGAGGCTTTATTATAGCAATGAAAGCGCCCGATACCTTTTCTTCTCTTGTTGTTATCGGTATAATCGGTAAGGTTGGTATTCAGGCAATACTTAACATATGCGTTGTTACAGCGTTGATCCCGAATACAGGCATTACTCTTCCGTTCTTCAGCTACGGAGGCTCGGCTATGCTTCTTCTGCTTGTTGAAATGGGTATTGTACTGTCGGTGTCGCGTTATTCATATCAGGATAAGCAATAATAAAAAGGAAAAATATCATGAGAGTATTAATGAGCGGAGGCGGTACGGGAGGTCATGTTAATCCCGCTATTGCTATTGCCAATATAATAAAAAAGAACGTGCCCGATGCGGAAATTGCATTTGTAGGTACAAAAAGAGGTATAGAAAGTAAGCTTGTTCCCCATGCAGGCTATAAGCTTTATCATATACAGATACAGGGTATCAGAAGAAGTCTTTCCCCCTCTAATATTAAGACAGCATTTCTTGCGGCAAAATCCTTTGGAGACTGTAAGAAGATAATAAAGGAATTTAAGCCCGATGTTGTTGTCGGTACGGGAGGCTATGCCTGCTGGCCTGTGGTCAGAGCGGCGGCAAGCCTTAAAATACCGACGGTGTTGCATGAATCAAATGCAACTCCGGGCTTTGCAATAAAGATGCTTGAAAAGAAAGCTACTAAGATTTTCGTTAATTTTGAAGAAACGATATCACAGTTAAAATGCCCTGAAAAGGCGGTGCGTGTAGGTAATCCCTTAAGAGGTGACTTCTCTGCAATATCGAAGGAAGAGGCAAGAAGAAACCAGGGTATAGAGGGTAAATACAGAACCTTTATACTTTCTCTCGGAGGAAGCATGGGTGCTGAAAGGATAAACCTTGAGGTGATAGAAATGATGAAGGAATACACCTCAAAGAATCCCGAAATACTTCATGTACACGGCACAGGAGCTATAGAATATGAAATAGCCAAAAAGATGTTTGAGGACGCAGGTCTTGACAAGTATCCTAATCTCAAGCTCGTTGAATATATCTACGATATGCCCGAAAAGATGGCGGCGGCAGATATAGTTATAAACCGTGCAGGCGCCATGACCTTGTCCGAGATAGCGATGCTCGGAAAGGCGAGTGTCCTTATTCCTTCGCCGAACGTAACCAACAATCACCAATACAAGAACGCTCACGTTCTTGAAAAAGCTGGCGCAGCGGTGCTTATCGAAGAAAAGGATCTTGAAAACGGCACACTGACAAATGCTGTACGTGAGCTCTGTGAAAACAGAGAAAAGAGAAGCGAAATGGAAAATAAGGTTTCGGGCTTTGCCGTTAAGGATGCGTCCGGAAAGATATATGATTATATAAAAGAAATAGTGAAATAACGGAGAAGTGAATGGATAAAGAAAGAAAGGGAAGGAGCGGGACACCGGCTTACGATATCTATAACGATACCGACGGCGGATTCAGACGGTTAAAACAAAAGAATAGTGTCCGACAGCTCAGACAGCGAGTCTATTACTTTCTTCTTTTAACCGTTCTGCTACTGATCTTCGTGCTTGGTATAGTGGCATTGTTTTTCCGTGTAAATGAAGTAAAGGTCAGCGGAAATACTGAATATACCGATAAGGAGATAATAAAAGCATCGGGTATTGAAAAGGGCGAAAATATCTACTTCGTAAAGGAAGCAGACGTCCGCAAAGAAATACTGACAGATTTTCCTTATGTCAGAAGCGTAAGTGTTGAAAGAAACGTTCCGAATAAGATAAATATTCGCTTGAAATGTGATTCTCCCGACTATTATGTTGATATCTGCGGAGAGTATTACGTAATATCGGCTAATTTAAAGGTTCTTGAAAGATTTTTCTCAAAGGAGGAGCTTTTGGCGGCGCATCCTGAGATAAAGCTATTCAAAACGGGAGATATAAGATCTGCCATCGTCGGCAACGAAATGGAATTTCTTAATTCAAACCATGCCGAGGTTGCGAAGGATTTTCTTGGTGAGCTCAGCTCAGCGGAGATCTTTGAAGGGGTTTCAAGCATAAGCTTTGAAGACAGATTTAACATCCGTGTGGTATATGATTCAAGGCTTGCGGCAAACGTAGGAAACGGTGATGATGCCGAGCTGAAACTGCGCTTCCTTAACGAGATAGTTAAGGATCTTGGTAACTCAAAGGGCAGTATAGACGTTAAGGATGTTGAGACTGCATATGTACTGCTGGACGGTACTGCAAGTTACGATTAATATTTTGTTAAAATATAATAAATTTTATTATAAATTTGTAGAAAACTATTGCAAAAAAGTGAAAAATATATTATTATAAATGTATATAATTTGTGATACTATGTTTGAATAAAGAGAAAAAAGACGGTAAAATTTAGGAGGATTTTAAAATGGCATTAGAGTATGAAAACTATGATAGTGGCGTAGTTATAAAGGTAGTTGGTGTAGGCGGCGGCGGCAACAACGCTGTTAACCGTATGATCAAAGAAAACGTAAGAGGCGTTGAGTTTGTAGTTATCAATACAGACAGACAGGCTCTTGCTCATTCTGCATCCGAAAACAAGATCGCTATCGGCGATAAGCTCACAAAGGGCCGCGGTGCAGGTGCTAATCCCGAAATCGGCCAGAAGGCAGCTGAAGAAAGCAAGGAAGAGATCTCCAATATGCTTCGCGGCGCTGATATGGTATTCATTACATCCGGCATGGGCGGCGGAACCGGTACCGGTGCAGCTCCCATCGTTGCAAAGATAGCAAAGGATATGGGTATCCTTACAGTTGGTATTGCAACCAAGCCCTTCGCATTCGAAGGTAAGAAGAGAATGGATCTTGCAGAGCAGGGTATTGAGAAGCTCAGCGGCTGTGTAGATTCTCTCCTCGTTATCCCTAACGAAAGATTAAAGCAGATCTCCGAAACAAAGATCACACTTCTTAACGCATTTGCAGAAGCAGACGATGTACTCCGTAAGGGTGTACAGAGTATCACCGACCTTATCACAGGTCTCGGCGTGATCAACCTCGACTTTGCAGATGTTACCACCATCATGAAGGATGCAGGTATTGCACATATGGGTGTTGGTGCGGCTGAAGGCAGAGACAAGGCAGAAGAAGCAGCAAGACTTGCTATCTCCAGTCCTCTTCTTGAAACCTCTATTTCCGGTGCTCGCGGTCTTATTATCAATATCACTGCAGGTCCCGATATCGGACTCGAAGAAATGGATACAGCTTCTACAATTATCACAAATGAAGCTCATCCCGATGCAACTGTTATTTGGGGTGCAACTATCGATAACAGTCTTGAAGATAAGATGCTTATTACCGTTATCGCTACAGGCTGCGGTAATTCAGATGTTCAGAATAACGTTCACGGCAAGACCGTTGCACAGCAGGTTAAGGTAATGCCTCCCGAAAAGCCCATGGTTGAGCCCGTTGGTATGCCTGAAGAAGAGTTCTCCGATATTATGGATATCGTAAACAATAACAATAATAAGAAGACAGCGGCTCCTAATCCTGCTCCTGCACAGCCTTCTCCTTTATTCAATCACTTTAATTTCTAATCTGTTTTATATAAAAAAGAACCGCAAGCCTGCGGTTCTTTTTCTGTATTGCATGAAACCCGCCCGATTTCGTAAAGTTCACCGGGATATATACTCGTTCAGGATCACCGAAGGTGGGACTGTAAGGAGTAAAAAACGCGGAGAACCCCGTTTTTACAGATTTGTAAGTCTGTTTTATTTCCTGCAAGTTGCCCGCCGTACGGAAAAGAGCGGTGTTCGAGGCGCCCTATGGCGCTTTTTACGTATTGACATTCTAATGATTTTACTTTATAATATATAATATACGATATCTTTTTTGAGGTGTAATATGGAAAAGATGATCATGGTCGAAGAAGAAAAAATGAAAAAGTATAACGATGCTTGTCTTCTTATGAAGAGCAATGATATACAGTTACTTCGTTCTGCACAAGGCTATTTTGAAGAATTAGGGGATTATCTCGATTCAGCAAACAAGGCGGAAGAGTGTAATAAAAAAACGCTTGTGCAGTTGACGGAGCTGGAAAAGAACCGTAAGCTTATGCGTTGGAATATCGGTATAATTTGTGCTTCACTGGTAGTTATACTTATGATCTTATCTTTATTTATAGGCACAATGATATACAGGAATAAGTATTACCGCCGTTTTACAGAAACAGATCCCGTACCGAGCAATATAGAAACACAATTGAATGAAGAATAAGAATGAGTTGCTTTGAAGCAACTCATTTATTTCTTTTATATATAATATTAAGTCCCTTTAACAAAAGATCCTTTTCAATGATGATGTTCTTTTTGCAAAGGGGGGCGATGAACTGTGCAAGTCCGCCTGTTGCAATGATCGTGGAGCTATGTCCGAGCTCCTCCTCCATACGGTCGATTATACCGTCTATCATAGCGGCAGTGCCGTACATAATACCACTTCTCATACAGTCAACGGTATTCTTACCTATAATCTTTTTAGGATTATCAAGGCTGATACCGGGGAGCTGAGAGGTACGCTGAGTAAGAGCATCAAGGGATACCTTAACACCGGGAATGATAACTCCGCCCATATAAAGATTATCCGGTTCTATTACCTCTATCGTAGTTGCGGTTCCGAGATCCATTAGGATCAGGGGCGCCTTATATTCAGACAGAGCGGCAACTGCGATAACTATACGGTCACTGCCCACCTGTGAAGGAACGTCAACAAGAATATTTAATCCTGTTTTCAGACCGGGACCGACAACCATAGGCTGTTTGCCGATGATCTTTATAACACCGGTACGTACCGAATTAAATACGGGAGGAACGACCGAGGATATGATACAGTCTGAAATATCTTCGATCCTGACACCGAAGGCCTCGAGCATATTTTTTATCTCAACACCGTACTGATCCGAGGTACGTATATGATCTGTAGCTATACGTGCCTTAAAAACGATGACGTCGTTTTTTATGCAGCCTATAACTATATTAGTATTTCCTATATCGATTGCAAGGAGCATATCTTTATTCCTCCTTGGGATCCTCGTACTTAACTATCTTGAAAAGAGCAAGAGCCAACGCTGTTACGATAATAGCGGCAGCAATTGCTTCGGGGATACCCGAAGCTGTAACGGTGGTAAGTATCAAACCGAATACAGCATCATGAGCAACATCCTTTGCCTGTGCGTATTTTTCGGAGAACAAAAGAAAGATACTTCCCATAACCGTTATAGTGTGGAATACCGATGAAGTAAGTGCAACGATAGGTAATGAAAGAGATCTCTTAAGCTTAGTGTCTTTAAGAAGCTTCCACAATAAGCCTGCAACAACACCTAACAGAATTCTGCAGCCCATAGTTACCCATATTGATTTTAAAACGTCGCCAACACCGTCCAACTCGGGAGAGAAGGGCGAGAAAACGAAAGAAATGATAGAGGTTGCGTTAAATGTGTTCTGCCACATAGAACAAAGTCCGAAAATAAATCCGAACAAAGCACCGGCCTTGGGGCCGAGAAGGATAGCTCCCAATATAACGGGAATATGCATGGTTGTGGCTTTTACTAAAGGCAACGGAATAAACCCTACGTTCGTCATTCCCAAAACGCCTATGATAGCACAGAACATTGCGAGTGTTACCATGCGTTTAGTAGTATTTTTTCTGTCGATCATGATTAACCTCCGGCTGTCGTTCCAAAATAAGGATACAACGCATATATAATTATATTATAATTGTAAAATTTGAATAATTCAAGAAATTTTCTTTACATGATAAAGAAAATTTGATATAATACAGCTATATTATAAAAAGGGAGGAATATTTATGTTGAAAGGAAAGACTGTGCTTTTGGGTGTTACCGGCGGTATAGCGGCATATAAAGCTGCATATCTTGCGTCGCTTCTCACCAAGCTTCATGCAAGGGTCGAGGTTATAATGACGTCAAATGCACAGCAGTTTATTACTCCCCTTACCTTTGAACAGATAACGGGAAACAGAACTGTAACAGATACGTTTGACCGAAATTTTGAGCATAAGGTAGAGCATATTTCCTTGGCAGAAAGGGCAGATATCGTTATTATTGCACCTGCCACGGCAAACGTTTGCGCAAAGCTCGCCCACGGTATTGCCGACGATATGCTTACAACGACCGTTCTTGCCTGCCGTTGCAAAAAGGTGATCTCTCCTGCTATGAATACGGGTATGTATGAAAACCCCGTAACCGGTGATAATCTTGAGATCCTTCGTAAATACGGCTGGGAAGTTGTTGAGCCCGCTTCAGGTATGCTTGCCTGCGGCACGGTAGGTGCGGGAAGAATGCCCGAACCCGAATTTTTGAAGGACGTTATATTAAAGCATATTGCATTTCCTCATGATTTAGAAGGAAAAAACGTGCTCGTTACCGCAGGACCTACAAGAGAGTCTATAGATCCCGTAAGATACATTACAAATCATTCCAGCGGTAAAATGGGATATGCTATTGCAAAAAATGCTATGCAAAGAGGCGCAGACGTTACTCTTGTAACAGGACCTACCTCAATTCCCGTACCCGATTTTGTGAATGTGGTGAACGTAGAAAGTGCCGCAGAGATGTTCGATGCGGTGGCAAAATATGCGCCCGGATCAGATATTATCTTTAAGGCGGCGGCGGTTGCCGACTATACCCCTGCCGAGTACAGCGATAATAAGGTTAAGAAAAAAGAGGGAGATATGGCGATCCCCCTTACAAGAACAAAGGATATTTTAAAGCATCTCGGTGAAAACAAAAAAGAAGGTCAGATCATATGCGGCTTTTCGATGGAAACCGAAAATATGCTTGAAAACAGCCGTCAAAAGCTTGAAAAAAAGAAGGTTGATATGATTTGCGCCAATAATTTAAAGCAGAGCGGCGCAGGCTTTGGTGTTGATACAAATATTATCACCCTGATTACCAAAAATGAGACGGTTGAGCTTCCCCTTTTATCAAAGGACGAAGCGGCAAAGGCTATAATAGATAAAGCATTGGAGATAAGCAAATGAGATATATATTTATGCGTTTTCCCGGCGGTGTGGGTAAGGCCGTAACCTTCAGCTATGATGACGGCAGTAAGAAGGATATGAGGTTTTCCGATCTTCTTACTAAGTATAATTTAAAGGGTACCTTCAATCTCAACGGTGAAGAATTGCGCCGTGATTGGGATTACTGTATGAGTACCGAAGAGACAAAGAAGTATATTCTTGACCGCGGTCATGAGATCGCACTCCACGGTCTTGAGCACAGAGCATTGGGCACTCTTCGTCCCGTGGAGGGAATAAAAGAGGTCTATGAGTGCCGCTGTGAGCTTGAGGAAAGATATAACACAATTATCCGCGGCTTTGCCTATGCGGACAGCGGTGTGCTTGGCTTTGAAAACGGAGCTTGCTATGAGGATGTTGAGAGTTATCTCAAGCATCTTGATATTGCATATGCCCGCAGCCTTGAGATCGGTTATAATGATTTTTCCATGCCCCGGGATTGGTATGCATGGCAGCCTACCGTTCATCACTATGATGATAAGATATTCAAGTATATTGAAGAGTTTGTCGGTATCGACCTTTCTCCCAAGGGTCATGTGCAAAGCGGTGTAACACCCCGTTTGTTCTTCATTTGGGGTCATAGCTCCGAGTTTGGCGATGACGAAAACGGTTGGGCTCACATGGAGAAGATATGCCAAGAGATCTCCGGCAAGGATGATATCTGGTATGCCACCAATATTGAAATTTATAACTACACCAAGGCGTATGAATCCCTTATATGGAGCGCAAAGGGAACAAGGGTATATAACCCCGCCCTCCAAGATATTTGGTTTGACGTTGACGGTAAGCTCTATTGCGTAAAATCCGGTGAAACATTGAGTTTTTGATAAATAATAGAATAATCTCCCGATTTCGGGAGATTATTTGCGGCAAGTTGCCGCTGCCATAAATCGGGTGTGAAAGTTTGATAAAGTCGTTTGTTTAATGCCCGAAATAAAACTTGACATATCTCTCTATCCGTCTTAAGGTGCAATTCACTAAATAAAAAAGAACCGCAATGCGGTTCCTTTTTATTTAATACAAGTGATTACGCTGTGTAAACGCTTACGCACTTTCTGCCGTTTGCGATCTTTTCGAACTTAACTGTTCCATCGCAAAGAGCGAAGAGGGTATCGTCGGATCCACGGCCAACGTTAACGCCGGGATGGATGTGAGTACCGCGCTGACGTACGAGAATGTTACCTGCAGTAACTGCCTGTCCGTCTGCTCTCTTTACGCCAAGTCGTTTGCTTTCGCTGTCACGGCCGTTCTTTGTAGAACCAACACCTTTTTTATGTGCGAAAAATTGTAAACCGATTCTTAACATTATCAAATACCTCCGTTTAGAATGTTTGAGGAATTATTCCTCTTCGATCTCGTTGACGTCTATATAATCATAGTAGTCATCGAGCATGCTCATGAGCTCGAGATAGTAGGCTTGCATAATTCCCGCTATTGCATACTGACGCTTTTCCTCTGTACAAAACTCGGGAAGTGCATCCATAGCAGTAACCGAGATCCTGTTTTCATCACCGTCGATCTTATAATCAACGTTTGATGAATAAGAAACCTCAATGGAATTTACAACAAGCATGGTCATTGCCGATATCGCTGCACATACTATATCGTTGCCCGCCTCGTCAAAAAGAGCGTGGCCTTCTTCAACGAACTTATAGTAAATGCCATTCCTTTTATAGAATGTGATATTAACCATAATTAGCCGGCAATCTTTGTGATCTGAACCTTAGTATAAGGCTGACGGTGACCGATCTTCTTCTTCTCGCCCTTCTTCGGCTTGTATTTGAGAACATGAATCTTCTTACCCTTACCGTTCTTTACTACGTTAGCAGTAACGGTAGCGCCCTTAACGCAAGGAGTGCCGGAAACGAACTTGTCGCCGTCACGAACTGCAAGTACCTTGTCGAAGGTAACGGTGTCGCCTTCGTTTACGTCGAGCTTCTCGATAAAGAGAATATCGCCCTCATTAACCTTGTACTGCTTTCCGCCTGTTTCGATAATTGCAAACACGAAAAGCACCTCACTTTCTTATAGCCGTCTGTGCGGCCGGACTCGCTAAGTCAGGCAGATATATACTATCTTTTATGGCCTGAACATTATGCGGCAAATTATTATAGCACAGCTTCGATGTCAATGTCAATACATATTTAAATATTTAATACGGCAAAATACCATATTTTAAACATTATTTTTCAATTTGTTCAAAAAGTTTTCTCAAAATTATTGACAAGTGAATATAATAGTGGTATAATACGTCCATACTTTAGTTCGCTAAAGCGATAAATTGAAAAAGAAAGAGAGAAAAACAATGAAAAAGTTTTTAGCAATCATGCTTTGCATGCTCATGGTAGTTTCCGTATTTGCAGCTTGCGGCTCAAAGAACGATACTTCCAAGACAGAAGACAAGAAGGACGCAATGGATATCATCAATGCAGACGGTGAAGAAGAAGACGTAGCTGTTGCAGATATCGATGCAGTTAAAGAAGCAGGCAAGCTCGTTATCGGTATTACCGAATATGAGCCCATGAACTTCAAGGATGAAAATGATGAGTGGACCGGCTTTGATACCGAATTTGCTCTTGCATTCTGTGAAAAGCTCGGCGTTACCGCTGAATTCACCGTTATCGACTGGGATAACAAATATACTGAGCTCGATGCAAAGTCTATCGACTGTATCTGGAACGGTATGACCATTACCGATGAAGGCAAGCTTAACGCAAGCATTTCTAATCCCTACGTTAAGAACGCACAGGTTGTTGTTATGGCAAATGACGTTCTTGCCGATTATGCAGACGTAGCAAGCATGGCAGATCTCGAGTTTGCAGTTGAAAGCGGTTCTGCAGGCGCACAGGTAGCGGCTGACGAAGGACTTAATGCTGTTGAGGTTGTTGACCAGGCTACAGCACTTCAGGAAGTTGCAAGCGGCAGCGTTGAT
This sequence comes from Oscillospiraceae bacterium, assembly GCA_015065105.1. Lineage (GTDB taxonomy): Bacteria > Bacillota > Clostridia > Oscillospirales > CAG-272 > RGIG7300. Next base: position 13,024 of record SVQZ01000008.1, on the reverse strand, counting down.
GCATGTATCATTGATATCACTATGGCAAACGCTATGACAGGCGAAGGCACCAGCTACGCAGATTACGGTTATTCCGTTGAGCTTTCCGCCGAAGAATACGGTGTTGCTTTCAGAAAGAATTCCGATCTTACCGAGGAATTTAATACCGCAATGGCAACTATGATGTCTGACGGCACTCTTGATGCACTTGCAGAGAAATACGAGCTCACTCTCGTAAAATAAGCACAAAATAAACAATGTACATACCAACCGGCAGAGGGCCTTTGGCTCCCTGCCGGTTTGAGTGCGAAAGGGAATATAAATGTTTTGGACAGTTACACAGAGCCTGTTCAACGGTTTTATAACTACCGTTGAACTTTTCGCTCTTACACTTCTGTTTTCATTACCGTTAGGACTCATTTTCAGCTTTGCCTCAATGTCAAAGGTTAAGCCTGTAAAATGGTTAATGAAAACCTTTATATGGATCATACGCGGTACTCCCCTTATGCTCCAGCTTGTAGTATTCTATTACGGTCCCGGACTTTTGGGTGCGGGAGCGGATAAAATACTTACCGATCTTACCACCAACGGAAGCGAGTTTATTTCAGCATTATACGAATGGTCTCCCTCCATAGGTATCTTTGCGGCAAACGCGGCTATAGACGTTCTTGAATTTTTCGCATCCTTCCATACATACGACAGATTCATTTCCGCGTTGGTTGCATTCGTAATAAACTATTCTTGTTATTTCTCGGAAATATACAGAGGCGGTATAGAAAGTATATCCCGCGGTCAGTACGAAGCAGGTCAGGTTCTCGGTATGACAAAAGCCCAGGTCTTCTTCAAGGTAGTTCTTTTACAGGTTGTAAAGCGCATAATTGCTCCCATGAGTAATGAGATCATTACCCTTGTTAAAGATACCTCCCTTGCAAGAACGATTGCTGTTTATGAAATCATCTGGGCAGGTCAGAGATTTATCAAATCTGACGGTCTTTTATGGCCCCTCTTCTATACAGCGGCATTCTATCTTATATTCTGCGGACTTCTTACCATTCTCTTTGGTAAGCTTGAAAAGAAACTTGATTATTTCAGGAGTTAACGGTTATGGCAATGCTTGAAGTAAATAATTTGTATAAAAGCTTCGGAAAGAATGAAGTTTTAAAGGGAATTGATTTTAAGCTTGAGGAGGGCAAAGTAATTTCGGTTATAGGCTCCTCGGGAAGCGGTAAAACCACTCTTTTACGCTGTATAACAGGTCTTGAAACCGCAGATAAAGGTGTTATTACAGTTGACAAAAGGGTAACCTTTAACGGCAACGAAAAGAAAAAACTTTCAAAAGCAGAAAAAAGAGAGAATCAGCTTGCTACAGGTCTTGTTTTCCAGTCGTTTAACCTGTTCCCTCAGTATAATGTTCTGGATAACGTAACTCTTGCAAAAAAGCTGATGCTTAAAAAAGAATTAAAGGCAATGAAGGCATCACATCCTGAAAGAAAGGAAGCTTTTGATGCTTTAATAGAGGAAGCGAAGGATATTATTTCCCACGTAGGACTTTCGGATAAGCTTAACCACTATCCCTGTGAGCTTTCGGGCGGTCAGCAGCAGCGTGTGGCAATAGCCCGTGCGCTTATTATGAGCCCCAAGGTGCTTTGCTTTGACGAGCCTACGTCAGCTCTTGACCCTGAAATAACGGGTGAGGTGCTGAAGGTAATTGCAGGTCTTGCTCACGAAGGAAGAACAATGCTTATAGTAACCCATGAAATGGGATTTGCACGTGAGGTCTCGGACGAGGTCATCTTTATGGATAAGGGTGTTATAGCAGAGCAGGGCGATCCCAAGGAAATGTTTGTCTCTCCTAAGACCCACAGATTACAGGAATTTTTGAGCGCAATGCTGAAGGCATAAGATGTACACAACTATACTCTTCGATTCTGACGATACTCTGCTTGATTTTCATGCAAGTGAAAGAAAAGCGATATTTGAGGCCTTCAAGCAGGCAAAGCTGTATTTCAACAATGAAATGCTCTCGGTATATAGTGAGATAAACAGATCTCTCTGGAAGGCTTTGGAGAGAGGTGAGCTTACTACCGACGAGCTTTTGACAGAGCGTTTCAAACAATTTTTTGCGCAGTACGGTTACGTTTATGACCCGAAGGCATTCAATGACCTCTATTTCCATTGTCTTGCGGATACCGATTTTGTAATGGACGGTGCTCTCAAAGTGCTTGAAGCCTTAAAGGATAGATACGAGCTTAACGTTATTACAAACGGAGTGGGGTATATACAGACCTCAAGGCTCGGAAAATCGGATCTCAGAAAGTATTTTAAAAAGCTTTATATATCAGAGGAGATAGGCGCAAATAAGCCGAGCAAGACGTTTTTTGACTATGTGCTTTCCGATCTTTCGGAAAAGGACAGATCAAAGATACTTGTCATAGGCGATAGTCTTACCTCGGATATAAAAGGTGCAAATACCGTCGGCCTTGATTCTGTCTATATAGGAAACTCTTCAAATATAGGAGAAATAAAGCCCACGTATTCGGTAACTGATATAAAACAAATACTTGAAATAATATAAACGGTCGGTTTTTCAACCGACCGTTTTGCATTATATAAACTTTGAAATTAAGCTTAATACCAAGCCCGCCATAAACAAAAAGTAAGCAATATTTGTTATTTTTGTAATACGGGGCGCAATGTCTTCCACCTTTGATTCAAAATTCTTTTTTGTATAAATCTTTGCCAATATAAAAAGTACCGTTGAAGCAATAAGGCAGAACGCTGCAATTGCAATAAGAATTATCCTTGGCATTTTATTTTATCTTTGCTATAGCGGCCTCAACGCCTACAAGAACGTCCTTGTAATTAGCAAGCTTTTCTTTTTCCTTTTCAACTACAGCGGCGGGAGCCTTTGCAACAAAGCCTTCGTTGGAAAGCTTCTTTTCGAGTCTGTCTATCTCACCGATGGTCTTTTCACGTTCCTTGGTGAGTCTTTCAAGCTCTTTTTCCATATCAAGAACCTCTGCCAAGGGGATGAATACCGTAGCAGTACCCGTTACGATCTGAACAGCATCGCTATCGGTATATTCTGAAACGACCTCAACCTCGGAAGCAGAAGCAAGACGCTGGAAGAAGACGAAAGTATCCTCGTTAAAGATATCCTTATGCTCGGTAACGATAAAGTTCTTTGCCTTCTTTGAAGGAGGAACGTTCATTTCGTTTCTTCTTGCACGGATACCCTTGATAACCTCGATAAGAGCATTCATTTTGCGCTCGTCTTCGGGGAAGTTAAGAGAATCTGTATAGGTGGGGAAGTCGGATATCATGATGCTCTCGCCTTCGTGGGGAAGGGTCTGCCAGATTTCTTCGGTAATGAAGGGCATGAAGGGATGGAGCAATTTAAGAGTGTTGGAAAGAACGTAGGAAATAACCTGCTGTGCAGATTTAGAGCCTGCGTTAAGTCTGGGCTTAAGCAGCTCTATATACCAGTCGCAGAAGATATCCCAAATGAAATCGTAAAGTTTTGAGAGAGCAACACCGAGCTCATAGTTTTCGATGTTTTGTGTAACCTCAGCGCAAAGTCTATTGTAGAGAGAAAGTATCCACTTGTCCTCTATCTGCATATCCTTTTCGTCGGGGAGCTCAAGCTTTTCGATATCAAGATTCATGAGCACGAAACGAGCCGCATTCCAGATCTTGTTGTTAAAGTTTCTTGCCGCCTCGATCTTCTCGGGGGAGTATCTCATATCGTTTCCGGGTGAGTTACCCGTTGCAAGAGCAAAACGAAGCGCATCTGCACCGTACTTTTCAATTTCAACAAGGGGATCAATACCGTTACCGAGAGATTTGGACATCTTTCTGCCCTGTGCATCACGAACAAGACCGTGAATGAATACGTCGGGGAAGGGGATAGCGTCCTTTGTTTCCTTGCCTTCCATAGTATCAAGGGACATAAAGATCATCTTGGATACCCAGAAGGTGATGATATCGTAAGCTGTTACGAGAACGTTTGTAGGATAGTAGTAATTAAGCTCCTTTGTATCCTCGGGCCAGCCGAGGGTAGAGAAGGGCCAGAGCGCGGAGGAGAACCATGTATCAAGAACGTCATCCTCCTGCTTGATATTGGCGGAATGACACTTGGTACATTCGTGAACGTCGGTCTCACTTACCATAACCTCTCCGCAGTCCTTACAGTAGTATGCGGGGATCCTGTGACCCCACCAGAGCTGACGGGAGATACACCAGTCGTGTATGTTTTCCATCCAATAGAGATAGTTCTTGGAGAAACGGTCGGGAACGTATCTGATATCGCCCTCTTTTACAACCTTGATTGCAGGCTCGGCTAAGGGCTTCATCTTAACAAACCACTGCTTTGAAGCAAGGGGCTCGATAACTGTACCGCAACGGTAGCAATGAGCAACGTTGTGTGCATGCTTTTCGGTCTTAACAAGGTAACCGTCTGCTTCAAGATCAGCCACAAGCGCCTTTCTTGCTTCGTAGCGGTCCATACCCTGATACTTTCCGCCCGCCTCGGTTATCTTTCCGTCTTCATCAATGGCAAATACCATGGGAAGATTATGACGGGTGCCAACCTCAAAGTCATTCGGGTCGTGGCAGGGGGTGATCTTAACACAGCCCGTGCCGAAATCCTTTTCAACGTATTCGTCTGCAATTATCGGGATCTCACGGTCGGTGGTGGGTAACTTTAACATCTTACCGATAAGGTGCTGATATCTTTCGTCCTCGGGATGAACCGCAACGGCGGTGTCACCAAACATGGTTTCGGGACGGGTGGTAGCGATAGTAAGGTACTCATCTGTACCAACAATGGGGTATCTGATATGCCAGAAGGAGCCTTCAAGATCCTTGTATTCAACTTCCGCATCCGAAAGAGCGGTATTACAGTGAGGGCACCAGTTTGTGATACGAAGTCCGCGGTAGATAAGCCCCTTATTGTAAAGACGAACGAAGGTCTTTTTAACAGCGGCAGAAAGGGTGTCGCTCATGGTGAATGCTTCTCTTGTCCAGTCACAGGAGGAACCCAACTTCTTTAACTGACCGATGATGGTGCCGCCGTACTGCTCCTTCCACTGCCAAACGAGCTTAAGGAATTCATCTCTGCCTATATCGTGGCGTGTGAGTCCCTTTTCCTTGCGAAGCACCTCTTCAACTTTGATCTGGGTTGCAATACCTGCATGGTCACATCCGGGAACCCAAAGAGTGGAATAACCCTGCATACGCTTGGTACGGATAATGATATCCTGTAAGGTATTGTTAAGTGCATGGCCCATGTGTAACTGACCTGTTACGTTGGGCGGGGGAATAACTATTGAGAAGGGCTTTTTGTTTTCGTCAATTTCCGGGGTGAAATAGCCTGCATCGCACCAACTCTTGTATAAGCGGTCTTCTATTTCAGCCGGAGCATAGGTTTTTGAAAGTTCTTTTTTCATTTCTATATCTCCTTAAATAATAATCAAAATTGTGAGGGAATATCCCTCCACCGCAAGCCGCGGACCCCAAAAGCTCTGCGAGTTCGCTTTCGGGAACCCTTTAGGCAAGGGAGGCAAAGCAAAATAAAAAAGCGCCCTGAAAAAACTTCAGGGCGCCGTTAACGCTGTACCACCTGAATTCGTTCTGTAAAAGAACGCACTCTTCTCCGCTGTAACGGGCAGAACCCGATTGACTCACAGACAACTTCTTCGGGGATAAAACAGATGCTCACAGCCTACGACATCATTCTCTGTGTTTTACCTTGACCGAGTACTACTCCTGATCAACGTCAATTACAAGTATTTTAACATAATGAGAAGTGTTTGTCAAGGTTTAATACTTTATTTATAATTAATCATTATATATTAGTATTTTATACCTTATTGACAAAAAAATGAAAAAGTATATAATTATAATATAATATTAATGAATTTTAGGAGTGTATCCATATGCAAAACAGAAATCATTTTAAGCGAGTAATGTCTTTTGCGCTACTGTTAATTGTACTGTTTTCTTCTCTTCCGATACTTGATATACCTTCACAAGCAGCTGCCAACGTTGCATTATACAGCGACGATTGGTTTGGTTGGTATGAATGTTTTCTTACTTCGGATGTAAATGCTTTGCAAAACATGAATGTTCCTGTATGGGGTAATGAAATGCTCTCGGCAGGTTTTAATCCTCTGAGTATTTCTTCCAACGGTAATGTTGTATCGACCTTAAGGCACACTAACGCCGGATGGGATGATTTTGTTGCGGTTACTTCTCCGAAGAGTGTTGCCGCATCTCAATATTGTATGGCTGTAGATATAAAAACAGGCGGACAATATGCGATCTCAGATAATAGCGGATTAGGATGCTTCAGTATAGGAATTCTTTCTAATCCAATGATCAGCGATATCAGTATGACAAGTTGGCAATGGGGTGTAAATTACGGTCTTGCGGGATCCGAAGGGTATGTAATTACCTTTAATGCAAGTCCAAATGCCCGCGGTTATTATGACTATGTTTCAATTTATCGTACGTATAACGGAAATACGGAAATATTATTGAACAGAGCCTCTCTCAAAGCAAATCTTGTAAGTGCTCTCGAAGGAAATTTATTAATCGTAAAACTGGTTGATAATTTAAACGGCAGCTACGATATTGTATTGGCGAATACCAACGGACTTTCTCAAACGGTTTATACCAACCTTGCGCTGAATACTTCCTTTGTTTATTATGGTGCGGGGGCTTTTTGCAGCGGATATAACGGAGGAAATCATTCTGTTACAAGTGCTGCTTTTGAAATCTATCCCAATTATAAATATGAAATTCCCGGAGAGGAAAGATATAAGCTCGTTTTTGATCCTGAAGGCGGAAAAATGCCCGAAGGATACAATACAGAATACATTTTTAAATCAGGACAGAATGTCTCGGAGCTTATTGAGAATTATCCCATTCCCAAAAGGGAAGGTTACACATTTTTATATTGGCAATACGGAATAACCGGTTATTATCCTGATATCGACTGGAATAATTTTATTTTTAGTTATGAAAAAGATGTAACTTTTACAGCAGTATGGCAACCGAATGAATATCTATTAACCTTTGATCCCGCAGGCGGTGAAATGCCCGAGGGCTATAATACGGAATATGTTTTTAAGACAGGTGAAAAATTTTTAGATGTTATAGGAAAATACCCGATTCCCACAAAGGAAGGTTCTGATTTCAAATATTGGTTATATGGGATGAGCGGTTATTCACCCAACTGTAATTGGGATAATATGGTCTACGATTTTCGTGAAGACATTAAATTTACTGCATGCTGGGAGGATCACGAATACAAGTTGACCTTTGATACAGCAGACGGTAAAATGCCTGAGGGTTACAGTGATTCGTATTCTTTTAAATACGGAGAAAAACTTTTGGATATAATCGGAAACTATCCTGTTCCAACAAGAAGCGGATATATATTTAACCGTTGGACTCTTGATAACACAACAGTTTTAAATAGCGATGATTGGACGGATTATGTTTATATATATTATAAGGATGTTTCCGTTGTTGCTGAATGGATTCCTGAAACATACACCGTAACATTTGATCCTAACGGGGATCTTCAAACATCCTGTGATACCGAGAGTATTTCTGTTGTTTATGGCGAGGAATATGGTACATTACCGATTCCGGAAAGAGTGGGCTATACCTTTGAAGGCTGGTACACCGAACCGGAAAACGGAGTTAAAATTAATGAATTAACTTTATGTAAAACAGCGAGTAATCATACGTTATATGCACATTGGACTCCAAAGAGTTATACTCTTATATTTGATCTTGGCGGCGGTGAAATGCCTGAAGGTTATAATTTAAAATATACTTTTATACAGGACGAACTGTTTGTTGATATTATTGGCGGATATCCTGTTCCCACACGTTCAGGTTATATTTTCGCAGGCTGGAGAAGAACGGATTGGAAATCTGATTTTTGGGTCGATGGTTGGGGAACACAGCCTTTTACATTCGGTCACGATGTAATTTTGAGAGCAGAATGGGAGAAGCTTACTTTAACGGCTGTTTCGATAGCAACTATGCCCATAAAAACAGAATATTTCGTTGGTGAAAAGCTGAATACCGAAGGGTTGGTGTTAACGTTATATTATAACGATAATACTACAAAAACCATAACGAATGGCTTTACGGTAAGTGGCTTTAGTTCTTACACCGCAGGAATCAAAACACTAACAGTAAGTTATGGTGACAAAGAAACAACGTTTGAGGTAAAGGTTAAAGAAAAATCTGCTATCGGTATTTCGGTATCACCTTCAAAGCTCGAGTATTATCTGAACGAAGTTTTTGATGCTGAAAAGCTTACGGTTCAAATTAATTATGATAATGGTCAGTCATTAACAACCATGAATTACAAAGTTACGGGCTTTGATTCTTCAAAGCCGGGTAAATGCTTTGTTAATATCGAATGTTCGGGATATTCGAGTGGATTTGAAGTAACGGTTTTAAATGAATGTGTTCCCGGAAGCCATTTATGGGGAACATGGAACATAATTGAAAAAGAAACCTGTCAAAAGCAGGGTAAGATCATTAGATATTGCCAGAATTGTGCGTCTTATGAGAGCGGTGAAATCGCTGTTTCTGATCATGTTTTTGAAGATTATACTTTCAATAATGATTCAAGTTGTACCAAGGACGGAACTAAAACTGCTGTATGTATATTTGGATGCGGTACTTTAGATACAATTATTGCAACGGGCAGCGCTACAGGTCATGATTATAAAGCTGTCGTAACGCCCCCCACCTGCACCGAAAAGGGTTATACAGTATATACCTGCCATTGCGGTGATAGCTACACCGATGATATGCTTAATGCACTCGGTCACAAGGGAGGAGAATCCGTACAAGAAAACATTATAGCTTCAAGCTGTACAGAAAAAGGCTCATATGATAAAGTAGTATATTGTACAGTATGCAAAACCGAGCTTTCAAGAAAGCATATCGAAACCGATGTATTAGGTCATGACTATATTGATCATGAAGGCAAGGACGCAACATGTACAGAGGAAGGATATAAAGCGTATCAGACCTGTACAAGATGTGATTATACGTCCTTTGAAAAAATCCCCGCAAAGGGACATGACTATAAAGCTGCAGTAACAGCGCCTACATGTGAAGCGAAGGGTTATACCACATACACATGCAAGAACGATGCAACACATACATATGTTGACAACTATGTAAGTGCCCTCGGACACAATTACGAAGTAACCGAACATAAAGATGCAACCTGCACCGAAGACGGTTATGACGTATATACATGTAAGAATGATGCAAATCACTCTTACACAACAATGATCGAGAAACTCGGCCACAGCTACGAAGCAGTAGTAACGGCACCTACGTGTACAGATGCAGGTTACACAACCTACACGTGTACAGTATGCGGTGATAGCTACACCGATGATATGCTTAATGCACTCGGTCACAAGGGAGGAGAATCCGTACAAGAAAACATTATAGCTTCAAGCTGTACAGAAAAAGGATCATATGATAAAGTAGTATATTGTACAGTATGTAAAACCGAGCTTTCAAGAAAGCATATTGAAACCGATGTATTAGGTCATGACTATATTGATCATGAAGGCAAGGACGCAACATGTACAGAGGAAGGATACAAAGCGTATCAGACCTGTACAAGATGTGATTATACATCCTTTGAAAAAATCCCTGCAAAGGGTCATGACTATAAAGCTGCAGTAACAGAACCTACCTGTACCGAAAATGGTTATACCGAATATACCTGTCATTGCGGTGAATGTTATACCGATGATTATACCGACAAACTCGGACACAGCTTTACAAGCTATGTAAGCAACGGTGATGCAAGCTGTACCGAGGACGGAACAGAAACTGCAAAATGTGACAGATGTGATGTAAAGGATACAAGGGTTGAAAAAGACTCCGCAAACGGGCATAAAGCGGGAAATTGGGTGGTATTAAAAGAAGCAACCTTTAAAGAAGAAGGCGAACAAGCAAGATATTGCAATATTTGTTCAGAGCTGTTAGAAATTCAAAAAATACCCGTAGTGGTAATCAATAGATTCCCGGATGTGCCTGATGATGCATGGTATGCGGAGGGTGTATATTATTGTGCAAGCAAGGGATATATAACAGGTACCGATGCAGGAACGTTCAATCCTAACGGTAAGCTTACAAGAGAACAATTTGTTGTTATTCTTGCAAGAGTTGCGGGTGCTGATCTTAGCGGATACACAATAAGTAGTTTTGATGACGTAAGCGCATCTATATGGTACGGTCCTTCAGTTATTTGGGCTTACGAGAACGGATATGTTAACGGAGTAGATGACGGAAGTAAGTTCGGCGTTGGCAGAAATATGACACGTGAACAGCTTGCTACAATGTTCTACAGATATGCAGAAAAGAATGGTGTATCAGTAAGTAATAAAGCGGACCTTAGCATTTACAATGATGTAAACAGTATTGGTGACTGGGCAAAGGACGGATGTGCATGGGCGGTTGATATCGGTCTTTTGGGTTCAACAAGCACTAACACCAAGACCCTTTCACCTAAGATGCCGGTTACAAGGGCACAGGCAGCAAAAATATTTATGAGCTATGATACTTATGCTAAATAGAGTCGATAAAAGTGCGGTTAATGCCGCACTTTTATTGACTTTATATATTATTTATGTTACAATTCAATTATCAAATTAAGGAGCGATATTATGAATTTGAAAGAACAGATCCTTAACACAAAATTGAATGATGATCAGGCGGCTGTATGGTATCTCGGCCAGGAGAGTATGCTTGTAAAGGTTTGCGGAAGGTATCTGCTTTTTGACCCCTATCTTTCCGATTATGTAGATAGAGTATGTTCTACAGAAGAGATAATTTGGAAACGCAGATATCCTGTTCCGATCGATCCGTGCGAGCTTGATTTTGTGGACTATGTATTTCTGTCCCATGATCACGAGGATCATTGCGATCCCGATACGTTGACTCCCTTCGCAAAAGCAAACAGCAAGGCAAAATATTTTTGCCCTCCCAACGCGAAGGGAACGTTAAACAGATGCGGAATCGACGATAAGGATATAGTTTTCTGCCTTGGGGGAAAGGATATTGAACTTGATGAAATAAAGGTCACCCCCATGCCTGCGGCACACGAGGAGCTTCATTATGATGCAGAGGGCAACTTTATGGAGCTTGGCTATTATGTTACGGTAGGAGAAATAACCTTCTTCCATTCGGGAGATATGTGCCCTTATGCCGAGATGGATAAATATACGAAGAGCTGTAACGTTGCAATGATCGCCACCAACGGAAGAGATGCATGGAGACTTGCCAACGGTATTGAAGGAAATTTCAATTCCTCGGAGGCTATCGACTTTGCAAAGCAAATGAACGCGGATATTCTCATCCCTATGCATTTTGATCTTTACGACGTGAACTCAGTGCCTATGGGTGAATTGGCGGATAGTATGGAAAAAGAAAAGAAATTTATTGCTCACCATATATTTATGCCGGGTGAGAGATATGTCTATATGAGATAAGGAGACGAAAAGATGATAATTAAAAAACCGCCTATGGGCTGGAACTCATGGAATACCTTTGGCCATGATATAAATGAAAAGCTTATTTTCGAAATTGCCGATATAATGGCAGATGAAGGCTACCTTGATGCAGGTTATGAGTATCTTGTGGTAGATGACTGCTGGCAGGAAATGGTTCGTGACAGTAAGGGCAGACTTGTCCCCGACCGTAAAAAGTTCCCCAACGGAATGAAGGCTGTTGCAGATTACGTTCATTCCAAGGGTCTTAAATTCGGTATTTACAGCTGTGCCGGACAGCTTACCTGCGAGGGCTTTCCGGGAAGCTACGAGCACGAGTTTATAGATGCACAGACCTTTGCGGAGTGGGGCGTAGATTTCTTAAAATATGATTATTGCTTTAAGCCTATGGGTGCTGATCCCGCCTGCCTTTACCGACGTATGGGTATGGCACTTGCTAACTGCGGCAGAGATATTCTTTTCTCGGGATGCTCATGGGGTGCCGATGAAACAAGAAAATGGATGAAGACCACAGGCGCACATATGTGGCGCTGTACAGGAGATATGGTGGATAGCGGTGCTTCGATCAAGGATCATGCATATAATGTGGATCGCGATCTTAAATACTCCGCCATGGGCTCCTATGCCGATTTTGACATGATGGTTGTGGGTATGTACGATAACGGTAACGTTTCTGCGGGAGGTGCTGCAACCGCGGCATATAAATCCCACTTTACCTTCTGGTGCCATCTCGGCTCGCCCCTTATGATCGGTGCAGACCTTCGCAATATTTCAAAGGAGTGTAAGGATATACTTCTTAATAAAGACATTATTGCGGTAAATCAGGATCCCGCCTTCTGGCAGCCCTATGAAATAGGGCAGATAGGAAGCTGGAATCCCAAGGGTAATCCCGTTTACTGTAAGCTTCTTGCCTCGGGCGAGCTTGCCATAGGCTATTATAACTTCTATGACGAGGAAGCAAGTCTTTCTACACCTCTTGACCGTATCGGTCTTAATATGTCAACGGGTAAGACCCTTGAAATGACAGAGCTCTGGACAGCAGAGAAGGAGCTTGTTCACAACGGAGTTCATTCCACGAAGATAGCTCCCTGGGATTGCAGACTTTACCGTTGCAAGGTGGTTGACCTACAGTATGGCGACCTGTAAAAAATGCGGTAAGCATATTGAAAAAAACGAACGTGCCGTATATAAGCGTATGGTAAACCGAGCCGCCGCCGAGGAAGAGCTGCTTTGTAAAAATTGTCTTGCGGAGCATTTTGGGGTAGAGGTTTCGGTAATCGATAAAAAGATAGAGCATTTTAAAAGTATAGGCTGCACTTTGTTTAATTAAAAAAGAGACCGAAACGGTCTCTTTTCAGACTGTCGAAAAAGTCGGTCGGACGTGTGAAAGTAATTATTAATTAAGTACTACTCTCCGTCATACCGATATAAGATATTAAGAATTACCACTCCCAATAAAGCGCAATAAGCATTCAAAC
>SVQZ01000064.1 GCA_015065105.1 Oscillospiraceae bacterium | reverse complement strand
AGATTTTAGGAAGAGCGGATTTTTGTTCAGTCGAGGCAAAAACGCAGGAAATACTTTATGTATTTCCGAGTATTTTAACGATGGATGAGCGAGAATCCGCCTTCCCAAAACGGAGTTCGGGTTTGAACGCTCACCCTAAGCGAAGCTATTATAGGTTCGATATAAGCACAGGGAATACCGATGGTATCAGCTATACTTTTAACCGAGATAGGTTTCGGATAAGCCAGGATAAGAATATTTTCTTCTATCAGACTCGGTATAAGACTGAAGGGTGCTCCGCTAAGGGAGGGCCCGCCCCATATCCCCACCTCTAAATGCTTTGGATCATAGCTTATTTCAGAATATTTTTCCATATTTTCAATACCCTCTTTGACCTGTTTGCGTGCAGATGCAAGACGTGAAAGAACCGTTCCTTTAGGAATGTTCAGCTTTTTCGCTATCTGCTCAACACTTAGTTTTTTCATATAGTAGAGTATGGTTACCTCCCGATATATTCTTATGAGCCTTCCTATTTCTTTGCGTACTATCTCATACTGCTCTGTGTTATCCTCCTCGGCAGGGTCGGATAATGCTTCGGGAAATTCATAAAGAATAATAGAATTACGGTATTTTTCCCTTAATGAATCGTTATATTTATTCTTTAATACAGAATTAAGAAAGGCTTTGTGATTTTCTACCTTATATTTTTTCTCGGCAATATAGAGCGCTAAAAGACACTCTTGAACTAAAGTATCTTTATCGGGGGCATCCCGGTATTTTTGATTTACTCTGCTATAAAGGTAATTAAGATGCCCGGTATATACATCATTGTCAAAATTTTCGGTCATCAGAGCTGCTCCTTTCTGTCTGTATAGTCGAAAAAGAATATGTTTGATTCGCTGTTTTGAAATAATTATAACACAGAATTTAAAAAAAGAAGAAATTTGCCGAAAAAAACGGTGAATTTCTTCTTTATAGAATTAAATAATAGTTTATTTTGCTTCTCTTTTGTCGTTGGGGAGAATATGGTCATGCTTTAATTTCACGGGCTTAAGCTGGATATCACCTGATTTTATAAGCGCGATCTTTGTGAGCATAGGTCCGAAGAGCTCATAAATAAGAACTGCAAAGAGTGTGATGTTTCTGATAAGATCGCCGGTCGCGTCGAGCTGAGATGCCGCGGTTATTGACATACCGATGGCAACACCTGCCTGGGGAAGAAGGGTCACACCGAGATATTTTACGATACTGTCATCGCACTTCATAAGCTTGGCGCTTCCGTATGCTCCGAAGTATTTACCAAGAGAACGGAATATTATGTAAACGACACCTACGATAATTATACTCCAATTTGAGAATACCGAAAGATCGAGCTCGGCGCCGTTAAGGACAAAGAAAAGAACGAAGAGGGGAGCAGTCCATTTGTCCGCTCTTTCCATCATATCCTCCGAGAAATCACAAAGGTTACAGAATACCGTACCGAGCATCATACAAACAAGGAGGGAAGAGAATGCTATATGCACCGCACCTATATGAAGCTCTACCATTGAAAGACCGACGGTTGCAAAAACAAAAGTGATAGCAATGGTCAGACGCTTACTGTTTGATGAAAAGAATCTTTCAAGGAAGGTGAAGAGCGCACCCATAATAAAGCCTAAAAGGAGTGAGAAAATGATTTCTAAAAGGGGATTTACGATAATTGAAATAATATCAAAGGTTTTGCTGTCCATAGCCTTTGCTACACCGAAGGATATCGCAAATACGATCAGACCTACCGCGTCATCAAGGGCAACAACGGGAAGAAGTATATCGGTGAGCTTACCTTTTGCTTTATATTGGCGTACAACCATAAGGGTAGCGGCAGGCGCGGTTGCTGTTGCAATTGCACCGAGTGTTATTGCTACGGGAATAGAAATTACGCCGGGCATTAAGAAGCTCAGTGCGATAAGGGCACCGTCAACAAGAATTGTAGCAGCTAATGCCTGAAGAATAGCAATTACCGTTGCCTGTTTACCAATTGCCTTTAACTGTGAGATTCTGAATTCATTGCCAATAGTGAAAGCGATAAAGCCTAACGCAACCTCACTGAATATCTTGAATCCCTCAACCTGTTGTAAGGAGTGAAATCCGAAACCGGGAAATTCAAGCATGCCGAGGCAAAAGGGGCCGATAACAATACCTGCTACAAGATATGCAGTAACGGCAGGCAGTTTGAGGATCTTTGCCAATCTTGAAAGTAAAAGACCTGCTAATATTGCAACGCCTATGGTAAGCAATACTCTTGTAGTATCGCTGAGCTTGATAATGTCCTGTAAATACGCTAACATTACTTTACCATCCTATATATATAATAATCAACAAGGCTAAATTTTATCACTATGAGTATATAAATTCAACAGTATTTTGTGAATAAAGGAGCAGAAATTAATTAAGAAAAAAGAAGGCGATTTCTCGCCTTCTTTCAGCTTGTCGATAAACTTATCGACAAGCTGTCAGGCTTCGAAAAAGGAAGCGTAGGTTTTCGTGAAAAGGGGACGTAGGCGTACTATGTACGGTAGAGCCCCTTTTCACGGAAAAGTGTGAAAT
>SVQZ01000063.1 GCA_015065105.1 Oscillospiraceae bacterium | reverse complement strand
GGGAATCTTTACCGGTACCTCAAAAAATGAATTCTCGCCTAAAAAGGGTATGTCGAGAGCGATGTTCGTAACTACCCTTGCAAGACTTTATGAGGTTGACACAAGCAGCTATACAGGCACGTCCTTTGATGACGTTGAGGCGGGCAGCTGGTATGCCCCTTCTGTTGAATGGGCATATAAAAACGGTATAACCGACGGTATCGGCGGCGGTAAGTTCGGTGTTACGAACACCATAACCCGTCAGCAGATGGTTGCGCTTTTCTATAAGAGCGCCGTTGCCTTCGGTGAAAGCGCGGATATACCCGATGATTTTAAATATTCAAGATCTGCGGATACCGCCGAAATTGCCGACTGGGCAATTGACGGTATGAAGTGGGCATTGGCAAACGGTGTGATATCGGGTACGGGAAACGAGGGAACCTCCCTTATTCTTTCACCCAAGAACACCGCAACAAGAGCGCAGGCCGCACAGCTTATCCTTAATTTCATCAATTTCAGACAGGCAGACGAGCCTAAGATAGCATCCCTTACCATAAACGGAAATCCTATAGATAAATATACCGTTATCTATGCCGATAACAAGGAAAGCAAGAAGGCGGCAAAGGCGCTTGTTGATTACGTTGAGCGCTCTGCAGGTGTCAGCCTTCCCATGGCAACCGACGCATCCGATATCGGTGAATACGAGATACTTATTGGCAAGACAAACCGCGAGCCCTCTTTGATCAGGGCAGAGCGTGACGGAGAGGATAAGTGCTCCTTTGAGATAAGAGTAAAGGGTAATTACCTTCTTATCGCAGGTAAGTATGAGGAGTACGAGGGCTCGTATTTCGGAGTTGTAGGTCTTGCAAAGGATTTACTCGGCTTCGGTTTCTATACCGATTATATTACCACTATTGAAAAGCAGGACTCTGTTGATATTCCCGACGGCTACTTCTTTGAGGACGGCCCCGGCTTTGAGAACAGAGTAGTATATTGGAGCGGTGTTCCCGATGAATCAAGAAACGGCGAGCCCTTCAAAAAGAAGGGAAGAGAGCATAATCTTCCCGATATAACCGGTGTGAGCGGTGTTGAGCCCTGTCTTACAGATCCCGAAATTATCGCTCATTCGATAGAGACTGTAAGAGGATATCTTGAAAAGGACCCCGAAACAGAGCTTGTTTGGGTATGTATGAACGACTCTCCCGAATACTGCCGATGCGACAGATGTATGGAGGTTTACCGCAAGGAAGGAAGCAGAAGTGCTACCATCATGCTTCTTTGCGATACCATAGCAAAGGATATCAAGGTCGATTATCCCAATTGCTCGATCCTTACAGCGGCATATCTTCATACCACTCAGCCTATAAACTCCAAGCTTGACGATAACGTTGTTATCTACTACTGCGCTATCGAAAACTGTGCGAGCCATGACTATAACGATCCCACCTGTCCTCTTAATGCTTCTCTCATTAAGAATCTCACGGGCTGGAACAAGGTATGCAAGAAGATCTGGTTCTGGGATTATTCCGCTAACTTTACATATTCCTTCGCGGCATCTCCCATGCTTGAATCATTTCGTGATAACAGAGAATGGTATTACAGTCTCGGTGTAAGAGGCGAATTCAATAACGCCATTATGGGCAGAAACGGTGAATTCGGTGCTCTTAAGGCATACGTTTTAGGTGTTTTACAGTGGGATCCCACAATGCCCGATGAAGAGTATCAGGCAGAGATAGATGCATTCCTTGAAGCATATTACGGTGCAGGCTGGGAATATATCAGAAAGTATATCGATATGACCGAGCTTCTTTCCGAAAAGAATCATTTCGGTTATCATGCATCACCCGATTCGGTGATCGACTATGAGGATATTCTCCTTTATATGGATGATTTCGAATCATATTGGGATGCGGCAGAGGCTTATGCGGCAGATGCAGATGAGCTTAACCGTGTACAGAAATCAAGAGTTTCATGGACATATACCATGCTCACAGCCCTCTATACCCGTGATTACTGCGGTGATGACCCTGCGGCAAAGGACGCATACGTTGAGCTTGCAAATCAGTTCTATGATAACGTTAAGGCGCTCGGTGTTGTATGGGCGGAAAGCGACAGAGGTGTATTCTTCGATCCCTCCAAGCCTCCCCGCGAATGGCTTCCTTCGTAAGAACCGTAAAATCAAACTGTACAGAAAAAGCAAGTAACGGCAAGGGATTTTTAATATTCCCCTGCCGTTATTCTTTTTGTGGAAGCTATTTTATTGACAATATTCGACCGTTATGCTATAATCAAATAAAAAATTATATTTAAGAGGGTTAAAATGAAAATATACGGAAAGCTTATTATTTTCACGTTTTTAATGGCTGCTATACTTTCGGTATCAGCGGTTTCTGTTTATGCCGATGATGGCTTCAATGACGTAAAAGAAAGCGATTGGTATTATGAGGCGGTAAAGGAAAGCGTTGAAGCGGGAATCTTTACCGGTACCTCAAAAAATGAATTCTCGCCTAAAAAGGGTATGTCGAGAGCGATGTTCGTAACTACCCTTGCAAGACTTTATGAGGTTGACACAAGCAGCTATACAGGCACGTCCTTT
>SVQZ01000047.1 GCA_015065105.1 Oscillospiraceae bacterium | reverse complement strand
AGTATAAGGACATTATGCCCGGTTACCCCACCGCTACTCTCGAAGGCTACAACCTCATCGGTTGGTACCTCGAAGCTTGGAACTACACCTTCACACAGGGTGACTATGAGACAGGTTACTACGCACTTACCGAAGACGCTTACATGGTAGCACTTTGGGAAGTTGCTCCCGTTGAACCCGAACCCGACGTTCCTGCTGAAAAGGAATGGAAGATGTACTTCGATCCCGACGGCGGCGAAATGGCTGAAGGCTGGGCAACCGAGTACGGTGTAAACGTTGGCGATATGTACGCTGACATCTTTGGTGAAACTATTCCTCAGGCAACTCTTGAAGGCTACGTTCTCATCGGTTGGTACCTCGAAAAGTGGAACTTCACACTTACTGACGGCGACGTTACAGGCGGCGGCTACTATGCAGTTGCTGAAGACAGCTACTTCGTAGCACTTTGGGAAGAGGATCCTAACTACGTTCCTCCTACCGAATGTGAACACGAATGGAGCGAATGGGTTGTTACCGTTGAGCCTCAGGTTGGCGTTCCCGGCGAAGAAACCAGAACATGTGCTCTCTGCGGCGCTATCGAAACTCAGGAAGTTCCTGCTCTCGAAGCTCCTGCAAAGGCATGGACAATTACATTTGATCCCGACGGCGGTGTAATGGGTGAAGGCTTTGAAACCTCCTACGGCATCAACACCGGCGACTACTACAAGGATATTCTTCCCGGTTATCCTACCGCTATTCTCGAAGGTTACATCCTTGATTGCTGGTACCTCGAAAAGTACAACTTCTTCTTCACTGTAGGCGACTACGAATCCGGTTACTATGCAGTATCCGAGGACTGCGTACTCGTAGCTCAGTGGGCAGAAGATCCTAACTACGTTCCTCCTACCGAAACTGAGATCACTGTAACTTCTTCCGAAGGTACAATTACAGTTTCCGGTCTCGTTGACATCAACGACCTCTGGATCGCTGAAGGCGAATGGACCACTTATGCTGATATTAAGGCTCAGGCAGCTTCTTACTTCCGCGTTAAGGGCGACAGCACAAGAATCGTTGACGGTGTTCTTAATTACAAGGCTCCCACAGACGGTCTCTTCACAGTAATCGTAAGACTTACTGACGGTACTGAACTCGTATTCAATGTTGAAGTAGCTACATACTTCGTTCTCAAGGGCGCTTCCATCACAGTTAACCACATCGACGTTGATACTATCAATGACGTTTGGGTATCTGCAGGTACTCTTGACAACTATGCTGACATCAAGGCTAACATGATCTTCAGAACCAAGGCTGACGGTAAGAGAGTTATCGACGGTTCCTTCACTTACAACTTCACCAAGGGCGGTTACTACACTGTAGCAATCAGAACTCTTGACGGCGAACTCAAGATCCAGCACGTTACTATCGATACAGGTCTCGACGTTGACGTTGCAGTTAACGGCAAGGTTGTTACCGTATCCGGTCTTGACAGAGATACTATCACCGTTATTCGTTACGCTAAGGGCGAATACACCACCGGTGGTGCTATCAAGAACGCTACCGGCGTACAGTTCGTAAGAGGTCGTGAACTCGTTGAGTCCGAGCTTTCCGTAGAACTTGCATCCGGCACATACACATTCATGATTCAGTACACCAACGGCATCCAGTTGTTCAATACTGTAGTTGTTGCATAATCTGAACTAAATTAAAAAAGACCCATCGGCGAAAGCCGATGGGTTTATTTTTGTATTATAGATATTTGCTTTGTTTCGTGTAGATCGCTTGAAGCGGAAAGGGACGGGGATCGATATGCCCGGAAAAATTTTTCAAACTATGAGATAATGCTTTGTTTCGTGTGAGTTGTTTTCGGAGGAAAGAGGCGGAATCGGGGGCGGCTGCCTGCAGATTTTTAAAATATGGGAGATCGATTTATTTCGTATGGGTTCTTTACAGCAGGGAAAGCTTCTGAATTCGGTGTGACCGATGGCAGTTGGGTATTAGAAATTTGTGAAATTTTAACTATTATTAAAAGAACGGTATCAGTAAAGTATATCGGGAATGAAATATATAATCGGTATATACGTTTAAGTGCGGATCTTTTATCATGAAGCTCCACTTTACTTAACGGTCAATATTGAATGCACGGACAGTATCTTTACGTAGCTTCAGTATTCAAAAACGTTACAACAGTTCATAGATCTGCTGAAATTAATTATAATCTCCCGTATATTCGCAAAAATGCATAAACAAACATAAAACTATGTATAAATATGAATATCGGCTTAAAATAATAAGGTTAAAATTTCATACAAAAGAGTGCCGAAAAAATACCCGTTATATGTATTGAATAAACAAAATAAACAAATATTCGAAAGCGCCTTGACAAAAGAGAATAAATATCGTATAATTATACATTATATATGATTATTATTAAAATGGATGAATATTTTTTGATTCATGTGAAAAAATTATGAACTTCTTTCAATGGGAGGTCTAAAGGAGATTTATGAAAACCGTATTTATTGACGGAAAAGAGGGTACAACAGGTCTTCGCATTTTTGAAAGACTTGAAAATTATAAGGATATTAAGGTGATATCTCTTCCCGAGGAGACACGTAAGGACAGGGAAGCCAGAAGGGAGATGCTTAATTCCTGCGATATTGCGTTTCTTTGTCTTCCCGATGCGGCGGCTAAGGAGTCTGTGTCCCTTGTTGAAAATGAAAACGTAATAATTATCGATACCTCAACAGCTCACCGCTGTGATGGCAGCTTTGCATACGGATTCCCCGAGCTTTCCGAAAAGCATCTTGAAAAGATACAGAGCTCTAAAAGGATAGCTGTTCCCGGGTGCCATGCCAGCGGATTTATCGCGTTGGTTGAGCCTTTGGTCGCCAATGCTGCCGTTGATAAAAATACGTTGTTTAGCTGTCATTCTCTTACAGGCTATTCGGGCGGGGGCAAAAAAATGATAGCCGATTATGAGGCTTTTGAACGCGAAAAGAAATATGATGCTCCGAGACAGTACGGTCTTACCCAGGAGCATAAGCATATTCCCGAAATGGTAAAGATAAGCGGTATAGAAAATGCTCCCGTTTTCTGTCCTATAGTTGCGGATTACTATAGCGGAATGCTCGTTACCGTTCCTCTTTTCGCATCACAGCTTAAATACCCGGTCGAAGAGATTAAGAATATATATAAAAACACCTACAAGAACGGTCTTGTGAGATTTACCGATTCTATGGCAGACGGAGCTTTTATCGATTCAAACATAATGAGCGGTAACGATGCAATGGAGATATCGGTTTACGGTAATGAAGAAAGAATAATACTCACTGCCAGATACGACAATCTCGGCAAGGGTGCCTCGGGCGCGGCTGTTGAGTGCTTGAACATAAAATTAAACAATGAGTGGGATTACCACCTTAACGTATAAACGGAGAAAAAATATGAAACAGATAGAGGGCGGCGTTTGTGCCGCAAAGGGCTTTACAGCCAACGGAATACATTGCGGTATCCGCAAGAACAAAACAAAAAGAGATCTTGCTCTTATAAAAAGCGAGGTCATGGCAAATGCGGCGGCGGTTTATACTACCAACCTTGTAAAAGGCGCTCCCATTTCCGTAACAAAGGAAAACATTGCCGACGGCAAGGCTATAGCGGTCATCTGCAACAGCGGTAACGCAAATACCTGCAATAAGAACGGTGTTGAGGTTGCACGCAAAATGTGTGATATTACAGCAAAGGCTCTGGGTATCAGTACAAATGACGTTGTTGTTGCATCAACAGGTGTTATAGGACAGGAGCTTGACATTACTCCCATTGCCGAAGGTATGGATGAATTGGCAAAGGGGCTTGGTGATAACAGCGTAAATGCCGCAGAGGCTATTATGACTACCGATACGGTTTTAAAGGAAACTGCTTTTTCCTTTAACGTAGGCGGTGTTGAGTGCAGGATAGGCGGTATTGCAAAGGGAAGCGGTATGATCCATCCCAATATGGCAACCATGCTTGTATTTGTTACCACCGACTGTGCAATATCCTCCGATATGCTTAAAAAGGCGCTTTCCGATGATATAAAGACGAGCTTCAATATGGTAAGTGTTGACGGAGACACATCTACGAACGATATGGTTTCCGTACTTGCAAACGGTATGGCGGGTAATAAGGAAATTACCGAAGAGGGTGTGGATTACGAAGCCTTCAAGGAAGCTCTTGCAGGTGTTACACGTTATCTTTGCAGAATGATCGCAAAGGATGGCGAGGGTGCAACCAAGATGCTTGAATGTAAGGTTGACGGTGCTCCTACAGAAGAGGATGCAACAAAAATAGCGAAATCGGTCGTTTGCTCCTCGCTGTTTAAGTCTGCAATGTTCGGTGCGGATGCAAACTGGGGCAGAGTTCTCTGCGCTATCGGTTACTGCGGAGCGGATATTGACGTTGAAAAGATAGATCTTTCCTTTGCTTCCGAGGCGGGAAAAATCGACGTATGTAAGGACGGCTACGGAATAGAGTTTTCCGAAGATACCGCAAAGGAGATTCTTGTTTGCGATGAGATACAGATACTCATATCCTTAAAGCAGGGTGAATATGAAGCAACTGCATGGGGATGTGATCTTACATACGATTACGTGAAGATCAACGGCGATTACCGTACTTAAAATGAGGTGAAGACAATGGAGCTTACTAATGCACAAAGGGCTTCGGTGCTTATACACGCACTTCCCTATATACAGAGATATTACAATAAGGTTGTCGTAGTTAAATACGGCGGCAACGCAATGATAAACGAGGACCTTAAAAATAAGGTTATGAGAGATATCGTGCTTCTCTCTCTTATCGGTGTCAAGGTCGTGCTTGTACACGGCGGCGGCCCCGAGATCACCGAGGAGCTTAACAAGATCGGTAAGGAAAGCAAGTTCGTTGACGGACTTCGTGTTACCGATAAGGAAACAGCCGACGTTGTTCAGATGGTTCTCGCAGGTAAGATCAATAAGAGTCTTGTAAACCTTCTTCAGAACGAGGGCGGTAAGGCTATCGGTCTCTGCGGTATGGACGGCCATATGATCGAGGCAAAGCAGCTTGATGAAAGATGGGGCTACGTTGGTGAGATCACCGAGATCAATGCTCAGCCTATCTTAGACGTGCTTGAAAAGGGTTATATTCCCGTTATCTCCACGGTAGGATGTGATAACGAAGGAAACGTTTACAATATAAACGCGGATACGGCGGCTGCAAGGATCGCGGGAGTGCTTAATGCGGAGTGTCTTATTTCGATGACAGATATCGCAGGCATTTGTGAGGATCCAAAAAATCCCGATACCCTTATAAAGATAATTCACGTAAGTGAAGCTCCCCAGCTTATCAGACGCGGAATCATATCGGGCGGTATGATACCCAAGGTTGACTGCTGTGTTGAGGCTATACGCCGCGGAGTTAAGCGCGTGTTTATCATTGACGGCAGAATACCCCATTCGATAATCGTTGAAATGCTTACCAACGAAGGTATCGGCACAATGATCGTGTAACAGGCAGGTAGTAAAAAGAATGAATACAAAGGAATTGGACTCTCTCTACGTAGCAAGATCCTACGGCAGACTTCCCCTTGAAATAGTTGGAGGAAAGGGTGCTCTTTGCTACGATGAGAATAATAAAGAATACATAGATTTAGGCTCGGGTATCGCTGTAAACACCTTTGGCTTTTCGGATGCTGAATGGATAGATGCCTTAAAGGAGCAGATAGATAAGTTTGCTCATACCTCTAACTACTATTACACAGAGCCCTGTGCGAAATTGGCAGAGCTTCTTTGTGAAAGGACGGGTATGAAGAAGGTATTCTTCTCGAACTCGGGCGGTGAGGCAAACGAATGCGCCATTAAAGCGGCAAGAAGATATTCCTTTACCAAATACGGCAAGGGAAGACATACGATCATAACCCTCAAAAACAGCTTTCACGGAAGAACAATAACAACTCTTTCCGCAACGGGTCAGGACAGCTTCCACACAGAGTTTGACCCCTTCACCGAAGGCTTTGTATATGCAGAGGCAAACAACTTTGAGGACGTTAAGCGTCTTTCGGAGGAGAACAGCTGCTGTGCGGTTATGATGGAGGTAGTTCAGGGCGAGGGCGGTGTATTTGTTCTCTCAAAGGAATTTGTAGAGAATGTTGCCAAGCTCTGCGAGGAGAAGGATATGCTCCTTATGATCGACGAGGTGCAGACCGGGAACGGCAGAACGGGTAAGCTTTACGGCTATATGAACTATGACGTTATGCCCGATATAATATCTACCGCAAAGGGCCTCGGAGGAGGATTACCCATAGGCGCAACTCTTTTCTCGGAAAAGACTGCCGAGGTATATACTCCCGGCTCTCACGGCTCCACCTTTGGAGGAAATCCTGTATGTGCGGCAGGAGCTGTGAATATTGTAAGCCGTATAGACGACGAGCTTCTGGCAGGTGTTGCCGAGCGTCATAACGTCATCAAGGAAGCGCTTTCCGGTCTTGAAAACGTTGAAAGCGTTGACGGTCTCGGACTTATGCTCGGTATAAAATGCAAAAAGGATGCTAAGCAGGTAATGCTTGAGTGTCTTGACAGAGGAGTGCTTGTTCTTACCGCGAAGGATAAGGTAAGACTTTTACCCCCTCTTAACATTGATATAGAATTACTTAAAAAAGCCCTTAATATTTTATCGGAGGTAATTTCCAAATGAAGCATTTACTTAAATTAATGGATCTTTCAAAGAAGGATATAGTTGATATACTCAATTTAGCAGACCAGTTAAAGTACGAAAAGCGTAATGGTATAGAGCATCATCTCTTAAAGGGTAAGACCCTCGGTATGATCTTTCAGAAGTCTTCTACCCGTACAAGAGTTTCCTTTGAGGTTGGTATGTACGATCTCGGCGGTTCCGCACTCTTTCTTTCCTCTAACGATCTTCAGATCGGCCGCGGCGAGCCTGTAGAGGATACAGCGCGCGTTCTTTCCCGTTACCTTGATGCTATCATGATCCGTACCTTTGAGCAGGCTGAGGTCGAGGCTTTGGCAGAGTACGGCTCTATTCCGATCATAAACGGCTTGACCGACTACGCACACCCCTGCCAGGTCCTTGCAGACCTTCTCACCATCCGTGAGCATAAGGGTCAGATAGAAGGCAATAAGCTCTGCTTTATCGGTGACGGTAACAATATGGCAAACTCCCTTATCGTTGGCGGTATAAAGATGGGAATGAAGGTTTCCGTTGCTTGTCCCGACGAATATAAGCCTGATGCTGAGATCATGAAGTGGGCAGCCGAAAACGGTGAATTTGAATGCACCTCCGATATATTGGCTGCTGCAAAGGATGCTACAGTTCTCTACACCGACGTATGGGCTTCCATGGGTCAGGAGGGCGAAAAGGCGAAGAGAGAAAAGGACTTTGCAGGCTATCAGATCAACGATGAGGTCATGGCTGTTGCATCAAAGGATGCTATGGTTCTTCACTGTCTCCCCGCACACCGCGAGGAAGAGATAACCGCAAAGGTATTTGAGGAGCACGCTGACGAGATCTTTGACGAAGCAGAAAACAGACTCCACGCTCAGAAGGCTGTTTTAGTTAAGCTTATCAACGGTTAAAAGGATAGAATATGCGTAATAAGGTTACAACAGAGGAATCGGCGCTCATTGCCCTTAAAAGGCTCTATTCATCCTACGGCTACACCAGCTTTAAGATGAGCAGATTTGAGGAGTACGACCTCTATGCAAACAATAAAAACTTTCTTATAAGCGACAACGTAATCACCTTTACCGATACCAACGGCAAATTAATGGCGCTTAAGCCTGACGTTACCTTGTCGATAGTTAAGAACACTTCTCCCGAGGCGGGCCTGCAGAAGCTCTACTATTCGGAGAATGTTTACAGAGTTGCGGCAAAGACCCATGAATACAAGGAGATAATGCAGGTAGGTCTTGAATCTATCGGTAAGCTTGATGCTTATTCCTGCGCCGAGGTCATAACCCTTGCGGCAAAGAGTCTTGAGCTTCTTGACGAGGATTACGTTATCGACCTTTCACATATGAGCTTTGCGACCCAGCTTCTTTCCGAGGCTAATCTCCACCATTCCAAGAAGGCACAGATAATGGAGTATATCGGAGAAAAGAATACTCATATGATAAATTCCGCCTGTAAGGAAAACGGAGTATCAGAGGAGCTTACCGAAATGCTTATCCATCTTGCCGCTATATATGCAACTCCGGATAAAGCATTTTCCGAGCTTGAATTGCTTAATATAAATGACGAGACCGCAAAGGCTTTAATGGAGCTTCGCCAGCTTATGGCGGCACTTTCCTCTTCGGGTATAACCGAGCATATCCGCTTTGATTTCTCGGTTATCAGCGACGACCGTTATTATAACGGCTTCACCTTTGCCGGATATATCCACGGAGTACCCCGTAAGGTATTATCGGGAGGACGCTACGATAATCTTATGAGGCGTTTTAAAAAGGACTGCGGAGCTATCGGCTTTGCTATCTATTTTGACGCTCTTGAGCAGCTTTTGGCGGATAAGGAATTTAACGAGGTTGACACCCTTATTCTTTATGACGGAGATTCTAACATCGCCGAGCTTTGTGCAAAGGTAAACGAGATAGTAGCCGGCGGTAAGAAGGTATCTGCAATGCGTGATATCCCGAAAGGACTAAAATATAAGAATATGATAGACCTGGGAGGTAACAAAAATGGCTAAGACTATGATAAACGTTGCTCTCCCCAAGGGCAGGCTTGGTGAAAAGGTGCTTGCTATCTTTGAAAGCGCCGGTTACACCTGTCCTTCCATTCACGAGCAGAACAGAAGGCTTATTTTCGAAAACGAGGAAACGGGTATCCGTTATTTCTGGGTAAAGCCCTCCGACGTTGCGATATACGTTGAAAGAGGTGCGGCAGACGTTGGAGTTTGCGGTAAGGATATTCTTCTTGAGTATTCCCCCGAGGTCTATGAGCTTTTGGATATGGGAATGGGTAAGTGCCGTATGGCTGTTGCCGCAAAGAAGGATTTCCGCGATAATACCGCAAGAAGCCTTATCGTTGCAACAAAATTCCCGAATATTGCAAGAGACTATTATCTTAAAAAGGGAAGAGAGATAGATATAATCAAGCTTAACGGTTCTATCGAGATCGCTCCTATTCTCGGTCTTTCCGACGTTATCGTTGATATCGTTGAAACAGGCAAGACTCTTTTGGAGAACGATCTTTGCCCCTATGAGGACATAGTTAATATCAGTGCAAGATTTATTGCCAACAAGGCAAGCTATAAATTTAAATATGAGGCAGTTACGGAGCTTGTAAATAAGATCGCAAGTTACGTTGAGAATAAAGAATGATAAAGATTTATGAGAGAGCAAGCATGAGAAACGAGGATATTTTTATCCGTTCCACCTCGTCTCCCGACGTTTGCGGCATTGTAAGAGATATCATTGCGGACGTAATCGAAAACGGTGATTCCGCAATTAAGAAATACGAAGAAAAATTTGATAAATGTACTCTTGAAAGTCTTGAGGTAACAAAGGAAGAGATCGACGAAGCCTGGGCTGAGGCGGATGCCGAATTTATCGCTGTTATGGAAAAGGCGGCAAAGAATATTATATTCTATCATGAACACCAAAAACGTGAGGGCTTTCGGATAAACAAGGATGACGGCTGTATTCTCGGTCAGAGGATAATTCCTCTTCACCGCGCAGGTCTTTACGTGCCCGGCGGTACTGCAGCTTATCCGTCCTCGGTGCTTATGAACTGTATTCCCGCTAAAATTGCCGGTGTTGACGAGATAGTTATGACAACGCCTCCCAATGCAGAGGGTAAGATCAACCCCATTATCCTTTGTGCGGCAAAGATAGCAGGTGTTGACCGTATATTCAAGGTCGGAGGCTCTCAGGCTATAGCGGCTCTTGCTTACGGTACCGAATCTATTCCTAAGGTTGATAAGATAGTAGGTCCCGGTAACGCATTCGTTGCAGAGGCAAAGAGACAGGTGTTCGGTATCGTTAATATCGATATGATAGCGGGTCCCAGCGAAATTCTTATCGTTGCAGACGAAAGCTGTGACGAAAAGAAGGTGGCGGCAGACCTTCTCTCTCAGGCAGAGCATGACCGTCTTGCAAGTGCGGTGCTTGTAACTCCCTCAAGAGATTTAGCCGACAGAGTTGCAAAGGAGCTTGAGGTTCAGTTAGCCCTTCTTCCCAGAGAGGATATTGCAAGAACCTCGGTTGACAATAACGGTAAGATAATCATTTGCGAGAGCATTGACGAATGCATTGATATTGCAAACGATATTGCTCCCGAGCATCTTGAGATCTGTGTTGACGAGCCTATGCAGTATCTTGATAGGATAAGAAATGCAGGCTCGGTATTCCTCGGAAAGAATACTCCCGAGGCATTGGGCGACTATTTTGCGGGAACGAACCATACGCTTCCCACAGGCGGTACCGCAAGATTCTCAAGCCCCTTATCGGTTGATGATTTTATAAAGAAATATGCTTACACCTATTATACCGAGGATGCTTTAATGAAGGTAGCATCCGACATCGAATATTTTGCAGAGCGCGAGGGACTTTCGGCTCATGCAAGATCGGTAACTGTAAGAAGAAAATAAGGACGTACAATGAGTAGATACATGAGTTCGAGGTTTGATCATTTAGAGGAATACGTTCCCGGTGAACAGCCCCGTGATATGCAATACGTAAAGCTGAATACAAATGAGTCCCCCTTTCCTCCCTCAAAGGAGGTTTTAAAGGCATTAAGCCCCGAAGAGGCTTCAAGGCTTAATCTCTATCCCGACCCCACAGCCAAGGGATTAAAGGAAAGGTTGGCAAAGCGTTACGGCTTTGAAGCGGAAAATATTTTTGTTTCCAACGGCTCGGATGATATTCTCAACTTTGCTTTTATGGCTTTCTGTGACGATAGCTGCGGTGTTACATATCCTAAGATAAGCTACGGCTTCTATGAGGTATATGCCGCGCTCTATTCCCTTGATGCAAGGGAAGTTCCCTTGAAAGAGGATTTTTCAATAGATATAAGCGATTATTTCAATGTGGGCAGAACTGTGGTCATAGCAAACCCTAATGCTCCTACAGGACTTCTTCTTTCGAAGGAGGATATCAGAAAAATTCTTGATTCCAACAGAGATAACGTGGTGCTTATCGATGAAGCGTATATAGATTTCGGCGGCGAGAGCTGTGTAGAGCTGGTTCATGAATACGATAACCTTTTAGTTGTCCGCACCTTTTCAAAATCAAGATGCCTTGCAGGTGCAAGACTCGGCTTTGCTATAGCGCAGAAGGGTCTTATTTCAGACCTTGAAAAGATAAAATTTTCCACAAACCCCTATAATATCAACCGTCTCTCCCTTTTGGCGGGGGAAGCGGCAATAGACAGCGACAGCTACTATACCGAGCGCGCAAAGGATATTATTTCGGCAAGGGAATATACAGTTGCGGAATTGAAAAAGCGTAATTTCACAATGACCGATTCCTATGCAAACTTTATATTTGCAAAGCATGAGGATGTAAGCGGAAATGATCTTTACCTTGAGCTTAAGGCAAGGGGTGTGCTTGTCCGTCATTTCTCAAAGGCGGAAATTGCAGATTATAACCGTATCACCATAGGAACAAAGGAACAGATGACCGCACTTATAAATGCGGTGGACGATATATTGGAAAAGAAAGGATGTGCAAAATGAGAACTGCCACAATAAACAGAGATACAGCGGAAACGAAAATATCTCTTGCGCTTGCCCTTGAGGGAGGCGAGGTTAATATAAACAGCGGATGCGGTTTTCTTGACCATATGCTTACTCTCTTTGCACGCCACGGAAGATTTGGATTGGATCTTAACTGCGACGGCGATACATACGTTGATTATCACCATACCGCAGAGGATATCGGTATCTGCTTAGGTAAGGCATTTGCTGAGGCAATGGGAGATAAAAAGGGAATAAAGCGTTATGCCGATATAACCCTCCCCATGGACGAGACCTTAGTGCTTGCTGCCACCGATATCTCGGGCAGAGATTACCTTGGCTATGCTGTAGAATTGCCTGCAAATAAGGTTGGCGATTTTGATACAGAGCTTGTAGAGGAATTCCTTTTGGGTTTTGTCCGCGAAGCAAAGATAACTCTTCACGTTCGTCTTATCACAGGCAGAAACACCCACCATATCATTGAGGGCATCTTCAAGGCCCTTGGCAGGGTAATGAATGCCGCTACAGAGATAGATGAAAAATACAAGGATGAGATTCCTTCAACAAAGGGAGTGCTTTAATGGTTGCAATAATCGATTACGGTGTAGGAAATCTTTTTTCACTTAAAAGCTCCCTTGCGTACATAAATGAAGAAGCGGTGGTTACAAGCGACCCCGACGTCATCGCATCCGCTTCACATATGATCCTCCCCGGTGTCGGCGCATTCCCCGATGCGGCAAAAAAGCTTTTCGGATCGGGCATGGCGGACGTGGTTAAGGCAGAGGTTGCCAAGGGTAAGCCGCTGCTCGGTATCTGCCTCGGTATGCAGATGCTCCATACCAAAAGCTTTGAATACGGAGAATGTGAAGGCCTTGGCTTTATTCCCGGCGAGGTAGTGGATATGACCCCCGAGGTCGATGCGGCGTTAAAGGTTCCCCATATAGGCTGGAATGCTCTTACCTTTAAGGGTGAAAAGAGTAAATTATACAAATATATAAACGAGGGCGACTGTGTTTATTTCGTTCATTCCTTCTATGCAAAGGCAGATAAGGAGTGTGTAAGTGCTGTAACGGAGTATTCTATTCCGTTGACTGCTTCGGTAGAGAAGGGCAACGTTTACGGCACACAGTTCCACCCCGAAAAAAGCGGAAAAGTAGGACTTAATATCCTTCGAGCTTTCTGTGAGATAGGAGGATAATATGATAATACTTCCTGCAATAGATCTTTACGATAAAAAGGCGGTACGTCTGTATAAGGGTGACTATAATCAGATGACCGTATATTCGGATAAGCCCTGGGAGTTTGCCCGTGAGTTTTACGAAAAGGGTGCAAAATGGCTTCACCTTGTTGACCTTGAAGGAGCAAAGGACGGTACAACTCCGAATCTTGAAACTATTAAAAGGATCGTAGCCGAAACAGGGCTTCTTGTTGAAATCGGCGGAGGAATACGTAATATGGAGGTCGTTGAGAAATACATCTCTATCGGTGTTTCCCGTGTTATCCTCGGTACAGCGGCTGTAAAGGATCCCGGATTTTTACGTGAAGCCGTAGCAAGATACGGTGAGAAGGTGGCGGTAGGTGTTGATATAAAGGATGAGCTTGTTGCCATCAAGGGCTGGACAGAGGTTTGTGAGCTTAACTGCTTTGATTTCTGCCGTCAGCTTGAAGAATTGGGCGTTAGGACCGTTATATGTACCGATATTTCAAAGGACGGTGCCTTAAAGGGTACTAACCTTGAATTATACCGCAGACTTTCAAAGGAATTTAAGATAAACTTTGTGGCATCGGGCGGTGTAACTACTATTGATGACGTGTCAGAGCTTAAAAGGATAGGCGTTTACGGTGCTATCTTAGGTAAGGCACTTTACACGAATAATATTGATCTAAAGGAAGCCGTTGAGCTTTGCAAGGAGGGAAACTGATGATCACAAAGCGTATAATCCCCTGCCTTGACGTAAAGAACGGCAGAGTGGTAAAGGGTGTAAACTTTGAGGGCTTGGGAGACGTAAACGATCCCGTTACCCTTGGTAAGTATTACAGCGATAACGGTGCGGATGAGCTGGTATTTTATGATATAACCGCATCGGCCGAAGGACGCGGACTTTTTACCGATATTTTGACCGAGGTTGCAAAAACCATATTCATTCCCTTGACCGTTGGCGGCGGAATTAACGAGCTTTCCGATTTTGAAAGAGTTCTTTCCTGCGGTGCGGATAAGGTAAGTGTTAATTCGGGTGCTATCCGTAATCCCGAGCTTATAGGCGAGGCGGCGAAGCGTTACGGCGACCAGTGTGTTGTTATCTCTATCGATGCCAAGCGTGTGGACGGAGTGTTCCGTGTATTTGCCAAGGGCGGCAGAGAGAACACGGGTATGGATGCCATCGAATGGGTAAAGCGTTGCGTTGGCAGCGGCGCCGGTGAGGTAGTGCTTAATTCCATTGATACCGACGGTGTTAAAAACGGCTTCGATCTTGAAATGCTTGAAGCTGTCTGCAACGTTGTAAACGTTCCGGTAATTGCATCGGGCGGTGCAGGCTGCAAAGAGGACTTTGTGACCCTCTTTAATACCTTACCCAAGGTTGATGCAGGTCTTGCGGCATCTATATTCCATTTCGGTGAGGTTACAATACCCGATCTTAAAAAAGAGCTTGCGGCAAAGGGTATTACCGTAAGACTGTAAAGGAGAATTATAATGATTAAAATAGATGAATTAAAGTTTGACGAAAAGGGGCTTATTCCTGCGATAATCGTTGATGCCGAAACGCAGAAGGTCGTTATGATGGCATATATGAATCGTGAAAGCCTTGAAATAAGTATGAAGGAGGGTAAGACCTGCTTCTGGTCGCGCAGCAGAAAATGTCTTTGGAGAAAGGGCGAGACCTCGGGTAACGTTCAGCATATCGTTTCAATTACCTCCGATTGCGATAACGATACCCTTCTTATAAAGGTTAAAAAGAACGGCCCCGCTTGTCATACAGGCAGTGATTCCTGCTTCTTTAACCCTGTATATGAAAGCGAAGAGCTTTCCGAGTTTTCTCTCTATTCGCTCTACGATATGCTCGTCGGCAGAAAGGTAGAGAAGAAGGAGGGCTCATATACCACGTATCTCTTTGAGAAGGGAATCGATAAGATACTCAAAAAGGTCGGTGAGGAATGTACGGAGGTCATCATCGCAGCTAAGGCTGATGATAAGAAGGAAACTATATACGAGGTAGCAGATCTTACCTATCACGTAATGGTAATGATGATAGAGATGGGTATTTCGGTCGATGATATCAAGCGTGAGCTTGCTTCCCGTCACGTTATAGACAAAAAAGTAAAACAGGAAAAAATGACTAATTAATTTAAGGAGATATAACAATGAAAAAGACTACAAAAATTATTGCAATTATTCTTTCTGCGTTGATGCTCGTATCCGTTTTTACTGCTTGTAATAAAAAGACGGACAAAAAAGAAAAGACCCCCGAGGTTACCGAGGAGGTAAAGGAGCTTGATCCCGAGCTCAATTTGTCCGGTACTATCCCCGACGGAGGCGCGTATCACAGTGTCAGCGGTGAGGTAGTCGGATCTACCAACGGTGAAACTCAGGATTTCCCCAAGACCCTTGAATACGGCGACAAGTTCTATTACGGTGATTACAATTACATCTATTCTGACGGCAGCATTACGG
Organism: Oscillospiraceae bacterium; assembly: GCA_015065105.1. Lineage (GTDB taxonomy): Bacteria > Bacillota > Clostridia > Oscillospirales > CAG-272 > RGIG7300. Next base: position 679 of record SVQZ01000047.1, on the reverse strand, counting down.
ACGGTCATAAGGGTTGGGTTGCCGAGACCGACAAAAAGGATCAGGAAAGCTACGGAAAGCTTCTTGAAAGCATTAACGGTGCCCCCGTTATTTCTATCAATGCCTGCTTTAAGGACTGCGTAAACCTTAAGTATTCTCCCAAGATCCCCGAAACAGTTTATTCTATGGCTTCTGCATACAGCGGATGCACCTCTCTTGTTCAGACTCCCATATTCCCCGAGTCTCTTATTAATATGCCCAAGTGCTTCAGCGGATGTATGTCTTTAACAATGTCATCCGATATTCCCGAGAGCGTTGAGGATATGAGCGAAGCGTTCTATCAGTGCACAAATCTCATTAAAGCTCCCGTTATTCCCGCAAGCGTTAAGAATATGAAGTCTGCTTTTGCATTTTGCTTCAGCCTTGAGGGCGAGGTGACCGTTAACGCCGATCCCGAAAACTATGACAAGTGCTTTGACGGTACTATGAATAAGTTTACTCTTACAGGCGATACCAAGCTGAAGGCAGAGCTTGCCGCAACCTCTTCTGTTGAAAATATTACATATTAAAATCAAAAAAGCGCCTTTGGGCGCTTTTTTGAGCTTGTCGATAAACTTATCGACAAGCTGCTGACTTCGAAAAAGACTAACTATTAAAAGTCAATAGTAAAATGTTAAAAAGTGTTATGAATTAAATAGTA
>SVQZ01000046.1 GCA_015065105.1 Oscillospiraceae bacterium | reverse complement strand
TATTTCACACTTTTCCGTGAAAAGGGGCTCTACCGTACATAGTACGCCTACGTCCCCTTTTCACGAAAACCTACGCTTCCTTTTTCGAAGCCTGACAGCTTGTCGATAAGTTTATCGACAAGCTGAGAGGAATAGCAAAACTATTCCTCTTTTTTAATTTATAGGAAATTGCTCCACCTCGTGAGATTAAAGAATCTGATAATCACTAATTGTTGGGGCGGAATTCGGTGCGTCCGGCGGAACCTTTTTATCTCTTCTTTTTCCTTGACATTATAATATATATATGATATAATGTTTATATATGTGGATTTATAGGCTTTTATATATATTATATAATAATATTATCGTTTTCGGAGGCTTCAATGAGCAAGAGCAAATTTTGTGTTATCGGTAATTTTTCCCGTAATAACGCTTTTGACGGACAAACTATTAAAACCCTTGAAATAGTTGACAGACTTGGGGAGATCTACGGTAAGGAGAATATAAGGGAGTGCAATTACCGTGAGATCAAGCATTCAAAGCTAAAGCTATTTAAAGCGTTTTTCAATGCCTTTCATAAGAGCGAAAAAATACTTGTTCTTGCCAATAACACAGGTGTTATGAATCTTATCAAGGTTTGTACCTTGATAAATAAAATCTTTGGACGCGATATATATTTTATTCTTGTAGGGGCGGCTCTTATGGATACGGTGAAAGAAGAACCTGCTTCCCTTGGGATCTTAAAGCAGCTGAAGCATATTATTGTTGAAACCGAAACATTAAAGAAAGACCTTTTGGACTGCGGTCTTGAAAGGGTGACGGTATTTCCTAATTTCAAAAAGCTCCGTCATTTCAAGACAGACGAGCTTTCTACAGAATATGAAAAGCCTCTGAAGCTTATCTATATGTCAAGAATAATGGACCTTAAGGGCTTTTCCGAAATGATACGTGAGCTCAAAAGGATCAATGAGCACTCGGTTAAATATGTGCTCGATATTTACGGAAAGATAGAGCCTGAATTCAAAGAAGAATTTGAAGCTCTCAAAAAGGATTTTCCCGAATATATTGTTTATCACGGTCTTGCCGATGCATGGCAGACAAGTGAAATAATGCATGAATGCTTTCTGCATCTTTTCCCCACCAAATGTCCTACAGAGGGTCAGCCTGCTTCTATAATCGATGCATTCTTTGCAGGTCTCCCTACACTTTCCGCCCGCTGGGACTATTACGCGGATATGCTTCGTGAGGGCGAAACGGCGGTATCCTTTGAAAGATGCAATTTCGACGAATTTCGCGAAAAGCTCGAATATTATTACGATCACCCCGAAGAAATCGCAAGAATGCGCGTATTCTGTAGTAAGGAGGCAGAAAAGTATCTGCCTGAAACCGTAATGAATGACCTTGTGAAGGTGCTGGAGAGCTGAAATGGAAAAGAAAAATTTAGTATTTATTACCCCGGATCTTAAAAGCGGAGGCAGTGAAAGATTTGCTTCAAGATTAACAAAGCTGTTTTCCCCGAAATACAACATTTATTACATAGTTTTTGATGATGACGATATCAGCTATGAGATAGATGCAGAGCTTATCAACCTTAACATTCCCGCGAGTCATAATTTTGCAAAGAAGCTTCTTAATCTATACCGCAGGTCAAGAAAGATAAATAAGATCTGCCGTCAGAAAAACGTTTCCACGGTATTCGCGTTTACTCCGGGTGCAAACAGAGCTATCCGTTTTGCGGGACTTAAGTGCAGAATGATCGGTGCTTGCCGCGGCGCGCAGGATCTTATCGATAATACAAGCGAATATCACGGTATTATTGCCGCGGGCGGTGAGATACTCTTCAATGCAAAGGAAATGGAAGCCTTTTTCGTTGAAAAATATCCGAGGGACGCAGACAAGTGTCATACTATAGAAAATCTCCTCGACTGTAAGCATATCGAGGAAATGTCAAGGCAAGCGCTCTCCGAGGAGGAGCAGAGATTTTTTGACAGCCATAAGGTCGTTTCTACCGTTGGTATCTTAAGCGAGCATAAGGGTCATTGGGATCTCTTCAAGAGCTTTGAGATACTTAAAGAAAAGGTTCCGGATGCAGGCCTTGTGCTTGTGGGCCATAGAGGAAAATATGAGCAGGATATCATTGATATGGCAAAGCGTAATAAGTATGCCGACGATATTCTTCTTGCCGGTTATCAGAGCAATCCCTTCAAGTACGTTGCAAAGAGCGACGTATATGCGATGTCCTCTATAAGCGAGGGATTTCCCAATGCGCTTATCGAAGCAATGGTTTGTAAAACTGCTGTTGTAACGACCTCATGTGCCACAGGCCCCGCCGAAATAATGTATGACGAATACCGTAAGCTTGAGATCGCCGATTGGGTAAAAGCGGATAACGGTATTATCACACCTGTATTCGACGGCAAGATAGACTTTGATTATAACAATAAGGCAAGGGTACACGAGATATTTGCCGATGCACTTGCCGCAATGCTTACAGATGACAAAATGCGTGCCGATTATGCCGAAAAGGGCTATAAGCGTGCTTGGAAGAATGACGAATCTGTAATAAGCGGCGAATACTTCAAGCTTCTGGAGCAGTAATAATGAAAAAAATTCTTATAATCAGTTATAATTTTGCGCCCCGTCATACAGTGGGCGTTATCCGTCCCACAAAGCTGGCTCAGGCTTTGAAGGAGGCGGGCCATCACGTTGACGTTGTAACGGTAAAGCCCTTCGGCGAGCTTGACCATTCCTTTGACGGCGTGCTGGAAAAGCTGGACAGCGTTATTGAAATCGACCGTCCCATCGTTAAAGAGGGTGCCGCTAAAAAGCCTGCAGGGGGCTCTGCTCCGGCTAAGGTCAATACGAGCGGATTTAAAAAGATGGGCTTTAAGGCAAGATTAAAGCATGAGGTCAAGGAGATAATGCGTATTACAGGCTCGAAGGCTTACACCCGTGAGTTTAAAAAGCTTGTGATGGCAGACAAGGAAAAATACCGCAGCTACGATGCGGTCATATCCTCCTACGGCCCCGTATCCTGTCATCTCTGCGGTCTTTTGATAAAAAAACATTTCCCCGATGTGAAGTGGATCGCCGATTTCCGCGACCCCATGGTGGTAAACCATACATCCTTCTTTACAAAGGGGTACAGAACACGCTTGCAGAATAAGGTCTGCAAAAAGGCGGATCATCTTGTGGCGGTTTCAAACGGGTATTACGAAAGAATATTCGGTGATAAATACAAGCATAAGGCAAGCGTAATATATAACGGCTTTGACCGTAATGACGTTGATATAGAGGGGACAGCTCCTGACGGACTTTTCTCCTTTACTTACGTTGGTGCGCTTTATGCAGGTAAAAGAGATATAACACCCCTTTTCAGAGCTGTAAAGGAGCTTTGTGATGAGGGTAAAATGGATATAAATGACGTTCACTTTAAATATGCGGGAAATCATTTAGGTGTATTTAATTCGCAGGCCGAAAGGTACTCTATGACCGAAAGAGTTACCGATTACGGTATGCTGCCCCGCGGAAAATGTCTTGAACTGCAGGCATCCACCCGTCATCTTGTGCTTTCTACTTGGAATGAAAAGGGTGAAAACGGAGTTTTCCCCGGCAAATTCCTCGAATATATCATGATGGGGAAATCTATAATTTCCCTTGTTGCCGGCGACGAGCCTAACAGTGAGGTTTCTGTTGTGATGAAACGCGCTAAGCTCGGCGCAACCTATGAGGAAGCAACAAAGGGTACTGATTTTGCCGAATTGAAGGAATATATATACCGTGATTATCTTCTTTTCAAGGAGGGCAAGCTGCCCGAATTGAATATCAACCGTGAAGAAACCGAACGTTTTGATTTTGCCAATGCTGCAAAGCAGATCGAGGAATTAATTTAATGGACAATAAAGAACAGCAGCCCTCCGAGGCAGTTGAAGTTAAAGCTGAAAAGAAAAAGAACAAGGGCTCAAATATCGGCGCGGATGCAACTTTGCTTACCTTTTCAAAGATAGCAACCTCTGCAATAGCCATGGTCATGGCAATGCTCTTGTCAAGATTCAGAACGGTTGACGAGTATGCGACCTATAATAAGATCCTTATGGTCGTTAATCTTATTACCTCTGTTCTGATGCTGGGCTTGCCCAAGAGTCTTAACTTCTTTCTTGCAAAAACGGATTCGCAAAAGGAAAAGAAAAGATTTTTATCATTTTACTACACTCTTAATACGATACTCAGCTTTTTCGTGGGCTTGGTATTGGTGATCTCGGTAGATCTTATAGAAAAGTGCGTAAATAACGATATGATTTCCTCATTTTTGTATTTTCTCGCGCTTTTCCCCTGGACGAAGATCATTTGTGCAAGTGTAGAAAATCTTTTGATAGTATATAAAAAAGCAAAAATGCTTGTTGCCTACCGTGTGCTTAACAGCGCGGCTCTGCTTCTTGCGGTGCTTCTGGTTCAATGGCTCGGCTTGGGCTTCAGGCAGTATATGCTCTTCTACGTTATCGTAGAGGCTGCCTTCTCCCTTGCGGTATATTTTATAGCTGCGGGAGTAAGCGGCGGTATATACCCCTACATTTCGGGGAAAATGCTTAAAACCGTTCTTGCCTTTTCAATACCTCTCGGTCTTGCATCTGTGGTAGGCACACTTAATATTGAGCTTGACCGAATCATTATAAGCTTTTTTATGGATAATGAAAGCTACGGTATATACAGCAACGCGGCAAAGGAATTGCCCGTAACTCTTATTTCATCATCCTTTACCGCAGTTCTTATGCCTGCGATGGTGCGTATGCTCTCAAAGGAAGAGAATAAAAGAGCCCTGAAACTCTGGGGTAACGCTACAAGCCTGAGCATGATAATTATAGCGGTAATAGGAGTCGGATGCTTTGTATATGCCGAGGAAGTTATAAAGATACTTTACGGTACACAGTATATCGAGGGAGTATGGGTATTCAGACTATATTCGCTTCACCTTCTGATGAGATGTACCTATTACGGAATGGTACTCAATTCTATCGGTAAAACAGGATTTATCTTCTGGTGTTCTATAGGTGCTTTAGCATCGAACGCTGTTCTGAACGTTGTTCTTTTTATTGCGTTCAAGCCCTTCGGCGAGGCGGCACAGATGGTTGCACCCGCTATTGCAACTTTGATTTCAACCACAGCCATGGCGATACTTCAGCTCATGGTTACCTCAAAAGCTTTGAAGGAGAGCTTTTGCGACGTATTCCCCTGGAAACAGGCGGCAGGCATACTGCTTCTTAATATTGCCTTCGGTTCGGTATTCTGGGCGGCAAAGCGTTTTATTCCTCTTGAGACGTATATGCCTTCCCTTAATATAGACGGCTTTGACGGTGAGGTTCTTGAATCTCTTGTTTTAGGCGTTGTATGGGGAATCACATATTTTGCATTGACATTTAAGACAATTTTGAAAAAATGGAAGGCTCTTAAGGTCAAGGATTAAGGATTATAACTGAAAGGACCGGATATATATGTATCCGTGAAAATAATATGAGAATAGGCATACTTACCTTTCACAGAAGTATAAATTACGGTGCATATATGCAATGCGTTGCTCTGTCCCATGAGATACAGAAGCGTTTTCCCGAGGATAGTGTTGAGGTGGTGGACTACAGCAGCGCAAAAATGGAGAAAAACTACAGGGTCAAGTTTAACAAAAGCATGGTTAAGCGTCCTATGGAGTTTTCGAGAAGAATAAAGCGTAAAAGAATTTTCCGAGATTCTCTTAAATACCTTCCTTTATCGGACAAGCAGATAATCGAGGATACCTGCGAAAATGCTTTTGATTATATCAAATCCAAATACGATGTTATAGTAGTCGGCTCGGATGCGGTATGGAACTGGATAAAAAGAGGGTTCCCGAATCCATATCTGCTCGATATGGGTAAGACCGATGTTATGAAATTCTCTTATGCCGCTTCGGCGTTCGGTATGGGTATGGAACACGTCACCGAGGAGAGAAGGAAAAAGTTCGGCAGATCACTTGAAGACTTTAAGTTTATAGGTGTCCGCGATGAATATACCGAAGAGCTTGTTCGGTATTGCGCGCCTGAAACCAAGGTCGATTTCACCTGCGACCCCACAGCATTCCTTGATCTTGATTACGTGCTTGAGCTTTTGGGCACAACTAAAGAGGAATATAAAGAAAAAATATATAAAAAATACAGGATTCCGAAAAACAAGCGTCTGATATGTACTATGGGTACCACAACGGCTTTGGTTAAGCGCTTGAAGGCGGAATTCGGCAATACTCATACAGTTATATCGGTATTCAGTAATACAGGCGCAGAGGATGTATATATGTACGATCTTGATCCTCTTGAATGGAGTCTGCTTTTCGGAATATGCGATATAACCCTGACCAATTTCTTCCACGGTACTCTGCTTTCGCTTCGTAATTCTACCCCGGTCATCGGTCTTGATTTTACCAAATTCGGTGCCGATCATAAGGGTAAGATAGAGGACGTGCTTTGCAGAATGGATATGCGTGACTGTTTCTTCCGCTTGTCTGAGGGCTTGGCTGATAATTGGGATAGTGTTATTAAAAAGACCCGCGAGCTTTTAGACTGCGAGGGTATTCGCGGTATTATTGATAATAACAGGCGCTGTCTTGTGTATTCAAACGAAAGCTTCTTTGATGCATTAGCGGATGCTTTGGGCAGAAAAAACAAAAAGACCGAAGCACCGGAAATTATAAAGCGCAAAAAGGACGGCGGATTTGATTACTCGGCAATAAAATGCATGGGCTGTATGCTCTGTGCGGAAAAATGTCCCAAGGATGCAATAAGCATTGAAAAGAAAAAGGGCTATTATATTCCCGCGGTTGATAACGAAAAATGTGTGAGATGCGGCTTGTGTAATAAGATCTGCCCTGTTAATGCTCCCCAAAAAAGCGATGAGCCGAAGCAGATATATGCCCTTCGCGATAAAAATGAGACAGATCTGATGAATTCCTCGTCGGGCGGCGCCGTTGGCCTTATGGCAAAAGCCTTTTTTGAGGCGGGGGGCTCGGTATCCGGTGTTGCCTATAACGAAAGGATGCGGCCCGTTCATAAGGTGGTTCGAAGTATTGAAGAATTCGCGGACTTGCGCGGTTCAAAATACGTTCAGAGCTCCATGGGTGATATCTACACCGAGCTTGAAGCGGAGCTTGAAAAAGCAGTACCTGTGCTTGCAACGGGAACACCCTGTCAGATAGCCGCGATCAAGGCTTATTTCGGTGATAAATACGATAATCTTTACACCCTCGATCTTATCTGTCACGGGGTACAGAGCCCCGTAGTGTTTGAGGAATATATCAAACAGCTTGAAGAAGAGAAGGGTAAAAAGATTGTTGATTTCAAATTCCGCGATAAAACAAAGGGTTGGAAAAAGAATAACGTAAAGGTTATATTTGATGACAAGAGCGAGCTTGTAATGACAAGAGCGGAGTGTGAATATTTCAGATATTTCGATTATCTTCGCCAAAGCTGTTATAACTGCCATTTCCGCGGCTTCAATAATTATGCCGATGTAACCGTTGGCGACTATTGGGGAATAGAGACTCTTACCGACAGATTCAACGATGATAAGGGAGTTTCGATTCTTCTCTGCCACAGCGAAAAGGGAAGAGAGCTTGTTGATAAGATAAAGGAAAATGCGAAGATATGCGAAAGCAATCTTGAGCACGCAATTAAAACTCACAGAAAGCTGAAAAAGTCTGTTGTTATGCCTAAATACAGAAACGAGTTCTTCTCAATTCTCGAGACAAAGGGCTATAAAGCGGCAAGAAAATATCAGAATAAAAAGACCCGATTATACAATATAAAGAAAAACATCAAAAAAATGATAGGTGGTAAATGATATGGCAAAGATCAACGTTATAGGATTAGGTTATATAGGACTTCCCACAGCACTTATGTTTGCTTCTCACGGAGTTGAGGTAGTGGGAACAGACTACAATAAGGAGCTTGTTGACACTTTAAAGGGCGGTAAGACCACCTTTGACGAGGACGGACTTGACGAGCTTTTTGCCGATGCATTGGCAAAGGGGATCGAATTCTCCACAGATTACATTTCAACCGATATGTATATCGTTGCGGTTCCCACACCCTATGATAAAAAGAGCAAGAAGATAGATCCCTGCTATGTTATAGCCGCTGTTAAAAAGGTTATGGAGGTTTGTCCCAAGGGAGCTACCGTGGTTCTTGAATCCACCGTTTCTCCCGGAACAATGGACCGTTTCGTACGTCCCATAATTGAGGAAAACGGATTTACTATCGGTGAGGATATCAACCTTGTTCACGCACCCGAGAGAATTATTCCCGGCAACATGGTTTATGAATTAAAGCATAATTCAAGAACTATCGGCGCAGACGATAAGGCTATCGGCGAAAAGGTAAAGGAGCTTTACCACTCCTTCTGTGAGGGTGATATCGTTGTTACCGACATCAGAACAGCAGAAATGACAAAGGTTGTTGAAAATACCTTCCGTGATATCAACATTGCCTTTGCAAACGAGCTTGCAAAGATCTGCCGTTCAGACAATATGGACGTTTACGAGATAATCAGAATTGCTAACAAGCATCCCCGTGTAAACATCCTTAATCCCGGCCCCGGTGTCGGCGGTCACTGCATTTCGGTTGACCCCTGGTTCCTTGTCGGTGATTATCCCGGTCTTGCAAATATTATCCTTGCGGCAAGAAAGATAAACGATTCGATGCCGGAATTCGTGCTTAAGAGAATTTCCAACATTATGAAGGAAAATAAGATCACCGACCCTGCAAGAGTCGGTATCTACGGTATGACCTATAAGGAAAACGTTGACGATATCCGTGAGAGTCCTACAATGCAGATGCTTGAATGTATGGAAAAGCATCTTGCTCACGGTGTAAAGGTTTATGACCCCTACGTTACAAAGGATATCGCAGAGAATCAGTATCACGATTTTGATGCATTCCTTAACGATATAGACATTCTTGTTATCATGGTCGGTCATGATGAGATAAAGAATGCAGATGAAAAGATAAAAGACAAGCTTGTGCTTGATACAAGAAATGTATGCAAGCTTGAAGGTATCTACAGACTTTAATATGGGTGAAAAAGAATGAAAAAAGTAATGCTTGTATTCGGCACAAGACCTGAGGCAATAAAGATGTGTCCTCTTGTGCTCGAGCTTAAAAACAGAAAAAATATAGAATGCCTTGTATGCGTAACAGGTCAGCATCGTCAGATGCTTGATCAGGTGCTTGATGCCTTTGGCGTTACCCCTGATTATGACCTTTCGATAATGAAGGACAAGCAGACCCTCTTTGACGTTACTACAAACATTTTAACAAGCATAAAGGAGGTTCTTGAAAAGGAAAGACCGGACGTTGTTTTGGTACACGGCGATACCTCCACTACCTTTGTTACCGCTCTTGCCTGCTTCTATCTGCAGATAGCGGTCGGCCACGTTGAGGCAGGACTTCGCACCTATAATATCTATTCGCCCTATCCCGAGGAGTTTAACCGTCAGGCGGTTGGAATCATTTCCAAATATAATTTTGCTCCTACCGAGCTTTCCCGCGATAATCTTGTGCGCGAGGGCAAGGATGAAAGCAGTATATATATTACAGGTAACACAGCAATCGATGCTCTTAAGACCACTGTTCGCGACGACTATACACATCCCGAGCTTGAATGGGCTGCCGATTCGAGACTTATTATGATAACCGCTCACCGACGTGAGAATTTAGGTGAGCCTATGAAGAATATGTTCAGGGCCATTCGCCGTATTATCGACGAGCATCCCGATATCAAGGCAATCTATCCGATCCACATGAATCCCGTGGTTCGTGAAGCGGCAAATGAGATCCTCGGCGGTGAAGACAGGATCAGAATAATCGAGCCCCTCGAGGTGCTTGATTTCCATAACTTCCTTGCACGTTCCTATATGATACTTACCGATAGCGGCGGTATTCAGGAGGAAGCTCCCTCTCTCGGTAAGCCTGTACTCGTTATGCGTGATACAACAGAGCGTCCCGAGGGTATCAAGGCGGGAACACTTAAGCTTGTCGGTACCGACGAGCAGGTAATTTACGATAATTTCAAGCTTCTTCTTACAAATATGGAAGAATACGATAAGATGAGCAAGGCTTCCAACCCCTACGGTGACGGCTTTGCTTGTAAGAGAATAGCAGATATTTTGGAGGAAAACTAAAATGGGATATAAGGATTTAAAGTTTCCGGAGGGTTCTACCTTCCTTGTAACAGGCGGTGCAGGTTTTATCGGCTCCAACTGTGTTGAAGCAATACTCGGTCTTGGTTATAAGGCAAGAGTTTTGGATGACCTTTCAACAGGAAAGCAGAGTAACGTTGATCTTTTCATCGACAATCCGAACTATGAATTTATAAAGGGCGATATCAGAGATTTTGATACCTGTATGAAGGCTTGTGAGGGTGTTGATTACGTTCTTCACGAAGCAGCGGCTATCTCTGTTCCCAGATCCCTTGTAGAGCCCCTTTTCTTTGAAGAGGTTAATATAAAGGGTACCCATTATATGATGGAGGCTGCAAGACGCCAGGGTGTTAAGAAGTTCGTTTATGCGTCCAGCTCTTCCGTTTACGGTGACGAGCCCAATCTTCCCAAGAGAGAGGGAAGAGAAGGCAAGCTCCTTTCTCCCTATGCTTTGACAAAGCATGTTTGCGAGGGCTACGGACGTCAGTACTCTCTCCATTTCGGACTTGATACCTACGGTCTCCGTTACTTCAACGTTTTCGGTAAAAGACAGGATCCCGACGGTGCCTATGCCGCGGTTATTCCGAAGTTCTTAAAAATGCTTATGAACGGTGAACGTCCCACTATTAACGGAGACGGTAAGCAGAGCCGTGACTTTACCTACGTTGAAAACGTAGTTGAAGCAAACCTCAAGGCTTGTCTTGCCGATTCCAAGTATGCAGGTGAGGCCTTCAACGTTGCATACGGCGGAAGAGAATATCTTATCGACGTTTATAACGGACTTACCGAGGCTCTCGGTGTTGATATCGAGCCTATCTTCGGTCCCGACCGTGCAGGTGATATCAAGCACAGTAACGCAGATATTACAAAGAGCCGTGAGATGCTCGGATTTGATCCTGATTACAGCTTTGCAGAGGGTATTGCCCTTGCAATAGAATGGTATAAAAATAACCTTTGATCTTGGAGAATGAATAATGACTCTTAAAACGGGTTTGGAAAAGAGTGAACACAGTTACGGCTTTTTTAAGCTTATGAGTATGACTTTTCTGTTCATATACATTTGTTCACTCTATATATTGTCATACTCTGTCTCGCTGAATATAGTATGCTATACTTTTTTCCTCGGTGCTTTGGGATGTTCTCTTATCAACTTCCTTATAGAAAGAAGATCCTTTAGATTGGATTTCACCTTTTTCGCTCTGGTATTATTCGTTGGGTATGCCGCTCTTACTACCTTCTGGGTCAAATGTGATACCGAGGTTATGGGGACGGTAATCACTCTCGTTCAGCTGTTGGGCTTCTATATTATTATAAGGCTTAACATTCAGGATGAAAAGGATTTTAAGAATATCATACTTGCTATATATTTCGGAGCGGTTATAATGTGTATTTACACCGTTATATTTTACGGTCCGGGCGAGATCCTTCGCAGAATAAGTGTCGGTGAAAGAATCGGTGATGAAATAAACCAGATGAACGGTATGGGTCTTTACTGTACCCTGCTTTTCATCATGACCATGTATTTTCTTATGATCGAGAAGATCATATGGGTCATTCCGGTTTTACCGTTGTCGCTTTTTGTACTTTTGGGTGCAGGAAGCCGTAAATCCTTTTTACTTGTTGCTTTTGCGTGGCTTTTAATATCTATGTTCAAGGCAAAGCGAGGCAGATGGCTTCGTGTGCTTGTAATATTATCTATATTGGTATTTGCGGCATATATGGTCATGGAATTATCCGAAACGAGCTACTTCTTTTTCAGAATATCACAGATGTTCAATATGTTAAGCGAGGATGCTTCGGTAACAGACAATTCACTGATCACACGATCCGCAATGATAAAATACGGTCTTGAGCTTTTCGGAAAAAAGCCCTTGCAGGGTTACGGTCCCATGCAGTTTGAGTATTACTATTCACTCTTGACCGGAATACGCCGTCCTCCTCACTGTACTTATATTCAGGTGCTTGTGAGCTTTGGACTTATAGGCTTCACTCTGTATTACGGCATTTACGCATACGCAGTGAATAAGCTTATTCCCATGATCAAAAGGCATAGAAGGTATTCGATACTTTTAGTTACGTTTATTCTTGTATTCCTTGTAAACGATATAGGCGGTAATATGCTGACTCATAAATTCATTTATATGTTTTTCGGTATTTACGCTTCTTACATTAATATTAAATTAGACGAAGAGAAAGAGAGTTTATAATGAAACTACTGTTTATAGCGCAGCGTTTTCACACCAATCAGTTTCCTATTATAAAGGGACTTATTGATGCGGGACACGAGGTGAATTATATCGTTCAGACCGTTGGTACAAGTGAGGACCACAGTATTCTTGTTCCCGAAAAAATGAAGCTTTCGCTTTTCGGTAAGATGGTTGACAAGCATTACAAAAAGAAGCTTGATGCTACTGCCTACGAATCGAAAATGACCGAAAACACATATCCTTCCTTTGGCTGGATGTTCAGACGTATCAAGGCGCTTCGTCCCGACGTTGTGATACTGCGCTACCGTACTCCTGCAACACTTACCGCTAATCTTGTGTGTAAGCTTCTTGGCATCAAAACGGTGCTTTATAATCAGACAGCGCTTTATTCCAAAAAAGGAAAAAAGCAATCCTTTAAATCTAAAATCATTTTTGCTCTTTTGCCTAAGGTAAGAATGACTACCGTTGAGATAAGCGACGTTTTTGATCTTAAGTATCACAGAGATGAGCATTATATCAAGGAACACGATTATTTCCTTCCTTATATATTTGAGCCAAGCCCCGAGGCGGCTGACAGAAGTTATTTCAAAGACGGAAAGCTTAACATACTTGATGTAGGTAAATACCGTCCCTATAAAAATCATTTTGTTCTCGCAAGAGCGGTGAAGGTTATGAAGGACAGGGGATGGCTTGCCGATATTCGATTTACAATACTCGGTCAGGCGGGCGCAGAGGAGGAAAAGCGCTATATGGCTGATCTCCAAAAGTATATAGATGATAACGAAATCGGCGAATATATAACTCTTCGTACCCACATTCCTTATAATCAGATGCGCGCTCTCTATCTTGAAAACGATATATTTATTCTTACCTCCAAGGAGGAGCAGGCAAGCATTACCATACTCGAAAGCATGGGTAACGCGATCATGTCGATAAGCACTAACGTTAACGGTACTGCTTCCTATATCAAGGAGGGAGAAACAGGATTCTTCTTCGAGACGGATAACGAGGAAAATCTTGCAGAATGTCTTAAATATATTTCCGATAACCGCGACAAGGTTCCCGAATGGGGCAAGAACGGTTATGAGGATATAAAGAATAATTACGGATTTGAAAATTACAGCAAGGCACTTTTCGGCGTTCTGTCAAAGGAATTCGGATTAGGGCTTTGATCAACAAAGGAGAAATACAATGGCATCTATGCATGATGTTTTTGAGGCACGATATCCCAACGTAACAGAGATATACGAGGCTTTTTGTCCATACCGTGTATGTCCCTTGGGCGCACATTCCGATCATCAGCACGGACTTGTAACAGGTCTTGCTATAAGCTACGGTATTCATGTTCTTTATACTCCGACAGATGACGGTGAAGTATCCCTTCACAGTATGAATGTTTTCGGAGACCATAATTTTAATATCAATAAGGCATTTTCGAAAAAGCAGAAAAACTGGTCTGATTACATAAAGGGCGCTATAGTAGCTCTTCGACGTAACCACGAGGTTACAAGAGGCTTGAAGGCGGTCGTTAACGGAACACTGCCTATAGGCGGACTTTCTTCTTCGGCAGCTCTTACCATAGCGTTTCTTTCTGCGCTTTGTAAGATAAACAATATTACATTGTCTTCGCAGGAGGTAATTGATAACGCTCTTTGGGCTGAAAATCATTACGTAGGAGTAAAGTGCGGTAAGCTTGACCAGAGCTGTGAGGTTCTTTCAAAAAAGGGTAAGCTTCTTTATCTTGATACGAATGACGATAATTATGAGCTTCGTTCTACAGGTAAAAATATGAAGCCCTATAAGATTGCGATATTCTTCAGCGGTCTTGAAAGAGCACTTGTGGGTACTGCCTTTAATACCCGAGTGGATGAAATGAAATCCGCCGCTTATGCGCTTAAGGCGTTTTCTGAAATGGAATACGGCTCTTTTGGTGACAGCTATCTTAGAGACGTTCCTCATGAGGTATTTGAACAATACGGTGAGAGATTGCCCGAAAGTTGGAGACGCCGCGCCGCTCATTTCTATTCTGAATATGAAAGAGTTCAGCAGGGTGTAAAGGCTTGGCGTGCAGGAGACATAGATGCTTTCGGACAGCTTATTTTTGAAAGCGGATATTCAAGTATATATAATTACGAAACAGGCTCTCCGGAACTCAAGAAGCTTTATGAGATAATGTGCGAAACAAAGGGTATTTACGGAGGACGATTCAGCGGTGCAGGCTTCAAAGGCTGTTGTATGGCATTGGTAGATCCTGATTATGCCGAAGAGATAGAAGCGAAGGTAACAAGCGAATATCTCAAAGCCTTCCCAAAACTTGAAGGTAAGTTTTTAGCTAAATTCTGTGATTCGGCAGACGGCTGCATTTTTGATTAAATTGTAAAAATACTTATTTTCTCTTGAAATATTTCAAATTTGTGGTATAATAAATAGAGTTATATCCATATTAATATAATTGTGAGGTAGAAAAATGGATTTACAGAGTGTAGGTGCCTTATTTGGCATTGAAGGTGAATACAAGGGCTTTGAACAGATCAAAACAGGAAATATCAACCAGACCTATTGCGTAACTTATTTACGTGACGGTGAGGATAAGAAATATATTATTCAGAAGGTAAATACATACGTATTTAAGAATCCCGAAGGGGTTATGCAGAATATCGAAAGAGTTACCGAGCATATCAGAGCAAAGGTAAAGGAAAAGGAAGAGACCGCAAAGAGAAAGGTTCTTCATTTCTTACATACTCCCGACGGTAAGAACTTTGCCCGCGACGAGAAGGGCGGTTTCTGGAGAGGTTACAGATATATCGATAATTCTATAACCTATAACCTTACAGACGATCTTTTTGTTATGGTCGAAGCAGGTAAGGGCTTCGGTGCATTCCAGAAGCATCTCAGCGATTTTGACGCTTCCTGCCTTTTTGAGAGCATTCCTGATTTCCATAACACCAAGAAGAGACTTGAAAGACTCTTTGAGGTTGCAGAAAAGGATGTTTGCAATCGTGTAAAGGATGTTAAGGTTGAGCTCGACTATCTCCGTACAAGATATGATCTTGCTTGTTCTCTCTGTACAATGCTTGAAAACGGCGAGCTTCCCTTAAGAGTTACACACAACGATACCAAGTGTAACAACGTTCTTCTTGACATTGACACCAATCAGGCATTGGCTGTTATCGACCTTGATACCGTAATGCCCGGTCTTACAGCATACGATTTCGGTGATTCTATCCGTTTCGGTGCAAACAACGCAATCGAAGATGATCCCGAGTATTCCAAGGTGTTCCTTGATCTTAACAAGTATGAGGCCTTCGTATCCGGCTTCATTCCCACCATTAAAGACAGTCTTACGCAAAAAGAGCTTGAAACAATGCACCTCGGCGCATACGTTATGACTGCAGAGCTCGTTGCAAGATTCATGACCGACTATCTTGAGGGTGACGTTTACTTCAAAACCGACTATCCCGAGCATAATCTTGTTCGTACCAAGAATCAGTATTGGCTTGCTTTTGATATGGAAAAGAAGCTTGACCAGATGCAGAAGATAGTTCTTAAATATTGCTGATAATTTTCCCGATGCTTTAAGCATCGGGATTTTTAAAAGGCTCTGTGTCAATAGTTGGGGTAAATAAAAAATAGAATAAAGTAACAAAATTTAATAAAAGCATAGAAAAAGCATCTTGAAGCGAAGCGGAAAGATGCTTTTTCTATGCTTCGCGGCTCATGC
>SVQZ01000045.1 GCA_015065105.1 Oscillospiraceae bacterium | reverse complement strand
ACATCACATTTCTGCTTTTACTTCAATGTAGCCAATATCACAAGTCAATATGCACTTTCGAGAATTTTGCGTATTTCTACACTTTGCAAAATTGCTACCGTGTTTTGCTTGCTGTCTACGTACAGGTGGCGATGAAAAAACATTTCTTCTTTGTCTACTGCGGATCAATTTTTGATATAGAAAGAAAAAACAACCACCAGTGTTGAGAAAATTCAACGACTGCGAGGTTGTTTTTTGACCACAGTTTATCCCACATCTGCAACCGGAACATACGGACACAACGGAAATAAAAGTACCAAAGAGGATGTGATTTTGAGCAGAAAGGGTTAGGAATAACCGGAAACGTCTATAAAGTAGGGTTTTCCTATCATTTGGGACCATCAGGCCGCAGGTTCGATCCCTGTCACTCGGACCAATACTCATTAAGGTTGATTCAAAACGAATCAACCTTATTTTTTGTGCTTTTTCGCCTGTTATCAGTGTTTTTGTTTGTACAAGGCGCTATAAAAATGAAGCTTTGTACTAAAATTATATCGGGGATATAAGGTTACCCCATCACCGAAAAATACCCAAAATCAGCATTTTCGCCCTCTGCCCGACAATGGAGATTTGCTCCCGTAAACGAGCAGTTCTGCCGTAAACGAGCAAAGCTCCCGTAAACGAGCAGTTCTGCCGTAAACGAGCAGTTCTGCCGTAAACGAGCAAAGCTCCCGTAAACGAATACCGAAAACATAACATGTTATGAATTCAAGGGTGTATTTACTATTGAGGAATTTTATGGTATAATGTCATAAATAATATTCAAAAAGCGAGGTGCCAAGGTTATGGCTGAAAAGAAATACATAATTGATAATGCCGAACTGATGGCAGAATGGGACTGGGAAAAGAATAATAAATTCGGGTTTGACCCTAAAACATTAACTCTTGGTAGCGGGAAAAAAGCATGGTGGAAATGTGGCAAGGGGCACGAATGGCAAGCTCCGATATATAGCAGAGCTAACGGGCGCGGGTGCCCATATTGTTCGGGGCGAATTGCCATTAGTGGTGAAAACGATTTGCAAACCGTTAATTCGACCTTGGCAGAAGAATGGAATTACGATAAGAATAACGGATTAACACCAAGGGATCTATTGCCCAATAGTAATAAAAAAGTATGGTGGAAGTGCAGTAAAGGCCACGAGTGGCAAGCTACAGTTAATCACAGAAATAATGGGCGGGGTTGTCCTGCTTGTTCGGGTAATATAGTTTTAAAAGGTGAAAATGATTTGCAAACCATAAGTCCAACTTTAGCAAAAGAATGGAATTACGAAAAAAACGGAAATACCAAACCTGAACATTTTACTGAAAGTAGTAGTAAAAAAGTATGGTGGAAGTGTAGTAAAGGACACGAGTGGCAAGCAACGATCAATCATAGAAATAACGGGAGAGGTTGTCCTATTTGCAACTCTGAACGTAACACATCTTTGCCAGAATATGCGATCCTGTATTATCTAAAAAAACACGGTTTAGAAGTAATACATTCATACAGAGAAATGGGTTACGAGTTGGATATTTACATTCCATCAAAAAAAGTTGCCATTGAGTATGATGGATATCTTTGGCATAAAAACAAAGCAAAAATAGATTTAAAGAAAAATCAAAAGTGTAAAAAAGATGGAATTAAATTGTATAGAATAAGAGAAGGATTACCTTCGTTAAATGATAGTTCCATAGATTTTATTGTTCAAAAAGGGCAAAAGAATTTGTCTGAAATACTCAAACGTGTTTTAAGCGAAATAATTGGGTTATGTATTGATATTGATCTAGAAAGAGATTCTATTGCTATAGAAAATTTGCGGGATTATACAGAAAAGGAAAGTTCTCTGTTGTTATCTAATCCAAACTTAGCTAAAGAATGGAATTGCGAAAAGAATGGTAATTTAAAACCGGAACATTTCACGAAGAATAGCGGAAAAAAGGTATGGTGGAAATGTAGCGAAGGACACGAATGGCAAGCAACAATTGATCACAGAAATAAAGGGCGTGGATGTCCATATTGTTCAAGCAGAAAAGTTTTAAAGGGTTATAACGATCTGGAAACAGTTAATCCAACTTTAGCTAAAGATTGGCATTATGATAAGAACAATGGATTAACGCCTGCAGACGTAATGCCTAATAGTAATAAAAAAGTATGGTGGGAATGCAGCGAAGGTCACGAATGGCAAGCAAGGATAATAGAGCGAAATAGAGGAAATAGTTGCCCATATTGTTCAGGTCGATATGCCGTAAAAGGCGAAAATGATTTGCAAACGGTTAATCCGTCGTTAGCAAAAGAATGGAATTATGAAAAAAATGACGGATTAACACCTATGGATGTATTACCTAACAGCAATAAAAAAGTCTGGTGGAAATGCAGCGAAGGTCACGAATGGCAGGCAAGGATTGCAGATAGAAACAAAGGCCGTGGCTGTCCTATTTGTAGAAAAATAAAAAGCAAGAAAAAACAGTAAGGAAGTAAATACATTGAAAGATTATAGAGGTGATTGTTTATGAATTGGAATGCGCTTTCTGCAATTGGAACTACATTAGCTGCAATTGTTGGAGTTGCTGGCATTTGGATAAATTTATGTGATAAGAAAAGAAAAATACATACAAATTTTGAAAGGGTGCCAAGTTTCAAAATTTGCCTGTCTAATAATTCACTTAGAACAGTTGTAATAACAAAAATGATTTATTGCATAGAAACGCACGTATTTCGCGTTGAATACTTTGAAGGTTTAAGAGAATTGGCATTACCACCAGCAACAACGCAAAATATAGACATAATTAAGCAAGATGTTTATAGGGCTTATTGTAAGACAAATATGTCTGCTATTTGCTCCCCTAATGACAATGTAAAAATCATTCTTTATGACAATTATGGCAGAAAATACACCATAAAAACCGATTTGAGTATTGGTGCTTTTCAAGAATGACCCCAACCTAATTCAAAATCGTTCACAATAATTTATCAATTACCGCGTCTACTTATAATAGGCGCGGTGATTTGTTTTTTCGGGGACTTGACTTTTCTGGATTTTTGAGCATCTTTATTAAACCAAGCCGCAGGGCTAATATTTTGAAAGAGGTGCTTTTATGAATATCCAAAAGCCATTGCCGGGGATGACCCCCGAAGAAACCGAAAGACAGCTCCACTATATTAACGCTGTCATTATGTTCAAGGTGATGCACTCCCGTGGTATCATCAATGAAAAGGAACTGCATTTATGCAAGGAGGAGATGCTGAAAAAGTACAAACCGCCCCTTGATCCGTACAAAAATGAGGTGTAAAAATGACTCGATCTTTTGCATTTGACCCCCCTTAAGTCGAAAAACGGCATTTTTGCCCCCCCTAACCCCAAAAACCGAGAAATTTGACCCCCCTCCCGATTTTTGTATCAAAATTAGCCGTCATCTTCATATCGAGTGTTCATAACGTGTATGAAGAGACCGAGATGAATTTTGTGTAAAAGTGAATAAATACTTCCAATCAGAAGAAACTCAAAGAAAGAGTAAAACTGAAAGGAAGTATTTTTTTATTATGGAAAAGGCATCGAAAGAATTATTAAAAGAATTTGTAAACAGTCAGAATCTTATATTGAAGAAAACATTTCATTGCAACAACTTGTTGACTGGGTCAATGTTGTTTGGTTTACTGAGTTATTTGAACTTTTAGAAAAAGAAAGCGATTCTATAATGAGCGTTTTGGAAGTTTTAGAAACCTTGGACGAAGACAACACCTCTGTTTCAACTCAAGATTTTTCAGAAATGTTAAAAGCATTATCTAACAACTGCATTTATCGCTGACAATTTTCTGCCGCCACGGACTTCTAAATCCATGGCGGTTTACTTTTGCATACCTTATGTCGATTGTTCTGCTTTTAACCGTTCTTTCTCAGCGGCGATTTCAGCATTCATCTGCACGATCATCTCGGCGAGTTTGATTTTGCACTGCCCTTTTATTTCGGCATATACATTGAATTTTTTGCGTTTGCCGCCGGGAAGCCTTGGGAAGAAACTGCCTTCCCAGAGGTTATCGTTTATCTGATACAGGCATCCTGTGCCGCTTTTGCGTATCTTTCTCGGCTCGGGTTCGGGAAAGGGCTCTGTGGGCACACACGGGACGTTTACGGGCGTGTTCGGGACTTCTGTGGGTGTTTGCTAGACCACGGGCATCTGCGCGTCTGTGCGCCCTTTTGCAGTGTTGCAACGAGTGTCATAATGAGTACGGGGATGATACCACAATTTCTCAATGATGTTCATCTTACACCTCATTGATAAAGAGAGAGCGGTTCCGCCTCGGGAAATCCCGATTCAAAACCGCTCTGTTTGTTTTTTGCTATTAACTTGTCTTTTTTGTATCATATACACTACCGCCTTTCCGTGGCCGCACACACATTATCACAGAAAGTACCGAAAGTTCGGAAAAAAGGAAGAAAATTATATATATTCATGCCGAACATTTTCCGAGTAAGTAAAGAAACAATATAATAATTCCTACCACTACAAAGGGGCTTGAGCAACCTATTCCAAAGCCGCCGCTGACGCCTCCGCTCGTGCTTTTGAAAGCATGAAAATCATTAAGATTCGGCATTTACTCTTCCTCCGAATTTATTTCCACATACTCCATTCTCAAAGTACGTGTTGAGTATTTTTCCATAAAGGCCATTACTATATGCCTGACAAAATATCCGTTCTCTTTGCATCTCTTTTTGAATCTTGAATAAATATCTTTGCTAAATGTTGTATTGAGAGTTTCAACCGGGTATTCTTCTCTCTTCCTCTTAATTACATCCTCATGTGTGATCCTATATTCATATTAATACCCCATTACAATGATCCACCTCATGCTGAATGATCTGCGCTGTCCAGCCGGTGTAGGCCTTGATGCGAGTTTGCAGTTCCAAGGTCTGATATTTGACCTTGAAGGATTTATAGCGTTTACAAGGACGGGGGCCGCCGAGAAGCGACAGACAACCTTCCTCGGTGTCATATGCGCCATCCTTTTTGATGATCTCGGGATTAAGCATTACCGTATATGTTGGAGCTCGTCCACTCTCATCGAGAAAAGCGATAATCCGCTTCTTCACACCTATCATATTCGCCGCCATGCCGACACAGCTTTCTCTGTGTTCCATCAGCGTGTCAAGCAGATCCCCCGCGACCTGCAGATCTTCATTCGTTGCGATCTCCGACTTTACCGCGAGGAATATCGGATCGTGTATCAGTTCTCTAATCATTGTTCCATTCCTTCTTCAGTATCGCATACTGATACGTGTTCTCGTATATGGGATCGCCGTTCTCGTCGTTTACGAAGGTCACGAACTCGCAAAACAGACCCTCGCGGCGCATACCGAGCTTTTCGCAAAGCCTCTGACTTGCAACGTTGTAGTCCTCGGTATAGGCGTAAATGCGGCGTGCTCCCTTCTGCATAAAAAGATAATCGAAGAAGGCGCGAGCCGCCTCGTAGGCATATCCCTTTCCATGGTACGCGGTATTCAGCATCCAGCAGGGGCTGAAGGTATCAAGCACCGCTTTCTTATCGTCGGGTGCCGCCGTTTCGGCCATGGCATCGATTTCGCCGATGACCTTGCCGTTTTCTTTGAGCGTGATGGCGAAATAATATTTGCCGTCCTTAGCCCTTTCAAGTACCGCCTTTCTTGCATCTTCCATTGTTTCGGTTTTCATGCAAGCGAAGCAATGAACGGTGGGCTCATGCAGATATTCGTATGCATCTGCGGCATCATCTTCGGTGAACGGGCGAAGAATGAGGCGGTCTGTCTCCAAAATCATAGCTTTTCCCTTATATCAAAACTTAATCACAATAGGCGCGCCACCGAAGGAGCTGATGGTTGCCGTTGCGTTCTGCATATAGAACACCTGCGTGTTGCCATCGTTCTCGTCGTACATACCGCGCAAGTTTGGATATGCGTCGAGCATGGATCTTCTCGCTTCAAAGCGGTCATCCTCGACAAGCTCGCAAGCAACACGAATCCATGCACCTTCTGTGAATGCACAGATCTCCGCCTTGGGATTTGCCGCAAGCTGCTTTGAGGTGGGCTTGACCTTGCCCGTCTGTATGTAGAGCTTGCCCTCGAATTCGTTGATCGTACCGAATGGACGGACTCTCGGCTGATCGCCTTCTACCGTTGCCAGATAATAAACCTCTGCTTTTTTCAGAAAATCAAGTACTCTTTTCATGGTTGTTCTCCTTTTTAATTTAATCAATATCTCATCCAAGTTTCACTTCAATTGCTTTTGAGACAAACTCTGCCGTTCCATCACTGTATTTATCGATGTTCTTCTTGAATCGCTCGTCGGCTGAGTACATCTTGCCAAGACCTGCAAGGATCTCGTCTGTGCAGGTGTAGTAGTTGGCGGTGATGTGTGCCTGAAGCTTGGCGACAAGTGCCTGTGTCTCGGCAGAATCGGCACTCTCACCGCTATTTTTGAGCGCGGCAAATTCGGCAAAGATCGCCATCAAGCCGTCATTTGCCTCCGCCCACTTTTCTTTTGTGTAGTTCTTTGTTTTATATTCGTGCTCGCGGTAGGTGTCGATATTACCCCAGCGTAAGCGAGCTTCGGTTTCGTAGTTTTTCATATATATACCTCGCAAATTCTTGCAAGTATTTCTTCATCCGCCGGGCAGAACGCATAGTTCGGGATCTCGCTCGGCGTGATCCGCTTGATGTCATTATGCTCCAATATCACGGGTTCGCCCTCAGCAATGGTTGCGCCGAGCAGATCTTGATAAGAACGTCACAGAAATCAACAGCTCGTCTTTGCACATTTTGGTGATGGTGGCGATGCTGATGCCGGCTTTTTCGGCGAGTTCTTTCTTTTTCATATCGCGGTCAATCAGAAGTTTAAACAATTTCTCATAGCTTGCAGCCATTGTTTTACACCTCATAAGCGGATATAATCAGTACATTTTATCACTATTAAATTTATAGCACAAATTCTGCTGTTCGTCAACAGACTTCGACAGATAAATACTGCGGTTTCAATAGTTTTCATTATTCTTCACAGTTTTTCTTCGGTGTTTCTCTTATTGCTCGAAAATTCACTTGATTTTTCTCAAAAAATCTATTTTCTTTTCTTAACGGGCTTACTGCGGGGCAAGGGTTGACTTGGGTGCAGATTTGGCGGGGTGTTTGAATATCTATCTCCGGATTGGCAAAAATAACTTATATCAAATAAGTGGAGGTAGTGAAATGTTCAAACACGAAAAGATGCTTTTTCATCCCGTAGAGGTGGAGAGACCCAATCCGCAGTATGCGGCGCTTTTGCAGGAACAGCTCGGCGGCGGCAACGGCGAGCTGAAGGCGGCGATGCAGTATATGTCCCAGAGTTTCAGAATCAAAGACCCCGAGATCAAGGATCTGTTCCTTGACATTGCGGCGGAGGAGCTTGGTCACATGGAGATGGTTGCACAGACCATCAACCTCTTAAACGGTCATGACGTAGATGCAACAACCGTCCCCTGCGGTGAGATCCAATCCCACGTAATTCTCGGTCTGAATCCGGGACTTATCAACGCTTCGGGTTATTCCTGGACGGCGGATTACGTGACGGTTACAGGTGATTTGTGTGCCGACCTGCTCAGCAACATCGCATCCGAGCAGCGTGCGAAGGTGGTTTACGAATACCTTTACCGTCAGATCGACGACAAGAAGGTGCGCGAGACCATTGATTTTCTCTTGAACCGCGAGGAAGCGCACAATCAGATGTTCCGCGATGCTTTTAACAAGGTGCAGAACTCCGGCTCTAACCGTGATTTCGGCACCACCAAAGCCGCAAAGATGTATTTCTCCATGTCGGACCCCGGTCCCAACGCATTTGCGACGGATGACACAAAGCCTGTTTCTTTTGAATAATTGCAAAAAGCCGATGAGGCGTTTGAGTCCTCATCGGCTTTTTTCTTTTCCTATACATCACAACAGTTCGATATATTGAAATTTATCGGTGAATCCACTCATTTCTGATAATCGCAAATACCTTTGTAGCGTCTATTATAACATAATTTTTTTCAGTGTCCATAATTGTTTTGGCTGGATCGGCAGTGATCTGCTCGTAAGCAGGTGTTTTTTCATGCTTATTACCGCAAGCAGTCAATACCTAAAGTGAAAGTAAAATAAAAAGTATTATTATCGATCCTTTGCGTTTTCCCATAGTATCTGCACCGTTTTGTTTGTTAGTTCTTGATTTTTAACCGCTTCTTGATAAAAGCTATTTTGTCGTTATCCTTCTTTTCCCTGACCGTTATTCTGTAGCCGTCCTTTGCGGATGCGTTATACACCTTTAAATATTGTTCTAATGAGAGTACTCCGAACTTAATTGAGTTAAAGCAGATTTGTTTGATCTCAGACAGTTCTATTTCTGCAAAGGATTTTAATTCTTCAATAGAGGCATAAGAATACAAAATGCCGTTTTTTTCAAAGGTATGCTCGTGTTCATCAAACAATATATACCCTTCGCTCATAAGAAATCTTTTAAATTCATTCCATCTCTCAGCCACAAAGACTTCAGGTATCAGGATATCAATATCATCGGCATTTAAATCTTCATCAGTAATATATTCAAGTCCTAAAGAGCCGTACATCAGCGGAATGATCTCAAACCTATCGTAAAGCAATTCAGCATTTTCAAAAAACATTCTTTTTTTCATAATAACCTCATCAAATTCGGGTTTGACTATAAATCCCCTTTCCCCTTCGCAATAAAATAAGCTTCCTGCATTGCCGCAACGGTCGCAAGTACAGATATTATCGAAACGCTATACGCGCTTTCCGCAAAAGTCAGCGTGAGCGGCAAAAGGAACAAAGCAAATCCTGTTATCTTATTTAATACGCTATGGTTTGATATGAACCGTTTCTTACAGATCGAGACAAATGCCATATTACATATCTTAGTAACTGCAATAAGTATAATCCACACCCATAGCCATACAGGTATGTGTAAAAGTGGTAGTATCCTTATAAAGCATACGAGCATAAAAACAAAGTCAGAGGCTGTATCAAGTTTGGCTCCAAAATTACTAACCGTTCCCGTCTTTCTCGCTATCATCCCGTCAAACATATCGGTAAGCCCGCAAAAAATATACAGTATGTAAAACCACGGTGATGACAGAGCAATGAACAGAAGAGGTAAGCTAAGTATTATCCTGCTGACTGTAATAATGTTTGCAATATATTTCTTCATAAATCGAAATTGGTTTACTTCTTTTTCTTTGGTTCAGGAAGTTCATCATACATCGCGTTAAACAATTCGTTCAGAAACTCTTTATTGTCGATATTATCGACCAACAACATTTCTTTTGCACCGTTATAAGGCAATTCAAAAGGTGCGGCAGGCATAAGTGTCACAGCAGATCTAACGGTTTTTACAAGCAATCTGTTATCATAAATTCCGCCGACAATTTTTCCTCGGTAGTAAATTATATATTCGCCCATCATTGCTTTGTAGGTTATCTCTTTCAAATCGGACAACTGTTCCAACACAAAATTCAAATATTCTTTACTTGAAGCCATATTACACCTCGTTAAATAAGAAATTACTTAATCCACCATTCGGGAGTTATCTCACCAAGCTTTACGATACGCCCTGTAGTATAATCCAGCATTATTTCAATATCGTGATATTTACCTGCCATAAGCTGTACCATAAGCTCACGGCAAGCACCGCAAGGTGCGCCGTTGGACCCGTCGGGGAGAATGCACAACACCTTATCTATTTCTTGCTCGCCGTTGGTGATCATATTAAAGATAGCATTTCTCTCTGCGCAAACACCTAACGTAGAGCAAGTATCAATACAAACTCCCGTATATATCTTTCCCGATTTTGATAATACTGCAGCAGACACTTCTCCGCAAGTAACATACTCGGATATCCTGCGTTCATTTAATACGGCTTTTGCCGCTTCGTACATTTCAGCCCAAATCTTTTCCATAACTGCTCACCTCATCAAACAACCGATTTATTTACTTATTTATTATTTTACAGACAATCTGTTTGATCAACAAGACCGCTCCCCTATCACCGCAACCGCAGACAATGAAACAGCAACAGTTGTATCAATGAATAAAGAGATCTTTTTGTTATTCATACTCGTAATATTGTTCTATAAGCTTTAGTTTACGAAACGATTATACCACATAATTATAAATATTTCCACCTTGCTAATAAACAAATACTCACTTGAAATGCCTGTTTATTTGTGATATAATAAAAATACGGTGCAAACCGAATATATTTTTTGGAGAATGCTGTTTGAAAAGAAACAACACCTTGGAGATTGTATTGTAAACGGGAGGTTTGCAAATACATTCTCGGCAATCCTCTCGTACTTTGAGCGTCAACGAATTATGAAAGGATTTAAAAATGGAAAATTTGACGATACGTTTAGAAACAGAAAAAGACTACAGAGCAGTAGAAGAACTGACCCGCGAGGCATTCTGGAATATATACAAGCCCGGCGCTGACGAGCATTACTTTGTGCATACTATGCGTGATCATCCCGATTTCATCCCTGAGCTTGCCTTTGTGCTTGAGAAGGACGGCGAGATCATCGGCAGCATCATGTACACCAAGGCATGGCTTGAGAGTGATACCGGAGAACGCAAGGAGATCCTTTCCTTCGGTCCCCTTTGCGTTGCACCGAAATATCAAAGGCAGAAGCTTGGCAAGCTCCTTATCGAGCATTCCTTTGAGGAGGCTCGCAAGATGGGCTACGATGTAAATATCAACTTCGGTAATCCGGGCAACTACGTCAGCCGTGGGTTTGTGAGCTGCAAAAAGAAGAACGTGAGTTTTGTGGTGGATGGAAACTATCCGACCGCACTTCTCGTTTGCGAGCTCGTTCCTAACGTGCTGGACGGCAAGAAGTGGATGTATATCCCCTCTACTGCTGCCGATTACTGCGAGGACGTTGCCACGGTCGAAGCCTTTGACGCGACCTTTGCGCCCAAGGAAAAGAAGTGGATGCCCAGCCAAGAGGAATTCTACATTTATAGTCATTCATCTGTAGTAAGATAAACGTAAAAGCCGCTGAGGTGGAGAGATCCATCTCAGCGGTAATTTTTATCTTTTCTTATAAACAACAAGTTCGGGATTTTCGCCGTTTTCTTCATAGGTACAAACGAGGATGAAATCCATATTGGCGACTACGCCGAAGCAACGGTCTGTTCCGAATTCGCATTCAAGCTGATTTCCCAGATAGGTTGCGTTATCGTCGAGGAATTTGACGGTATTCCCGTTGGGGAGGCGGTGTTCGAGATTGACGTAACCGCCCACAAGGGCATTGAGTTTTTCGACGTTCGGCATACCTTCAACACCGAGGGCATTGATCTCGTCGATCAGTTTGCGCTTGAATTCTTCAAACTTTCCGCCATCGTCAAGATTTTTATATTTCTTCCAATAGTCGAGTCTCGGGAGCCTATCCTTCATATATGCGCGTATCTCCTCGGGAGAGAAACTTTCGTTTGCCATCGTCTTGACACAGACCTCGATCAGATCGTCCATATTGTGATACATATACTCGCCGTCGGCATAACACCACTTGCAGTATTCCTCGTTGAAAAATCCGTCTTTTTCTTTGCTGATGTCTGAATCCTCCAGAGGCATACCGCAGCATTGACAGACAAGCTCCCTCGGAGAGCCGAGAAGCGTATTTATCGAAATGCCAAACAGCTTGGAGAGAAGTTTCAGCGTTTCGGTGCCGGGAATCGTATCGCCGTTCTCCCAACGTGAAACAGCCTGTCGCGTTACGTATATCTTTTCAGCAAGCTCCTCTTGCGAAAGGTTTGCCTTTGTTCTGAGTTCACGAATGATATCTTTTGTTTCCATAGCTTGACCCCTTGTAAGTTTATTTCATAACTATATTATACCACCCTCTTCAACAGTTGACAAGCAACTGTCTGTTGCTGTCCTTTGGGTGAATCGACATTTATCCTCATATGATAATTGTAGTCATAGTTTTGATCCGGGTTCTAAAAATCAATCGCTGCAACAACTGTTTTGTTTCTTGCAAAGGGTTTCAGTTTACGAGCCGTCCTCCTTATTTTTATTCAGCTCCCCTTCTACCCTCTTAAAGCGCGCATCCGTTCTTACAAAATCAAAAACATCTCTTGCCAGAGCTTCAAGTCTCAGGTTACATGCATTACCCTCATAATTTTTCGAGGTATTGGCTTTACGGTACTTCATACGGTCAACAAGAGGTGCGGTATAGTCTCTGTCTGTAAGTACGGAATCATTAACAGCGTAAAAACAGCTTTCTTCAAGGGATCTTAAGGTATTTTCCCTTTCCTTCATTTCGGCATATTCCGCAGCTATACAAAAATAATAATAGCTGAGATCATAATTATAGAAGCCGAAATTACCGTCCGAATATAATAGCTTCAGAATATTAATTGAGAAGGTATATGCCTCTATGACCTTTTCGTGTGAATAATTAAGCTTTGAGACCATGCTTGCCGCCGTCATTGCCGCCGTATGGACAAGACTCATAAGATAGGCCTGACAAGCCTTGACACCCTCTTCACCGTCAAGGATCGTACTACGCAGATCCTCGCGGGTAATATCAAAAGTACCGCTCATATCGGCATAATACAACGCTTTTTCCTTATCTATACCGTTATAGGTGTAGCACATCACCTGTATCACTCTTTCCCTCTGCCGTATATCAGAGGATACAGAGAGAAGCTTTTCTCCAAGCTTGATAATACGCTCCGCCTCCTCCTTTGGACAGGGGAATATACATTCGCGGTTTATCGCATACATAAGTCCCTCGATAACTCTGCTGTCATTGGGAAAATCCCTGTATGCTTTTTCCCAGAGCTCAAGATTCCTTTTGTTATCTCCCTTTTGGCAACAGATATAGCTTTTTCTTTGATATTCCCTTATAACCTCCTCGACACGTATATTGTCAACCGAAAGAAGCTCATCTACCGTTATATCAAAGTAGAAGGCTATTTTAGGCAAAAGAGTTATATCCGGAAAGCCTTCTCCCCGTTCCCATTTTCCTACCGATTGAGGAGTTATTCCGAGATGCTTTGCAAGGGTCTCCTGCGTAATATTTTTCTTTTGTCTTAAAGAATGAAGTTTATCCTTTAAATTGATTTCCATCATCAAATCCGCCTTTCTTTAATCGATAAGCGCTCATCTGACTATATTATAAATCATGCTGAGTACTATTTCAAGAACCGCAAGGTTTAATTTCGGTCGGATCCTGCAACCGACGGTTGTAAATTAAAGGAGGCCGGGCGCATCAGATCCCGCTCCATTCCTTGGTTCAAACAATTCGCACGAAATAGAACAATTTACTATAAATTTAAAAACCTCGGAATTTACTCCGAGGTTTCTCGACAGTATAAGAGAAGAAGCTTTATGCTCCTTCAGCGCTTACCGTTATATCGGTATCGTCTCCGTGAGGGAACTCTTTTCTTTGCCATTTTGCAAAGCTTTCATCATATACGAATCTCCATACAGAGTTTCCCTCTTCACCGAAGAACGTATAATATTTTCCGTCGGGAGTAAAGAGCACCCCTGCATCATCTCCTGCGGAAAAGGCTAATTTCGGCTCTGTATTATTTTCAAGGAATTTGTCAAAGCCCTTCCAATCGGGAAGCTGATAGTGCGGAGAGAAAAACGCGGGAATGACCTCATATCCTCCTGCGTATTCATTTCCGCAGTCCACCTCAACGCAGGAATAAGAAAGCACCATTGCACCCGCACTTGAACCCACGATCACCTTATCCTCCTTGCAGATCGCTTCAAGAACGTATTTGTCAACACCGTATTTAGCCCAGGCTTCCTTTATGTTAGCCGTAGCACCTCCGGGAATATAGATTAGATCTGCTTTTTCTATTCTTTGCTTAAGCTTATCAATCTCGGGACTTTCGGCTATAAGCTTTATCACGTCAACGCTTTCGGCAAATTTACTGTAGAAGCCGCAGGTTTCCTCAATTATCTCAGGTGCATCTGCACGAGCGGTAGGAAATATAACAACGTGAGGCTTTTTACCGCAAAGCTCACAGGTCTTTTTTGCCATAGTAAGGCTTGAGCTTCCGCCCACAAGAACAATTTGTGCTTTTATCTCTTTCATTTTTCTTCCTCGCTGAATTCGGTTTTCTATATTATACACCTAATTGATCTCTTTGTCAAAATATTTGTTTTACACTTGATATTCAGCGAAAAGAATGGTATTATAATATAGAAAAGAGAGGATTTGATCATGAGTAATATAAATATTGTTTTAATAGAACCCGAAATACCGCAGAATACCGGTAATATCGCAAGGACCTGTGCCGCAACAGGAGCTTCCCTGCACCTTGTTGAGCCTATGGGTTTCAAGGTGGATGACAGAAAATTAAAGCGTGCCGGTCTTGATTATTGGCACAGCCTTGATATAACTTATTACAAAGATATCAATGATTTTTTTGAAAAAAACAAGGGCGAGGAATTTTATTATTTTACCACAAAAGCCCCTCAGGCTTACAGTCACGTTAAATATCCCGAAAGAGTTTTCCTTGTATTCGGCAAAGAAACGAAGGGCCTTCCCGAGGAATTGCTTTACGCAAACCGCGAGCGTTGTGTGAGAATGCCCATGCGTGAAAGCCTTCGCAGTCTTAATCTCTCCAACACTGTTGCTATAGCAGTATATGAGACGTTCAGACAAAGAGATTTTGAAGGTCTTGAGGAAGCGGGACAATTAACTAAATTTGAATGGTGAAGAAATGAATAATAACGAGCGTTTTTTCATAGGCAACGGTCATTTTTTGAGCATAATGCAGGGGTTAAGCATCAAAGAGATAAGAAACGAGCATGATTCTCTGAGCTTTTGTTCCCTTGACTTCATAAATGACGAGCCTGCAACGACCTTTACAAAATCTCAGAGAATATACGATACTGCCCGTTGGCACACAAGGCTTCTTAAGGTGTTGAACAAAGGAACTAACGAAGAGCTTCTGATATATCCCGCGGAGATCGATGACAGGATCTTTTATGACAGCGGTCTTTTGATACGTACCTTCAGGAATTCCGTTCCGCTCTGTTTTAAATTAAGAATACCTCCCTACGCAAGACTTGTTAAAGCACCATCGGTCGTATTAGATACGCACCGTACCGAAAGCTATTGGGTAAAAATAAGTTACGAAAACTATGAGGAAATATTACAGCTCTCCTGTTACGGAGAATGTAAATTCGATATTCCGACAATGACCTTTTCGGCAGCAAACGGTGAATCTGCCTTGATCATTTCAACAGGCACCATACCTGCCTCGGTACAAAGAAACACATTAAAAGCATTCGGACACTATATTAAAGAAAATCTTCCCGAGCCCATTCTGCCATATACCTATGACAAAAATGAAAAGGTAAGAAACGT
The DNA here is from genome assembly GCA_015065105.1 of Oscillospiraceae bacterium. GTDB lineage: Bacteria > Bacillota > Clostridia > Oscillospirales > CAG-272 > RGIG7300. Next base: position 1,176 of record SVQZ01000045.1, on the reverse strand, counting down.
TATCTATTCTTTATATGCACACAGTGTCAACAATTTCGGGTTAATGTCCTCTACAAATGATACTTTTATTAGGCTGTTACCCCTTTATACTGCCATAAGGCTTTTTAATCAGACAGGACTCCAAAGATTTGCTTTATCAATATCGGTAAATTCATTAAAGGCATTTTTAACCAACAAGGACTGTGTTGCCGTAGCTAAGAATCACTCTCTTCAGTATGCAACAGATATCTTTTCCCTTATGCCTTCGATTATTTTGCTTTTAGCCTTTGAAGCCCCTAACGAAAGGTTTTTAAGCGATATGAAAAGCTTTATGGTCGCCAGATGCAAGCTTCAGACAAAATCTGTTACCGCCGGTATGCTTCCGTTTGAAGGCAGAGAGTATTATTATAATAACTTCTGTCAGATAACCGATGGCTCTGCCATATCAACGCTCTTTTATATCAAAAGCACCGAGCTTTTGTGTAAATATGCAAACGATAAAGAAATAAAAGAGGTATCCGAGTTTGCAAAAGGATCCTTCAGAGATAATTTTGTCAATAACGGCAAGGTGTATCTGAATAATCCTATACGCACACAAAGGTCAAGATTACCGAAATATATATTCGGCATCTGCGATTTCTGCAAGGAAGATACCTTTACATGGTTAACTAAAAATTCCGCCGGAGCATATTGCTGTGACAATTGCGCCGATGAATTCAAAAGTAAGAGTGCGCCAAATTACGGAGTAAAAAAGGAATCCTATCTTCCCGTTTTATGGTCGGAATATCTTGATATGGATATATTCAATTCCGAAGAGATCTCGTACGCACAGGATCTTGCAGTAAAAGAGCTTTACACTATTCCTCTTTGCGATGCGGCATTACTTCTTTATTCCATGTCAAAGAATCATCACAAAGCCTGCCGTCAGGTTTACGATCATATCCTTTCAAAGCAGAATTCCTTGAATCTATGGCTTGATGATAAGGGTGAATTTGACGTGCTTACAAACTCGCTGTGCGCTTATGCGATAATTAACACCAAACTATAAAAGAGACCGTTTCGGTCTCTTTTCAGCTTGTCGATAAACTTATCGACAAGCTGCTGACTTCGAAAAAGACTAACTATTAAAAGTCAATAGTAAAATGTTAAAAAGTGTTATGAATTAAATAGTAAAAAAAGTGCATGACGAAAAAGACG
>SVQZ01000007.1 GCA_015065105.1 Oscillospiraceae bacterium | reverse complement strand
AGCCGCGAAGCATAGAAAAAGCATCTTTCCGCTTCGCTTCAAGATGCTTTTTCTATGCTTTTATTAAATTTTGTTACTTTATTCTATTTTTTATTTACCCCAACTATTGACACAGAGCCTAAAAAAGTGTCCTTCCGAGAAATCGGGAGGATATTTTTTTGCTATTAGTTGTTTATAAGTTATGATTGGTGCCCGGTTCCCAAAAAAATCGGTATTTTTTGCAAAGTCCTTTTTATTGGACAGAGAATGTGATATACTGTATTCAATAAGATCCTAAATTGCCAAAGTGAAGTTCGGGTTTTTGAGGCGAAAAATGAGAAATACCCGAAGTTCACCTTGACAAAAAGGAATGGTATATATAGATATTCTAAGATTTTCCAAAAGGTGAGTAAAATGAAAAAACTATGGAGATATGCTGTTGCAGGAAATATAAAGAAAACACGAATTGATGAAAACGGTATTTTGAGATATGGCACTGCTGCATTTAAAGCAAACACAAAGGTATATCTTAGCGGACGTTTGTGGGATGAAAGATTTCCGGACAAAAATAAAACAAAAATATCTGTTTTAGGTCTTAGCCGCAGTGGTAAATATTATGTAGATTGTGTTCCGATCGAATTAATCGAGAACCTAAGAATCACAAGAGTATATACACCAAAGGTGTTAGAAATAATGTCTAATTTTGAATTTTGTGAATGTTGGTGGGGAAAAACACAAGACGAAAGAGACGATGCATCAGCGTTTTTGAAAAAATTTAAAGAAAAGTATGGGAAAGAATAAAAGATAGGATAATGAGTTATAGATTGTAATCGAATTGTAGCTTTGATTACAACGAGGAGTGAAAATATGTTATATAAGAATACCGGGAAAATTAACTATTCTATAATCAGAACACCAAATATCCTTTTTGAATGGTGTTATTCATCGGATGATCTTCAGGAATTACTCAACAAAAAATGCAAGGGACAGATCATTAATAAGGTATATGTAGATCTGCCCGGTTTTTTAGAGGTAAAAAATCACGGAACAAGTACATTTGATTTTTCTTATTTAGGTAATTGCGTTTTATTTGTATTCAATAGTTTTGCCCTTGAGTTTCGCATCCATGCAAAGGGTCTGATCGAATACCGTATAACAGATATATGGGAAATTAAAACAGAAAACGTTTTCGACTTTCCTCCGGATGATATGTTTGAAAAATCAATATATTATTATGAAATTCAAAAATACTTAGATTATGCAATCGAAGGTATGCAAATATTGGGTGTAGAAGTTACCTCAACTAACAGCTTTCCCTTCTTAATAAACGGACTTGATGAAGAAAGGGCAAAAAAAGCAGAACAAAATAACTGTTTACCAGATAAAATACATTTTGTTATATGTACAGGGGCATCTTGGGTGTTTTACGGCGGAGACCTTGACGGTTTATTTATTGAATGTCAAATTGAGAATGATATAGTTAAAAAAATAAGAAATCAATATTACGCTATAAAACCGGATGAATTGAACAAAAAAATCATAAAACTCGAAGAGATGTGCTATAATCCGGATTTCGATAAAAACGAAGCCTCTTCTCTTATGAAAAACACCAACTTAAATATCGAATTTCTATATACTGATTTAGGGGTTAAAACAGATCTGCTCTCTCTTGCAGCATCAGAGTTAAACGTTGAAATGATAGAGTTGTTGCTTCAAAACGGAGCAGATCCCAACAACACATATAATAATGACACGGAAAACGTTCTTTGGGATCTTCAATATAGCCGTAACAATGAAGAAGATGACAAAAAACTACTAAAAATATTAAAGCTTTTATTAGATCACGGCGGTAATCCAAGACATACTTTGAAAGGAGAATTCGAGGATCTCTATTCCCATGCTCTATCGTATTGGCAGATCGACGATGAACCTTTCCAACACAACCATCGCAGGAATTTCATTTGTCTTTTAGAGAAATATATGGATTATCAGGAATACTAAGAGATCTAAATTATCCAAAACAGCTTTTTGCAAATTTAATTAATCTCATACATATCTTGTATCATTTTACAAATTATGATATAATTATTATATCAATTTATAAGAGGTGGACTTATGGCATTATTTCAAATGAACTTTTATTCTGATGCCCTTGATCAGACAACTACGGTAAACGTCATTTTGCCCGAAGGCAGAAAGAACGGTAAATTCAAGACTCTTTGGCTTCTTCACGGACTGACCGATGATCATACCGCATGGATGCGTTACAGCTCTGTGGAGCGTTATGCAAAGGAGCATAGAATTGCTGTGGTTATGCCCTGTGTTGACCGTTCATGGTACACAGACACCGCCTACGGCAAGAAGTATTTCACCTTTGTTACAAAGGAGCTTCCCGATAAGATCGGCTTCTATTGTAACGGCTACAGCTATGATCGTGAGGATAACCTCATCATCGGTCTTTCCATGGGAGGTTACGGTGCGTTGAAGGCGGCTCTCACCTACCCTGAGAAATATTGCTTCTGCGCTTCACTTTCGGGAGCTCTTGACATCACCCGTTACGGCAGGGATTACAGTCTTGCGGAATGGCGGTCCATCTTCGGCTTTGATATGAAGGATGCCTCGGAGCTTGCAGGCTCAGAGCATGACGTGTTCGCCCTTGCCGAAAAGAAAGCCGACTTCCCTTCTATTTATATCTGGTGCGGTACCGAGGACTCGCTTTACCCGATAAACGAAAAGTTCTCCGCTCATCTCTCCGCATTAAGTATCGATCATACCTTTAAGTACTCGGAAGGCGACCACACCTGGAAATACTGGGATATGCAGCTCAAAAAATCGCTTGAGCTTTGGAGATCGGAAATACAAGCTTAATATATTTCTATGTGGAGCATTTTCCTATAAATAAAAAAGCTCCGCCGGGCACGCCGAATCCCGCTCCGTTCCTTGGTGCAAACAACTCACACGAAATGAAGCAATTTCCTATATATTTAAAAAATGTGTTGAAAAACTCTTAAAGGATCTCAGAACACTTTTTACAATGAATCCGCCCGCAAAGGGCGGATTCATTTTGTTACAGAAGGGATCGTTTTCACCAAAATTCATCATATTAATATCAAATATCCTTGCATTTTGAATAAAAAAGTGTTATAATAATTTTTGATGAATTTTTATTGGAGGTACGAAATGAAACTCGTTTACAACATCAATGACAAGCCCAAGTTTCCCCAGCTCCTGATCTTTGCTTTACAGCAGGTTCTCGCAATTCTTGCGGCAACTATCGCGGTACCCGCTATAGTCGGCAACGGTATGAGCCAGTCTGCCGCGCTCTTCGGTGCAGGCGTTGGTACTATTGTGTACCAATTATTCACAAAGTTCAGAAGCCCCGTATATCTCGGTTCCTCATTCGCATTTTTAGGTTCTATGGCAGCTGCATTCGCAGGTGCATATTCAGAAAGTGCGGCAGGCCATGTAGGTCTTATGATCGGTGCCGCATTTGCCGGTCTCGTATATGTGGTTATTGCTGTTATCGTTAAGATAGCAGGCGTTAACTGGATAGACAGACTTATGCCTGCAGCAGTTATAGGTCCCACAGTTGCAATTATCGGTCTTTCTCTTGCAGGTAACGCAGTTGGCGACCTTTCTACCGGTAAGGTAATGGTTGACGGTGTATCCGCTTGCAGTCCTTACGTTGCAATTATCTGCGGTATTATCACCTTATTCTCGGTAATTCTCTTCTCTGTATATGGTAAAAAGATGATGAAGCTTATTCCCTTTATACTCGGTATCCTCGTTGGATATATTGCAGCTTCCATCTTTACGGCTATCGGTATTGCAACCGACAACGTTGCACTTCAGGTTATCAACTTCTCCGTATTCAAGGATATGGGATTCTTCTCGATTCCCGATTTTACATTCCTTAACCTCAAAGAAGGTCTTAAGAATATCAACGGAAGCTACATTGCAACAATAGCAGTTGCTTATATCCCCGTTGCATTCGTTGTATTTGCTGAGCACATTGCAGACCATAAGAATCTTTCCACCATTATTGATAAAGAGCTTCTTAAGGATCCCGGTCTCCACAGAACTCTTTTAGGTGACGGTATAGGTTCTATGGCAGGCGCGTTCTTCGGCGGATGCCCCAATACAACATACGGTGAATCTGTTGGCTGTGTTGCTATTACAAGAAACGCATCTGTAATCACTATCACAACAGCGGCTATCATGTGTATCATTATTTCCTTCTTTGCTCCCTTTGTTACATTCCTCGCATCCATTCCTAACTGTGTAATGGGCGGTGTTTGTATTGCGCTTTACGGCTTTATTGCGGTAAGCGGTTTAAAGATGATACAGAAGGTTGACCTTAACCAGAACAAGAATCTCTTTGTTGTTGCAGTGATCCTTATCACCGGTATCGGCGGATTCTCACTCACCTTCGGCAAGGTAACCCTTACCTCTATCGCTTGTGCCCTTATCCTCGGTATTATTACTAATATCGTTGTTTCCAAGGCAAAGACCGAATAATCAGCTAAAACCAAATCCCCGTTTTAAAACGGGGATTTTTTTAATATATAGGAATTTGCTCCGCCTCGTAAGATCGAAGAATAGGTTAATCACTAATTGTTGGGGCGGAATTGGGTGCGGCAACTTGCCGCTTTTTTATTTATAGGAAATTGCTGCGTTTCATATAAGTTGATCTCAATGAAGAATGAGAGGAAAAACGTTGCACCCAAAGGGAATTTTTTCATTGCAAAAAAACTAATCGTATGTTATAATATAAAAGCAGGTGCCGAACCTCAGCGAATTCCGCTCCTTTTCTTGGCGCAGAAAAATCACACGAGGCGGAATAATTTCTTATAATATAAAAATACAAGGACGGTATTAACAATGTACACTATATACGTTAGATTTGAATGCCATCACGGGAAACGTGAGGAATTTGTAGAAGTTATGAAGAATAAGGGGATACTTGATGCCATCAGAAATGAAGACGGATGCATCAAATACGATTATTATTTCTCCGAGAGCAATGCAACAGAGCTTCTTCTCATCGAACAATGGGAATCAAAGGATCATCAGCAGCTCCACTGTACTCAGCCCCATATGGACGCTATGCGCGAGTTTAAGGATGACTACATAGTAAACACAAAATTAGGAGAAATAGAGTTAAAATAATCGATATTCATTTATAATCCCCGATTTCGGGGATTTTTTGTTTTCAGTCCGTTTTTTTGGACAGTAAATCCGGTATAATGTATTCAGCGATAACCTAAATTGCCAAAGTGAAGTTCGGGTTTTTGAGGCAAAAAATGAGAAATACCCGAAGTTCACCTTGACAAAAAGGAATGGTATATAGATATTTCTGAGTTTCCGTCGCCTTCGGTGAAAAAAGCAAAGCATTTTCATCAGCGTTCAGTCAAGGATGGCGGCGGATATGGTAAAATACAAACGGTTACTGTCTGCGGAAAGCAGGAAAAATGAGTCGTTTAACATTAGCTGAAAGGATTGTGATCGAGTGCGGCATCTATGAAAAACTGAAGCTAAGCGAGATTGCAAGAAAGATAGGCAAATCTCCCGAAAGTGTTTCAGGGGAGATACGGGCCAACCGAACCATTGCTCCGGGAGAAGATCACTTTGGAAAGGATTGTCACTTTACCGGAGAGTGTAAAACAAAAGGATTGTGCGGAAAGGAAGGATGTTCTAAACGGTGTGGTAGTTGCCGTGAATACGATTGCAGAGAGCTTTGTACAAGATACAATAATTCTTCTTGCGTTGTTCTTTCTAAGCCGCCGTATGTGTGTAATGTCTGTGTGCGGAGAAGAAAATACAAAGGGGATAGAGCCTACTACATCGCCCGGCAAGCAGATGCTATGGCAAGGCTAAGATATTCCGATTCAAGAAGCAATATCCAAACCCGTGGTGAAGCCCTCGAAAGACTTGATTAATTGGTTTCGCCGCTGATTTTAAAAGGACAACCGCTGACACATATATGGTCTGAACACGGTGAGGAGCTTGGTATTTCACAAAGAACTCTTTACCGTTACATTGACCAAGGTGTTTTAAGTGTAGGAAATATTGACCTCAGGCGAAAGGCAGCCTACAAGCCAAGAAAGAAGAAAAAGGAAGTGTCCGAAGGCTTTTTAAACCAAGAATTTCGCAAGGTCTTCCCGATAATTCTCACCGACAAGAGCACACTTCGGTTGATGGAACTGATGGGGCTGCATACCGTACCGGCAGACGAGGTGAATTTAACACCGGCTCTGCTAAAAAGTAACTTAAAACAATTGCAGATGGGGACCGCAACATATTTATTTAACAAGGCAGGTTGCGTTCACTTTGACAAAACGAGGTTTCAATCTGTCTGTTTTGCTATGCCAAAACGACAGTGAAATATATTAAATTTCGGCTTTGAGGAGTTGTGCACACTTCTTAAATGCCACAAAATACCGCTTATTTGAATTTTTGAAGTACTCTTAAGCTATTTACCCTAACTTCACTTTTTCATTTAAGCAACTGAAAGAAGCATTAAATAACGAAGGGAGAGATATTTCTTGCAAGACGTAAAGAACTCTTGGATAATAAACGGTACAAAGCTTATAAAATATACGGGAGAAGAAAAAGAGATCATCATTCCCGAATATATTACCGAAATAGGAAACAATGCGTTTTGGAATAAAAACAAAATAATTAAAGTAACTGTACCTCATAACGTAACTTCGATAGGATACGGTGCGTTTAACGGATGCACCGCATTGGAAGAAATAAAACTTGAGAAAGTTGAAGTAATCAACTCCTATGCCTTTACCGGCTGTACATCCTTAAAAAAAGTTGAATTCGGTAACAGCAAGCTCAGGTGTGTTAATGTCTGTACCTTTAAGGGTTGCAGCAGCTTACGTGAAATTACCTTACCAAAGGGAGTTAAGAAAATAGCTACCGGAGCATTCTGTAAATGTTATACGTTAGAGCGCGTTTATCTTCCCGAAACCATATCGATAATAAGAAAATATGCATTCAGTAAATGTCGTAATATCTGTAAAATAATCCTTCTTTCGGAAAAAACTCATTTTGATAATGATGCTTTTTATAAATGTAACCCGAAATTACGTTTTATCTGGGACAGTAAGCTCTCTTTTTCAAAAGAAGCAGTCAAAGGCTTTGACATAGACTACGATGGGGTTTTAAAATGCTATTTTGGAACCGAAAGAGAAATAGTTATCCCCGAAACGGTAAAAAAAATAGGTAAATATGCTTTTTATCACAGAAAGGTTGAAAGTGTAACAGCTCTTTCGGTTTCAGAAATCGAAGCATCTGCATTTTGGGCTTGTACAAATATGAAGAAGATTACTTTTTCAGATAAGCTTGTTAAAGTAGGAGAAGATTCGTTTGGTCAATGCCGTGCTCTTGAATCTCTTGCATTTTCAAACAAAAATATACATTTTGAGGGTCGAATAGCACCAATGGCTTATTCGCTGAAAAAAGTTGAACTTCCGCAAGGTTTAAAAAAGATTCCCGATTCTGCATTCTATTACTGTAAATCTCTCGAAGAATGCAATATACCCGAAGGTACCGAATACATAGGTGACGGAGCCTTTCAAGGCTGTAGGGCTTTAAAAGATATATATATACCTCAAAGTGTAAAAGAGCTTGATTGGAATATCTTTAACGGCTGTCATTCTCTAACAGAAGTAATACTCCGCGGCAAGGATACGGTAATACACGGAAGAACGGACACCTTTTGTACAGCCTCATACAGATATTGCGGTGAACCTAAGACAAAGACCGCCGTTATATTTATGGGCTTACAGGCCAGCGGAAAGAGCTATTATTATAATTTACACTTCAAGGGTAAATATGAGCATATAAATCTTGATACTCTGCATACAAGAAACAAGGAAAGTCTTATGCTTAAGGAATGTATAAAACGCGGTGCTGATATCGTAATAGATAACACCAACCCAACAAAAGCAGACAGAGCACGTTACATCCCCCTTCTGAAGGAGGCAGGCTATAGGATCATCGGATATTTTTTTGAATCGAAGATAAAGGATTGTATCAGAAGAAATGAAGAACGTATAGGAAAGGCTTGTGTTCCGAATACCGCTATTGCCGCAACCTCAAATAAACTTGAAATGCCATCTTACAACGAAGGCTTTGAAGAGCTGTATTTTATAGAACGAAGCGGCGAAACCGTAATGATAAAAAGAGATTGGAGAGAATAAAATGAATTTTGATGAATTAGATGCAAAAATGAGGGTATATGAAGCTTCAATAGATCAGATCATACCGCCCGGAATATATCTTGTTGCAAGAATAGACGGAAGAAGCTTCACCCGTTTGACAAAGGAGACCTGTAATTTTGAAGCACCCTTTGACCTGCTCTTTCGTGACATGATGATAAATACGGTAAAAGAATTGATGAACTGCGGTTTCCGCGTGATCTACGGCTTTACCGAAAGTGATGAGATATCCTTACTTTTCGACCCTAACGAAGATACCTTCGGAAGAAAGGTCAGAAAATACAATTCTATTCTTGCAGGTACGGCAAGCGCCGCCTTTTCCCTGCAGCTCGGTATGCCGGGAATATTCGATTGCCGTATTATCCCCCTGCCTAACATCGAAAAGGTAAAAGACTATTTTTTATGGCGACAGGAGGATGCCTGCAGAAACGCATTGAATTCTCATTGCTATTGGGGACTTCGTAAAAAGGGTCTGTCGGTAAATGAAGCGACCAAGGAAGTGGATGGTAAATCTATATCTTATAAGAACGAGCTTCTGTTCCAAAACGGATTAAATTTCAACGATCTTCCCAACTGGCAAAAGCGAGGAGTAGGTATATATTGGAAGGATATTGAAAAGCAGGGCTTTAATCCTATTACAAAAGAAAGTGTAACCACCCAAAGACGCGAGCTCTTCGTTGATCCTGAACTTCCCATACGTGAGGAATACGGTAAACTTATAGAAGGAATCATACAAAAGAATACTTAGAACTATAGGAGAAATAAATGAATAAGAAATATTTACCCGTATGGACGGATCGCTTAAGCTACACGGACCGGCATAATGCCTGCTCAATAGCTCAAACACAGGAATACTCATTGTTACCGATACAGTACAACTATATTCTTGATAGCTATTATACAGATAAAAATGAGATTTAAAGAAAATACAAGATCATGTTTCAAACGGAGCAGAGATCAATGCAATTGACCGATACGGAGAAACAATACTGCATAAATACGGCGATCTTGCTAATAATGAATCCGTGGTAAGCTTAAATGAACTTGAAGAATTGATCGAATTGGGAGCAATTCCATCAATTTACGGTGTAGAAATAAATAATGCAGAACCGTTGTTGTCAAGTGCCGCTTTAGGTCATAAAATCGATGTTGTTGAATTTCTTTTGCTAAAAGGTGTTAATCCAAATATGTACTGCTATCTCGACGAACCCTTCGAAAACATAACGGAAACCTTACTTGAACGTACAAATCGCCGGGCTCACGGTGATGTTTGTACCGATTACAAGCCTTGTGAAGAGTGCAGAAAAATTGCTGACCTTTTGATAAAATTTATGTAATAGTAAAAGGTCTCGGTCAAACAAGATCTTAAATAATAAAAAACTCGGTATGAAACCGAGTTTTTTATTATAAGTAATTAATTATTCCTTAACTGCGAACTTGTTGAGTTCGGTCTGCATCATGTAGTATGTAACAAAACCGAGAGGGCCGAGTAAGCAAAGAACTAAGTAAATAATGGAATTATCCTTATGTTCGATACCCTTAGCTGCACAGCCTTCAGCGAACTTCTTTTCAGCAAGGAAGAAACCAACGAAGGGGAAGAAGATACAAAGAACACCTTCTAACATACCGCTATCGTTTGCATCCTTAATAGAAACCGCTTCACGAGCCATACAGAAAGCCCAATACCAACCGTAAATACCGCATGTAACAAGAGCAATAATAATAGATGTTATGGGATTACGTTCCTTAATGGTCATTTTCATGTCCTCCTATAATATTTTGTAAATATATTTTACCATATTTCAACATTATTTGTCAATATAAATTACAAGATTTTAAACATTTTTTGAAGAAAAATAATTGGAAATTATTCCAATTTGTTACATCTAACGGTAAATCGGTTATTTCCGCTGTAATCGCAGGTAAAAAGACTGAGATCATATTCACCGGATACCATTTCCTTGACCGACGAACCGGAGAGCACTTCAACTCCTACGACCTCATATCTGTGAACTGCTCCGTCCATATCGGTAAAAAACAGCTCGTCGCCCTGGGTCAAACGGCTCAGCTTTCCGAAATGAGAGGTGTAATTATGTCCTAAAAGAACAAGATCGTTTGTTTTAACAGAACCCGTGTATCTGCACGGAGCTTTTTTCAAAAGATCGTAATTCCACTCCGACATTACGGGTAATTCAAGATTTTCAAGCTTTGGCACTGATATATAACCAATATATTTATAGCCGTCTATTTCAACAACCGTCATTTCGGTATTAAAGGGATCAACAGGGGTATAATCCCCGTTTTCCGATGATTGCTTCTTCTCATTTGCACGCTTGGTTATCTCGTTTACCACCGATTCAAGCATCTGCTCTGAACTGCTTTGCGCATTCTTATTCTCATAAATATTGTAACCTAAAAGAAGTATCGCTGATACGAGAAGCAACGCTCCGGATATTATAAATATCTTTCCTAATTTATTCTTCATTTTTTCTTTTACCGCGGGAGAGGATGATTCCTATGGTTATCATACCAAGGCCTATAGCTGTGAGTATCGGCACAGGCCATTTAAGCTGTCCCGTTTGCGGAAGCTTTGAACCGTTTGGCTTTGTGGTTATATCCGGCTTTTTTGTTGTATCATCTGTTTCGTTGGTTTTGGGAGATACCTTCGCTTTTACCGATACATCGTAAGAATATATACCGTTTTCGTCCATAACCGGAAGCTCAATTGTAAAGGGAACCGAAGGATAATAATCCTCTGAAGAACGGGTCTGCAAAACGAAATAGAAGCCGGGGGTAAGCTCTTCAAAAACAGCCCTTCCCTCCTTGTCTATTTCCCTTGTAATATGCTCGCAGGAATGCTCTGTTATATAAGCTCCGATATCGTTTACCAGTACCTTTGTATCCTTTGAAAGGTCGAGCGAAGATCCCTTAAAATCAGAGGTAAGAATGTGGTCTGTATTATTGTTCTCAATAACCGTATCAGCTATTTTGTAAAGCTCGATTTCTCCGCCTCCGATATTTTTACTATCATATCTGAAATTAACTGTAAGTGTAATTTCTTTTGTAAGATCGGGTAAAGCATCTGCGTAAACAGTTGTTACCAATATAGAAATTGAAATACAAAACAAAGTAATAAATGATACTATTCTTTTCATTTTTACTACTATCCTCTCTTTTTTCTTGAAGATCCGAAAATGACCAGCAAGAATACCAATAATATCGGAATTGCAATTATAGGTGCTATAATAATCGGTTCTATCTGCATTGCATCTGCTGTAACGTGGGTTGTTGGATCGATATCTTCTATATTCTCAACTCTTTTACCCCGCACAAGCAAGCGGTGGGAATTAACACCGTAGGGCGTACAAGTCACAAGCGTACACAGATCTCTTCCCTCTTCCGTATTCAAATAGAAAAGATCCTCAGGCTCAACTATATAAACATCCTCGACCTCATAGGTATATATCTCGTTTAGCACACGGATAACAAAGAGATCCCCCTTTTCCATCTTGTCAAGATCGGTGAAAAGCCTTGCAGACGGAAGTCCTCTGTGTCCCGATAATACACAGTGTGTAGTTTCACCGCCAACAGGCAGAGAGGACCATTCAAGATGTCCGATAGACTTTTGAAGCACCGTTTCAGAGGTACCGTGATATATGGGAAGACTGACACCGATAGATTCGATCTCTATATATCCCATAATACCGAGATCACCCGGATTAAGAAGGCTGTTATAATAAGAGCTTTCGCTTGAATTCAGCTTATATATACCGCTTTTGTCGGTATTTTTATTGTATTCCTCAGCATCGGCAAGCATCTTTTGATATTCTTTTTCATCGAGATTTTCTATCTGCTCAACGTAGCTTGCAATAGCCTTGGACTGATGAAGAGAGTTCCAATAATCGCTTATGGTTGGGTACAGCAATAAGGACAAGCCTACGATAAAGACCAATATTAACAATATTGTAGTAAAATGCTTTTTCATAGGCCACTCCTTATTGCTGTACCGAGGGAGGATCCCTCGGTCAGCAATTAAATAGTAAATTATCTTTCAGTGCTCATACGCTTCTTGGTGATAAGAAGAACGATAGCTGCTACAACGAGGATACCGCCTGCGATGTAGAAGATAGTGGTACCGATACCACCTGTGGAGGGAAGCTCTGCTCCGGAAACGTTGAGAACGTCGGTTGTAACTGTACCGTCAGCAACAACTACTGTGAAGGATTCAACCTCTTCATCACCGTTCATTACCTTAAGATCGGTAAGCTCAGCGGGCTCCTTGGTTACATCATAAGTTGCAACAACCTCAAAGAGGATATCATCACACTTATTGTAGCCTTCGGGAACTGTGGTCTCTTCGAGCTTGTATTCGCCTGCATCGATACCCTTGAAGTTAAAGGTGGTAGCTTCGCCTGCTTCAAATACCTTAACCTCAGTCCAGTTGCCTTCTACGTTCTTGTAAAGGGTAAAGCCTGCACCTGCAAGTGCGCCGTCCTCATCAACCTTATTTACGATTGCTTCGAATGTGAATACGATAGCAACTTCCTTTTCGGAAGAGGAAGGACCGTCTTCGTCATCATCGGGAGTGTCATCACTGGGCTTATCGGGAGTATCGATATCACCGTCTGCTTCGTGATAAGGATTGTTTTCGTACTCGATGTAAGCTTCGTTGAGGTTACCGTCTTCACCTACAACTGCATCATCGGTAAGAGTACAGGTATATTCAACAACTATAGTGCTGTTAGCAGTAATTGCAAGCTCTTCAACTGCTTCGTCAACTTCCTTCAAGTTAGCGGTAGCTGTAAAGCCGTCCTCTGTTTCAACGATTGCGAAGTATTCGGTTACGTCAACGCCGTCGATAGTAACAACTGCGTCGTTATTAAAGGAAAGACCCTTAACCATGGTATCTACGAAGCTGTAGTAGTAGCTCTTATAATCTGCGTACTTATCAGCAACGGTACCTGTAAGTCTGTAAGGAACGCTATCGCCGATATCGTAGTCAGCGCTTTCACCCCAAGCAGTAGCACCTGTGGTATCGTTCTTTTCTTCAACTTCCTTTTCTAAAGTAGGCATACCTTCCTTGGTTGTAACTGTAATATTCTCGTTACCCTGAGTGTCGAGCATTACGAGAGAATATGTATCAGCTGCGTTACCAAGCTTGGTTTCAGCGATGAGATAGTAGCCCTGATCAACGTCAGCGAATACGTTTGCAGAAGAAACGTAATCAGCATCCATATCTGCTGCTACGATTGCTGCATAAACGTCAGCCGCAAAAGCCTTGATGCCGTCTGCGTCAAGAGCGTTGATGTAAGCAACAACGTCAGCCTGCTCGGTCATGCCTGTTTCTGCCTTAAGGATATCTGCGTATGTGTCGTTAAGTGTGTAAGCGAATTTGCCATCACCGCCGTCGGTAGCATTAAGGAGCTTAAATGCTGCATATTCTGCGCCTGCAACGCCGCCGTCAACTGTGATATTTGCTGCTGTGGTGGGGATAACCATGCTCACTAAAAGAGCTACTGTTAACATTAAAATGCCAACGTACTTTTTCATGTTCTTCATTTTTTTGATTCCTTTCTTAAATTTATTTTTTTAAATTAGAACATACGATTTTTTTGGGAAGCTGTGTTCTTCCCCGCGGGCCCTGCCCGCTCTGCATCAGGGGGAGAAATTACCCTCCTGTCTGCGTTTGCGTTTTTTATACAACAGAAGAGCGCTTGCTGATGCAATCAATACTGCTCCTCCGATAGTATATAAATAATTACCCAAGCCTCCTGTATCAGGGAGGGTGAGAAGCTCGGTGTTTTCGATTGTAACGGTAACTGAAGCTCCGTCGGTATCGTAAACCACCCTTGCGGCTTGACTGTATTTGTCATTTACAAATATAGAAACCGTATCGTTTTTATATTTCGGCAGATAATCTGCAGTTACTTCAATTACCGCGTAATACTGACCCGTATCGGGATACGGCAGGTCATTAAAGCTTCCCTTCCATGAACTGTCTGCGTTTAAGGTCAGACTCTTTACAAGCTCGGGGCTTGCTTCGTTACCCTCGGTAACAAGATAGAGCTCCAGAACTATTTCATCCGGCGGATGAAGCACCGTTGCATCCCATATTTTTGTTACGGGGATGGATACCGTTTCGGGCCACGGTGTGTTTGTTACAAGCCAGCCGGGCTTACTTTCTATAGTTATGATCTCCTTGGGAGGAACCCACTCCTGAAGCGTAAAGTTCGTACCGTTACGCTGAGTTGTAGTAGTACCGTAACCATTATTATAACCTATAAGATAATAAGTTCTGTTATTAACAACTGCAGACAACTTATTTCCGCTGTAGGTAATCAGATTATTAGAAGAATTATAATTATCGGTTACCCAGGCATACTGATCCGAGAAATAAAGGTATCTTGCACCGTCTAAATCGTTACGCAGAGCAAATTTTCCGTTCACCTCAATTGCAGTCCAATGGGTGGAAATGTCCGATTCTCCGTTACTTGAAGGAGCCAAGGACGCATCCCCTGTCTTTGCGGTAATAGGACCTGCGCTGTGGGAAATTCTGTAGGTCACTCCGTCCTTAAGGGAGTTGGCCGCAGTCCAATATCCCGGTTCATAGGTCACAGATTCCTTTTCCTGTGTTTCTTCGTAGGTAACACCGTATCCGGGGGGACCGGAAAC
Source organism: Oscillospiraceae bacterium (assembly GCA_015065105.1). Classification (GTDB taxonomy): domain Bacteria; phylum Bacillota; class Clostridia; order Oscillospirales; family CAG-272; genus RGIG7300. Next base: position 70,354 of record SVQZ01000007.1, on the reverse strand, counting down.
CTCCTTGAAGGAATAGGCTATTTCCCTTCCCTCGCTGTCGTACTCGGGAAGCTTGTATAGCGTTGCTTCCCAATTGCACTCATCGTTAAGCTCAACGAATCGCTCGGTCGCTTCACCGTTTGCATAAAGCTGAAGGATCACAGGCTCAGGACTGCTTCCCTCACCCCATTTTTTCTGAACGTATATCTCCTTGTCGCCGCCAACGAACATATCGTTATAAATTTTGATTTCAACGCGGTGATCATGCTCTGCAGAGAAAACGTACTCCTCAGCATATACAAATTCCTTGCCGTTACTGTCAAGTGCGATCGTAACACTCTCACCCGGCCGGGCAAGATTAGCCACAATGATGTACATTGACATATCCGGATAATGTCCCGGCGGCTTAGTCTCTTTTATATAGTATGTACCGCCCGCCGAGAGACCCTCGACCCATGCAACACCGTTTTCATCAGAAACGAAAGTTGAATCCGACGGTATAATATTACCCATATCATCATGCTCATAAAGCAAAGCGGAAATTGTACATTCAGGGTCTTCATAGATGGTAAATTCTGCACCCTGGAGTCCCTTACCCGTAGCGGCATCTCTCTTCACAAGCTCAAGCTCATAGAAGGGAGAAATGTTAAAGTAGATAGCACAGTTTGAAAGTGCCGAGCCGCGTTCAAGGTAGTAGATAGTTACCGTGTGATACTGACCGCCCTTAACCTCAAAAGGTATATCGGTTGTAGTAACACCCTTCGCTCTGTCTCCCTCAACACCCGGCATCTCTGTGTAAGCACCTGCGGCGTTGACAGCAACGTTATTGGAGTCGGGTGCGTGTGCTAAGCGTATTTTATCTGTGGCGAAGTTGATCTCGCCGTAAACCACGTCATGGACACCGCCGAGGTCAACAGCCAGCTTACCGTCGATAAAGATCCATACGTCGTCATCTCCCGAGAATCGAAGCTGCAGATCGTCGCCATGAGTGGATTTATTTGTAGGATCGCCTGAATCGTGAGGCAGATAGAATTCTATCTCACTCTGCATACCGACCCAATAGTTGATCTCGTTATCCTTCTCCTTTGCCATCGCTTCTCCGCCTCTCGGAGCATCACGGTAGGTATAAGGAGTAAAGTCATGTAAGCTTCCGTTATTATCGATCCTTAAGTTGTAATCATAGACGTAGAAGCGTTGCTGACTTTGATTATATGCTGCCGCATTATTTGCGGAGTTATAATAGTAATAGCCGATATTATCATCATACTGGTACAGCCAGTCGCCTTCGCCGAGAAATACTCTTCCCGGTATAGTATCGTGGGTAAAGAGTGCATCAAGTCTCGGATTATTCTGATTTGATGCTCCCGTACCGCCTACGATTCCCGAGGTTATTGTACCGGGGAAGGTTACGCTGTTACCACGGGTACCTGCGGTCTTTTCTTCATTTACCGTGATACCGTTTATTGCAACACCGTTTCGGTCGAGCATATAACCGATATTACCGTAGGGGTTGTTCCAATCGGTTATATAGTCAAAGAATACAAGAGCCACATCGTCTGCAGTATCTACCTTCCATGAGGTAAGATACTGTGTACCGCTCTTATAATAGCTTGTACAGATAGCTTTATCAACGTTGAATATCTCGTTATAGTCAAACATATACGTGTTGATAAAGTCTCTGGTATCGGGCTGCTCGGCAACAAGCTTACCGTTATCAATACCTATATCGTATGTGGCGGATACATATTCGGGATAGAAGATAGTATTACAGGTAACCGTTATCTCCTTGCCGAGCATCGAGCTGTCGTAAAATACCTTATTTACAACGTCATACCAGCCGTTAAGCTTATACCAATTATTTAAATTATTCTTATCACCCGTTCCCGAATCGTTTATCTTGATATAATTTGCAGTATCGGAGGAATCGGGGTCGTTATGAGGCAGTGTAACCTTTCCGTTGTTGGTATTAACTACCTTGGTCTGTGCTCCCTCGTATTTATGATTCGAGCTGCTCATGTATATCGGATAGCCGATAGCCGCATCGAATACGACCTCGAAGTTAGTAGCTGTCGGAGCCTGATACAAGGTCAAATCGGTCTGCGCCGGGTTCACAAAGCCATCACTGTCAGGGGCCAGGAACTGATTATTTACAGAAAGTCTCAAGGTACCTGTCCTGTAATAATAAGTAAAGGCAGCAGCGGTACCGATATCGGTAGTAAGCTCGTATCTTCCGTTATCAAGAAGGAGATAGTAGTTTACTCCGTCCGCAATGGTGTACATTCTGTATGAGCCGGAGACCTGAGCAATATACCATTGCTGGGCTCGCTTATCCATACTAACGTTAGCATCGGTCGAATGGTTCCAGAGCTCTGTCGCACTAAGAGCTCCTGTGCCGTCGGTTATCAAACCGAGTAATGCCGAGCTGCCTCTTGCCACCGCGTAGGTCTGTGTTCCCTGAATATTTCCGGTAAACTTTGTCATAGAAACGATATCGATTACCGAAGAGGTGCTTCCGACAATCGCAAAATCCGAAAAGCTTTCAACGCTGAATCCAACGTTCAGATTGTTTTCCGCAAGCTCGGTTTTGCTAAGCTCGGGTAATTCGGTGCCGTCCTTTGCAAAATGAACAACCGAAATATCCGAATCCTTGGGAGTATTTGTATTATTAAGTGTTATTTCTATATCAACCGAAGAGTTAGGCTGAATTTCTTCGCCTTTTGAGATAAGACAGATATCGTATAGGTAAAAATCGGTGATATTTGCTTCTTTGACCTGTCCGTTTGCCTTATCTATGGCGATACGCGCTTCGTCATAACGCTCGGTATATTTCTTATTGCTTTTTGCAATGGGAGTAACGCTTAATACCGCATCCCCGGGAATCTCAGCCGAGGCATGGTATTTAGCAGTTACGGTAACCTTTTCATCACTGTAGTTCTGTTCAATGGGTTTGGTTTTTTCGTAAACCTCAAAAGCCTTTGAAATATTACCGTAGCCTCTTATGTTTCCAACCGAAACGGGACATTCAATATATGCTACCGTTCCGCCTTCGTTCCTTGCTATCGCCTTAACTGCGGAAAGCGCGCCGCTTTCATCGGTTATTACGTCACTTATGATACCAACGTTATCCTCAAGAAAGATAAGATCTCCCGTTTTCGGGGTCGTATCATATAAAAGCTCACTCTTAGAGAGCTCTCGAATCCAATCATCCGCATTATCAAATATCGGGAAGTACTCATCATCTACTCCCGAATATTCAAGACAGAACATTACGAACAACTCGTTCCACTCTCTGTATGGCTCTTTGTACCATTCACCGTATCTCGTATATCCGTGCTTGATACCGTTTTCGTCTTTTATAAAATTGGTTTTGCTTTCGCTGTATCCAAGCTGGGAGCGTGCTGTAAGCAACAGATCCTTATTCCATATACCGCTCTGTTCCTTGGGAAGAGTTGCCTCCCATACCGAAGGAGTTTCAACGTCCGAGGTACTGTCGATATAACAGTCTTCGTTATGCTTATGCTCGGTCAGTGAACAGTTTAGCTCCTTTGACTCGGTTATCTTCAGACATTCATTTGTATGGATATGCTCTGTCAAGAGCATTTTTTCGCATATAAGCTCTTTTTCTTCCCCGTCCTCTGTTTCTGTAATACTATAGCATTCCTCTTCATCGTGAGAATGCAGAGTAAGGGGCGGCTTTGTACAGCTAAGAAGCTTTTCCCCGCTGTTTTCATCAAGCGTGTAGCAATCGTCGCTATGGGTATGCTCCTCTATTTCGGGAAGCGGGCATAAAAGCTCTCCCTTATCGTTATAGCAAAGCTCATTGTGTTTATGTATAAAGTAATCTGCCTCACGGCAAAGGATCTCACCCTCTTCATTTACACATTCTTCGTTATGCTCGTGAAGCTCAGGGGTACATATAAGTTCTTTGATATATACGGTCTTATAACATTCTTCTGTATGAGTATGCTCATCAAATCCGCAGAAAAGAGATCTTTCCTTTGTAATACCTGGTAGGATAAGGGCATAAGTAGTAACGAATACAACTACAGCACATAAAAATGCAAGGATACGAAGCCATATTTTCCTGCGCCTATGACGCTTTGAATAATATGCAATATTATATATTACGTTGTCATTCATACTACTCACCCCCTTTCTACGGGATTTTAATTTATGATCATACTCTGCCGAATTTAGGTATAGGCCAAACTCTGAAAACTATTCTTCCCACTATATCCTCGTCCGAAATACAGCCAACCGCCGTATTTCTTGAATCCACCGAGGTCGATCTGTGGTCTCCCATTACAAAGACCTTACCTTCGGGAACCTGATAGGGCAATTCAATATTACAGTCTCCCAATGCCTTCTCGGAAAGATAAGGCTCACTTAGAGGCTTGCTGTTCACGAAAACATTTCCGCTCTCATCTATATCCACCCAGTCACCCGAAGTGCATATTACCCGTTTAACAAGTATCTTATTGTGATGGTAAAATGCTATTACGTCACCCTTTTTCAAGCTGTCGGTCTTTACTGAGAAAACTATCTCACCGTCGCTGAGAGTGGGTGTCATGGAACTTCCGTATATCTGAAGCACGGGAAGCCAAAGGGTAGCTATAAGCACTGCTATTGCCGCAACGGTTATAAGGGTATATATTGTACTTTTAAGAACACTGAAATACCGTTTTTTATGCTTTACCCTTCGTAATTCAACCTCAAGCTCCCCTATATTCGGAGTCTTTTTGAAATTCCTACGTTTCATTTATCCTTTTTTCTCACTCAAAAGCTCGCGTAAAATCGCAGACTGACTCATAAGAGCCTCTACCTTTTCATTTACCTCATTCCAATATGCCTGAGACTGTTCTCTTGCCTCTTCTATCATACGCTCGCACTTTTCCTCTGTCTCTCTTTCCTTCTCAAGACACAATTCCTCCAGATGAGCGCTGCGTGCTCTTATATTTTCGGTATATTGGTCGCAGGCCGCCTGAGCCGCCTCAAAAACCCTGTTTAATTCAAGGGATGCCTGTGCAATAGAGCCTGCCTCTTCGCAAGTAATATTCTTATCCATTAATTTTTGTCTTGCTTCTCCCAGCTGTGCGCGAAGCTCGTTATTCTCTTCTGTCTGATCTATAAGCATTTCAAGAAGTTCAGAACGACTCAATTTCTTCAGCTCTTGTTTTTTCAGGTCTCTTACCATCATAATAACATCTCCTTTTCCACTTTATAAAAGTGCTGTCGGGGCACCGAATTCCGCGCCTATCCATTGAATAAACAAATCACATAAAACAGCGTTATTTTTATTATTTAATCAAGGATACCAACAAAATGGCATAACAACCCCATTATTTCTAATTATATCACATTTTTCTTCATTATACAATATATAATCAGCAAATAAGTGATAAAAGTCTAACAAAATTCATAACTTAATTTTGTAAACAATATATAAATTTTTTCAAAAACTGCATTTTTAACCAAATACAGCCTTGTACGGCAACCTCTCTTACATTATGCGACATATAAAAAAGCGGGCGCCGGCCCGCACCGATGATCGGGCGTGAACCTTACATAAGCTTGTTTCTTCAGTGCCCGAAGTGTAGCAATTTCCTATAAATTAAAAAAGCGGGCGCCGGCCCGCACCGATGATCGGGTGTGAACCTTACATAAGCTTGTTTCTTCAGTGCCCGAAGTGTAGCAATTTCCTATAAATTAAAAAAGAACCGATGAAATCGGTTCTTTTTATATATTAGACTATCTGTTCGCGAAGCCATTTGAGAGTACACCTTACCATGTGCTCTCCTGTTTCTCGGCTTGCTTCCTTTGCACTTTCAGCAAACCATTCGGTATTTCTGTCACATCTTGAAAGGTCAACGTTTTCAGGCCAGGTACCCATCATAAGCGAAGTTTCCCACTTTCCTGCATGGTCAAAACCTCCGCATTCTTTCTGTGCCTCGGCACCGATAAGAGGAATGACCTTGATATATGAGAAGGGATCATCGCCTGTACCCATATCCTCATAATAGTTGGCATAATCGTTACTGCCCCACCAGCCTTTTCCTAAGGTTTCTTCCATATACTCCATAGTAACCTTTTTAGCCGCCTTATGGCAGGCAATGGTCATAGGCATAAGTCCGGCACCTTCTGTCTGATGATGAGGAATAAGGTATATGTTCTTTATACCTGCATAGATCATCGACTTAAGAACGTCATAGATATAATCGGCATAAGTATCCTCGTTTACGTGAAAATGGCTGGGCTTGGGCTCACAAACCGCGTAGCTTGCAACACCGTACCAGATGGGAGGACATACAACTATTTCCTTTTCCTTACCAAGCTCACGAAGACAACCTGTAACCACCATAGTGTCTGTTCCGCAGGACGCATGATGGGCGTGGTATTCAAGGGTACCTATCGGAATGATAAAAGGAACCTTACGGTCGGCAGCATCCTTTATCTCGTCATAAAACATATTTATAAGTTCCATAATAAAACTCCTTAATTATAAACAGAGGCTATTGCGTACACAATAGCCTCAATATTATTTTATCAGCTACTGACTACACCCCGTGTGATAACTAAAAATCACAGTGTACAACAGAGCGCAGCTTTGCTGCGGGTCATACCCGCCCTGCTTAGCAGTCGATATCACTTTATAAAAGCTCGGGTATTGTACAATAAGTTTAACAAAACTTCACACCCGATTGCCGCTACAGGCCGTGCCTGCTTAGCAATCGATTTCGATACAGGTTTCGGGAACCTCGGGGCAAAGCATATCAAAACCGTCTTTGGTTACGGCAATACCCTTCTCCCAACGAACACCGAATGTATCGGTAGAAATGTATGTATCGATCTGATAACACATATTCTCTGCAAGGTCGTATGTAGAGGATGTTTCACACCAGGGTGCCTCAACCTCGATCATACCGGTACCGTGGAGAGGACCGTAAACGAAATTATCCTTGAAGCCGTTATCAACGTAGTACTGGTAGAAGTCCTTTGCGATCTTGGAAGCAGGAACACCTGCCTTAACCTGATTCTGTGTCCAGATATGAGCCTCACGGCCGAACATTACAACTTCCTTTCTTCTGCCCTCAAGCTTACCGAGAACAACGGGATAACCGATAGCTGCGGAATAACCGTCGATCTTTGCGGAAAGGTTGAGCTGAACGATATCGCCCTTCTGGAATTCTCTGTAGGAGGAACGGGAGATAGCGTGACGTGTAGAAGCCTCGGAGAATACATACATGGGGAGACCCTCGTATTCTGCGCCGTTTTCATAAACAACTCTCTGTGCAACACCAACCATCTGGAGTTCTGTCATACCGGGCTTGATCTCCTTGATAACCTGCTTGGTAGCAAGCTCTGCAATACGGTAACCCTCGCGAAGACAAGCAATTTCACTTGCGGTCTTGATAGAACGGAGAGCGATCATAATGTGGTTAGCATCAACGATCTCCGCTTCAGGGAAAGCGTCAACGATAGCGTTGTAGATAGTAACGGATGTATCAAGATAGGAAGCAACACCGATACGGAGCTTTGTACCTGTAACACCTATAGCCTTAAATACGTCATGATAGGTATCAGCCTGAAGCTCGGGATAGCTGGGGTCAGCACCTTCTCTGTATGCCTTGAGAACAAAAATCTTATCAAGCTTGTTTCTGTCGCCGCCGAATTCTCTGGATTCGGGACCAACCATAAGAGCCGCGTCTCCGCCGGCGGAAATAGCTACACCTGCTCTCTCAAAGAGAGGCCAGAAACCGGAAAAATATCTTACGTTAGCATAGTCGGACTCTGTAGAATTAACGATAAGAACGTCAAGTCCTGCCTTCTTGATAAGCTCGGCAGCTCTTGCTACTCTTTCCTTATACTCATGATCGGGAATACAAATTCTGCTCATTTTGAAAATCTCCTTATATGTTAATCATATTAATTTCATAATTATATTTATTATACATGAAGCAAATCAAAAAATCAACCTATTATATTAAAAAAATAGGGTAAAGTTGATTTACCCTATTCGTTTATGCTTTTTTCATCATTTTTTTCAAAGCGAAATTAAAAAACACAAAGAAAATACCTGTCATAATCAAAGGCAAAGAGGCGCTTAAAACCAGCAAACCAAGAAAAACATCATAGAAAAATGCAGGAAAGCACACAAAAATGGATAGAATCCCCATAACAATTGGATATATCATAACAATATTTCTCACACCATAGTATTTTATTCCACAAACAGAGGATTCCTTAAAAATATCCACAGTTTCCTTTAATGCAATATAAAATTTCATATTAAACACAAGTGGTATTGCAATTATAATGTGCAAAATCAAAAGAATAATAATAACAATTGCATTTGAACCAACGTCTAATATTTGCTCGAATATGGAATAGTTAAATAATCCGTCCCCATAATATGTGGAAGGTGCCATTGATACAAAAAAGCTAAACATCAAAATCAAACCCGCAAATACCGTTGCAATCCACCAAAAGATCATTCTTGCCTTAATTGCAAATTGAGTTAAGGATAGACCAAAATCGGGTATTTTATCATTCCTTGAAAAACCGTTTGTTAAAAGGGTGACCATTGAGATGACCAGCAGTATATCCAATACGAAATTTACAATAAATATAACCGAAAACAAAACCAAGGATACTACTCCCGATTCAAATATATAGTCAATTTCCCATAAAGGCCCTAATACCAAAAGATTTCGGAAATTATATATCATATTAAAAAGCATGAATCCTACAAAGCTTATTATTAAAAGCATGAAGAAAGGAGAAGAAAAACTTTTTTTAAAAAGTTTATGTGTTTTATTTATATTCTCTTCGGTAAGCTGCTCTTCGGATATTTCGGAACCATTATTCAATTCAACAAGCCTTTGGCCGCACTTGCCGCAGAATAAAGCCTTGTCCTTTCCTTTGAATCCGCATTTGGGACAAATCATAATTTCCTCCTAAATAATTAATTGATTCAATGACTAAATATATAATAAGCAAGTCAAGCATATGATTTCATTATAATATATCAATTAAATTCTCTATAGCTCTTTCGGTATCAGTATCTGCACCTTTAAAAATAATATTTGCATATTCTTCATATAAAGGTGCTCGGTGCTTATAAACATCCTCAACACTTTCGCCCTTTTCCATAACTATACCACGGGTATTTATATTATTTATGCGTCTTTTTATAATATCGGGAGGCAGATCAATATATACAACCTTACCCATAGATTTAAGATGCTCCATTGCCTTTTTGTCAAGCACCGCACTTCCGCCCGTGGCGATAACCGTGTTATCCGTATCTATAGAACAAATTGCTCTGCTCTCGCAATTTATAAAAGCATCAAGACCGTCTTCTGCTATGATCTCATACAACTTTCTTCCCTCATTCTTTTGAATAATAAGGTCGGTATCGATAAAATCATAACCCAGGGTTTTTGCAAGAATAACACCAAGGGTGCTTTTTCCGCATCCGGGCATTCCTATCAGAATTATGTTATTCATTTTTTTCTTCAATGATTTTCTTTATTATAGGAAGAAGTGCCTCAACAGCGCTTTCATGACCTGCAACCGAAGGATGTCCTCCCTTTCCGAGAGCATCCATATAAAGGATAGTACTGTAATATCCGTTTTCGGCACCGCCCAGCTTTTCTTCTATCATCCTTGCACCCTGCTCGCAATAGTCGGCAGGACAAAATATAACTGCAGCATTGGGGTGCTTTGCCCTTACCATACGGCAAAGCTCCTCCGCCTTTTCAAAAACGTAGTCAAGAGTAAAGCCGCGGTTTTCGTATTCATATTTATCGTTACCCAAAAGATGCACAACAACAATATCTGCGCTTCTTTTCGGACTGTAGATATAGTCCTTTTCCTTTACTCTGGGATAATTCTCATAGATCTCATTCATAGTAAACTCCCAGCCGCCACAGGAGGTACCGATGCCCTGGATCGCAACAACGCTTACATCACAGCCAAGAGCCTCGCCGATCATATAGGGATAAGCCTTTGTTGCGTCCTGATATGCAGAAGCACCGCCCCACTCTATCTCAGACCATTCGTTAGGCTGATTACCGTAGCCTGTTACAAGAGAGTCGCCCACAAACTCAATAAACACCTTCCTGTCCTCGGGGGGATCGGACAGCTCACCCTTGATCTCAACGTCAGTTACGTAAATATCTCCCCTGTCCCATTCTGTTTGGCGAACAAGCTTGATATTATGTACACCCTTTTTAAGATCTGTTGCAGGAATAATAACGTTCTTACCCTCACTTACGTGGAAGCGGGCATTTTTGCGTTCGCCATCGATATACACAGTAAAATATACGTCGGTATTTTCACCCTTTGCGGTAATATAGATACTTACTCTGTCTTCACAAACAGCATTAAATTCAAAGGTATCTGCCGAAGAAAGCATCATAAGACCTTCATCGGTAAGGATAGTTCTGCCCTGTGTTTTGTATTTTCCGTCAAATAACATTATTCTGTTATCTCCTTTATAAAGTTAGTAAGCGCTTCTGATGCCATGGTCTGACCCTCAACGTCGGGATGACCGGATTTACCCGAAGTATTCATAGGCAGATCGACTATATAAAATCCGTTCTCCTCACCGCCGAATTCTTCGCGGTACTTTTCCTCAAACTGCTTGGGGAAGACACCCGGAGAAAACACTATCTTTGCATCTGGATGCTTTTCTTTTGCCATCCTTGCAAGCTCGATACCCTTATCAAGAATATCGTGAATGGTCAACCCCGCGTCCCTCCAGTTAGCACCGTCATTGGAAAGAAGCTCAATGACAACGATATCCGCAGTTCTTTCAGGCTTATAGATATAATCCTTTTCAAGCACTCTGGGGTAATTTTCATATATCTCGTTCATGGTGAAATCCCAATAACCGCAGGAGGCACCGATACCTTCGATTGCAACAATACTGTAGTCCGCGTCAAGAGCCTCGGCGCTCATATAGGCAAAGGCCTGCGTACCGTCCTGCCATACGGGATGTCCTCCCCATGCAGACTCGTGCTCTTCCTCGGGAATATTACCGAAGCCCGTAGCAATAGAGTCACCTATAAACTCGATATAAAGCTCCTTATCCTCAGGCTTTTCGCTTAATTCACCGTCAAAGCAAACCGACTCTAAAAACACTCTGCCGTGTTCCCATTCACTCTGGCGAACAAGTCTGAAATTGTGCTCACCCTTTGCAATATCCTCGCAAAGAACAAATTCTGCCCTGCCCTTTTTTATATTATAACGCGTTTCACTGCGCTCACCGTCGATATATGCTGTAAAATAACAGTCTGCCGCAGTATAACCCTCGGGATCCTCCCGAAGCTCTTCGGTAAAGGTCAAGGCTTCGCAAAGAAGATTCATGCTTACCTTACCTTCACAGTTTGCGTTGAATTCAAAGCTGTCTGCTGTAGAAAGAAGTGCCAGACCCTCTTCATAAAGAATAGTTCTGCCCTGAGTCTTGTACTTACCTTCCATTTCGGTCATGGTATAAACACCGTCATTTTTATTTTCAGCTTCGGTATTACCGCATGAACAGACAAGCAGGCATACTGTAAGTAATAAGGTTATTAATCTGATTCTTTTCATTGTTATATCTCTTTCTTCTCTATTTTACGCTCGGTAAAGGAGCAAATATATTTAAATCCCAAGGATTTCAGCTTTTCATAAACCCTTTCAATATTCAGGCAAAGATCCTCAATTGTATGTCCGTCACCGCCGACAGTTATATATTCGCCGCCTATCTCACGGTATAATTTCAATATCTCATAATCGGGCAAAGGACCCCCAAGACCTTGACGGTATCCCGAGGAGTTAACCTCAAGGGCTATTCCCTTTTCGATAAGCTTTTCAAATATTATCTTTATCTGCGGAATATGTTTTTCAAGATCAACGTTATGTCCCCCTGCCTTTATGTATCTTATTGGATAGGTAAGATGGGCAAGAGTGTCAAAATCCCCCCAATCCACAAGCTCCTCTATCTCCTTAAAATACTGAGTTATAAAAAGATCGCACTGCCCGCCCGTTATTTTCGAAAAATCAAGAAGATAGAAATCGGGCATACGGTAAAGGCTGTGAAGGGATCCTATTACCATATCGTAATTATGGCTTGAAAGAAGCTCCTTTGCAAATTCGGGATCCTCTGTAGGCTGACCGAACTCAACTCCGACAGAAACCTTTAATCTATCCTTATATTTTTCTTTTATATCACAGATAGCATTATAAGCAGCGTCATGATCAAAGGGTACTTCCAGCCTCTTCAATACCTCAGATTGATAAAAATCCTTATGATCGGTTATTGCTATTTCATCAAATCCAATGCTTATAGCCTTTTTGCACATTTCGTCAAGGTTATTTTTTGAATCAAAGGAAAAAAATGAATGGGAATGCTGGTCAGCCTTATATGACATAATATCACCTCTCTTATTAATTAAGTATAGCATATATTTTTTACCTTTGCAAATATTTTTCTCTAAAATTATTGAGATTACAGGATATTTGTGATACAATAAACCTAACTAAAATAAAGGAAGAAGTAAAATGACAAATTTTATGGATAAGGATTTCATCCTTTCAAACGAAACAGCTAAAAAACTATATCACGGTGTTGCGGCAAAGCTCCCTATCATCGACTATCATTGCCATATAGACCCAAAGGAAATTGCCGAAAACGCAGTATTTACCAATATAACACAGCTCTGGCTCTACGGCGACCATTACAAGTGGAGAGCTATGCGTTCCTGCGGTGTTGAAGAGAAATACATAACGGGCGATGCATCCGATTTTGAAAAATTCAAGGCATTTGCAACAATCATGCCTGATCTTATCGGCAATCCCATGTACCATTGGTCACATCTTGAGTTAAAGAGATATTTTGACTGTGATCTCATACTCTGCGAGGAAAATGCGGAAAAGATCTGGGAGATGACCTCAAACAAGCTTGCCGAGGGTAATATGAGTGTTCGCGATATCATTAAGAAATCCAACGTTACCGCACTCTGTACCACAGATGACCCTGTATCTACACTTGAATATCACAAGCAGATTGCCGAAGATAAGGGCTTTAAAACAAAGGTACTCCCTGCTTTTCGCCCGGATGCCGGACTTAACTGTGAAAGAAAGGGCTTTCGCGATTATATCAATTCCCTTTCGGCGGTTTCCGGAGTTAAGATCACAGATCTTAATTCATTAAAAGAAGCATACAAGCAGCGTCTTGATTACTTTACCTCGGTTGGCTGCTGTACCGCCGACCACGGTATAGATACAAGATGCCTTTACGCAGAAGCAAAGTGCCGTAAAGACGTTGAAGATATCTTTATAAAAGCCTATACCAAGGATGGAAGGGACGTTACCCCCGAAGAGGAGGCAATTTATAAAACAGACCTTAACCGTTTCTTTGCCAAGGAATACAGGGAGCGCGGATGGATAATGCAGCTCCATTTCGGCGTGCTTCGTAACGTAAACGCCGTTAAGTTCAAAGAATTGGGCAGAGATACCGGCTTTGACGTTATAGGAGCCGATACGGGTATCGCAGAGCTTGCAAAGCTCCTTTCCGCAATGGAAAGCGACGGCGGTATTCCCAAGACAATACTCTATTCCATCAATCCCTCGGATAATGCGGCTATAGGAGCGCTCCTCGGTGCATTCCAGACCTCCTATAACGGTATGCCCAAGATAATGCAAGGCTCTGCATGGTGGTTCAACGATAACGAAAGCGGTATGCGCGATCAGATGATATCCCTTGCAAACCTCTCTGCATTCGGAAGGTTTTTAGGTATGCTTACCGACAGCCGAAGCTTCCTTTCCTATACCCGCCACGAATATTTCCGCCGTATCCTTTGCGACCTTGTGGGTGGTTGGGTAGAATCAGGAAGATATCCCAATGATGAAAAGACCTTAACAAAGCTTGTGGAAAATATTTGTTACTACAATACGAAGAATTATTTTAAATTTTAATATACGTAAAGAACCGAAGCATCACGGCTTCGGTTCTTTTGGTTATTATTCTATTCCACGGTAATTCTGTAATAATTATATGATTCATCATCATACTGAACGCAGAAGGTATATGTGCCGGGGGCAAGCCTTACGGTATAGCTGTCATAGAGATAATGCTTTCCGCTGATACCGACGCTTCCCTTTGCATTCTTTATCTCACTTGCGGTAGTATAAACACCTTCGGCATAACGGATAACCTTAAAATCCTCAAGATTGTTAAAGGTAATAAGATCACCTTCTCTTACAATTTCGGGTGACTTCTTTGTAACATTATACTTATATATTACCTCATAACCGTTGTTATATACCACCGCTACGGTAACGAGACCTTCGTCACGGTATTGGATCGTATATACGTTAAGCCCGTTAAGTACGGATTTACCCGTAAACGCTCGGCTTTCCTCTGCTTTCTTGATCTGACCGGGAGTAGAATGATCTCCGTATGCGGTACGAATGACCTTGATATCCCGAAGATTTGAAACCTTCAGTTGCAAGCCGTTTTCGGTAAACACAGGCTCGGTTACGGTCAATTTAACAGTCATGAGCTTATATTCTCTGGCAGGATCGTCATACCTTACACATACTGTATAAACACCCGCCTCGGAAAGTATATAGCTGTAATCATGCTTTGTGCCGATCTTGTTCCTTGTTATCTGTACAACGCGGTTTGCCTTAACATCTGCATAGGTTGTATAGTCACCCTTTGCAATAAAATAGTCCTTTACTCCGTAAAGATTTTTTACGGTGAGAGTTACACCTTCGGCTTCTATTTCTTGCTCCATTTCGGCAAGATCCACGGTATATATAAATTCGTTCCCGTCATGATACTTGATCCAGAAGGAATATACGCCGCCATCATTTATGGGTATACTCGCTATACTATCCTCAGTTAATGAAAGAATTGTATCTGCATCAAGAGTCTCACATCCCTCGGCATTTTTGATATCACCCGAGGTAGAATATTCTCCCATGGCATAGCGGATATACTTTATATTATTGCTTTTTGTAATTAAAACGTTATATCCGTCTAATTTTATCTCGGGATCGGGAAGGCAGGGCACGATCTCGTTTTCAGAGTAACTGCAGTTAAGACATTCTCTTTTTCTTTCACCCTCGGAGGTAGGTGTTGCAGAAATTATTGTTTCCCATTCGGTCAGGCTATGACCCTTTGCGGTATCAGGAACCGAGAGGGTTGAGAAGATGCCGCAGCCGTAAATACAGTAAGCAGTTTTTGTTCCGTTGCTTGTGCAGGTGGCATTATTATTATAGATATAATCACCAAAGCGGTGACCGACTGCAGTAGAGGCAATCACGGCATATTTGTAATTTCCGCATCCGTAATCACAGTAAGAAACGTCTATTCTGTTAGCTATGCAGGTAGGCTCTTTATATACACTATATGCCGTATAGCTGTGGGGCTTTGTTTTGGTTTCTTCTGTATAAAAATCACCGCAGCCCGAGCAGGTATACTTCATAACAGCTTTACGGAAGCAAGTACCGGGATCAATTTCTTCACCAAGATAATTATGAACCTTAGAATTGGGAATCTCCCTTGTGTCGGTTGCATAGCAGTTATCACATTCGGCGGTTTCGGTGGCGTTATTTACACAGCTGCCGTCATTGTTGGAAATATATTTTGTAAAAGAGTGGGCATCGCAGATAAGCACGTATCCACAGCCGTAAACATTGTCATATTCCAGTAAATACTCATGAGCATAGGTACCCTTATAACAACGCAAAACCATTTGGGGATATGGATGTTTATCCACGGCAAATGCAAAGCCGCTTATATTTGTAATTGTTTTAGGTAATGTAATATATTGGGCGCCAACATATGCAAATGCGCTACCCCCAATTGTTGTGCAGGAATCGGGGAAAACGATATTATCAAGAGAGCTTGCTCCATAGAATGCATATGCACCTATTGATATAACGGTATTACCGAAATCAACCTCCTTGAGATTTTCATATTCATAAAAAGCAGCAGTAGCAATATTCAGAATGCCGTCACCAATAATGACCTTGGTGATATCATCCTTATATGCCTCCCAACTGAGGGACGATGGCCTTTTATTTTCATACATATATCCGCTGCCGAATATTTTGAGTGTACCCTCCTCGGTCAGCAACCATGAGATGTTTTCACCGCATTTACCCGTAACATATTCACATTGAACGGGAATACCCTGCTTTATTGCGTATTCTTCGGCATAAGAACCCTTTGAGCAAAATATCACAGCTTTATCGCAACGGTCAAAAGCATCGTCTGCAATATATGTGACAGTTTCGGGAATAAATACACACTCAAGACTCGAGCATACGTTAAATGCTTTTTCTTTAATTTCTGTTACACCGTACGGAACCGTAAATTCAGTTAATGAACTGCAACCCGAAAAGGCGTAACTCGGTAAAACGGTTATACCTTCGGACAGCTCGATAGATTTAACCTCGGTGCACCCTGTAAAGGCAGCATCTGCAAGATGTTTTGTACCCTGCTTAACAGTCAAATGACCTTCTGCATCTTCATAATCAGAGCATATCAACCAATCGCCCAAATACAAATTATCGCCTCGCCAATTTGCAGAAGAGAGGTAGTAACCCGAATAATAAAAAGCGTTAACTTCGATCTGCTTAATATTCTTTCCCAAGCTGATATTAACCAAATTATAACAGTCTAAAAATGCACAACACTCTATCTTTTCAAGTGAATCGGGAAAAACAACAGAACTAAGATTTGTTCCATCAAAAGCACTAAATCCGATCTCGATAAGATTATCGGGTAATTTGACACTTTTCAGCTTACTGCCAATAAATGTATCATCATTTATCCTTGTAATATTATTTGAAAGAATTACATCCTTGATCTTTGAAAATTGAAAAGCACCCCTTGTTATATAAACAACGCTATCCGTCATGGTAACAGCTTCAAGGTTACTGAAGTAAAACGCATCCTCGGCTATAGTCAATATTCCGGGACGGATAGCATAGATGCCTGTAAGCTCAGTTTTAACCTCTATTAAATGACTATCAATATAAAGAGCTCCATTGTCCCAATTACTTTCATCAAGATAAAATGCAGTATCGGTAAAGCAATCGGTGCGGATTTCTCTGCACTCATCGGATATGGATATATCCTTAAGATTTTCACAACCTTCAAAAACACAGAAGCTTATACTTTTAACATTTTCGGGAATATATACACTTAAAATGCTTCCAACATTTTTGAAGGTGTATGGATTCAGCTGTTCTATATCCTCGGGTATAACAAGATCGGTTATCACCTCACCGTCAAGATAAAGATCGTAAGAACGATCAGTCATTGTTGAGCCAATGTCAATACTGCACCACGCTGACAAATCTTTAATATATACACTATTAAGGGAGGAACAATTATTAAACTCCGACAAACCAATAGATTCTAAGCTTTCGGGAAAGCTTACACTTTTAATACTCTTACAGCCTGCGAAAACATAATCAGCGATATCTTCAACACCCTCGGGAATAACAAGCTCTTCAACCAATTCACCGTTTAAGTATAGATTACAAGCATTAAACAAGGGATTTGAGTTAGTATTATAGGATTCGAAGTCTACACCGCACCATGCGGTAATATCGCTGATATAAACCGCTTCTAACGAAGAGCAACGGTCAAATACATAATAACCAAATTCAGTCACACTTGGAGGAATAGTAACACTTTTCATATTATTAAGATTATAAAAAACTCTGTCACCTATTCTCGTAACACCGCTTTCTATAATTACATTCACGATTTGATTCCTGTATGCGTCGAAACAGGAACGATATTTCTCGTTATGTATCGCACCCTCACCCGAGATGGTAAGAGTACCCTCGTCGTCAAGTATCCATGTGATATTATTGCCGCATTTACCCGAGTAAGCCGCGGCAAGCTCATTCTTTTCATCGATATACTCCTTCATCGCTTCGGCAAATGATGAAACATTAATACTACCAATAAGCATAACAGAAATAAGTATAGTAGTTATTATGCGTTTGAATGCCTTCATTTTCGCTTTCTCCTTTTAATTATATAACAATTAATACCACAGAAGTCAACAAATTAACTATTATAATAATTATATCATGTATATAATAATTTGTAAACGGCGTAATAGTTCGCATTTTGTTATTTTTGAAGGATTTTAGCTTTATAAAAAAAGAGGATTTTCAAAAAATCCTCTGTTTTTTAATATATAAGAATTTCCTCTGCCTCGTGCAATGAAAAATTTGGTTTATTGCTGTGTTCGGGGCGGAATTCGCTGCGGGCCGGCGCCCGCTTTTTTATTGATTTAAAAAGTACTTTTCAATATCTTCCCTTTTCGCCTGTACCTTACCCTGGTACATATCACGTCCGCCGCCGCGGGCATTGAACTGCTTACGGAATTCGGGGAATTTCTCAGCCGAACCGCATCCTCCGATAACAAAATTATATCCTTCATCGTCATTTCCGCAGAATGCACAGCTAATAGCGTCGATATATCTCTTGCAAGATAAGTCACACAGCTTTACAAGATCATCAAAGCCGTAATCACGGACAAAGTAAAGATACGCTTCTCTGCCCTCGCCCATATCTTCTATCTTTTCATTTATGACGCTTGTCTTGAAATTACGGTGCTCCTCCTTTAATGCGGCGATTTCCGCAAGCAACCTGTCATAAATAAGGTTAAGCTCATATCTTTTAGAGGATGCGGAATTAGTTACGTAGGTCACCTGTTCATGAAGCACACCGTAATCACCGCGGGCACGTCCGCCGCAAAGCACGTGGAGACGCGTACCGCCCTTATTACTGTAGAAACGGGTAATTTTTATAAGCCCTACCTCGGAGGTTGTTGCCACATGGGGGGCACAGCAAGCGCAAAGGTCAACATCCTCAATATTTACAATGCGCACACCCTCGGTCAGGTCTAATTTGCTTCTGTAATCAAGACCAGCTAACTCTTCACCTTCGGGATAAATGATAGTTACAGGATGATTATCGTCAATAACTTTATTGGCGGTAAGCTCTATTATATATATATCCTCATCGGTAAGCTTACCGTCAACGTCAAAGGTCAGCTCATCATCGTTCATATGAAAACCAACGTTGTTATATCCGAACATATCATGAATAATACCGGACAGTATATGCTCACCTGTATGATTCTGCATTCTATCGTAACGTGTATCCCAATCAATAAAGCACTCCACCTCTGCTCCTACCTCTAAAGGAGCCATAGCCTTATGAACTATTTCGCCGTCAACAAGCTGTGTGTCGGCGATACATACGGAATCGATAAACCCATTATCCCCCTGCTGACCGCCGCCCTCGGGAAAGAAAGCGGTTCTGTCAAGAATAATATCACAATACTCTCCGTTTTCCTTACAGGAAAGCACCTTAGCGGTAAAATTCATTATATAACTATCATTTTCGTATAATCTTATGCTCATTTTAACACCTCAAAAATTGATGATAATATTTTAGCATAATAATCCCGATAAGTCAACTCTGCACATCAAAGTTGAAGGACTTTGCCCTTCTTCCACATACATTTAATTTTCAGTTCATTACGCAGCAAAAAGCCCATCGGTCTCCCGATGGGCTTTCTTTTATGGATTTAGTTTACTGAAAAACTTTAAAGCTTATGCTTCGAGCCACATTGCTTCAAAAACACAGTCTTCGGATACTGCATAGTAACCGGAGTTGTAGTCACCTTCTGTGAACCAGAAGTTGTACTTGTTAAGCAACCAACCGTCGAATACATAACCATCAAGGGTGGGAACGGGATATCCGGGAAGAACATCCTTGTAGTAATCACCTGTGTTGATACCATATTCGGTAGCAAAGCCTTCAGGCATATCGCCGCCAACGGTATCAAAGGATAATACCCAATCCTTAGGCTCAACAACAACGGGCTCTTCGATTACTACGGTGTAGTAATTGAATACGCCATCCTTGAACTGAGTTACGAATGTGTATGTGCCGGGCTCAAGATCAACTGTGAAGGTGTTGTCAACGATCTTCTTGGAATAGTAAGCGATGTTGGTAACGCCGGGAGCTCTCTTGATTTCGTAGCTTGTTTCATACTCACCCTTAACGTAACGGAGAACGAGGAGGTTTTCAAGGTTCTTAACGGTAACAGTGTTGCCGTCAACAACGAGATCGGAATCAGATTCAGCTGCACAGTCAACTACGAATACACGTGCTTCCATTGTGCCGTCGGTGAATCTAACCATTACTGTATATGTGCCGTCTTCAGCTACTGTGTAGTCGAATGCACCGTCAACAACACTCTTGTGGTTAGGAGTGATACAGTAAATCTTATTGGGCTTCATCTGAGCGTAGGTTTCCCAAGCGCCCTTGGAGATGAATACGTCCTTAACGTCGGAGGTAAGACCAACAACGCTGATAACGTTAGCGTTAGCAGTTACGTTGAGCTCAACTGCGGGAACATAGTCTTCGGTCTCAACGAGATTACATACTGTACATGTTCTTGTCTGAACACCTGCAGCCTCGTCAACTACCCATTCAGTCCACTCATGACCGGGGCATTCTACCCATACAGCCTCAACAGTGATGCTCCATGTGATAGCATAGTAACCACCGTTCCAGTCGCCGGGTGTGAGCCAGAAGTTGTATTCAGGCCAGTACCAACAATCGAATACGTATCCGCCCTCATCGTATGTAGGAATAGGATACTCGATACCGGTTGCTTCCTTGTAGTTGTCGCCATTGTCAATACCGTAAACAGTCTTAACGCCTTCAGGCATTGTACCGCCCATGGTATCAAATGTGATGGTGTAAGGAGGAACGATTACAGGAATTGCTTCTTCTTCAACGAGTCCGCAAACTGTACATGTCTTAACCTTAAGACCTTCTTCGATATAAGTAGGATCGGAAACTATTTCTTCGGTCCATTCGTGGCCGGGGCATTCTACCCATACTGCTTCAAGAGTGATATTCCATGTGATAGCAAAGTAACCGCCGTTCCAGTCACCTTCGGTGAGCCAGTAGTTGTATTCAGACCAATACCAGCAATCGAATACATAACCGCCTTCATCGTAGGTGGGGATAGGATAATCGAAGCCTGCAGCTTCCTTGTAGTTTTCCTGATAGTTGATACCGAGCTCGGTGGGAACACCTTCAGGCATTGTACCGCCGCAGGTATCAAATGTGATGAGGTAAGACTTCTTTGCAACTTCACGGGTTTCGAATTCGCCACATGTATCGCAAACTCTGGTTTCTTCACCTACTTCGTAGTAGGTAGGCTTAATTGTTACAAACCATTCGCCCCAAGCGTGGCCTGCAGCTTCGGTTTCGTCTGCAACGTAAGAATCGCCGCAAATACCGCAAGTATAAGTTGTGTAACCAGCTTCTGTACATGTAGGAGCAGTTACAAATGCTTCGTACTGATGACCTTCAGCGTCAACAGGATCTGCATTGTAGCTGTCGCCGCAGAATTCGCATGTGTAAACAGAGTAGCCTGCTTCTGTACATGTAGGAGCAACAACGTCTGTTACAACGTAGTTGTGTGCACATTCAAGAGTTTCGGTTTCAGTGAGACCGCAAACATCACAAGTTCTGGACTTTGTGCCTGCAGCTTCGTCTTCAACCCAATCGCCCCAAGTGTGAGTACACTCATTCCAGATAGCCTCAAGAGCAACGTCCTGAGCTACTGCAAAGTAACCGTTGTTCCAGTCACCGGGATAAAGCATGTAGTTATAAACATCCCAGTACCAAGCTTCAAATACGTAACCTTCAAGGGTAGGAACGGGATAATCAAATCCGGTAGCTTCCTTGTAGTTTTCGTTTGTATTGATACCCATTTCGGTGGGAACGCCTTCGGGCATTGTACCGCCAACGGTATCAAAGGTGATCTTCCAATCGTAGTACTTAACGATTGAGTAGTTTGTGGAGGAGTTTTCCTGAACGGTGAGGTGATCACCGAATACAACACCTGCAACGTTTGCAGGATTCTTGTAGTATCTACCGCCGAGAGCGTTGATAACTACACTGGAACCGTCTTCAACTGCGAATACATTGAAGCCTTCCTCAGAAGAGCAACGAACTGTAGTAGCAACGTTGATTACGAAGGAACCGCCGTTAACAACTGTTACGGAGATACCGTCGGAAGAACGGATAGTACCGGAGGTACCAACAACTGTTACAGTTGCACCGTCAACAACTACGGGGTTACCGGATGTATGACGGAGAGTCTTGCCGTTGAGGTCAAGATTTACGTTCTTGTTGAATGTGTAAGTAACCTTGCCGGATACACCTGCAAGAAGAGTAATGGTGTCACCGTCTTCAGCAGCGTCGATAGCTTCCTGAAGAGTGTTGAAGCCTTCGTCGTTAACCTTTGCAGCCTGTGCAAGACCGCAGTTTTGGCAAACGTAGTCAACAAAGTCATGACCTGTTGCGGGAGTTACAACCTTATTGTACTCGGTGTTACAAGCGAGACAGATGTCTGCTGAGTAGCCGTCCTCTGTACAAGTAGCTGCTTCTTCGAAATGCTCGGTGTAGCACTCATGAGTCCAACCGTTGAAGAGTGCTGCATCCTGACCGCAAACGTCAGTGATCTTGAAGGATGCGGAGTGGTTGGTGCCGTATGCAAATGTTGCAACACCAAAGTAGTAGTCCTGAGTTGTGAGCTGGTGGTTTGCACCAACACCGGGACAGTAGAGCTCGCCGTTGATATCAACGTAAGCTACCATATCACGTGCGGAATCGGTAGGATCGAACTCATAAAGGAGACCAACTGTGATAGCCTCATCAGCAGGAACTGCGATGGTATCCATCTTTGTGGTCCAGTAGTTACCGTTGGAAACTACGGTGGAGTACAACCAATCGTACATACCGTCGTTGGGAGTACCGTAGTCATACTCGGAGTAAATGAAGGATGTATCTGCAAGAACTGCACAGAAGGTGTACTCACCTGCAAGGTAGTTATTGTAGATGTGGCCGTATCTGGAAGCCTGGAGCTTGTTGGAAAGACCAACTGCGCCGGGATTGTAAACGGAGTACTCAGCAGCGTCATCATAGTTCTCGGGAATGTTTGTCCAGATGAAGCTGATGGTGGTGGGATAATCATAAGCGAGCATACCGTCGCCGTTACCGATCTCGATGGTAGCATAGAAGCCTTCGAGGTCTGTAGCGAACTTGGAGGTAGCCTTAAGAACTGTGTTGTAGTTGTATTCGCCACCGTAAACGAGGGACATATCCTGAACGCTTACTGCGCCGTCAACAACCTCTGCAAGGTACTCATCGTTGTAATCAGCGTAAGCTGCGTCGATGTTACCAACCTTGTTGTCACAAGCGGTGATCCAGTAGTAGCTGAGATCATAAGCGAGATCAGCTTCAACTGTACCACAAGTAGCACAAGTTCTCTGACCGTTTACATCGTAAGTAGGAAGAGTATCCCATACCCAGTCATGACCGAGAGCGGGAATAACTTCTTCTTCGTATGCACCGCATACAGAACAGTCTCTCTGCTTCAAGCCTACGTATTCACACTCGGGATCAACAGTATTGTACCAATCGCCCCATGCATGGCCGTTTGCTGCGATAACTTCAGTATCTACATCGCCGCATACAGAACATACCCTGGACTTAGAGCCTGCGTTTACACAGTCGGGCATAACATCGGTATTCCAGTCGCTATAAGAGTGACCGAGAGCAGCGATAGTGTTAACCTCTACCTTGCCGCATCCGAGACAGGTTCTTTCTTCGATACCTGTTGTGGTGCAGGAAGGAGCGAGAGTTTCGGTCCAGTCGGACCATACTTCATGTGCACAGCTTACTGTACCGTGACCGGTCCAATCAGCAATGTTCTTGTTTTCGCTGTCAGCAGTGTCATAGAGACCTGTAGCAGCGTCGATGGTGAATGTACCGATACGAGCGAGGTTGATGTTAACGGAACCGTCAACACCATCAGCGCCTTCACCCTTTGAACCAACGCAGAAGTAGTAATCCTTGTTGGTAGAGATAGTAGCGGTATCAAGTTCATCAAATGTATAGGTCTGGTTGAAGTAAGCACCGTTAGCGGAGTAGTTATCTTCAACGTGGAATGTTACAACACCGTCAACAAAGCTGATGTAAGTGTTGTGTGCGTGACCTGTGCAAAGACCGAAATCCTTGCCGAAAGCTTCAGTCTCAAAGGACTGGCTGCTAACGATCTTACCGCCATCCATAACGTATGCTGTAATTACGTTGAATACGGAGCCGTTAGACATAATATCGTTATCGTTGTTGTACATGGAGATAACGAGACCGTCGGTTACCATACCGCCTTCTACTGCAAAGCCTTCTTCCTTAGTATAAACATCGGTAGAAAGTGTGCCGAGAAGCTGGTTTTCAGAGAATGCATAAGAGAGAGACTCTGCAAATACGGTAGAACCGGAAGCCTGAGCCATCATACCGTTACGGAAGAAGAGTCCGTCAATAGCGGTTGTGTTTGTGCTCTGGAGAACGTTCATAACGTTCTGGTTAACCCAACCATACTGCTGATAGGAGTTAAATCCATACTGGATCTGGTTGGAAAGAACGATCTGGCCTTCTGCGTCAACATTAACGTTTGCAAGGTCGTCAAATGCAGCGAGAGCTTCGCCCATATGCTTGGACCAGTCGTTATAAGAGTATGCCTTCCAATTGCCGCCTGCAAAGGTTACACCTGCAGAATACTGACCCTGAAGTGTTTCAGCGGTAGCAGCGGAAAGCCCGGTTGTCATCATGGGAACAACCATCATAACTACCAAAACGATAGCTAAGATACGCTTAAAGTTTTTCATGTTTTTTCCTCCATAAAAATTGTTTTTTGTGAATTTTAACCTTGTTTTTGTACAGCACTAAACGAGGTTACAATTACTACATAAATTTTAACATAAACTTCAATAAAATGCAAGCAAAAAATGCACAAATTTTCAACATAAGTTTTGTTATATTTGTCGAATGAATACCACAAAAGTGCCGCCGGGCACACCGAATTCCGCCCCTTTTCACAGTGCGAACAACTCGCACGAAATAAAGCGATTTTCGATACATCAATTAAGCGCCGCCGGGCACACCGAATTCCGCCCCTTTCCACAGTGCGAACAATTCACACTAAATAAAACGATTTCCGATAAAATAAAAAAGCGCCGGCGGCGCTTTTTTATTTTATCATGTCTATTATCTTCTGATTTCCGTAAACACTTGCCCAGTCTGCTTCGAAATCATCTACAGCATAAAGGGTAAGAGGATGGTAAACAAGCTGCTCAAAAAGCTCGGGATTAATGGTGATAGCCTGAGTACCTACCATTGCGATCTTGTGTACCTGTTCTGCGGTCTTGAAGCTTGCCGCAAGAACCTTGGAGTTGATGTTATGAACCTTAAAAAGGTTTACTATTTCACTTACAACGTGAACACCGTCGGAAACGATGTTATCAAGACGGTTAACGTAAGGAGCTACGAAATCCGCACCTGCCTTTGCACCGATAAGTGCCTGCTGCTGGGTGAAGATCGCGGTCATCGTAATACCAACTCCCTGCTTCTTAAGCTCCATTGTTGCCTTAAGACCTTCGGGAGATACGGGGATCTTAAGATAGAAGTTTTCGCCCATAAGCTCGCGGAGACGAAGACCCTCTTCTACGATATCCTTACAGTCAGTTGATGTGGTTTGTACGTGGAACATCTTATCGGGACCGATAATAGAACGGATCTCCTTGATAAGCTTGATAAAATCGGTTTTTTCTTTTGAGATGATGGTGGGGTTTGTGGTTACACCGTCAATGGGATAAAATTCAGCACACTTCTTAATAAGCTCGATATGAGCGCTGTCAATGATATACAGCATACTTTTTTACCTTCTTTTCCTTTTGATTTTATTCAATTATACCATCCTTGATAAAATAAATCAATTTGTGAATTATACAAAGATGTAAATAATTACTTAACGTTGTTTGTGAAATTTTTAACATCAAAGCGCTCAGCCGTTATTTTCACTGTAATTATTAATGTTTACCGTATCTGCATCAACAGTTTCACTGTTTACATTATTAGTTGTGTTGTTTACAGTCTGCACCTTTTTCTTTTTAAAGAATATAACGGCAAATACTATACTTGCGATAATTATAACCACACCGACAAGCATAACGAGTATAGCGGGTATAAGCACCGCTAATGACATTGTTAAAATTGAATTCATCTTATACCTCCGTTATTCATGTGCACCCTTATCGTTTTCAAATATTCCCTTTAAGGATGCCGCCATACCTGCAATTCCCTGAATCTCGCTGGGAATTATTATTTTGGTAGCCTTACCGTCGGCTACATCCTTGAGTGCATCAAAGCTCTTCAATGCAAGAACTTCCTTTGTGGGATTTGCTTCGTTAAGCTTTTCAATACCCTGGGCTGTTGCCACCTGTACCTTGAGTATAGCCTCTGCCTTACCCTCAGCCTCGCGGATAGTTGCTTCCTTTATAGCCTCAGCTCGTAAAATAGCCGCTTCCTTTTCCGCCTGAGCTCCGAGAATAGCCGCTTCCTTTTTACCCTCTGCCACAAGGATAGCAGACTTCTTTTCACCCTCTGCACGGAGTATCTGCTCACGACGCTCACGCTCCGCCTTCATCTGCTTTTCCATTGCATCCTGAATTTCGGGGGGAGGAAGGATATTCTTTAACTCAACTCGGTTGACCTTGATACCCCAGGGGTCGGTTGCCTCGTCAAGAATGGCGCGGAGCTTGGAGTTGATAACATCACGGCTGGTAAGAGTTTCGTCAAGCTCCATTTCACCAATGATATTACGAAGAGTAGTTGCACTTAAAAACTCTATTGCCTGCATAGGATTTTCAACACCGTAAGCATAAAGCTTCGGATCGGTAATAAGGTAATACACAACGGTATCGATCCTCATTGTAACGTTATCCTTTGTAATAACCGGCTGGGGAGGAAAATCCACTACCTGCTCCTTCAAGGATATCTTCTTCTGCATTCTGTCTATAAAGGGTATCTTAAAATGCAGACCCGTATTCCATGTGCTGTGATATGCGCCGAGACGCTCGATAACGATAGCAAAGGACTGGGGTACAACTCTAATATTTGCAATTATAATTACCAATAATACAACTATTGCAGCGATTGCTATTTCCATATTTTTTCTCCTTTATTATTTATTTTTCTGTAACAGAAAGCTTAACACCTTCTATTGAATCAACGATCACAATACTTTCCTTTTTGATAGGTAAACCTTTTGTGCTCTTCGCAGACCATATCTGACCTGCGACCTTTACACTCCCCTTTGCCTCCATGTTATCGATATCCTCGGTAACTACAGCCTCCATACCTATAAGGCGGTCTGAATTGGTGGCAACGGTATTTGATTTAACATACTTATTGTAAAGAGGCCTTGTTATTATAAGTGCAACAAGAGAAACTCCTGCAAATATTGCGAACTGTACCCATTCGGATGCTCCGAGCTTCTCGGCAACAAGAGCTGATACCGAGCCTATTGCAAACCAAATACATATAAGCTGAGGGGTTAAAAGTTCAAGAACCACGAATACAGCAATAGCTGCGATCCATACGTATAACATATTATTTCTTCCTTTTTGTATTATATACTGAACATAAGCACACCGTAGTCGGGCATAGGCCACATATCCGCAGGGGTGCTTTCTTCGATTTTATCACAGGTATCACGCAAAACCGACATTCTTGAAAGGACGGTATTACAAAGATATTTAGCCTTCGCCTCTATATCTCCCTTATAATTGGGAATACAGCTGACAGCCTCTTCAAGCTTAATAGTGCTTCTGTAAAGTTCGTCAAAAAGGAGAGAGAGCTGATCCTGCTCGGTCACAGTTGCAATGCAAATTCTTGCCCCCGCCTTTTTCTGTATCACAAGAGACTCGGAAAGCTCGGTAACGTAACGGTTTACCGCGGGGATAATATCCTTCTTCGCAAGGTCAAGCATAGTCGCCGCCTCGATCTCAAGGGTGGAACAATAACTCTCAAGCTGTATCTCATAACGGGAACGCAATTCCTTTTCTGTAAATATTGCGTGCTTAGCATAAAGGTCAACAGCCTTTTGTGCTACCTGTGCGGGAAGAGCCTCAACGGTGGTTGCAAGATTAGAAAGCCCTCTTCTTGCAGCCTCCTCCTTCCATTCGTCGGAATAGCCGTCGCCGTTAAAGATTATACGCTTATGCTCGCGGATAGTACGGCGGATAAGCTTATTCAAGGTCTTTGTAATGTCCTCGCTCGTCTCTAATTTATCGGCAAAATCGGAAAGCACGTCAGCGACGATAGTATTTATTACCGTACTGGGACCTGCAACCGAAAGTGCCGATCCGGGCATACGGAACTCAAACTTGTTGCCCGTAAAGGCAAAGGGTGAGGTTCTGTTACGGTCGGTCGTATCCTTGGGGAAATGAGGAAGAACGTCAACGCCTATCTCCATTTCTGTTTTTTCGTTTTCGGTATATTCCTCCCCCGATTCCATAGCATTCAGAATAGCAGTAAGCTCGTCACCCAAAAACATAGAGATTATAGCGGGAGGAGCTTCGCTTGCACCGAGACGGTGATCGTTACCCGCCGTTGCAACGGAGGCACGCAGGATATCCTGATACTCGTCAACTGCGCGGATGACTGCAGAAAGGAATAAGAGAAACTGCGCATTTTCCTTGGGAGATTTACCCGGTTCAAAGAGATTCTGACCCTTATTCGTAGAAAGAGACCAATTGATATGCTTACCGCTTCCGTTTACACCCGCAAAGGGCTTTTCATGTAAAAGACATACCAAGCCGTGTCTTTCAGCCACGCGGCGCATCGTTTCCATTGTTATCTGGTTGTGATCCGCCGCTGTGTTAAGGGTTGTGTATATGGGAGCAAGCTCGTGCTGTGCGGGAGCCGCCTCGTTATGCTCTGTTTTTGCAAGTATGCCCAGCTTCCAGAGCTCAACGTCAAGATCCTTCATGAATGCACCGATACGGGGCTTTATTGCTCCGTAATAATGATGCTCCACCTCCTGACCCTTCGGAGGCTGTGCACCGAAGAGAGTTCTTCCGCAGTAAACGAGATCCTTGCGCTGTGAATATATCTCTTTATCTATAAGGAAGTATTCCTGCTCGGGTCCTACCGTTGAGATAACATGCTTAACCTCTTCGTTTCCCAGAGCACAGAGCACGCGTTTTGCATGGCGGCTTACCGCCTCGATAGAACGGAGCAAGGGAGTCTTCATATCCAGCGCTTCCCCGCCCCAGGAGCAGAAAACGGTAGGAATGCATAGCGAGTTATCCTTTATAAACGCATATGAGGTAGGATCCCACGCTGTATATCCTCTTGCCTCAAAGGTGGCGCGAAGACCGCCTGAAGGAAAGCTGGATGCATCCGATTCGCCTTTGATAAGCTCCTTACCCGAGAATTCCATGATAACTCCGTCATCTCCCGTGGGAGAAATAAAGCTATCGTGCTTTTCTGCGGTAATACCCGTCATAGGCTGGAACCAATGGGTAAAATGGGTCGCGCCCTTTTCTATAGCCCATTCCTTCATGGCATTTGCCACAGAATTCGCAACATTCAAGTCAAGGGGCTTTCCTCTGCCTATGGTACGGTGCAGGGATTTATACACCTCGGGGGTGAGGCGCTCTTTCATAACCTTGTCATTAAAGACAAGATCTCCGAACATTTCGGGTACGTTAATCATATATAGTTTAATCCTTAATCTTTAGTTTTTATGCTGTAAAACAACACTTATTTAAGTGTCATTTTACCGTCCTCATCCTCGAGGTAAAGTGTAACGTTTTCACCGTTTACGTTAAAGCTGCATTCGATGCTCTTAAAGATACCGTCAACGGGATTTATGGTATAGCTCTTAAAGCCGTCCTCTGTCTTGAAGCCTAAAAGATATCTGAATGCAATTTCAAGGGGAGAGCCGGACCATGCGTGGTTACGTGTACCGAGAATATAGAAGTCCTCCCAGAGGGTGGTATTCTCGTTAACCGCAAGGTTATAGTAACGGGACATCATACGGTTATAAGCGTCCTTGATATAACCCATCTCGCAAAGAGCCTTAAGAACGAAGCGCTCCATATAGGGTGTGGAGTTAAATACTGTAAGAAGAACCTTACGGATATTGGAGAATCTTTCGGGCGGACAAATGCCGGAGAGCATTGCGATAGCATTGGCTCTGTCATCAACGAAATCGCCCGATGCGTAATGATCGTTCTTCCAGAAATACTTTTCAATATTTGCGGAAAGGGTATCAACTCTTTCCTTGAGGAACTCGTCAAACTCGTGTCTGCCGCAGATCTCTGCCATTTCAAGGGCATATTTTGCCGCCGCAACGTAAAGACAGTTTTCAAGAACGTCCTCATCAAAGTTCCAGAGGTGATCGTACCATCTCCAGTTACCGCTGCGGGGAACGAGAAGTCCTCTTTCGTCATACTCCCAAAGCTTAAGGTAGTTAACGACCGGTTCAAGTGCCATTTCGGGCATCTCTGCATCAAGTGAATAGGAATAGTATTCACCCAAAAGACCGAATTTACTTATTGCAACAAGACTCTGGCTGGGAAGCTCGGAGAAATGATGACCGGGAACGTTACCGACAAGAACGTCGCCCTTACGGAGATTAATAAAATCGGAAATAGACTTTTTAAGGAGCTTCTTTGCCTCATCGTCAAACACAAAGAACACCTGGGGAGCCTGAACCGACACGTCACCGATCCACTGGCCTCTTTCACGGTCGGGGCAGTCCATAAAGTTGTTTCTCATGCACACGTAAAGAGTACGGATAGACTTTTCAACCATAGCGTTGAAAATTTCGTTATCGGTTTTGAAATTACCGATACGCTTTGTATCATAGCCGCTTTCGCGGTAGGAAAGCTTCTTCAGCTTAACGGTTTCGGGGAATGTAACTATCATCTTTTCACCGTAGAGATACATGGGACAGAAGAAGGAGTTCTTACCTTCCTTTGCAGTATATTCGATGCGGTGGCCGTTATAGTTATGGAATTCGTCTCCGGGACCGCCGTTAACATTATAACGGTCGGAGCGGATGTCGATGATCTCACCGCCTTCAGCCACTATCTCAAAGCAGGCGGAGAAGGTCATAGCATAAGGAAGATGGCCTATAACACCTGTTTCGGTTTCGTCATAGTCGCACTCCTCCTCGTCAAAAAGCTTCAGAAGAGGAAGGGGTGAAAGTGTCTGCTCGCCCCATACGTTGTTGGGATAAATCGTTGCAGGCTCAAATTCAACCTCGTCAAAATCAATGTCGGTGAAATCACCAAAATCGAGGTGAGCGTTAAAGCCCGTGTTATCGCCGCCGAAAAGATATGCAGGATGAGGCTCGCCGGTTTTAACGTATGCGGGATGAAGCGCAACGTTGAAGCTCTCGTCCGAATAGAGCTCAAGAGCATCGCAACGGAAGATAAAGCCTGCTTCACCGCTGTCGGTATTATTGCGTCCTCCGTTACCGTAGTACCATACGAGAAATGCGATAACGTTTTCACCCTTCTTAAGATAGGGAGCAAGATCAACGCACTCAGCGTAACCGCCTGTAACGCTTTCACGGAAAACTCCGCCTTCAAAAACCGCAAGCTCTCCGTTTACCCACATCCAGAACTTGGTATCACAGGATATGTACGCTTCCGCTTTTTCGGGAACAGGATCAAGCTCAAATTTTCTTCTTATAACAAGATGCTGATCGGCAGTTTTGTTGTCATTGCCCCATATCCATTTTGCTTTAGAAAAATTTACAATACTCATGATTACTCCTCTGTAATATACTTATATATTTCACCGTTGGTTACGTATTCAATATCGTCATGCCCTGCTATAAGGTCAAGAAGCTCGGTTATCTCATCCCAGCCGTTATACATATCGAACTCATAGCTGTGACCCCATATGTAGAAAAGCGAATCCTCTTTTGCGTCGAGATCTATAAAATCCTTTGCCAGCTTTATACAGCTTTCCTCGCGCCAATGGCAGGAGGGACGCCATTCCATAAATTTATCCGGCATTTCAAAGCCGTGGTGGGATGCGATATTACGGGCATATCGTATCGGTGTGTTTTCAAGGATTATACGGATGGTTTCCTCGGTATAGCAACGTCCGAAGGGGTATGCAAGACCGAATACCTCCTGACCCGAAAGCTCTGCAAGAGTTTTCTGATCCTCACCGACCTCCTTGATCACCTCTTCCTCGGTAAGATGACTGAGCAGGGGGTGGGTAAGGGTGTGTGCAGCAACCTCGTGATCTTGGTATATTCGGTTCACGTCCTTTGCCTCAACCTCATCGTGGGGCACCTCACCCCCTTCATAGGGAGCATTGTGCACGTTACCGAAAAGACCCGAATTAATATTAAAGGTGCATTTTATCCCTCTTTCGTCGAGCATCTTTATAAAACGCTCGTCCTGCTTAACTCCGTCGTCAAAGCTGAGGGTCAAAAATTTATAAGGCTTTTCTCTTTTCTTAAATTTTCTCGGAATATACATTTTATGCACCGAAAACCTTTACGTTCTTTGTGATTTCTGTCTTTGTACCGAAGAATACGCTTCTGCCCTCTACTCTGTAAGCATCGGGAGAAAGCTCGGTACCGTCAACTACGACCTTAACTGCATTTTCAAAGGGTACGCGGAGCTCGTCAAGCTTAAGTGCACCGGAGATCATGTTAACGGTGATCTCACCCTCGTTGCATTCAACGTTGCCCCATCCGCAGTCAAGAGACCAGATAGCCTTGAAATAGCCTGAAAGCATGGGTTTGAAGCCTATCATACCGTGGGGCATATCAAATTCAAAGCCGGAAAGGATCGGAATGTAGGAGAAGGTACACATATTTCTTGAATAGTGGTTGCCGCATTCCATTTCGTTAAAGGGATTACGCATAGTACCGTCATAACGGTCGCGCACACCGTCGATAACCTCAAGACCCTTATCGATAAAGCCAGCGGAGATAAGCTGTGCCGCAAGCATATACTCAAACGCGTGCATCGTTTCCTCAGCATATGCCAAAGGAACTGCGGGCTTGCGTGCGCCCTCGGGATAATCGCAGATAACCGCACCCTTTTCGTCATTTAAGCAGTAGATTCTCCAGATGTTGGTATGCTCGCGCATAGACTGTTTGAAGTTGTGGTGATACATAAAGTCAACTGCAGACTTTACTCTTTCCTTGTCGAATATATCACCGAGACCGATAATGTCGGAGTGCCACTGAGCGCCTACCTGGTCGATCTCAGAGCCCTCAC
Source organism: Oscillospiraceae bacterium (assembly GCA_015065105.1). GTDB lineage: Bacteria > Bacillota > Clostridia > Oscillospirales > CAG-272 > RGIG7300. The sequence continues at coordinate 37,153 of SVQZ01000007.1, read as the reverse complement.
CGATCTGATATTTGATTTCGTTAACTTCCTCGTTCCATACACCTGCCGCATCGTCAAAGGGCTCAACAAGGCTGTAATCACCGAGGTCTATCTTCTGATAATAATACTTACCGTTGAAGAGGTTTTCTTCAAGGTACTTCTTACCGTTTGCATATAATGCTCTGTATTCGTCAGCCTGCTCTGTTTCGCCTAAGTAATCAGCCATAACCGAAGCAGCCTTAAGTGCTAAGAGGTAGTAGCCCTCAAGCCATGAGGACGCGGAGAAGAGCTCTGTATCAAGGGTATTGTGCTGACGTCCCTCAAGGATACCGTCCTTATTTCTGTCCCAATACTCCTCGTTTGATTCGTCCCAAGCATAAGCAAGGGCGCCCTTTACTCTTTCCCAGTTTTTCTTAAGCCACTCATCGTCACCGCAGATCTTCCAGTCACGGTAGGTCTTGAATACACCTGCCATCTGTCCGTCAACACAAGCATGGAAGGGCACGTAGTCAGGACGTCCGAGAGGAAGCGCCATACGGAACTCCATCTTACCGCCGGGCTTATAGTTGTATTTATAGTCAAGGTCTCTCATAGATCTTTCAAGACGGGGGAAGAGGAAGCAGAGAGCATAAGCGTAGCTCCATACGTGAGTACAAGAACCCTCACACGCACCGACGTGCTCAAGACAGCCTTCCCAACCGTAGAGAGAACCGTCTTCAAGACGCCATACCGTGGGAGATTTAAGAACACTTATTGCGGTTGCAATCGCGTCCTTTATCTTACCGGGAAGGGTCTGGGAGAAGAACTCGTTCTTAAAGCGGAGAGTGTCGCCGTAAAGTCTGTCCCAATTCTTAAAGGAATAGAGAGCGGAGGCCTCGGAGTTCTTGAAAAGCTTTGCATAGTAGTTCTTCCAAGTGAAGTCAACCTCTTTACCGTCCTTCTCAACCTTATAAGGTGTCCAGTAGTTGTAGTTGTTGGGAACGTTCCAGGAAAGGATAAATCTTATCTTCTTCGTTTCACCGGGCTGAAGTGTTACATAGGGAGCAAGGGTAGAGTGATCGCCGCCACGCTCACTGTAGTCGGTATAAACACGGTTCTCGAATTTGCTCTGTTCGTTAAACTGGCGCCAGTATGTAATAACGTCATCCTTCCAGCCTGCTCTGTACCACATTTCCTGATAGGAAAGATCGGGGCAGTCGGTAGCGATGGTCATATCATAATAGCCTATCTCGTCTTCGCCGAGTTCGTCCGAATACATATAGATTCTTGAAATATCGCCCTCGCGGGTATATTTGTTCATCGCCTTTTCCTTGTGGGGATTCTTGCAGGAAAAAGCCGCGGTATATGTCATAACCTTACCTGTGTAGTTAGTAAACTCAACCTCAAAGAACGCCGCAGGAATAGAGGAATCATCCTCGTTCAGGGGAATAAAGGGGTTGAATGCGGTGAGCTTAACGTCACCGGGGAAATGTCTGTCCTTAAAGCTCATTTCGGCAAAGGGAAATTCGCCGTTGAATTCGGTATCCTCAAAGTGAGGCATAGCCGCCATGGTATAGGTCGTGGGACCGTGTCCGTAACCCATATAGTCACCCTTTATTGTGGGGCCCATATAGCTCTTAAGATAGTCACCCTGTAAAATTCTTGTGTCAACTATCTTACCCTCACATTCAGCCTTAACTGCAAAGTGGGTGTAGAAGTTCTCGGTTTCCTTTGCGGGTCTATTGTAAATTTCCCAGTCAACGAGACGTCCGTAGCCTGCCAGACTTATACATCCCGAACCGATACCGCCTATGGGGAATGCAATTTCTCTTGTGGCCATGCCCTTGTATTTCATAGTTTGATTCTCCTTGAAACGAATATATTTATACATAGTATATTATAATATATTTAATATATAGATGTCAAGGTGTTATAAACTATTCATTGATATTTTAAACTCTAAAGTTAAAGATATTTCATTTTAAAATATAAAAATCACGCCATAGCCAAAACCTATGACGTGATTATCCTTTAATAATTTATTTAATTTGATCGTAACTCATAAATATTTTTGCAACCTGAGCTCTGGTTACTGTCATCTTGGGGGAAAGAACTAACACGTTCGCATTTGTAGAACTAAGTAGTTTGACGTTTACGGCCCATGCACATGCTTCGTGTGCCCAAGAACTTATATTTGCTTGATCTTCATATCCGCTCATATCAAATCGATCGCTTACGTCAACACCGTTCTTTTCTGCAAATCTATAGAAAAGTGTTACAAGTCCCTCACGGCTTATATTTTGTCCAACGCCAAACCTGTTGTTACCAACGCCGTTTACATAACCATTCTCATACGCCCAGCCAATAGAAGGACCGTACCATGAATCCATTTTTACATCGACAAATACCGTATCTGTATATTGTTCGAGATCAGCGCCTGCAACTCTTGCAAGAATTACAACAAACTGCTCTCTTGTAAGTATTCCGCTTGGTTTGAAAGTATTATTACCAACACCCAAAATATAATTTTCGCTTGAACAATAATAAACACCCTCGGCATACCAATCCGAATACTTTACATCATTAAAAAGAATAGCATTTGCGGGTATAGTATGGATTGCATTGCAGTTATCACACTGTGATGTTTTTGTTAAATTATTATCGTCGGTTTCGTAGATGTTAAAGCTATGGCCAAATGCTTTTTCAATTATGATATCAGATTCTCCGCAACCGTTATCGCAAACAGCAATTTTTATACCGTCTTCGGTACAAGATATTTCTTTTTTAACGATATAATTATTGAAAATATGTTTACATAAAATTTCAAAAGGAATTTTTTTCTTCTTGGCAAATTGATGCGCAACAGAATCCTCATAACATCTTATAGTTAAATTATCGCATCCGGAAAAAGCCCTATCACCTATTACCTTTACGTTTTCACCTATCGTTAAGCTCTTCAATGAAGTACAATTACCGAAAGAGCCGTTACCGATACTTAAAACATTATCAGAAATAGTAACGTCAGACAGATTTATACAATCCGAAAAACAATTATCGGATATTTCGGTTATACCTTTACCTATCGTAACACTTTCTAAATCGGTACAATTAGAAAACGCATAAGTACCGAGCCTTGTAACAGAATCGGGGATATCAAGCGTTTTTATTTTCACACAATTTTGGAAAGCTTGATCACTAATAGTTTTTACACCATCCGAAATAATCACCTCTTCCAGATTATCGCATCCGGAAAAAGCATGCCAGTCCAAAAACTCTACACTACCGGGTATTTTAACACTTACCAAATTGTCACAATTTGCAAAAGTTGACCATCCTATAGAATTTACACTTTCCGGTATAGTTACACTTTCTATAAATTTACAATTCCAAAAGGCAAAGTTTCTCAACTTTTTAACACCATAAGGAATTTTAACGTCTTTTTCTATAGGTTCACCGTTAAGATATACGTTTGACGCCATTCCCAAAATATTAGAGCTGTTGTCCATTAACTCAATGTTACACCATGTTTCAAGATCGGGAATATATACGTTTTCCAATTTATAACATTCGGCAAAAGCATTTGTACCTATTTCTTTCAGAGATTTTGGCAAATAAACATCGACCAGCTGATGACACAAATAAAAAGAAGCTCCGCCTATACTGGTTACACCCTCTTCTATAATCAAGGTTTTAATACTTCTATATCCGTACCATGGAGTCACTATATCGTCACCCGAGCTGCTTATCATATCTCCTTTTCCGGAAACAACGAGCGTACAGATATCCGAGTAATATGTCCACGTTAAATTCTTTCCGCATTTTCCCGTTTCAACATACGCATTTGTTTGAAGCACCAAAAAAGGTATCAAAACAGCAAAAATCAGAAAGAATGTCATTGTCTTTTTAAAATACTTCATAATATCCTCCATTTGTTAATTGGTTTTCACGTTTATTATAACATATTCCGAAAGCTATGTCAATAGAGTCATATAATGTCGATTGTGTCCCAATGCCTCTTAGTTATTTATATCTAAGATCATAATCATTTGTAAAATATCGGATCCGACCCAAGGAATACATCAATAATGTTCCTTAAATTAAAGGTTATCTCATGTTTATTCTGTTTGCCGATATATTTGCTCAACAATTAACTCAATACTTTTTCATTAAAGTTGAAGTCGATACGTTTTACTGTTAGCAAAACGAATAATAGAATAAAACCCGTAATATAAATGAACTATCCCCTTGCATAAAGGAAAAAAATATGATATTCTAAATAACGAGGTTTAAAAATGGATCAGAGAAGCTTCGATTCACGGAAATTAAACGTATTACTTACGGTTTTTGCCTTCATCTGCGTTACGAGCGTAACGTTGTTCGGTCTTGCCTGTATTTTCAAGCAGGACAAGATCGAGAGTGAAACGAATTTAATATCCGAGATACTCGAAAAAGACAAGGAGATACGGGCTCTTTGGGTAGCTTCGGTTTCCAATATAAACTTTCCTTCCTCAAATGACCTGAGTTCGGACGAGCTGAAAAAAGAGATAAACTCGATAATCGAAACGGCAAAAAGGAATTCCATGAATACCATAGTATTCCAGGTGCGCCCCGCATCGGATGCTCTGTATAAATCAGATATATTCCCTTCCTCGTCTTATCTTGTAAAAAAACAAGGGCAGGCTTTTCCCGAAGATACAGACATTCTTGATTATCTTATACAAAGCTCCCACGATAAGGGAATCGCCGTCTGTGCATGGGTAAATCCCTTGAGAGTCACCACAAGCGGAACGAATACTTCGGTCTTGGCAGAAAGCAACCCCGCAAGATCAAACCCGGAATATACGGTCAGCTACAACGGGGCTTTATACTATGACCCGGGAAACCCAGAGGTCAGAGAGCTTATCACGGCAGGGGTCCGTGAAATTGCTGAGAATTATCCCGTTGATGCCATTGTTTTCGACGATTATTTTTATCCCTATCCCGTCGAGAACATGGTATTTGATGACAGCATCTCATACATAAAGCACGGAAACTCGCTTCCCCTTGACCAATGGCGGAGATCAAACGTAAACTCACTTATTAAGGAATCCTATACCGCCATTAACGGCAAATGCTATTTCGGTATTTCACCCTTCGGAATATGGCGGAATAACGACGGTTCAAACGGCGGCTCTGCCACAAAGGGTTTAAGCGCTTACGATGCAATCTACTGCGACGCCCTTGCATGGATAGAGGGCGGGTATATAGATTTTATCGCACCTCAGATATATTGGGAATTTGAGCATAGCACCGCTCCCTACGGTGAGCTCGCAGACTGGTGGGACAAGCAGCTTAGCGGTACCGATATACCTCTTATAATATCTCATGCGGTGTATAAGATACCCGCATGGCAGACAAGCAAGGAGATCCGCGATCAGATCGAGTATGCACGTACAAAGAAAAGCTATATCGGCTCCGCTTTCTACGGATATTCCGAAATAAGTAAAAATACCGAGGATATCTGTGCGGTCTTTAAAGAAATATACTGATTTCCATATTTTTTGGGGTTACATTTTTACACTTTTGCGCTTATAATAATAGCAGAGGAAGTGGTGAAATGGAATTGATCATAATCGGTGACAGTAAACTGAAAATAATGCTGTCGGATAAAGATATGGAAAAATACTCTCTTAATATTGATTCGGTAGATTACGATAAGACCGAAACAAGAAGAGCTTTCTGGAGCATACTCGACGATGTCAAGCACAGAACCGGCTTTGATGCGGCAAATTCAAAAATCAGCGTCCAGCTCTTCAAGGGTAAGGGCGGAGGCTGTGAAATGTTTGTAACCAAGCTGAACACCGACAAAAGCGCGTCTGCCTTTCTTGAAATAAGGGAAAACGCACACAGTGCAGTTAATATATACGTCTTTTGCTCTATAAACTCCCTTCTTAAGGTGCTCTCGGTGCTCAAGCATAAGAATTACATAGGAAGATCCTCGGTGTATCACAAGGATAACGATTATTATCTTATCCTTGATACAGTCAACGGCACCGAATTTATAAATGAATACGCCGAACGGCGGGAAAATAAAAGCTATATATACCACATCCTTGAGTATTGCGATGTGTTATGTATCAACAACGCGGTAGAAAGGCTTTCTCCGCTATATTGAAAGGAATTTAAAATGACTTGGGAAGAACTTGAAAAGCAGTGCAGTGAATGTACAAAATGCGAGCTTTGCAAAACCAGAACGAACTGCGTTTTCGGATGCGGAAACAAAAATGCCGACCTTATGTTCATAGGAGAAGCACCCGGCGAAAACGAGGACCTTACCGGTACTCCCTTCGTTGGCAGAGCGGGGAAGCTCTTTGATAAGTATCTTGATGCGGTAGGAATCTCCCGCGATGACGTTTACATAGCAAATATGCTTAAATGCCGTCCTCCGAAGAACCGCGACCCCCTGCCCTCCGAGCAGGATATGTGTATCGAATATCTGCGTGATCAGATAAGACTCATAAAACCCAGAATAATAGTTTGCCTCGGAAGAATATCGGCAATGAGACTTATTGATCCCAATTTTAAGATATTAAAGGAACACGGCAAGTGGTACAAAAAGGGTAATTTCGAAATGACTGCCGTTTACCATCCTTCCCTTCTTCTCCGAGACCCCCACAAAAAAGAGGGTATGCTTACAGATATGAAAATGATAAAGGCACGTTTAGACGAGCTGACCCCGAAGGCTTGACAAATCTTTATTTAAGTAGTACAATTCAATTTATCATTTCAATTAAGGATAGGTTTAGATTTTGGACATTTCGGTTTCGGCTAACGTCGTTATAACGATGTTCCTGCTGGTGACGGTGGGGTTCGCATCAAGAAAATTAAATATAATCGATGAGAGCCTTTCAAAAAGACTCTCGAACCTGATATTATGTATAGCACAGCCCTTTCTGCTTATTTCCTCCCTTGTAAACGTGGAGTATTCCGCAGAAAATCTTAAAGAGGGTGCACTTATCGTGCTTTTATCCCTTGTGCTTCATATAATTGCAGCGGCATTCGGATTTCTTTGCTCAAGACCTCTTCGCGATAAAAGTGAAAGACAGATATTCCAATATGCTTCAATGTTTGAAAATGCCGCATTCTACGGCTTCCCCGTTTTATCGGCGGTAATAGGTCCTAAGGGTGTATTCTGGGGAGCGTTTTACTGTATCTCCTTCAACATTCTCTCGTGGACCTACGGACTTTACATATTAGGCAAGGCAAACCCGGAGATAAAGATTAGCCCGAAAAAGATATTCATCAATTTCGGTACTATCCCCTCTTTAATAGGTATTCTTATCTACGTTTTACAGATACCCATGCCAAAGCCCCTTTTATCCACCATGGATTATTTAGGCGGACTTTCCACCCCCATATCCATGCTCATTATCGGCGGAGTGCTCGCAAAGCTCCCTTACAAAAAGCTTTTTACCAACATAAAGGTATATTGGCTCTGTCTTTGTAAGCTGATAATTTTCCCCGTTATCATAGGCGCAACGGTAATCCTGTTAAGACTTCCCGAAACAATTGCACTTTTTACCGTTCTTATGGCAGCAATGCCTACAGCGGCAACCACCACCGTATTTGCGGAAAAATACGATATCAAGCCTGAATACGCGGCTCTGGGTGTGGGAATTGCAACCGTATTCTCGGTAGCAACAATTCCATTGATACTTACATTATTTAATCTTTTTGTATAGCAAAATCCGTTGCGGCATTCCGCAACGGATTTTTTAATATATACTAATTTTCAAGGCTGTAACCGCATTAGCCCGAATATTCCTCGGCGTGTACCGACATTGCCAAAGACAAAGCTGAAATCAATATTATGATAAAAACGCATGAAAAGAAAACACCGGCAGACCTTTTCATATCCAAACCTCCGTTAATGATATCTCGATCACAGCACAACTTTCCCCGTTTGTATATAATCTTTTGTAATCATTTTGCTGTTTCAGAAAAACACCCCAAAGGTCAACAGACCCCCGAGGTGCATACCACATTTTGCAATATCAGAAATTATATTCGTAGTTTCTCGAACTCGATGTATATACCTCGCCGTTAAAAAGTACCCAGAAGTCGCTTAAATATCCGTATTCGTCCACATTTCTGAAGCCGTAGGAGACAGTTCCGTAGTACTTGCCGTTAAGCTCGGGACTATAGGTCACATCATCACCGTATTCCCCGGCAATGGCGGAAGCCTCCTCCTCGCTTATAATATCCGTATATTCTCCGAAGGAAATAACCGACCATGCACCGTCCATTTTTACCCATGCCTTGCCCATATAAACGGGACGTGCTTCCTCAAACTCAAGATCGGTGACCATGTTACCCTCAAGGTCTGCATAGCCCCACATTCCGTCCTTACATACTGCTATATAGCCAAAGGAGGAGGAATAGGGGATAGACACCTTTCTGTCTATACTGTAATCCGTATATGTATAAGCAGATGCATCATACTCGCAGGGTAATATCTGTTCGCCTGCAGAGTTGAAATATCCCCACTTACCCTCCTTACAAAGTGCCGCAATACCGTCACTGTCAAATTCAAGGGCATATTCATAGCCCCGTTCCACCGCTTTATTACCCAAGGTCAGCACATATTCACCGGTAAGCTCACAGCCATATTCCAAACCGTACGTTATCTGTTCCTCGGTAGCCTCTACCGGCTTAACCACGGGAACTACACTGCAAGCATCCCATTCGGTCATTTCGGTAGGCCAATCGCCCCATAGATCATAGAATATACCCGAATCTGGATCAAAGCCTACAATACTTCTACCGCCGTGTCCCTCGTAATTATTAATAAGCTGAAGCGTTTCGGGATCAACGGTATAAGAGCCAACTCTGTATTCACCGCAGACATCACAGTAGGAGACCCTTCTCTCCTCTGAATCATATTCTCCTAAGACGGCAGTCTTTTTTCCTTCATAATCAACAAGGTAGATCTCCTCACCGTCGTTATACTCACAGTAACCGAAGGTGTACATGATACCGTCTCCATAAACAGGCTGAATATCGCCCTCGCTAAAGACATTCTCGGCAATTACCGTATATGGCTTTTCCGCCTCCTCGGACGCTTCACCGAATATGCTTTCGGAGTCATTTTGCTGTGAGGATTCCTTTTTTTTCTTTTCCTCGACAGCAACATTTTCTTCCCTTTCTACAGGGGGTCGGCTTACGCTGCATGAGCACATACCGAGAAGCATTGCTCCTGCAATTAATAATGTAATGATCCTTTTCATAATATTTCTCCTTGCTTAAAAGTAATTATATTATAAAGGCTCGCGTGTTCGGTATGCAAAATATCTTTTACTTCACAAACAGGACGGATCTCAGGATCCGTCCTGTTATTGCTTTATAGATCCTTCTGAAGATCCACAAGGGTATCTACCATGATATCCCCTGTATCCTCCGACATATTTACGTAGCGGTCGAGAGTAACCTCATAGCCGCCCTCGGAAAATGCTTTCTTTGTTGCGATGTAACCGTAACAACCGTTTGCAAGCTCAACGTTTACGTTGCGTTTCTTTCTTAAAATCATCCTTAAATCAAATATTTATATTGTCATCAATAAAATATCTAACATACAGTTTTGGTGATTTTTAATATCTTCGAAAGTCCATTCGTTTCCATTCTGCTTCTTGCCCAAATTATCCTTACAGATTTGCATCATAATCATAAATTTCAAAGAAGCAACACTTACTTGTTTTATCTTACCCGAAGAATCAAGATAATGATCCAGTTTTGTTTTTGGGCTCCAATTGGAACCCGAACTGTTTACATCACTACCGATCATTGCATAATTACCAATACAATTAATTTGATTAATGTCAATTATATCATCAGATATATTGGCTTGCGGAAAATAGTGCTCCAGACTTCTTCTTGTTCTTGAAAAATAAAACTGGTTGAAAATATCCAGACCAAAATCCCCGCAACCGAGTTTATCAAAAAATTGCTTTCGTTCTGTACTACCTTCCTTCGTTTTTTCGCCACGAAGGGTATAAGCATAATACTTCCATATTTTATAATCAATGTAATTGAACACGAACAAAGGTACACCTTTTGATGCAAAATTACCATTTCCGTATATTCTTTCAAACTCATCCCTGTTAACTCCTTTAGAAGACAAATACAAACGATTATTTACCAATATTGCTTCGTCAAAACTACCGGGTTTTGGTACATTAATATTGTTAAGTTTTTCATGAATCATGTACACATCACAGAGATACTTTTCTGCTAAATCTTCAAGAAATTTTTCGTATTTAGGTAAAATCTCTTCATCATAAGTTTCGGTGGTATAATTGTCGAATAAAAACAGTAAACAATAAAATAAATAATTTTTTCGCTGCCTTGGAGTGAACGAAACCTCGAACATAGACAATAATTGTAACAAGTTTTGTTGGGAATCAATATCTTCACTCAAATTTTTCAGCAAACCGTGACGTTTATCTTTATGCCAATACTGAAGTTTCCAAGGATTATTATCTATACTGTCATCTTCATTTGAATGATGAACAATATAGTTATCCAAAAGATATTTTGCTTTTAATAGATTATAAGCAAAAATCTTACTGAAATTCGATTCACCACCATATTTAGAAAAGTCAAGTTGTTCAAACTCGTTAATTAATTCTTTATCATCCAAGTTAAACAGCAAAGGATTAAAGTCAGATTCATTTATAATTCTTGTGACTTTTAAAACAGTTAAAAGAAAATTAGGGAAGTCAATAATCGGTTGAAACGAATCAGGTCTTTCATCTTTTAAATTCGGATTATTGAATTCAGTAGATGTTTCATTTTCTATCAATTCATTGATAGAAATAGTCTTTTCATTGTTTTTCTGTTCAAAAATGATCTCTTCAAACGATCCTATAGAAAACTCACAAATATTTTCACCAAAAACACAAGAATCATTGTATTTTTGCTGTATATATACCCCCATCTCAGAGCAACATTCCCATATATTGTTAAATATAGATTTGTCGTGATCGTTTTCTAACATTCCGATCAAACGTGCTTTTATAATTTCATGCTTTTCAAGCTGTTCTCCTCTTGAATTCATTATTTCAAAATAATGATTCAGATCAATATCTTTCGGTACATCATAACGAATTATATGAACATAATCTAAAAAATAGGATCTAAATTCTTCAACACAACCTTCTTCAATTATCTCTTTAATTGCTGTCTTAGCATAATTATATCCGTTAATGATCCCATTATCTCTCTCTTCAATGTTAAAATCCGGAATATTTTTAATTGTGTTATTTGACTTTTTTCGTGCTTTGTATGTAAGAGGATTATTAGGTTTTATACCAAGTGCATTTAAAACGAGATTTATTGTTGTAAGCCTTTGCTGACCATCGATAACTTCGTAAACATTGTCATCCTTTACAAATGTTACAAGAGTTCCTATAAAATATACATCAGATCCTTTTTTATAAGCATCATAAACATCTTGTATAAGCGTTGTTATTTCTTCCTTTTCCCAAGCATAATTTCTTTGATAAATCGGAACTTCAAAAATACTTTTTTTACTGCTATTATACAATTCCGCAATAGAAAGCTCGCTTAGAGGTAATGTTTTGTTACTCATTTTTCTCCCCTCCAAAAGTTATACTTTAAAAAGAAATACAAATAGTTTTGATATACTCCTTTATCATCTTTTTTTTCAACATTTTCAAGCTTGGCTTTATTGTTTTTATCGTAAATCGGCAAATTTACAAATGACAAAGGAACTAATTTATCCGAAAGAATACTAAGTAATATAATAGGTGAATCGCTTTCAGTTATTATTTTATAAATATTAAAAGAATTTAATAATTCTTTATTACTATTACCCATAATATAATTCTGTGCCGCTGCCCAACCTAAGTTTTGATACTGAGCTCTTAATGAATACGCCCAAATAAAAGCAAAAATGAAGAATTGATCTAACATTTCAATATCTGCTTTACTCGGTTTTTCGGGGCAAAAACGATCAACATATAAAAGAATCGCCGTGTCAAGCATTTTTCTTGCTATACCGTTACCAACCCCGTTTTTATATTTTGGCAGTTCAAGTGTTTTCACCACTTCATTATCATTAATAAAATAACCAATATATTTATCATTATTTTTAATGTCTTCCAAAATGTCAAAGTAATGTTTAGTATAATCAAAGAAGGGTTTACCGGCAATTATCGGTGTATCCAATTGAAATGGAATAAGCTTCTGCATTCCTGTTACAAAAGGAATTGCTGAGCGATTTATATTGTCTGCATAAGCATACGCACCTTTATAATACTGTGCATAAGGAAAATTATCATGCGAATTTACACCTTTGAATATATCAATATTCTGCTCATTTAATTCTCCTGTTTTGTTCCCTTTTACCCATTCTTTTATACGGTATAAATATTCTGAAAACAAATCAGCCAATTTTTTTTGATCTAAATCTTCCCATATTTTAACGGTCTTTTCGGTATTATCTGCATCAAAATCATTCATCTCTCTTAAATGATATGCTTTTAACAGGTCATGAGGATATAATTTTTTACCTCGGGCATTTTGTGAATCAAAAAATTGAAAGGCTTCTGAAATATCTTCGGTAATAACAACTATCATCTCACAATTATTTTGTATATACTCAAGGATTTCCTTTTTGCCTTTAGTTAAATTATCTGAACGACGTTTTAACGTACGGTAATTATTGATAACATTATACTTATTATAAGGATTATTGATAAGCCGCTGATCTAAAAAAGAGATGTTTTTAACACCAAGAGCTTTAAATAACAATGAAAAGGTTGTTATTCTCTGTTGTCCATCTACGATATTATAACCATTCTCGTCTTTATGTAATATTAAAGTACCAACACGGTAAACCTCTTTATTTTCATTTTTGGCAAATATAATATCATCAAGTAACTGATTTGCATTTTTTGCAGTCCATTTATACGGCCGTTGATACTCAGGTATCAACAGATTTATTTTTTCAATAGGTTTGCCGTTTTTATTTTGCGTTATTGTATTTTTGTTCAGCAGATCCCCAACTTTAGTAATACCCAATGTCAAGTTTGACATAATTAAACTCCTTTAATGAATTAATACAAATGATTTCATTCGCAGAAAAGGGCAACAAGAGTTGCCCTTTTAAATTAAAGATCCTTCTGAAGCTCCACGAGGGTATCTACCATGATATCCCCTGTATCCTCCGACATATTTACGTAGCGGTCGAGAGTAACCTCATAGCCACCCTCGGAAAATGCTTTCTTTGTTGCGATATAACCGTAACAGCCGTTTGCAAGCTCAACGTTAACGTTGCGTTCATTTGCAGACTTTTCCTTAAGGTCAAAGCTTAATTCGGCAAATATCTCACCGGGTGCACCGTTGAAGTAAACGTCACCGACCTTGATTACCTGAAGCTCTACCTTTTCGTTAAGAATAGGATTCTCATAGAGATTCACGTTACATTTTGCATAAGAGCGTTCCATAAGCTCGTTATCGCCTGTGGAGGGCTTTTCGTAGTCCCCTTCCTCTATAGCCTCCTCTGCCTTTTCGATCTCGCCCGCAAGGTAAGCTTTACCCCACTCATACATTTCCTTTGTGGGCTGGCGACGGTCGATGACTTTAACTGCAGAATTGCATCCAAGCTCATTTGTATCAATACAGAGAATGCTGTCATAAATAGAGAGAACGTCGTTTGCTAAAATTCTTCCGCACTTGATATGACCGTTCTTTCCGAAAGGATGCTTGCCGTTATAGTCGATATGGGTGATATCACCGCAGAAGCCGTTTAAGAAAAGTGATACGACCTCCATACCGAGAGCCTGCTTTAAGCTGCGTGAAAGCTCGCCGGGATAGTCTGCCGAGAAGGCAGTACCGCCTATCATATCAAGGTGGTTTGCAAAGCAGGTGATGACCGCAATGGGATTACAGTCAAGATCGTCGATACGAAGCACGTCGATCGCGGGATCAACGGGACCTGCCTCCTTAACGTTTGCAGGGTTGCATATACCGGGCCAGGTACGAACAACTCCGTCCTTCTGCCAGAAGCGGCGGTTAAAGGAAAGCTCGTATTCCTCGGTATAACCGTAACCGATATGGCAATCCTTTCTGTGCTTGTATGCAATATAAGCACAGTCGGCAGCCTTTGTGCAGGTGAACTTTATCCAATCCTCATCAACGATGCTGAATTCATCGTTGTATTCCATGGGAAGACCGGTATGTGTATGGGTACCCGTTACCATAAGATTGGTACCCTTGATACCTGTCAGCTTTTCAAAGCGGTCACGTATCATCTCAACCATACGTGCATTAACGTGGAGAATATCGAGAGCAACAAAGCCTGTTACCAATTCTCCGTTATCAAATATTACAGCCTTTGCATAAAGCTCGTCAAGGATATCGTCTGCATATCTGAACTCAAAATATCCCGGAAGAGTCGTACCTATGCAAGGGGTTATCTGCATTTCATAAGCACCGCATTTCATTTTGGGTACCTCCGTTATCTTAATTTATTAAATCTTTCGCTTGCGGCATAACTAAGGTCGCAAAGCTCAAGCTTGGGATCGTCTGTAGTCTTAAAGTAGTTGATAAGGTCAACGTAAACCTGACGGTTTATAGAATGGTTACGCATATAAACATAGGAGTTTGCCTCGATACGGGTATCCTCAACCGTAGCCATGAAGTCCTCATGAAGCTTGAGAAGCTCCTCTAAGTGAATTATAACACCCTCTTTGTCGATACTGCCGTTATTATAACCCTCTGCCAGTTTCACCATAGTGTAATACTCGCAGGAATAGGTATAATAATGCTTTGCTATGGCATACCATACTCTTGAAATTTCACTTTCCTTATTTGCAAAGAAGCTCATTGCCTGCTTTGTCGCCTTAATGGTCTCTTCAAAGTATGCAATATACTCGTCCTTGGCATCAAGGATCTTCTTATATGCACCGCCGGGATAGTTTCGGGGATATTCCTCGTCTGCGGTAACGTATGTAAACCAATAGTATTCAAGGCTGTTCATCTTATTGGCGGTTCTGTCATTTTCCATAACCTTCGCCATTATATCAAGAGCCTTCTTTGCTTCCTTCGTACTTTCGGGGAAACGGTTTGCCGCATAGCGTGCAAGAAAAGCTTCATAATCCTCAACTGTGTCAATATTCCAACCAAGCTCCGCCTGATACATGAAGGGTCTGTCGAAGCAATATTCAAAGGAGGAATAGGACTCGATACCCTCAAAGCCGTGCTTCTTTATAAGCTTTGCATGAGCATAGATATTGTTGTTGTATTCCATGGGAACGACCCAATGGTAGTAGCCTGTAAAGGGCTTTGCGATAGAACGGAAAAGACTGTTTATCTCTCTCTTTTGGAATACGTCCTCTTCCTTTGTGTAGCTCCACCAGTCAAGAACAACAACATCATAGATATCTTCCTTCTTGAAGAGCTCAACCAACTCTTCGTTTACTATATCAAATATCTCAAAGAGCATATCGTGATAGATATAAATACTCTTCATTCCCTTGGACTTCAAGTATTTGCACACACGAATTATAAAAGCAAGCATAAGCTCTTTTTTATCCATACCGCGGCACTTTTCACAGCGGCAGTAGGGCTCGAACTTTCCGTAAATATCGTCAAGATCCTCTCCGAACCAAGCGTACACCTCGTCAAGACCTATCTCGATCGCATCAAGACCGTGGGGACGCATATACTTTTCTATGATCTCGTCATATATGGCGAACATATAGTCGAATACCCTCTCGTCCGAAACACAGAAGCCGTGCTTTGTGGGATTGCCGTTTTCATCCTTTGCGGAAAGCTCGGGGTGGAGACGGGGAATGAGAGTATTGTGTCCAAAGCTGTTGAAAAGGGGCTTTACGGTGATATTTCTTGACTTTGCGTAAGCAATAAGCTCGCCTAAATAGTCCTCCTCAAAGATAGTGGGAAGAAGGTTCTCACGTTCAATAAACTCTCCCTTCTTAGGTGACCAATATCTTATGTCACGGGGAGTTTTAAGCTCGGGATGACATTCAAGAGGAACGTAAAGAAACTCGGAAAGGTGCATATCGTACTGAACACACCAGCAGCCGTAGATACCTACGGTCAGCTGATTGTACTTCATCTTTGCAAGATAATCTATAGCCTTCTTGTAATCGTCAAGAGTCATAAAATCAGAGCCGTAACGGTTTTCAAGAAGAAGACCTCTGTCATAGAAATCGGGATAATCCTCGATGTATACTATGGGGAGAGCTCCATCCTTGTAAAGCTCGGTCAAGGTAATTACCGCATAGAATATACCTGCGCCGTCATTTGCCTTGATAGTTGCCTTCTCCTCGGTAATATCGAGGATATAGCTTTCCTTTCTGCCTTCCAATACCTCTATTTTTTCAATTTCAACGGTATAATCACCTTCTCCGAATACAGAAAGGTATTCAATAGCGGTTTTATAAACCTCACATTCGCAGGTAAAGCCGGTAACCTTGATACCGTCAACTTTTACCTCACCCTCTTTTTGTTCGATCTTTTTAGGATAAGGCATCAAAAATTCTTTAATATCAGTCATTTATTACTTAACCTCAACAAATCTCTTTTCTTCGGTAGAAGTATAAGCAGCCATAGCAACCTTCTGAACGTGTATAGCATCTTCAAGAGGCACTGTGAGAGCAGTACCGTTGATGATAGAATTACCAAAGGATTCGATCTCCTTGGTGTACATATTACCTAATTCTGCTTCTACCTTGAACGCACCGTCTGTAGTACGGTTCTGCGCCGCATTATATCCTTCGTCTGCACCTGAAATAACTGCCTTTACCTCTCCTGCCTCTATCTGGGATACTGTTCCCTCGCAGAGAATAGAACCCTTGGTTCCGTAGAACTCAAGACGGCAGAATGCAGCTTCATCGGGAATATTAAAATGGCTGTCAACGTAAGCAACCGCACCGTTATCAAGCTTGCAGAGGATGTTTGAGGAATCATCTACGTTGTAGGAGAAGGTCCTTGTATTGTTAAAACCGCAGGTTTCAACGACCCTTGTGCCTGTAATATACTCGATAAGGTCGATACAGTGAACACCCATATCCATAAGCGCACCGCCGCCCGACTGTGATTTATCCTGGCGCCATGCACCCTCAATTTCGGGATACCAGCAGGTGAGCTGACCGCGGGCGGAAACGATATTACCGATATCACCGTTTGCTATCATTTCGCGTACCTTCTGATGATAGCCGTGATATCTCATCATAAAGCCGGAAGCAATAAGCACTCCTGCCTCCTTTGCGGCATTAAGAATATCCATACCGTCCTCGATAGTGAGAGCCGCAGGCTTTTCAAGAAGGATATGCTTACCTGCCTTTGCCGCCGCTACAGCCTGCTCCTTATGGCAGATAACAGGAGAAGCGATATATACCGCTTCGATCTCTTCGTTTGCAAGAAGGTCTGCATAATTATCGTAAGCAAACCTTGCATTGTACTTTTCGCGGAGCTTTTCGGAAAGCTCCATATTTACTTCCATAACCGCAACGAGCTCTGCGTTTTCCGCAAGCATCATTCCGGGAAGTGTTCTTCTGTCTGCAATACCGCCGGCGCCTATTACGCCCCATTTTATCTTTCTCATAATTATTACCTCATATCAGAATAAGGCTGTAGAATATTAAGTTTTCTACAGCCTCATTTATTATTTTAAATTGAATTAGCCCTTATAGTGCTTAGCAAGTGCCGCCTTGAAGCCTTCGATACACTTTTCGATGTGAACAGGCTCCCAGGAGGGATGCAAGAAGAGACATACTGTCTTGGAACGAAGGTCATGAGCTACGGGGCAGTTGGCCGCCTTGTAGTTTACGCTTGCGGGATCGGTATATTCGGTGGAGTTGAAGGGGAAGTTTACCGAACCGAAGCCGATATTCTCACTGTATGCCTTTTCAAGATATGCTTCGGGCCACTGAATACCGTAGCAGGGAATCTTCATAGCTCCGAGCTCCTTGATGATAGCAGGAGCATCGCAATCAAGAGCATCAAGGTCAAGAACCATGGGGTACCACCAATAAGAATTCTTTCTTTCTGCGGTATTTACGGGGAGCTTCTTTACACCCTTAAGACCTTCAAATGCCTTATCGTACATAGCAGCGTACTCAAATCTTCTTGCAAGATTCCAATTATCGAATCTCTTCATTTCGTTGATACCGATAATAGACTGGATCTCGGTCATACGGTAGTTGAAGCCAACTCTTCTGTGTATATAGGGGAGCTTCTCTTCAAGAGCAAGCATATTCATTCTCTGACGAACATCATAACCGTGGTCACGGAAGGAACGGCATTCCCAACCGATATCCTCGTTCATTGTAAGTACCATACCGCCTTCACCGCCTGTGGTAAAGTGCTTGGACTGACAGAAGGAGAAGCATCCAACGTCACCGATAGTACCTGTCTTCTTACCGTTGTACTCACCGCCGATGCACTGAGCAACGTCCTCGATCACGTAGAGGTTATGCTTCTTTGCGATCTCAAGGATGGGACCCATATCAGCTACAACACCGTAAAGGTGAACAACAACTATACCCTTGGTTCTCTTTGTGATGAGCTTTTCGATAGAAGCGGGATCGATGGTATGATCCTCAGTTACGTCAGCAAATACAGGGATAGCGCCCGCCTGTACAACTGCGAAGGAGGATGCGATAAACGAATAAGAGGGAACGATAACCTCATCGCCGGGGCCGATGCCGAGAGCGGAGATACCGATATGAAGCGCCGCAGTACCGTTGGTACAGGAAACTGCCATTGCAGCGCCCGCCCATTCTCTGAACTGCTCTTCGAATTCCATACCCTTCTTACCTGTCCAGTAGTTAACCTTGCCGTTAGCGATAGGCTCCTGGATATCCGTTAAGGTTTCGGGTGCAAACTGGGGCCACATAGGGAAGCCGATCTCTTCAATGCCGGCACCGTTCATTACTATTTCTTTCTCTGCCATGATAATATATTCCTTTCAAAATTAATTTTTATTTAGTAATTATATTATACAACAAATTATCTGCACATTACAATGCACAATTAAAATATTTCTGCACGATTTAAATATTATTTTTACTAATATAGCTTTCTATGATATCTTCTGCGGTAATATGAGCGCTCTGCCAAAGTGTTTTTCCCTTTTCACCGTAAACGAAATCGTCGTCTATGGCAGAAACCAGATATCTCTTATCCTTCATTTTGGGATAATGACGGAGCTTTTCAAAAAGACATTGAGCCGCACCGCCGTTTTCTATTCCCTCTTCGAGGAAGATAACCGTATCACAGCATTCCGGTATGAGCTCCATTACCCTTTCGGCGCAAAGAGAATATGGCTTTATCTTTTCAAGAAGCAAAGTACCTGCCTCAACTCCCATATCCGAAAAGAGCTTTTCTGCCTTTAATGCCTCGATGGCAATATTACCGTAGGTGATCATTACGCATTCGGGCGCTCTTCCCTCAAAGTTACTTTTTACCACCGAAATACCATTACAGCCGTCGGGATAAAAGGCGTTAACGATATTATCGTTTTGTCCTCCCCTCGGATAACGTATAGCGCAGGCAATATTGCCGTTGTGCGCCGCAAACACCGCCTCTTTAAGCGAATCGTAGGTAGCAGGGGTGTATATTTCCATATTAGGTATTGCAGACAAGAATGAGACGTCGAAAATACCGTGATGGGTGGCGCCGTCCCCCTCGTTCAAGCCGCTTCGGTCAACACAAATGGTAACGGGAAGCTTCTGAAGCGCGATATCATGAATAAGATTGTCGTAACCCCTCTGTAAAAAGCTTGAATATACCGCGAAATAAGGTCTCATTTTATTGGCACAAAGACCGGCGGCAAAGGTTGCGGCATGCTCCTCCGCTATACCCACGTCATAAAACTGATTTGGAAGCTTATGCTTTATTATTTCAAGTCCCGTACCGTGGGGCATTGCAGCGGTAATGGCACAAACCTCCGGATTATCCTTTGCTATCTCATATATTGCTTTACCGAGATTATCGGAAAAGCCCTCCGTTTCCTCACGGGCTCCGCCCTTGGGAACGGCATGGTAATGCTGGGGAAAATCTTCAGCAGGCTTATAGCCGTAACCCTTTTTGGTGGTAAGATGAATAACGGTGGAGCGCTTCAACTTCTTTGCAACCTGTATCATATCGCTTACCGCTTCATAATCGTTACCGTCAACAGGGCCGATATAGTAAAGCCCCATATCCTCAAAATAGTTCGTTGAATAAACGAGATTTTTAAACGCCTGCTTTATATTGTGTATAAGCTTAACTATGGAATCACCGAGCCAAGGTATCCTTTCAAGGGTATTCTCGGTAACAGCCTTCACCTTAAAATACTTCTTTGTGGTACGGATATTAGACATATATTCCGCAAATCCGCCCTTATTCTTCGATATAGACATCTCATTCTCATTTAAAAGGATAATGAGATTGAGATCGCGGCGGCAGTTATTGATAGCCTCGTGTATCATACCTCCGGTAAATGCACCGTCGCCGAGCACCACAACTGTATAGGAATCCTTTCCCTGCCTTTTATCGCTCTCCGCAAAGCCGAGTCCTGCCGACAGAGATGTGCTTGAATGCCCCGCACCGAAGCAATCATGCTCGCTCTCACTAATTTTTGTAAAGCCCGAGAGCCCTCCGGGAGAACGAAGTGTATCAAAATCCTTTTTTCTTCCCGTGAGTATCTTATGAACGTAGCTCTGATGTCCAACGTCCCATATTATATGGTCATCCGGGGTGGTGAAGTTACGGTGTATTGCAAGGGTCAGCTCCACAACACCTAAGTTTGAAGCAAGATGCCCGCCGTGAATATTTACCTTTTCAACAAGAAAATCACGGATCTCTGCCGCAAGGGTGGGCATATCTTTGTTTTTTAGCTTTTTGAGGTCATCCGCAGTATTCACAGAATCAAGAAGCTCTCTTTTGGTAAGATTACCGTTTACGTAAACCTTCTGCTTTGTTTTTTTAACCTTTTTTCCCGTAAAAAGAAGCGCTATGGCAGCAATCACCACACATACTGCCATGAATAATCCGCAATGCATAAAGAACTGTCCGGGCAATACTCTGATTATGGGATCCTCTATCGGATCAAACGACCAGTCGTTATTAGTAAACAATAGCTTATGAAACAGTATAAAAGCACCGTCAAAATCTATAACTATGGCCAAAAGAAGAAGTAACGGGATAACAAAGGTCATAAGAGAGGCTGCTCTGACAGTCTTTTTATCCGGTTTTGCAAAAATATAGATAAGGATAAGTCCCGCAAGAGAAACAAGACCTGAGATATAGATATAATTAAATATAACCTTACAATCGGCAAAATGGGATGCGCCATCCTTTGAAAATTCCATCCCTGCAAGATCAAAATCCTTGTTGGTAAAGGGAGAAAGATAGGATAAGGCGGCTTCCACATTCGCCTCTGCCTCGGTACGGGTATAACCGCTTTCATCGACCATACCGAAAAGGTGAACGTCTATCTCATATATAAAATTAGTAGTATGAATTATACCGAGCGAAAGCGCTATGACAAACAAAAGCGTAAATACCGCTATCGGTAAAGCGAGCAATTTTTTCATACAATACCTCTTATACGAAACGATTTACATAATTTTTCTATATTATAACATATAATCCTATATTTTGCAAATATATATACGAAAATTCTCTTCATTTCAAATAAAAGACCCGCAGATCCAAAAAGACCTGCGAGTCATAAGTTATTAAATTATGCCTTTTTCTTATCGTTGATATAAGCGGTCTGCACTGTCATATCTTCTTCGGGCTGAACAGGATCCACAATAATTGACTTGGAGCAAAGATAATCAACAAATGCAATCGCGGGAACACCGTAGCTGTTACAAAGATTTACAGTACCGGGATAGTAGGCCTCGACCTGACGGTTATATCTTACACCGAGAATCTTAAAGGTACCTGCATCAACGGTTATCTGATTTGTACCTGTGATGATCTGACCCTCATGAGGGAGCCATACACCCTGTCCGTTGTAAAGAACACACACCTCAAGACCCTTAACGATTCCCGTGCCGTCAGCAGTTGTAATACCGGCACCTTCATTCTTGAAGGTCAAATATGCCTTATGCTCACCTACATAGGTAACCTTTTCAAGTACGGGACCCTCCGCCTGTGCCGTAGGCATTCTGTCAAATCTGTTGGCAAGAACTGCATTTGCAAGACGGGCAGCGTTATGATGCTTGATGTAGGGATGGATGTTATTATACCACATGGTATCGTACCAGAGGTCGGAGGAGGAGATAACGTGGCAGTCATCAAGCTTCTGAGGAATCGTACCGAGCTCTGCGCGAACACCGCCGATATCCATATATGCGGGAGTACCGCTGTCATCATAGTTTGCGGGGAACTCAAAGATATATACAGGGAAATCGTTATTACCGAAATGATTTCTGTAGTACGTCATAAGCTCTGCAAACTGATCGGAGAAGGAGCTGTCATATTCCGAACCGAAGAGCTCTCTGATATTACTCATATCGCTTTCGCCCTGATACCAGATAACACCTGCAATGGAGAACTTGGAAAGGGGCGCGATCTGCTGGTTGTAAGCATATCTGGTTTTCATGTCGGGATTTGCAAGAACACCGTTGAGATTATAGCTATAAACACCTGTTACGGGATTCATAACGTCATCTCCCCACTTATCTGCAAGCTCATTGGGAGTAAAGGTCATAAGAACGTGGCCGGAAGCATCGATCTCGATAACACCGCAGGGTACGTCGGTCTGATTTGTCATATTGTATGCAAAGAGATAACCGAGAGCGGAAAAGCTCTGCATACCGAGGGTAGTTCTGTCATACATGACAGAGGTAGGTGTGTAGTTAAAATAAGGAGTAACCTGAGCACCTATATCAGAGGGTTTCATCCAGGGCTTACCGTGATAAACGTCGGTATATACCGTGGAAGTACCCTGTGCTGCCGCACCGGTCATGCTGATATAATCGGTATTGGAGATACGGAAGAATCTCATGTTGCGGCTGTCATTGAAGTCGAGCTGAAGCTGACCGAGCTGTCCCTTCATCTTAAGATCTATATACTGCTCCGCAAGTGAGTAGAATACGTTGGACTGACCGATGAGATAATATACGTCACCTATCAGCACGTCATTAAAGGTCTTTGTGAAATTAGAACCTGTAACGGTCATGGGCTGACCGACAGTGGTATATGCAAAGGTCTTATCAAATACCGCTTCCCACGTTCCGTTAGTGGTAACGTTTGCAACTGCGATCTCGCCTGCAAAATCAACTCTTACAACACCGCTGTTAGCATCTGCTGTACCCCATACCTTGAGGGTCTCGTCACGCTGAACGATCATATTGCTTGTGAAAGCACTTGAAACTGTAACGTTTGTTGCAGTACCTACAACGTCATTAGGGTTGAATTCGGGAATAGGATCGAGACAGTAATCTACAAATGCAATTGCAGGCATTCCGTAGCTGTTACAAAGATTTACTCTATAGGGGAAATGATTTTCCACCTGTGCGTTATATCTTACACCGTAGATCTTTCTTGTGTGGTTAATAACGATTTGATTGCCGTTAACGATCTTTTCGCCTACAGCATCTACCCACTTGGTAAAGCCGTTTTCATAAACTCTTACCTGGATGCCCTGAAGCTCTGTACCGAGAATTTCGGGATGCGCGGGAGAAAGACCTGCGCCTGAATAGTCAAAGGTAAGAGTTGCGGAATTTTCGTTATAAACAACGTTATTAAGCACGGGGCCGTGTACGTCCTGAAGATTCTTCATGCCGTATTTTGCACCGAGAACGACCTCGTAAAGTCTGTAGGATTGATTATGCTTGATCGGAGGATGAACGTTGTTCCAATATGTCTCATCAAACCAAAGGTCAGAGGAGGATGCTATGTAACAATCGTCAAGAAGCTGGGGAATTGTACCCATCTCAGCTCTTGTAAGACCGTAATCGATAAACGCGTTTACACCGCCGTTGGAATAACAGGGAGGAAGCTCGATCATGAATACGGGGAAATCATACGTTCCGTCACCGAAGGTATCTCTGAAGTAATTCATAAGCTCGGTGAACATTACGGGATATGCATCAAAATCAAGGCCGTGGCTTTCTCTGTTGTTATAGTGGTCGCTTTCGCCCTGATACCAGATCATACCTGCAAGGGAGAAGCCGGTCATGGGATGGATCTGCTGGTTATAAACGAATCTGGACTTAACCTCTTTCTGTTCAAGTCCGCCAAGCTTATAGTGGTATGTACCGCCAAGCTCATCATATGTCTCCTGACCCCACTTTTCAGCAAGGTGGTTGGGAGCAAAGCTTGTAAGAGCCATACCCGAAGCGTCTGCTTCGATAACACCGATCGGAATATCGGTGGTGTTTGTCATATGGTAAGCAAAGAGATAACCCAAAGCGGAGAATATCTTTTCCTTACCCTGTACAACGTCTGAGCCAACCTGTGAAGGAGTTTTCCACTTTGCATCGCAGGTAACGTCGGTATAAACGGTAGCTGTACCCTGTGCAAGATCACCTTCGGCAGAAGCATAGTCGGTGGAAGAAATATGGAAGAAACGCATATTTCTTGTATCCTTATAGTCGATATCAAGGGTCTGACCCTCAACAGCGAGAGAATCGATAATATGCTTCACGTTATAGAACACATTGGACTGACCGATAATATAGTAAACGTCACCGATAAGAACGTCCTTAATAACGATATCCTCTTCCGCACTCTTAACGGTGATATCCTGCTTTTCGGTGGAGTATGCAAAGGTCTTATCGAAGGTCGCCTTCCAGGTACCGTCCTCCTCTACCTTTGCGATAGCGGTCTCGCCTGCAAATTCTACGAATACGTAACCGCCCTCTGCTGTACCCCAAACGCTTAAGGACTGATCTCTCTGAACGATCATGTTATCAGAGAAAGCGTTTGAAACGTCAACACCTGTAGCTGTTGCGGTTTCGGGTATCTCGGGCTCTACGGGAACGTCGGGGATTTCGGGACCGGGGTCCTCTCCCTCAATAGTAATTGTATAATAGTTATAGCTTTCGTCCTTGAACTGAACACAGAAGGAGTAAGTTCCTGCCTCGGTAAGGGTAACCGAGATAACCCCGTCAACTACTGCTGTATTTTTGATGGTCTGTGAACCCTCGGCATTTTTGATAGCCGCAGAGCTGTTATATTCGCCGGGAGCGTATCTGATATTCTGAAGCTCATCAAGATCACCAAAGGTAATCGTATTGCCCTCCTGAACAACGGTAGGAACACGCTTTGTAACTTCATACTTGTAAATATCGTAATAACCGTTATTATATACTACTGCAACCGATACAAGTCCGTTTTCTCTGTACTGGATAGTATAGGGATCGACCTTGATATTCTTTGCGGAGAAGGAACGCTGTCCTTCAGCACGCTTGATATCTCCTGCACTGTCAAAATCACCATAAGCGGTACGGATAACCTTGATATCGTCAAGATTTGCTATCTTAAGCTGAAGACCGTATTCTGTATATTCGGGCTTTACAACCTCAAGAGTGATATGCTCGATCCAGTTTTCTCTTTCTGAATCGTTATAACGTACAAGTACGGTATAATCGCCGGGATCCTTAACTGTATATGTATATTTGATCGCACCGTTAAGCTTGTTTTCGGTAATCTGAACAACGAGGTTGTCTTTTACCTCTCTGTAGGTGCTGTGTGTTCCCTTTGCAATAAAGAAATCCTTTGCACCGTAAAGATCGTCAACGGTGATCATAACGCCGTAAGCACTAACGGTAGGCTCAATAGACGTCACGTCTGCATAATGGAACGAGGTAGCACCGTCGGCAGTCTTTACCCAGAAGGTATATGTACCAACCTCGGATACTTTAACGGAAAATACTCCGTTATCCGATCTGCTTGCTACCGCACCGGCATTTAATGTAACGCAATCGGACGCATTCTTAAGAGCGGTCGCGTTATCATAAACACCCGCAGCGTATCTGATATAGCTTATGCTGTCTGCGCCTGTGATGCTGATCTTATTATTCTCAACAGTCATGGCAGGTGTAGTATCGGCATTAATTATTAACGCAAAGCTTGTGCAAAGCATCGATCCAAGCATTACAACAAGCATTAATACCGACAAAAGTCTCTTGAAGTTTTTCATCATTTCCTCCATTATTTTATTCGTTTTGATTGAATTTGCGCTTTCCACAAATTTCATCAAAGCATAATTATATCTATTATACATTTTTTATATAAAAATGTCAACAAAACAATATGTCGAATCTGTAAACATGGTTTCGGTTTAGGTTATTATATTGAAATACATATAAAAACAAAACAGAGAACGAAATAATGATCGTTCTCTGAAATGAATGTTATTTAGTGAACAGCAATACCTATTCCCCGTTTATTTAACAAGCTCGGGGAAAAGTTCTTTTAATTTATAACCCTTATAGGTATCCGTAAGATACTTTTCAGCCTCATCTATAAACATTTTCTTAAAAGTTTCAAGATAGGTTATCTTAATATAGTTATCTATTTCATAAAAAATATCATCGAACTTCTTTTCCTCATAAAACTCACTCTTTTTACAGAAATCGAGTACCGCTTCGTATGTTATGTCTCCGATAAAGAGGTCCTTAAGCTCGGTGGAGCCGGGCATTTTATGTACCACGTCTGTAATTTCCTTCGGAAGTGTTTCACCAAATACCTTCTTATGAAATTCCTTCTTTCTCTCCCCGATCTTCACCGCATTTTCAGCCATTTTCATATATTCCTTACGCATATAAGGATACTCGGTATTAACACCGAAATAATTCATCATGATACCGTTTTTCTTTATAACGATATAGCTTGCCATATCGTAAACTGTACGGTATGGGCGGTAATGAAGACCCTTAAGATATCTTGAAAGAAATTTTTGGCTGTTGTATTTGAGAATACTTCTTGCCTGATGGCGGGGATGGTACATTTCAAAATTAAGCACCTGATCTGCCGATTCACCAAGGATTATATTCTCAACTCCGTGCTCCTTTACCAATTTTGCAAGCTCATACTGCAGGAAAATTCCTCTTTCGTACATTGAGCCTTCAAGCACATAGATTATCTCGGGGAGCATATCAAAGCTCTGACCGCCTATCTGCTTTGTGTGAAGATCTATATTCCCGTAATAAGCCGCTATCTTTTCGGCATCGGGGATCTCGTTCTGACCCGTTTTACCGCCGATACAGAAACCGTCTATACGGTTATCAAGAAATTTATTGAGATTATAGAGAATATAATTTGAATCGTAACCCGAAGAAACGGTAGTTGCCATCTTGTCATGAAGACACGCCTTTATCTGATCCTCAAGCACCTTGTTATATATCTCGTTTGTTATCACGCGCTTTGGATTAGGCTCTTTTTTATACGCTTTGTTGCAATGCTTTCTTCCTGCAACATCAACGTACAGATAGCCTGTACAGGGCATCATGTTTATACCCTCGATAAGACTCTTATTATCCGCACTGTAACCGCGGAGAATAAACTGATGAGCCGAGCCGCGATCCATCTTCCACTCTCTCTTTTCATTTGTAACAATGGAGCGCAGAGAGTTTGTTATATACATTTTTTCGTTATCCGAATAATAGAATATTGCTTGCTGACTGCCGAAAAAGTCCTGCAATACAAAGGCTTTTTGATTTTTGTGATCAAATATCATAACGGTAAAAATACCGTCAAATTCAAGGTAAACGTCCTCTCCGTATTCAAGATAGAGCTTATGCGCTCCCTCGGCGTCAAGCCTGCCCCCTGCCCTGTTATAAAGGTTGCCCAAAACCGCAACACTTACGTTATCACGGCAAAAAAGTATCTCCTCGCCATAAAGAGTCTTGACCCTGCTGAAATCGTTAAAATCTATTATTGCGCAAATGTTGTTGTTCATAATGCCGCTCCGAATTATTTATTTGCACCCTTAAGGGAGGGAAGTATTTCGGTTATATCAAAGCCGCCGAATTCATCGGTAAGGTACTTTTCCTTATTTTCAAGGAACATCTTGCGGAACACCTCAAGATACACTATCTTTACAAGGTTATCAATGCCGTAGAACTTATCGGCAAATTTCTTTTCCTTATAAAATTCACTCTTTTTGCAGAATGCCTCAACCTCTTCAAAGGTAACCTCGCCGATAAAGAGCTCCTTTAACTCGGTAGCACCGGGAACCTTTTTGATATGATCAAGAACCTCTTTGGGAAGCTTGTTGTGGATAACCTTTTTGTGGAATTCCTTTTGACGCTCGCCTATCTTAATGGAATTCTCGGCAACGCGGTAGATATCCTTGCGGAGATATACATATTCGGGATTTACATCAAAGTAGTTCATCATAATACCGTTCTTCTTTGAAACGATATAGGATGCCATGCTGTAAACGTCACGGAAGGGACGGAAATGCAAGCCCTTGAATATTCTGCCGGGGAGCATCTTCCAAGTATATTTGAAGCGGTCACGCGCCTCATATACAGGATGGTACATCTGAAAATTGAGCACCTGATCGGCACAGTCTCCGAGCATTATGTTCTTACATCCCGATGCCGCAACAAGCTTTGCCAACTCATACTGAAGGAAGATACCGCCTTCATAGACAGCACCCTCAAGAACGTAGATTATCTCGGGAAGCATACTGAAGCTGGAACCGTTGACAAGCTTGGAGTGGAAGGTTACGTTATCGTAATAATCGCATATCTCCTTTGAATCGGGAACCTCATTTCTGCCAATGGTACCTCCTATGCAGAAGGTATCGATATTCATATCAAGATTCTGTGTAAGATTATAAAGAATGAAGTTGGAGTCATAGCCTGAGGAAATAGTGGAGCCCTGGCTGTCAGCATGGGCACAATCAATACACTGCTTCTTAACTACGTTAAAATAATCCTCTTCGGTAACCCTTTCCTTCTTTGCCTTAACTCTCTTGATCTTCTTAAGCTTAACAGAGCCGCCCGAAATATACAAAGCGTGCTTACCGTGGATCTTGTTTATTCCATCGATAAGAGTACCCGAATTGGGACAGAATCCAACCTTTATAAAGGTATCAACGTTTTTAAGGTTATACTCCCACCTTCTGTTTACGTTACGCACAATAGCCTTAAGAGAGTTCGTAATATAAAGCACTCCGTTATCGTTATAGTAATATATAGCCTGGTTAAAGCCCATATAATCCTGGAATACATATGCCTTTTTTACGTTAAAATCGAATATCATAGCGGTATATACACCGTTAAGATAAGTATTGACCTCGGAGGAGTTTTCCTTATAAAGCTCATATACCTTCTGTGCATCTATACGCTTACCGTCAAGAGAATAAACGTTACCTAAAACGGCAACGGATATATTATCCTTTTCATAAACGAGTTCAGACCCGAAAAGGGTTTCTATCTTACTAAATTCCTTTAAATTCAGTTTAACACAAATGTTATTTTTCATAGATTCCTCCGAAAATCGCATTATTATAAAAATTATAACATATATTTATAAAAAATGCAAGAACAATTATTTACCTACTCTTACGGTAGGTAATACAATTATAATATTTTCTCAAAACTTTGTCAACAATTTTCCGTTATTTTATTGACAAACAATATTTTCTTGTATATAATAGTAACAGTCTTTGGGGCGGGGCGAAAATCCCCACCGGCGGTTAAAGTCCGCGAGCGAAAGCTGATACGGTGAGAATCCGTAACCGACGGTCAAAGTCCGGATAAAGAAGACAAAGATACTATGTATTTTATGCCCAAAGCCATGCTTTGGGTATTTTTATATGAGGTGTAAAAAAATGCAGACCAAATCAAGAAAGACTCTGACCTTCATTGCAAGAATAGCATTACTTGCGGCAACAGCAGCGATACTCATGATTTTTGAGTTTCCCCTGCCCTTTATAGCGCCGACCTTTTACGAGCTTGATTTCAGCGAGCTTCCCGTTCTTATCGGCGCTTTTTCAATGGGTCCCTTGGCAGGAGTTCTCATTGAGCTTATAAAGGTTCTTTTAAATCTACTTATCAACGGTACCGATACCGCATTTGTTGGAGAGCTGGCAAACTTTATAATGGGATGCGCATTCGTTGTTCCTGCAGGAATAATATATAAGTTTTATAAAACAAAATCAGGAGCTCTCGTTGCCATGCTCAGCGGTACGATATTTATGGCAATATCCGCATATTTCCTTAACGCATATCTTCTTATACCCACTTATTCAAAATTCCTTCCCATCGAACAGATAATTTCAATGGGCAAAGAGATACTTCCCGTTGTTTCAACCGTTGAAAAGCTGGCGCTTTACTGTGTTGTACCCTTTAATTTTGTTAAAGGTGTGTTGATCTCTGCAATAACCTTTGTTCTATATAAGCATATACACAGATTATTGGATAAGATATCATAGATCTCAAGCCGCGCGGGCGCCGGCCCGCACCGATGAGCGGACTTGAACTTTATATAAGCTTGTTTCTTCAGTACCCTAAGCACAGCAATTTCCTATATATTAAAAAACAACCGTTCATGCGGTTGTTTTTTTACTTATTCTGTACATTGAAAAAATAATACAAAGCAGAGTCAGATTAACTATAGTTGCACTGTTTACAAAGCTCTGTCCGAAATATGCAGATATCGGAAGAAAGTACGCAAAGCTCTTTTCGGATATCCTGCCGATATCCTTAAATACACCGGCTAATACTGTAAGATATAAAGCCAGACCGATTATACCCGAGCTTAAAAGTATCTGTATCGGTTCACTATGTGAGGAAAGGATGGCAAGCCCCTTAAACCGATCGCTCATCTGAAGCTCTCTGTATTCCCCCCTTAAAAGCTCCGGGCCTATACCTATAAGCTTTTCCTTAACAGAATAATCAGAAAACCTTTCAAATGACACTCTCCATATTGCTCCTCTCGACGAACCAAAGGAATCATCGAAGGTGATTACGGAATAGATAAAAAATCCGATAACAATAAGCAAAAGAAGTACTTCACAAGCAATGCATATCACCCTGCGAAATTCTTTACCCTCTCTCTTCGACAGACTTATCAAAATATAGGTCAAAACACAAAAGGCGAGTAAAGGAGCTGATATTCTTAAATCAAGCACAAAAGAAGAAATACCGCTGATCCTTTCAAAAAGACCGTTAAAACACGGCAACAGAGTTATCAAAACTGCCTCGGCAAAAAATATCATAAACAACAAAAGGCATCTTTTTGATCTCAGCTTATCATTAAATATAAAAGGGATGGAAAAGAAAGCAGAAAATCCAAGACCTATATATGCTCCGTCAGAGATAGAAAGAATCAGATTTGAAAAGGCAAATATCAGGAATATAAGATTAAAAATATATGAAAAACCGTCCTCCGCATTCAAAAAAAACACGAATGACATGGGAATAAACAGACATAAATATCCCGCAACCCAATTTGTATTACCCAAGGTTGAAATATACTGATAATACTGCTTTTCAAGGATATTTTCATGCAAGCCGAACAGGTCAATACGGGCAAACTGCAATATCCCAAGTATAAATATCAAAACGTTTATCGCAAAAACGGGAATAAATATATTTTGTTCATACTCTAAACTGCGGCTAAGAAAGAAGTATAAAAGTGTAAGCATCAATACAGCAAACACACCGATATACCAGCCGTCATTTCCCCAGAAGGAACTATTCCTTCTTTCCGAAAGCAGGCATGAAATCAGCCATACCGCGGCAAAACCGAGCAAAGCCCCTTCGCTTAGGTCAAGGGGCTTTTTATTATACTCTTTTCTTTTAACAAGCCGATATGCCAAGAAAAACGTTATAGGCAGTACAATTATCATGCTTGAAATGAAAAATGCTCTAAATTTTGCCTCAACAACATTGAAATACGCATTTTCAACGTAAAGGGGCAAAAATATTAAAAGCAAGACTATTGCAAAAACAGAAAACCTTTTTTCTATTATTCTCATTTATTCTATAATAACCTTGTAATAATTATAGCTTTCGTCATCATACTGAATACAAAAAGTATATGTACCGATTGCAAGCCTTATGCTCAATTTATTGGCTTGTGCAATATCTTTACCGCGAATATTTACAACACCGGGTGCATTTTTGATCTCATTTGAAGTTGAATATTCACCATTTACATAACGAATAACCTTCATATCGTCAAGGCCTTCAAAGGTAACGATATTTCCGTTTCTCGTCATCACGGGAGATTTTTTAGTTACGTTATACTTATAATACTCAATATATCCGTTCTTATAAAGCACCGCAACGGTAACAA
The DNA here is from genome assembly GCA_015065105.1 of Oscillospiraceae bacterium. Classification (GTDB taxonomy): domain Bacteria; phylum Bacillota; class Clostridia; order Oscillospirales; family CAG-272; genus RGIG7300. The sequence continues at coordinate 4,909 of SVQZ01000007.1, read as the reverse complement.
GTCCTTCATCCCTAAATTGGATGGTATAGGTTGAACGGTATTTCAAAACGTCTTTATCGGTAAAGCTGCGTTCGCCTTCGGCGCGGCTTATCTGACCTATGGTATCATAATCACCGTAAGCGGCACGGATAAGCTTTGCTCCGTATATTCCGCTAATACTCAACTGCAACCCGTTTTCGGTAAATCGGGGGGTGAAAGTTTTAAAGGATCTGCATACCTTTTGACCCCCGTAATACAAAACCGCAACAGAAAAATCTCCTGCCTTTGAGGTATTGTAGATATAGGAATAATCCTCATTAAATTTATCCTTTGTAACGGTTAATACTGCATTCTGCACAATAACCTCATAGTTCGAATAGCCGCCTTCTGCAATAACTATTTCTTTGACACATTCAAGATTGTTTATAGTAATAAGAACGTTGTTAGAGGATATTTCGGGCTCTATGGGTTTGCAGGTTATACCGTCAGACTTGGCATTCTTCTCAATAGCGCTGTTTTTAATACAATATACCGTTGTATCTGTAGAATTAAGGAAAATATCATCATCCAGATAAAGTACATCATGAGAAATATATACAGAGTCTATATAGGTATCGGATAATGCACGATAATTCAAAGTATCTACCGAGTGAGGAATAACGAGCTTAGGGGTATAAGTACGGGCAAAAGCACACCATTCTATACTCTTCAGCGAATCCGGAAGAACTAAACGCTCAATACGGCAATAGCTCATTCCTCCCTCGCGGATAACTGTTATATTGGGGGGTAAAATAAGCTCTTTAATAGAGTAACAAAATCTGAATGTACCCCTTGGTAATACCGTCAGCTTTTCGGGAAGATCAACGTATTCCAGATTTGAACAATTTTCAAGAATCGACTCTCCGATCCTTTCAAGATTATCGGAGAGCTTGGCTTCTTTAAGACTTACGCAGCCAAAGAACGCACTGTCACCTAAAAAGGTTACGCTTTCAGGGAGCTCAATATAGTCTAAGCTTTCACAATTTTTAAACGCAGCAATTCCGATCTCCTCTACAGAATCGGGAATATCAATATTTTTTAAGGATACACAGTTTAAAAAAGCTTGCTTGGATATAGTTTTGAGTGTATCGGGTAATACCGCCTCTTCAAGAGCAATACAACCCTCAAACGTATTGTTCGATATAGTCTCTACACCGCTTGGTATAGTTATACTTTTAAGCGAGCTGCAGCCCTTGAAAGCAACGTTTACAATAGTGTTTAAGCTTTTCGGAAGAGTAACCTCGGTTACCGAGCAGCAATTATAGAATACTCCCCGGTTCAAGCCCTCTACCCCCTCTTCAACAACTATAGCCTTTATATCATTTATATAGGGATACCAAGGTATATTCTTGATATAAGTATATTCAAAAGTAATTCCTTTACCGTATAAGGTTAAAAGATGATCCTTATCAAGCTTCCAATAAACCTCTTCACCGCATTCGCCGTGATCAATGATATCAATATATTCCAAGGCTATGGAATTATCGCTTGCATAACTATCTGCATAAGAGCCGAAATTACACTTGATTATCAGAAATTCATTTCTGTAAAATGCGTTTTCATCAATATTCTTTACGCTTTCGGGGATACTTACCGATCCAAGCATCTTACAGTAGATGAAAATATCTCCCGAAATATTCTCCGCCCCTTCTTCTATTACAATATCGGTAACAAAGGAAGCATAGGTGTACCAATAATCATAGGCCGAGGGAGCTCGCATTTCTCCTTCTCCGCTTACCCTTAAAACACCGCTTTCTTTACTGAATACCCAGTTTAATTCACCAAAATACCCCGAAGCGGATATCTGTTGATTTTCTTCGGCAAATGCGGTTATTCCAAACAAAGCCGACGTTAATAATACCGCCGCAAGGAACAAAAATATAGATCTTATACCTTTTTTCATAGTTACATCCTGTTTTTTCAATTATATCCTAAATGTATTATTTTAAAACGCTTCAGTTATTTCCTTTGTCCTTTTAATTCAAGTGTGAAGCCGAGACAATTTAAAAAGGTTCCTTCGTCGCTTCTTTTCAGAGTGTTTTATAAAACTCTGCAATAAACTCTGCGGTTTCCTTATTCTTTACAAGAGGAAGGAAACGGTCTATGTATGCCTTAAGCATCTTTTTATCTATAAGCTTTGGGGTGGACGAAAGGTTAGAAAGGAAATTATCATGGCAGATCTGCTTGCATTTTTCCTCACTTAAACCTATACCCTTAATATCAAAATCCCAATACGAGAACTCGTCTTCTGTGGAAAGGAAGCGGGTTATTGTATCTATCATATCCCCGGGCTCACCCTGGAAATGCGTAGAGGTCATATCTGTACCGAGTATGATTCGGCCGCTGTATTCGCTGAATATCTCCTTCGCCTTTTCATGATGACGGGTAAAATTATCGTACATTTCCCTGCCGGGTGTAATATCGAGCTTAAGATTAGGATATTTGTCAAAAAGCTTTTTCGCTTCATCCAAATAATCGGAAAGGAAGAAGAAATGAGGGAAGGTTATCTTTAAATTGGGATACTTGACAAGGGTCTGTCTTACCTCTTCATAGATTTCTTCTTTTGTTAAAAATGTACCGTCACCGTAGAACCAGCCCTCAACGTGAGAAAATTCGGGCGCAAGGTCATGATCCCAGAAGGTCTCGGGGTCGGCAACATGGGATATTACCGCTATCTGCTCTTCCTCAAGATACTTGTAAAAGCCGTCAAGCATAGGATCACAGGTGGAAAGCGCAGTCATTTTACGTGTTGTAGGCTTATTTTCAAGCATTTTGATGCCGTCAAAGCCCATTTCAATCAACTCTCTTGCCTGTGCTTCAAAATCGTATGTACCCTCAGGTGCTTTAGTAACGGGAAACTCGGGATATACAAGACCGCCCAAAGCATATACACCCTTGGGATCTATACACTTCATTATTGCCGCCAAAATGTTCTGAGTTGCATCATTTTCCATTGAGGTATCAAGGTTGCAAAGACAGGCAACGCAAATAGCATCAAAGCCGTATTTTTCTTTGTATTCAAAAAAGTATTCAACACATTTATTTGTATATACGTGAAGATGTCCGTCAATTATGGGTTTCTTGTATGCTGACATAGCTTTTACCTCTCATTTTATATATTCTTTATTTTTTTCTTTATAGCTCTTATTCATGATATTCTCACACCACTGCTGATTATCAAGATACCATTTAACAGTCAGCCTTATTCCCTCTTCATAATCAAGGGTCGGCTGCCATCCGAGCTTTGTCCGAAGCTTTCTTGAATCGATAGCATAGCGCTTATCATGAGCGGGACGGTCTGTTACATGAATTATATCAGCTCTTTTTCCTATGGCATCTGCAATAAGCTCAACGGTTTCAATATTATTCTTTGTAACAGAGCTTCCTACGTTATATATCTGTCCTTCTATACCCGAATTAAGTATCAAATCAATTGCCCTGCAATGGTCTGCAACGTATATCCAGTCGCGGCATTGCATACCGTTTCCGTAAATATTTACGTTATTTCCTTTGAGTATATTATATATAGTCAGGGGGATAAGCTTTTCGGGAAACTGCATAGCGCCGTAGTTGTTCGAGCATCTTGATATAGTTACGGGAGTCTTGAAGGTCTTGAAATAGGAAAGTGTCAAAAGATCAGCCGATGCCTTTGATGCTGAATAAGGGCTGGAGGGAGCGAGCGGGCTTTCCTCTGTACTGAATTCCGGCTCGGGTATGTCTCCATATACTTCGTCGGTAGATATCTGGTGAAAACGGGATATGTTAAAGCTTTTTGCGGCATCAAGAAGATTAGCACACCCCAAAACGTTTGTCCTGACAAATACCGAAGGACCTGTTATCGAACGATCAACGTGACTTTCAGCGGCAAAGTTCACGATACAATCGGGCATATGCTTTTCTGTTAACTCAAATATCCTGTCTCTGTTACATATATCCGCATATTCAAAAATGAATCTGCTTTTGTCAAAGCTCTTAAAATTCTCAACGTTACCCGCATAGGTAAGGCTGTCAATACATATCACCTTCGCATCGGGATATTTAGAGAGAATATAGGAAATAAAGTTAGCACCTATAAAACCGGCACCGCCTGTTATCATGTATTTCATAATATTCCCTCCCTTACTTTTTATATATTATAATATATTTTCGAGGAATTTGCAAGATTTGATTAAACTCTTTTTAAATACCCGAAATAATATAGATTCCTTTAATTTGAAAAAAGCACCCTAAGGTGCTTTTTTCATGGGAGTGGTATTGATTTTCCATTTACGTTCCATATTGCGGTATTCTTTCATTTTGCATAACGGCGAAATGGAAATTGGAGACTTATGAATCAACAACTCAAGCTCTTTCATCGGTAATTGATCAAAAGTCCGCAACATTTGGGAAATTTTGGTGTTGCGACATTATTATACTTGTTATTCTCACTTTTGTCAATAGATTTTGTCAAAGTTTTACCATTTTGTGGTAATTATATATTTTGATGCCTTATTTCTGTTCAGTTTAAACAAAAGCGCCGCCGGGCGCACCGAATTCCGCCCATACTTTTGTGCGAACATACCGCACGAAATAAAAACAACCGAAAGCTTTTCATATTTTGCCGCCGGGCGCACCGAATTCCGCCCCATACTTTTGTGCGAACATACCGCACGAAATAAAAACAACCGAAAGCTTTTCATATTTTGCCGCCGGGCGCACCGAATTCCACCCCATACTTTTGTGCGAACATACCGCACGAAACAAAACGATTTACTTAATATAAAACTGACATAAAATATCGATACCGTTATTTTAAAAGGTTCTATACTAAATGTTGGGGTGAAACCTAACAGATAGGCAAAAAAAGATGAGCATATCTGAAAAAATCTGATAGAATGAAGTTGACAGACAA
>SVQZ01000044.1 GCA_015065105.1 Oscillospiraceae bacterium | reverse complement strand
GCTATTTCACACTTTTCCGTGAAAAGGGGCTCTACCGTACATAGTACGCCTACGTCCCCTTTTCACGAAAACCTACGCTTCCTTTTTCGAAGCCTGACAGCTTGTCGATAAGTTTATCGACAAGCTGCGGGGTATAAGCATATGCTTATACCCCTTTTATTTTGTTAACCGCTTTAATTTATCTTCGGTTGATTATTGAATTTATGATATATATGTGTTATAATATATAAAATACATAAAAGAGGTCATTTCAATGAATTTCAAATTCGAGCCTAAAAAGGGAATGGCTAAATGGCTTTTAGGAATAATTGCCGCCGCCATAGTAATATATCTCTGCTTAAGTCATCTTGACGTTGTGGGAAATGCGTTCAGATGGGTCTATGACCTTTTGTTTGCATTGATACTCGGCTTTATATTTGCTCTGATACTTAACGTCCCCATGAGCTTTTTGGAAAGACATTTCTGGCAGAAGACAAAAAAGAAGCTTTTGATCAGAATGCGCCGTCCTGTTGCTCTGATACTTGCGATAGTCCTTATACTCGGAGCCTTAACAGGTGTTGTAATGCTTATTATCCCTCAGCTCATAGAGGCTGTAAAGATAATAATAGACACGGTTACGAAAACGATAAACGAGCTATCCCATTCGGATAAGGAAACTGTAAAAAACAGTATTATTGTTGATTATATCCTAAAGATAGACTGGACCGACGTTATAAAGAGCATGAACGGCTTTATAACAAACGAGGGTAAGGAGCTTATGAGCGGAGCTCTCGGTACCGTGGGAAGTCTTTTCGGCGGTATATTCGATTTCTTTGTTGCAATCATCTTCTCGGTATATATCCTTTTGTCTAAGGAGAAGCTGAAGGCTCAGGCGTGCCGTCTTATAAAAGCCTGGATACCCGAGGGAATAGGAAAATGGTTCATTCATGCTTCGGCGGTAGCATCAAATTCCTTTCGTAATTTCGTTGCAGGACAGACCGTTGAGGCATTGATACTCGGTGTACTCTGTATGCTCGGTATGCTTATATTAAGAATACCCTATGCCCCCACCATCGGTGCGCTGGTCGGTGCTACAGCTCTGATTCCCGTTGTGGGTGCATTTCTCGGAGGAGGAGTGGGCGCATTTATGATAGTTACCCAATCCCCCGTCAAAGCCCTAATTTTTGTTTTATTCCTTGTTTTGCTCCAGCAGATAGAGGGTAATCTCATATATCCTAAAATGATGGGTGATCGTATCAAGCTCCCCGCTATATGGGTTCTTGCGGCTGTTACCGTGGGCGGAGGTCTTGCAGGACCGGTAGGTATGCTTTTCGCTGTTCCTGCCATGTCTGCGGCATACGTTCTTATCCGCGAGGAGACAGAAAAGAGAGAGCTTAAGAAGATGCCTTATGTAAACGAAGAGACAGAGGAAGAAAAAGAAGATGAAATACAGTGATATATTTTTTGATCTTGACGGAACTCTGACCGATCCCTTCGAGGGAATAACCAGATCTGTACAGATATCCCTTGAGCATTTCGGTATCGAGGTAAGGGACAGAAACGAGCTTAAATGCTTTATCGGTCCTCCCTTGTGGGAAAGCTATATGAAATACTATTCACTTACAAAGGAGGAGGCGCAAGAGGCTGTCAGAAGGTACCGCGAATACTTTTCGGTTACAGGCCTTTTTGAAAACGAGGTATATGACGGTATAAAGGAGCTGCTTTCTGAGCTTAAGAATAACGGTCTCCGTCTCTCGGTTGCCACCTCAAAGCCTGCGGTCTTTTCAAAAAGAATACTCGAAAGATTCGGACTTTTTGAATATTTTGACTTTCTTTCCGGAAGCGAGCTTTCGGGAGAAAGGGTAAAAAAGGACGAGGTCATCGAATACGCAATAAAAAATCTCGGAATAGAGGACAGAGCCGGCATACTTATGATAGGAGACAGACATCACGATATAGACGGTGCTAAAAAATGCTCGGTTGACTCGGTCGGTGTTCTCTGGGGCTACGGCACAAAAAAGGAGCTTTGCGATGCAGGTGCAGATTACATTGCCGGGGATATAAGCTTCTTGAAGGAAATAATACTGCAATGACCGAATACAGAAGCTGTATGCTTTGTCCCCGTGAGTGCGGGGTTGACCGAAGCAAAGCCAAAGGCTATTGCGGTATGACCGATAAGCTCATACTTGCAAGAGCGGCGCTTCATTTCTGGGAGGAACCCTGTATTTCGGGTGAACGCGGTTCGGGAACGGTATTCTTCTCGGGCTGTAATATGAGGTGTATATACTGTCAGAATCATAATATCGCTTTAGGAAACGGGGGAAGGGAGCTGAGCCTTGAACGGCTTTGCGAAATATATCACGAGCTCAGGGAAAAGGGAGCTCATAATATTAATCTCGTTACTGCGACCCATTATATTCCTCATATAATAAAGAGTATTGAAAAAGTAAAGTCGGAGGGCTTTGACCTGCCCTTCGTTTACAATACGAGCTCATATGAAAGCGTCAGCTCTCTTAAAAGACTTGAGGGTCTTATAGACGTATATCTCCCCGATTTTAAATATGCGCTGTCCGCAGATGCAAAAAAATACTCAAATGCATCCGATTATCCCGAAAAAGCGTTATCGGCAATCGACGAAATGGTGAGGCAGGTGCCGCTTCCCGTGATAGAAAAGGGAATAATGAAGAAGGGTGTGATCATAAGGCATCTTTTGCTGCCCGGTAAGGTGATAGAATCAAAGATAGCCTTAAAAAAGCTTTATGAGCGTTACGGTAACAGAGTATATTACAGTATCATGAGCCAATATACACCGCTCAGAGCTTTTGAGGACTGTCCCGAACTTAACAGAAGGGTAACGGAAAATGAATACAGAAGTCTCTGTGGTTATGCCGTATCTCTCGGTATAAAAAACGCATTTGTGCAGGACGGTGAATCTGCCGCGGAGAGCTTTATTCCCGAATTTAACGGCGAGGGACTGTGAAAATGTAAACAAAAATTAAAAACGTAAAGGAAGGTATTGAAATACCTTCCTTTTTTTGTTATACTTCTAACCATTAGAAATCTAACTATATACGAGGTGTATTTATGACAAACAAAAATAATAACGAAAAGCCCTGCCGCCGCAGACCTCATATGATGATAAACGGAGCGGGTGAAGTGGTATTTGTACCCTTTGACGGTAAGGAGCAAAAGAACCATGTCATGCATAAGCCCACAGCATTGATGCTATGTAACGAGATATCAAAAATGTTCGGCGCAAGCCTTCGCGAAAATACCGCAGAGGAATGCCCCTTGACAGGAAGTCACAGGGATATAATATTCCACCTTTCAAGACGCGATGGACGTACACAGCTTGAATTGGCAAATCTTGTGCATATAACTCCCCCTTCCGCAAGTGTTGCTTTGGTTAAGCTTGAGGAGGACGGATATATCGAAAGACGTACCGACGAAAGCGATAAAAGAAAGGTAAGGATATATCTGACCGAGAAGGGAAAAAGAATCGACGTTAAGGCAAGAGAGGTAATAAGAGAGATAGAGGGTAAGGCTATGGAGGGCTTTACCGAGGAAGAGAAAAAACAGCTCTGTGTATTACTTTTCAGAATGAGAGAGAATATATCAAATGACTGAGAATAAAATAAAGCTTTCAAAATATTTAAAGCCCTATATCCTTTTCGCTGTTCTTGCCCCTCTTACAATGATAGGAGAGGTAACTATCGACCTTACCCAGCCGAGGATAATGAGCGAGATAGTTGACAAGGGTGTTATGGCAAAGGACCTTCCTCTTGTATGGGAGCTTGGAATAAAAATGCTCCTTCTTTCGTTTGCCGGCGGTATTTTCGGCATATTGGCAGCCTTCTTTTCCAACTATGCCGCACAATGCTTCGGTGCGGATATCCGACGGGATGCCTTCGGTAAGGTCATGAGTCTTTCTATAGAGCAGACAGATAAATTCACCACAGGCTCTCTTATAACCCGTCTTACAAACGATATTACGATGGTGCAGGACTTTGTTTCGATGCTTCTTCGTAACTTTGTACGTACTCCCATGATGTTTATCGGCGGTATCATTATGGCAATAAGCCTGAACGTTAATTTCGGACTTGTGCTTATAGTATCGCTTCCCATCGAAATAATTGCGGTGCTTCTTATTATGCGTAAGGCAAGACCCCTTTTTACAAAGGTACAGACCAAGCTCGACCGCGTAAATTCTGTAGTACAGGAGAACGTCAACGGAGCAAGAGTTGTAAAGGCATACGTAAGCGAGGAGCATGAGATCGAGCGCTTCGATTACGCAAACAGCGAGCTTCGTGAAACAAACCTTAAGGTACAGACCCTTATTGCCCGTCTTGCTCCCATAATGTCATTGGTTCTCAACGCAACTGTAATTGCCGTAATTTATATAGGTAACGTACAGGTAAATAACGACCTTTTACAGGTCGGCAAGATAATGGCGGCGGTAAACTATATCACCCAGATAATGATGTCTCTTATGATGCTTTCAATGGTGTTCCAGCATATCACAAGGGCTTCCGCCTCCGCACAGCGTATAAGGGAAATACTCGAATGCGAGCCTGTGATATCCTCGGGCGGGGGATGCTCAAGGGATACAAGCGGCAGCGTTGAATTCAAAAAGGCTGTATTCCGCTATCCCGGTACCAAGGGCAGGCCTGTATTGAACGGTGTTGATCTCAGCATAAAGGGCGGCGAATACCTTGCTGTTCTCGGTGCTACAGGCTCGGGCAAAACAAGTCTTGTGAATCTTATCCCCCGCTTCTATGACGTAAACGAGGGAGAGGTATTCGTTGATTCTGTAAACGTAAAGGATTATGATATAAACGAGCTTCGTTCAAAGGTTGCTTACGTTCTGCAGAAAAGCGAGCTCTTTGCGGGTACCGTTGCCGACAATATCCGATGGGGTAACGATGATGCCACCGACGAGGAGGTAATACACGCGGCAAAGATAGCCTGTGCCGACGAATTTATTTCCGAATTCGCCGAGGGATATAATACGTATATCGACGAAAAGGGAAGCTCTATTTCGGGCGGACAGAAGCAGAGGATCTCTATTGCAAGAGCTATACTTCGTAAGCCCGAGATAATAATATTCGATGACTCGACCTCTGCGCTTGATATAAACACCGAAGCAAAGCTCCGTATGGCGCTTCGCGAGGAATTGAAGGGAACGACCATTATTATGATAGCCCAGCGTGTTGCTTCGGTCATGACAGCGGACAGAATTGCCATAATCGACAAGGGTGTAATAGCAGACTGTGCGCCCCATGCGGAGCTGCTCGAAAAGAGCGAGATATACCGCGACATATATGATTCCCAGCTTAAAGGGGGTGTAGGTCTTGAATAAGAAGCTTTCGCGTGAAGAGGAAATGAAGCTCTTGAAGCGCCATGAGGAGGCAAGACAGGCTAACGCTCCCCAGGTGCGTCCCGGTCCGGGAGGCCCGGGAAGAAGAGGACCCGGGCCCATGATGTACAAGGAAAAGCCGAAGAATATGGGTGTCACGGTAAAAAAGCTCATAAAATACATAGGTAAAAGCAAATACCTTGTATTCGCTCTTCTCTTCGTTATGGTGCTTTCCTCCCTTGCGGGACTTTGCGCTCCCGCCCTTCAGGGTATGGCTATTGACAATATTTCAAACGGACTCGGCAATGCAAGGCTTATAAAGATACTCATTGCCCTCGGTTCTACATATCTTTTAAGTGCGTCGCTTACCTATTTTCAGGCGGTATATGCGGCTAAGCTTTCTCAAAAGACGGTCTATACCATGCGCCGGGACCTCTTTGAAAAGATTTCCTATCTCCCCATTAAGTTTACCGACACTCACAAGCACGGCGATATTATGAGCCGTATGACAAATGACGTTGAAAACGTGTCGAACACCGTTTCCACCACCCTCGGCTCTCTTGTATCTGCCGTTGTTACCCTTATCGGTACACTTTCGGTAATGCTATATTACAGCCCTCTTATGACCCTTGTTGCCATGGTGTCCATCCCTCTTACAATTTTTACTACCACCATGATGTCAAAGCTTATGCGTAAATACTTTGTACGTCAACAGAGAATATTGGGCTCTCTGAACTCACACGTTGAGGAAATGGTAAGCGGATATAAGACAGTAGTTGCCTACGGCCGTGAGGAGAAGAGCAAGGCGAGATTCGAGGAGATAAACCGCGAATTCAAGCATACTGCAATACGTGCCAACTTCTTTGGCGGTATTATGGGTCCCTTGATGAACATGATAGGTAATATAGGATATCTTCTTGTGGCTGCCGCAGGTGCTTATTTCGTTATAAAGGGGGATATCTCCCTTGGTGTTATTCAGGCGTTTATCATCTATACAAAGCAGTTTACCCGTCCCATAAATGAAATAGGTAACCAGTATTCGCAGATAATCAATGCTGTCGCAGGTGCGGAAAGAGTATTTGAGATAATGGATACCGAGCCCGAAAATGCAGGTGAGCTTGAAGCTCTCGACAGCGGTAAGGTAAAGGGTAATATTACCTTCAACAACGTTCATTTTGCATACAAAAAGGAGGAGCCTGTGCTTCGCGGCTTTTCTCTTGAGGTAAAGGCGGGAGAAAAGATAGCGATAGTAGGAAAAACAGGCTCGGGCAAGACCACTATAGTAAATCTTCTTACCCGTTTCTATGATATTGATTCGGGCGAGATACTTCTTGACGGTGTTGATATCTGCAAATATTCAAAATCTACTCTTCGTAAAAGCATAGGTATAGTTTTACAGGATACAGTTCTGTTCTCGGATACTATCGAGGCGAACGTTAAGTACGGTGCAAGAAACGCGTCTGATGCCGAGTTTGACCGCGCTCTTGAAAGCGCTAATGCCGACGTTTTCGTTGAACGTCTGCCCGAGGGCAAAAAAACTCTTCTCACCGAATCGGGTCAGAATCTGAGTCAGGGTCAGCGTCAGCTCCTCTCTATTGCAAGAGCGGTGCTTCTTGATCCGAAGATACTTATTCTTGACGAGGCAACCTCCAGCGTTGATACAAGAACCGAAATGCAGATACAGTCTGCAATGCAGAGACTCATGGAGGGCAGAACGAGCCTTATAATAGCTCACCGTCTTTCCACTATCCGCGATGCGGATAAGATAATAGTTCTTGCCGACGGTAAGATAGCGGAATACGGTAACCATGACGAGCTTTTGGCGAAGAAGGGCGAATATTATACTCTCTATAAGACCCAATTTGCAGGCATAAAGACCTGAGCGGGCGCCGGCCCGCACCGATGATCGGGCGTGAACCTTACATAAGCTTGTTTCTTCAGTGCCCGAAGTGGAGTAATTTCCTATAAATTAAAAAAGCGCCGCCGGCCCGCACCGATGATCGGGCGTGAACCTTACATAAGCTTGTTTCTTCAGTGCCCGAAGTGGAGTAATTTCCTATAAATAAAAAAAGCAGGCGCCGGCCCGCACCGATGATCGGGCGTGAACCTTACATAAACTTGTTTCTTCAGTGCCCGAAGTGGAGTAATTTCCTATAAATAAATAAAGCGGGCGCCGGCCCGCACCGATGATCGGGCGTGAACCTTACATAAGCTTGTTTCTTCAGTACCCGAAGTGGAGCAATTTCCTATACATTAAAAAAGCGCCGCCGGGCGCGCCGAATCCCGCTCCGTTCCCCCTGCAAACAACTCACACGAAATGAAGAAATTTTCTATACATTAAAAAACAGAGGATCGTTGCAGATCCTCTGTTTGGATTTTGGGGGATTTTTTGAGATAAGGGTTTAGGTAGATCGGAGGAAAAGGCGTACCTGTCACCGGCCTTTACTTAAAGAATTTAAATCTCCTTCTCAGCTTGAAAAGATAAAGGGTAATAAGTCTTGTCATTGCGATATCGTAAAGAACGAAAACTATATTGCAAATAAGATAAGTAAAGACAGAATAGGTTATCTCGGTATCGGGCAGACCGAGAAGCGCTTTTGACGAAAAGATTATAAGTGTAAGCGATAAATTGAAGACTATCAGTTTGATAAAATAAAAGGCTTTGGGAAGTCTTTCTGTAAAGCTCTTCAAAATAGGATAATAGCCTGCGAACAGGAAGAAGACAAGAGAGCCGAATTTATCGGGAAGAAGCAGAAGTCCGAGAATAGACGTGCACAGCCATATAAGCCAGGGATAAAAACCGCCGATCTCGATAACAGCTAATATTACGACAATCGAGGCAAGGGCGGCGCAGGAAAGATCGAGCACCGTTACGACCGAGCCGAGAAAGAGCAGAATAATACACAGAGCTGTCATTACCGAGGAAAAGGCGATGGCATAAGAGCGTTTTTTCATCAGCAGCACCCTATAAGATCACCGCCGCAGCATTCGCAAAGGCTGTCTGCACAGAGAAGGGAACAGCAGATATCGCATCCGCTGCAGTCGTTTGAAGTTGTTGTGGTATAACCTCTGTTATAGCTTCTTGCGTTGTTCTGCATAGCGTTCAGAGCGTTACGGTATTCGGTGTTTGAAGGATCCATGTCACAGGCTCTTTTGAAATGATTCAGAGCATCAAAACTCCAGCCTCTTGCGGCGCATACGCATCCCTTAAGGAAGTACCATTCTGCGTTGCGCTCGCTTGCAGGAACACTTTCAAGCACCGCATCAGCCTCGTAAGTACGTCCCGAATTTATATAATCGCGGACTGCGGTATATTTTGAATAATGGTCCGAATCACTCGAATAGGAATAACCTCCGCCGTTTTTTGCCGCATTCTGTATTGCGTCATAGGCTTCGTTTATTTCCTTCATTCTTTCCTCAGCCGACCTTCTTTGCGCTTCATCTGTTGCAAAATTATCGGGGTGGTATTTTCTTGCAAGCTTGCGGTAGGCCTTTTTGATCTCCTCCTCGCTTGCTCCACGTTCTATTCCTAAAACCTTGTAGGGGTCACGCATCTCTTTTGTTCTCCTTAAATATCTTCGCCGCGGTATTCGGCATACCGAGGGTAAGAATATTGTTTATTATTTCGTATATTGCCCTGTTTTCTGCAGGAAAGGTGTCAAGGGCATTTTTTGCATTTGATAATTCAAGGGTGGCGGCGCAGGATAAAAATTCATCGGGACGCTCCTCAAAGGAGGACAAGGGATTGTATTCTCCTTCTTTTCTGTCCTTTTCAAAATCGTCGGATGCATCGATAATATATATCCATCTGCCTGTATGAAAGCCTATTTTTTCGGCTGCGGCTCTTGCATTTTCATCCTCGATACCGTAGGAGCATACATATCCCAAAAGCCTGCCGAAGCAGTCTGCATTTCTGTCAAGGGAACTGCCCTCTGCCTCAAGCTCAGAAAGCTCTGACAGCTTTTCTCTGCATTCCTTTTCAAGGCACGGCATATCCGCTTTTTTTACAAGACGCTTTGCCCAGGGTCCGAGTGCCTTGTATTTCAGAGCCTTTGCTCCTCTTGTATCCTTTATATCGTCCTTGATATTATAATAGGTGAGTATAGCGGCGGCTCTTGATGAATACTCGAGAGCGCTGTTCTTTTCTGCACAGTTTCTCTTTTTTACGGGATGTACGGCGCATCTTTTCTTTCTCACCGATATTTTTTCGTTTGTAACAAGGGTACGGACTAAGGCAAGGAAGAGTATATCGTAGCTTAAGGTGAAACGGCTCGATTGACAGATGCATTCACCCATAGAACGGCAGAGTCCGCAGTAAAGCGACTTATAAAGCTCATGCTCGCGCACTCTTAATTCACTTATCATTGGACGTATATAACCGAACATAATTACTCCTCCTTTCTATAATATATATATTATACTTTATTTTTAATACCCGCGGTGAGATATGGGATAAATTTTTTGTAAATTATGGATAAGTTAATTTATATATCTTCACAAATCTGTCACAGTATGGTATTATAATAGATAACGTAAATTGAAAATAAACTCGAACAGGAGATGTAGATTTGATAGAGGTAAAAGATCTTACAAAGCGCTACGGTGCGGGGACTGCTGTCCGCGGACTTTCCTTTAATATAGAAAGGGGAGGAATATGCGGATTTTTAGGTCCTAACGGAGCGGGTAAATCCACCACAATGAATATTATAACAGGCGCCCTTGCGGCAACCGAGGGAAGCGTTAAGGTTGGAGGATATGATATAGTTGAGGATGCTGTCAAGGCAAAGAAGCTTATCGGTTATCTTCCCGAGAATCCCCCTCTCTATAACGATATGACGGTGTATGAATACCTTCGCTTTATTGCCGAGATAAAGGGTGTTGACGATAAGGATATCGACGATGACATCGAATACGTAATGAAAAAGACCTCGGTTACCGATATGGCAGCGCGTCTCTGCGCCCATCTTTCAAAGGGCTACAGACAGAGAGTGGGTATAGCCCAGGCAATGCTTGGAGACCCTGAGCTTATTATTCTTGACGAGCCTACCGTCGGTCTTGACCCGAAGCAGATAATCGAGATAAGAGAGCTTATCCGTGAGCTTGGCGAGGATCATACCGTTATCCTGTCAAGCCATATCCTCTCCGAGATACAGGCAGTATGCGACAGAGCTGTAATTATTGCCAACGGCGAGGTCGTTGCCTGCGATACCCTTGATAATCTCAGCAGATCGGGAAGTGATCATCCCGTACTGCACGTTATTGCAAAAACCGACCCTGAAACTGCAATAGAGATAACAGACGCTTTTGATGAAAGCGTAAGCCACTTTGCCATAACAGAATGCGAGGCGGGTACGGATATTGAGCTGACCCTTTTCCCCGGATGCGATATCCGTGAGGAGCTCTATTTTGCGTTTTCCCGCAGAGATATCGCTCTGCTTGAGCTTTCCTTCAAGTCCCGCAGCCTTGAAGAGATATATCTTAAGCTTACAGAGCTTGTAACCGAGGAAGAAGAAGAGGAGGAAGAGGATGAAGACGATATTCAGGCGTGAGCTTAAGAGCTATTTTTCGGGAATGAGCGCGTATATCATTATTGCGTTCATGCTCTGTGTCATAGGCTTTTTTTCAAGCTATTATAACTTTACCCAAGGCTTTCCGATAATAGAGATATCCCTTTACTCGGTGGTATTCATCTATCTTATCTTAGTACCCTTCCTCACAATGAGGACCTTTGCCCAGGAAAACCAGGATAAAACGATGACTCTGCTTTATTCCTTGCCGATAAAGACCTCGGATATAGTATTGGGTAAATTTTTCTCAACAATTACGGTATATACCGTCCCCATGCTCTTTATATGCCTTTACCCCCTTATATTAAGTCTTTTCGGTAAGGTTAATTTTTTACAGAGCTATCTCTTTATAATTGCATTCTATCTTTTGGGAGTTGCTCTTATCTCAATAGGAATATTTGTTTCGAGTATGGCGCAGACCCAGGTGGTTGCCGCGGTCTCCACCCTCGGAGCACTGCTTTTCGTATATCTTCTCCCCGATATTTCAATGATGCTTCCCGCAACACCCGTTGCCTCCGCTATTGCGATATGTGTTATAGTTCTTCTGATTTCCTGCGCTGTATATTTTCTCACCTCTAACTTGGAGCTTTCCCTTTATATCGCAGCCTTCGGATGCGTTGCGGTATGGGTCGTATATTTTATAAAAAAAGAGCTCTTTGAGGGACTTATCCAGAGCATTCTCGATAAGCTTGCCCTCTTTACCCGTATCGATACCTTTTTGAACGGCATCTGCGATATAACGGCTTATGTTCTTTATCTGAGCATTATCGCGGTATTTCTGTTCTTAACTGTACAGGCGCTTGAAAGAAAGCGTTATAACTAAAGGAGGTAATTCTGTGAAAAAGCAAACTAAATTAGGATTATACTCCGCTGTCTTATCCGTTATAGTTATAGCCGCCGCTATCCTTATCAATATGATAGCCTCGGCGCTCCCCTCAAGATTCACAAAGCTTGAAACAGACGGACTCGACTTATATGAGATATCCAAGGAAACAAAGGATATTATTAAAGATATCGATACCGACATCGATATCTATCTTGTAGCCGCAGAGGGCTATGAGGATGCTATGCTTGTTGAATTTATTCAGAGATATGTTCAGCAGAGTAAGCATATAAGCTACAAGCTTCTTGATCCCGGTACCACCCCCTCTCTCAAAACGGCAAGTGACACAGAGCACGCCTTGTCCGAAATGGGGAACAATACCGTAATAGTTTCTTCCTCCTTGCGCGATAAGACTATTACCGAATCCGAGATATTTACCTCCGACTATACCGAGGAGGAGGTTATGATGTATCAGATGTACGGACAGCAGGTAACAAACAACAATTATTTCAACGGCGAACAGATGCTCACCTCCGCTCTTGATTACGTTACCCTTGACATGATATCTACCGTTTACTATACCGTTGACCACGGAGAAGATGAGTTCGGCAGTATCATGAGCCGGTACGTCAGCCTTGAGAATTATAAAACAGAGGAGCTTTCGCTTATCCTCGAGCCCTCGATTCCCGAAAACGCGAGTGCCGTAGTTATCAATTCGCCCAAAATGGATATGACAGAGGATGAGCTTGCTCTCTATAAGGATTATATCGATAACGGCGGTAAGATCATTCTTTTCAGCGACTATACCAATAAATTCGAAAGCTTTGAAAATTTCGCACAGCTTACCGAGTATTACGGTATGAAGGCGCTTGAAGGCAGAGTTATCGAGAATGACGGCAGTATGAAGCAGGGCGACGAATTTCTTTACCCTGCGGTAAATCAAAGCCACCCGATAACCTCTGTTCTGGCAAGTGTCGGCACCTCCAACCCCGTTCTTTTGCGCAACCCTGTATCGGGCTTTGTATTTACCGAAGACAGACCCGATAACGTTGTGCTCGAAAAGCTTATAAGCACTTCGGAAGAGGCGCAGACGGCAGGTACCGAAGATGCAGAGGGTAACTTTGAGATATATTATGAGGGTGAGGTAATATTAGGCGCTGTTGCCACCCTTGAAAACGGCGGCAGCCTTGCATGGTATTCCTCCTCCGAGCTTTTGAACGAGAGCTATGTTGAGCTCTTCCCGGGCGGTGCGCTTACAGCACTTATGACCCTTCAGGAATTCACCCATAAGGATACAACTGTCTCCCTTGCGGCTAAGCTGAGAAATATAAGCGCGCTTACCGTTGACGAAAATGCGAAGGGCTTCTGGAGTACCGTCCTTACAACTATAATTCCTTCGGGTATAGTAATATTGGGACTTTTCGTTTGGTATTTAAGGAGAAGACGATAATGAAGAAAAAAACGAGAAATTTAATTATTGCCCTTGTGATATTGGGCGTTTGCATTGCAGGCTTCTTTATTGTGAAGGCGCTTACAAAGGAGGATAACGAGCCCTCCCTTGCAGGCGAGCCCCTTTTGGAGCTCTGCTCCTATGAGGCGGCGGATATAACGGATATCTCATATACTAATAAGTACGGTGATTTCAATTTCACCTTAAGCGCAGGTATATGGTCCTATGCTGATGATATGGGCTTTCCTCTTGACCAGACTGCATTTGCGAATCTTACTACCACAATAAGCTCGCTTATAGCTCTGCGCGATATCACAGATGACCTTGATAAGAATGCCGATTACGGCTTTGACGATCCCACCCTTAAGCTTACCGTTATCTTTAATGACGGTAAAAAGCAGAAATTCACCGTCGGTGACTACAATACCAACGGTCAGGGATATTATCTGCGTACAAATGATCGTACCTATATTTCGGGCAACGGTCTTGCAACCACCCTCGGAGTACCTCTTTTCGATCTTGCCAAGACCACAAAGATCGCCGTGATATCAAGCGATACTATTACAAGCGTATCTGTAAACGGAGAGGAATTTACAGAAAGGGAATGGATAGATTCCTTCTGTGAGGCTCTTGATCTTGTTTACCAGATCAACTGTGAGGATTATAAGAATTACGAAAAATACGGCTTTGATTCTACCGAGAACAAGATCACGGTCAAATATACTCTTGACACTACCACGGTAATGGATGACGGCAGTATCATCCCCGCAACTACAGATCATGAATATACCCTTTCTTTTGTTATCAAGGACGATATTCAGTATCTTATGCTCCCCGATGACAAGATGGTATATTCTGCAAGCGGACTTGACGCCCTTCTTGATATAGAAGCCTCGGGAAGCAGTATTACGGTATTACCCGAAATAACTGAATAAAAATTTAGAAAGCATTTTTTATACTTCTGCTTTTCCTGTGCTGCCTGCACCTAAAAGCAGAGCGGAATTCGGTACATTTGCCGCCGCTTTTAAAAAGTGCTTTCTTTTTATTTATTAAAAGTATATTGACAAACGGTTAATTCGGTGTTATAATACAAAAACATAAAGGCAAAGACGAAGACGGCAGGGAATATTGAGTTTCAGAGAGCCGATGTATGGTGCGAATCGGCACAGGATATCCCAATACGCTTATCACTTCCGAGCTTGAGTTGTGAAATCACAGTAGCTTCTCACGTGAATATCGCGTTAAGATATAGGGATTGATAGATCCCCAGAGTGGCAGTAATACTGCAATTTGAGTGGTACCGCGAGTGAATGTACACCCGTCTCAAAGCAATGCTTTGAGGCTTTTTGTTTTTAGCCTCAAAAATAATTTATTTTGGGAGAAGAAATTATGTTGACCTTAGACAAGATCTTTAACGCGCAGATGGTATTGCGCGATATCGTGAGACCTACAAACGTTGTACGCGCTCACGGAATCGCAGAGCATTGCAAGCTTTATTTAAAGCCTGAATGCCTGCAGAATACAGGCTCCTTTAAGGTGAGAGGCTCCGCTTATAAGATAGCTATGCTCTCCGAGGAGGAAAAGAAGAAGGGTGTTGTGGCTTGCTCTGCGGGCAACCATGCCCAGGGTGTTGCTCTTGCGGCAACAAAGAACGGGATCAAATCGGTGATCTGCCTGCCCGATTCCGCGCCCATCTCAAAGGTTGAGGCTACCAAGGGCTTCGGCGCAGAGGTGTGCCTTGTAAACGGATGCTATGACGATGCCTATAATAAGGCTCTTGAGCTTCGCGACAGCGAGGGCTATACCTTCGTTCATCCCTTTGACGATGAAAACGTTATTGCAGGTCAGGGAACTATAGCCCTTGAAATAATGAACGAGCTTGACGATATAGACGCTATTATCTGTGCTATCGGCGGCGGCGGTCTTATTTCGGGTATTGCATATACAATAAAGCAGATACGTCCCTCCATCAAGGTTTACGGCGTACAGGTTGCAGGCGCACCCAGTATGTATAATTCCATTAAGGCCGGAGAGATACAGTGTCTTGATTCTGTTTCCACCATTGCCGACGGTATAGCCGTTAAAAAGCCCGGAGAAAACACCTTTAAGCTTGTAAGCGAATACGTTGACGATATTACAACGGTAACCGACGATGAGGTATGCTCCGCCATCCTTGCTCTTATCGAAAAGCAGAAGATGGTAGCAGAGGGCGCAGGTGCGGCGGCGGTTGCGGCGGCTATGTTTGAAAAGTTCCCCGTAAAGGGCAAGAAGGTCGTTTGCGTAGTTTCCGGCGGTAATATCGACGTTACAAGTCTTTCACGAGTTATCGACCGCGGTCTTATGAAGGCAGGACGCTCGAGCCGTCTTATCATCGAGCTTATCGACAAGCCCGGACAGCTTGTTGACGTTTCGCGTATCATCGCTGAATGCGGAGGTAACGTTACGGGAGTTCTTCATGAAAGAGGAGAGACAACCTCTATCAACGGATGTTATCTCAGAATCGAAATGGAGACAAGAGACCATCAGCACGTAGAGGATATTACAAATGCTTTGAAGAAAGCAGGATTTAAGATAGTTGAAGGAGTATGATTATGAGTAAGACAGTACATACAAATAACGCCCCCGAGGCTATAGGACCCTATTCCCAGGCAATTATAACAGGTAACCTTGTATTCACATCGGGTCAGATAGCAATTGATCCCGCAAGCGGTATGGTTGAGGCTGTTACAATAGAAGAACAGACCGAGCAGGTATGCAAGAATCTCTGCGCTGTGCTTGAAGCGGCAGGAACATCGATTGAAAAAGCGGTTAAGACCGTATGCTTTCTTGCCGATATGAACGATTTTGCCGCGTTCAACGGTATATACGGTAAATACTTTACCTCAAAGCCCGCCCGCTCCTGCGTTGCGGCAAAGGCGCTTCCCAAGGGAGTTTTGGTCGAGGTCGAGGTTATAGCTGAACTGTAGTATATTAAAACCGTCTTGATTGACGGTTTTAGTTTGTTAACAAAGTCATTAAACTGAGTAGGGACTGACAACGTAGTGTATATTTTGCGAAATCCTTTTCATCGGTGTATTTGGTAGTTTGGAGAAGGATCTCAAAAAAGCAAGGAACGGCAAGGAAAATTCGATGTTTTTCTTGCCGTTTTTGGTAAAGATCATTTGTATTAAATATTATAATAATTATTATTGCGTCAGATCGAGTTGGTCAGAACTTAGAAGTTACCCGTTTTCGGGTAACATAAAACTATAACTATGCTGTTTAAAACGAAGTATAAAGAGTTACCAAGCTGAAAAAACAGGTTACCCGTTTTCGGGTAACTCACTTTATATAAAGGAATCTATTTAATTTCGTGTGACCTGTTAGCGTTGAGGAAAATAAAAGAATCCGGTGCGGGGGTTACCCGTTTTCGGGTAACTTGCTTTATAAAAGGAATTTGTTTAATTTGCTATGATTTGTTAACAGCGAAGAATGTAATGAAATCCTATGTGGGAAGTTACCCGTTTTCGAGTAACATTAAAACTATAACTATACTGTTTAAAACGAAGTATAAAGAGTTACCAAGCTGAAAAAACAGGCTACCCGTTTTCGGGTAACTCGCTTTATATAAAGGAATCTATTTAATTTCGTGGGATCTGTTAGCGTTAAAGAAAATGAAAGAATCCGGTGCGGGGGTTACCCGTTTTCGGGTAACTTGCTTTATATAAGGAATTTGTTTAATTTGCTATGATTTGTTAACAGCGAAGAATGTAATGAAATCCTATGTGGGAAGTTACCCGTTTTCGAGTAACATTAAAACTATAACTATACTGTTTAAAACGAAGTATAAAGA
>SVQZ01000062.1 GCA_015065105.1 Oscillospiraceae bacterium | reverse complement strand
AGAATGCAGGCTCCACAGTTCTTAAGCCCGCGGATATCGTTGACGGCTTCATCACCGTAACACTTGATCCCGGTACTTATACCTTCTGCGTGCAGTATCTTGACGAGTCTTATAACTACTACGTAGTAACTGTTGAATAACTATAAGCGGACGGTTAAACCCGTCCGCTTCATTAACTTGATTTGTTAATATTTAGGTGTTATAATATAAGCATCAAAAACAATTAAGAGGTCATAATGGAAAAGATTTCTATCCGCGGTGTTAATTTTGACAACGTGACAATGGATGAAGCCATTGAAATATGTAAAAGCTTTTTAAAAAGTAATGACGGCGCTAAAATAATACATACTCCCAACGCAGAAATAACACAGATGTGTGTTGAAAGTAAAGAGGTCAATAAAACCGTTAATGGAGCAGACCTGATAATACCCGACGGCGCCGGCGTTGTGCTTGCATCAAAAATACTTAAAAAGAAATTAAAATGTAAGGTTGCCGGTATAGAGCTTTGTGAAAACCTTGCAAGGATCTCCGGAGAAATGAATGCAAGGATCTTCTTTCTCGGCGGCAAGCCCGGTATTCCCGAAAAGGCTGCCGAAAAGCTTCTCGAAAAATATCCCGATATGATTATAGCAGGCACCAACGACGGATACTTCAAAAGTGATGATGAAATAATCAAGAAGATAAACGATGCAAATACAGATATTCTATTTGTCTGCCTCGGAGTTCCGAAGCAAGAGCAATGGATGGAAAAGCATCGTAACGATCTTAACATCAAGCTTATGGGCGGCTTTGGCGGAAGCTTTGACGTGCTTTCAGGTACTATCCAGCGCGCCCCGAAGATTTTCATTAAATTAAACCTTGAATGGTTCTATCGCCTTTGTAAAGAGCCGAAACGTATAGGCAGGATGATGAAGCTGCCCAAATTCATTTTAGGCTCGGTCAAGGACAGGGTTTTCAGAATTAAAAGATAGAAACACTCAGCGACGATCGGGCTTGAGCTACTCTGAAGTCTTTCATTTGAATACCCTAAGCGAACAGTTTATAATTTGAATTCCATAAAAGAAGCCGCGTTTTCACGCGGCTTCCTTTTTGTGTTAAACTTTTAAATTAAAGACCTGCTTCTTCAAAAACCTTTTTGTTTTCAAGAACATAGTTACGAACGAGGAGCATATCGTAGATCGCTCCGGCAACACCGATAACACCGCCAACCAAAAGATTAACAATAAGAGCAATAATAATATTGGTCATCATCTTATCATAGAAAGCTACGATTCCGGGCCAGGGTGTAAGAACGTTCTTGGATCTCTTAAAGCCGTTAACAGCTGCAATTATATTCCATACACCTGCTATAATAGCTACGCAGGATAAGCACTGGAGAATACCGATTACAAGCCAGATAATAGCTGAGATCTTTTCTCTTTCGGACAATGTTTTTGATACGCTCTGAATATCGTTATTCATTTCCTTCCTCCTAAAAATTGAATTTAAACTATAATATCATAACATTCTTATTTTGTCAACAAAACTCGACAAAATCGATATCAATACACCATTAGATTCTTATAATATTACTCCAACCGTACCTTCCCTCTTTGTCCTTTACTTCAAGTCTTATCCACCTTTCCCATTCTTTTATGGGATATTCTGCATATGTCAGGTCTTCTCCTGTTATAACCCGGTCAGGCGCATAGGAGGAATTGGAAATAAAATTGATCTCAACAGACTTACTGCATCGGGCTATCATTTTGTCTCCTTCCCTTGTTAAATGAAGCTCAGGCCCTTGCGTTGCATAGAAATCACCGTTTTTCAATGCCTTTAGTATATCACATTGAGAAGAAGATCCTGCCTTTACCATAACATAGGATTTCGTTTCGTCCTCACCTTGATAAAAATGAACGTCATCGGCGGCAACAAGAGGAAAAAATACACCTTTATTCGCAAGAGCATCAACGATATATCCCGAGTATCCCCTTCTGCTCTGCCCAACGTCGGATACCGTGTTATATATCTCCGTTGCAAAAAATCCGTTAAGAGACATCACGTCCTCAAGAGTATTAAGCGACCAGGCAGGATGCGCTAAAACCGCCAGCCCGCCGTTTTCATTTATTGTATCGATTATCTCCTGCCTTGAAGCATTTCTTGAAAGCTCGGGGGCTTTATTCATACCCAATGCTACAATATGCATAACGTCATCCGATGTATCTGCTCCTCCCGTATTAAATTCAATACCCGAAATTATCTTAACACCGTTGATCTCTGCGTTTGAATAATATTCCCAATGGTCGGTTATCGCCACAACGTCATATCCTGCATTCTTATAAATTTCAACAGCCTCCTTTGGAGTTCTTGCTCCGTCGGAGAGAGTTGTATGTATATGCAAGCCTGCCTTATATCTTGTATTACCGAAAATATCTTTTATCATTTTATTACCTTCTTTATTGATATTAGTAATATTATATCACTAATAAAGACTATTGTAAATATCTGCAACCGTAGGTTCTGAAAAACTCCTTATTATCTTAATGTTTAAAAGAAAGTATTCCTTCAGAAGATATCTACACATTTTGTCAGTAACGAATACAAACAAAAAATCACCTTTGCCGAAAGACAAAAGTGATCTTTTATGCCTAAGCGTAACCAAACGGAGCAGAATCAAGGTAAGAGTAAGCAAAAGTACACCTATTATCTGTCAACTTCTGCTCGTTCGAATTTTATTTTGAATGTAAATTCCTCGGGATAAGCATCAAAATCTTGTAAATCAATTTCTAAAGTATAGTAGTTGCCGTGGTCAACAAGTCTGTCTGCTAACCACCAAACTTTATCTCTGCCTTCTAAAGAAATATCCTCGGTCAGAATCCTATAATTGAAAAGACGAATCTCTTTCACCTCATTGTCATATAGCGCACCATTTGCGTTAATTCTCAAGGTTATGAGGTTTCGATTGTATATATTCTTTTCGCCAACAAATTTATTATAATCGAAGGGAAA
>SVQZ01000043.1 GCA_015065105.1 Oscillospiraceae bacterium | reverse complement strand
AATTGAGCATATCCGAAACCTCCGATGAATGTTTGTCTGTCAACTTCATTCTATCAGATTTTTTCAGATATGCTCATCTTTTTTTGCCTATCTGTTAGGTTTCACCCCAACATTTAGTATAGAACCCTTTTTTAATATTTAGAAAATTGCTTCACCTCGTGCAATAAAACATAAAGCTTTCATGCTGGTTCAAGGCGAGTTTGGGTGCGGCAACTTGCCGCTTTTATAAAAGCTATTAGTTGTTGATAGCTGCCTGAGCCGCTGCAAGACGAGCGATCGGCACACGGAAGGGAGAGCAAGATACGTAGTCAAGACCGATCTTGTGGCAGAACTCAACGGAAACGGGGTCGCCGCCGTGCTCACCGCAGATACCGCAGTGGAGGTTGGGGTTAACGGGCTTACCGAGCTTGAGAGCCATATCCATAAGCTTACCAACACCTGTCTGGTCGAGCTTAGCGAAGGGATCGTTCTCGTAGATCTTCTTGTCATAGTATGCGCCGAGGAACTTACCTGCGTCATCACGGCTGAAGCCGAATGTCATCTGAGTAAGGTCGTTTGTACCGAAGCAGAAGAAGTCTGCCTGAGTAGCAACCTCGTCAGCGGTAAGACAAGCTCTGGGGATCTCCATCATGGTACCAACTTCGTACTTAAGGTCTGCGCCTGCAGCTGCGATCTCAGCGTCAGCTGTTGCAACTACAACGTCCTTAACGTACTTAAGCTCCTTAACCTCACCGGTAAGAGGAATCATGATTTCGGGAACAACGTTCCAATCGGGATGAGCCTTAGCAACGTTGATTGCTGCACGGATAACAGCGGAGGTCTGCATCTTTGCAATTTCGGGATATGTTACTGCAAGACGGCAGCCACGGTGACCCATCATGGGGTTGAACTCGTGGAGAGAAGCGATGAGAGCCTTGATGTCCTCAACGCTCTTGCCCTGAGCGTCAGCGAGGAGCTTGATGTCAGCTTCTTCGGTGGGAACGAACTCATGGAGAGGGGGATCAAGGAAACGAATACATACAGGGCAGCCCTCGAGAGCCTCGTAGAGAGCCTCAAAGTCACTCTGCTGGTAGGGAAGGATCTTTGCAAGAGCTGCTTCGCGCTCTTCAACGGTGTCAGCACAGATCATTTCACGGAATGCAGCGATTCTGTCTGCCTCAAAGAACATATGCTCTGTACGGCAGAGACCGATACCTTCAGCGCCGAGCTCACGAGCCTTCTTAGCGTCTGCGGGAGTATCAGCGTTTGTACGAACCTTAAGAGTTCTGTACTTGTCAGCCCAATCCATGATTCTGCCGAATTCGCCGGCGATCTCAGCATCAACTGTGGGAATGATACCGTCGTAAATATTACCGGTGGAGCCGTCGATGGAGATGTAATCACCTTCAACGAAGGTCTTGCCGCCGAGTGTGAACTTCTTGTTTTCTTCATCCATCTTGATATCGCCGCAGCCGGATACACAGCAAGTACCCATACCACGAGCAACAACTGCTGCGTGAGAGGTCATACCGCCGCGAACGGTGAGGATACCCTGAGAAGCCTTCATACCGGTGATATCTTCGGGAGAGGTCTCAAGACGAACGAGGATAACCTTCTCGCCTCTGTTGTTCCAAGCGTCTGCATCTTCAGCAGTGAATACTACCTTACCGCAAGCAGCACCGGGGGAAGCGCCGAGACCCTTACCCATGGGAGTTGCAGCCTTAAGAGCCTTGGTGTCGAACTGGGGATGGAGAAGTGTGTCGAGGTTACGGGGATCGATCATAGCAACTGCCTTCTTTTCATCGATCATACCCTCGTCAACGAGATCGCAAGCGA
Organism: Oscillospiraceae bacterium; assembly: GCA_015065105.1. GTDB lineage: Bacteria > Bacillota > Clostridia > Oscillospirales > CAG-272 > RGIG7300. Next base: position 15,704 of record SVQZ01000043.1, on the reverse strand, counting down.
TCTTAAGAGCAGCCTTAGCTGTTCTCTTACCGTTACGTGTCTGGAGCATATAAAGCTTACCGTCTTCTACGGTGAACTCCATATCCTGCATATCACGGTAGTGGTCTTCAAGAATTGCACAAACTTCGTTGAACTGCTTGAATGCTTCGGGGAACTTCTCTGCCATCTCTGCGATAGGCATGGGAGTACGAACACCTGCAACAACGTCCTCACCCTGTGCATTGGTAAGGAACTCACCCATAAGACCCTTTTCACCTGTAGCGGGGTCACGGGTAAATGCAACACCGGTACCACAGTTATCACCCATGTTACCGAAAGCCATCATCTGTACGTTAACAGCGGTACCCCAGGAGTAGGGAATATCATTGTCACGTCTGTAAACGTTTGCACGGGGGTTATCCCATGAACGGAATACTGCCTCAACTGCGCCCATGAGCTGTTCCTTGGGGTCAGAGGGGAAGTCTGTACCGATCTTAGCCTTGTATTCAGCCTTGAACTGGCCTGCGAGATCCATAAGATCTTCAGCTGTAAGGTCAACGTCCTGGGTAACGCCCTTTGCTTCCTTCATCTTGTCGATGAGCTCTTCAAAGTACTTCTTACCAACCTCCATAACAACGTCGGAGTACATCTGAATAAATCTTCTGTAGCAGTCCCAAGCCCAACGAGCGTTGCCGGACTTTTCAGCCATAACTGCAACAACTTCGTCATTAAGACCGAGGTTAAGAATTGTATCCATCATACCGGGCATGGATGCACGGGCACCGGAACGAACGGAAACGAGAAGGGGATTTTCCTTATCGCCGAACTTCTTGCCGGTAATGCCTTCCATCTTATCGATGTATTCCATGATCTCTGCCTGGATGTCATCATTGATCTTCTTGCCGTCCTCATAATAAGCGGTACAAGCTTCTGTGGTTACTGTGAAGCCCTGGGGAACAGGAAGACCGATCTTGGTCATTTCAGCAAGGTTTGCACCCTTACCGCCGAGGAGCTCACGCATAGAAGCGTCACCTTCAGAGAACAAATAAACATATTTCTTTGCGCTCATTATATGAACCTCCATATAGTAAAATAATATTTTGTCTATCCAACGAGAGTTATTATATCATACATTATTAACCAATTCTACACCGTCAAAGCAAAATTAACAAAATATTAATCAAATTTCTTGAAAATAAAATAATTTTATTATATAATATAAAATACCGAAATTTTTATTTTTTGGAAGGTTTATTCAAATGTCAAATCTTTTTGATCTTTTCCGCAAGATATCCTCAGAACAGAGCGTACCCTCAGGTCCTGTGACCCATATCGTTGCAGGTCTTGGAAATCCCGGGGATAAATATATATATACCCGTCATAATGCAGGCTTTATGGCAATGGATTATCTTGCTCAAAAGTATAATTTAAAGATAAACAAGCTAAGATTCAAGTCTCTTTGTGCAGAGACTGCCGTAAACGGTAAAAGAGTTCTTTTTATGAAGCCCCAGACCTTTATGAATCTTTCGGGCGAGGCTGTGAGAGAAGCGGCGGATTTCTACAAAATACCTTCCGAGAATATTATTATAATATATGATGACGTCAGCTTTGAGCCCGGCACTATGAGGATCAAGCGAAAGGGAAGTGCAGGCGGTCATAACGGTATCAAAAACATCATTCTTGAAATGAATACCGATGTATTTCCCCGTATAAAGTTAGGTGTGGGTGTTAAGCCCAAGGAATACGATATGGTGGGCTGGGTGCTCGGAAAGCTTACTCCCGAGGGACAAAAGGAGCTTTTTACCTGCCTTGAAAAAACTCCCGAGGCTATTGAGCTTATAGTATCGGGAAATACCGATAAGGCGATGAATTTATTTAATTAGTATGAAACAAATTGTTGATTATTTAAGAGGGAATAAAGAGTATAAGCAGATATATAAATGCTTCACAGAGCAGAGAAGTGCCTTAAAGCCGCTGCCGATGACTGTAACCGGTATGTGCGAGGGTGCACGCTCTGCCTTTTGCCGTGCGATAATAGAGGATTACCGCCGTGACGGCGGCGGAGCTATGCTGATCATAGCTCCCGATGAAAAAACGGCAAACCGAATTAACGATATTCTTTCCCTTACTCTTACCGGCGCGGTATATAACTACCGCGATTATATGTTCCATAATATCGTTTCCTCCCATGAGTTTGAGCATGAGAGGCTTTTCGCACTTTGCGGTATTCTTGACGACAGACTTGATTACGTGGTTACAACAGCGGATGCCATGCTTCAATATACCATACCTGCCGACAGACTTGAAGCGTTGCGCCGCCGTCTTGAACCCGGTGTGATCTGTGACATCGAGGAATTGACAGCTCTTCTTACCGATATAGGATACGTAAGATGCGATTCGGTGGAAAGCAAGGGACAGTTTTCCGTGCGAGGCGGTATCTTGGATATTTTTTCCACAGATATGGAAGTCCCCGTACGTATTGAATTTTTCGGTGATGAAATAGATACAATAACCGCCTTTGACGTTATGACTCAAAGAAGAGGCGACCCTGTTGATATAGTGGAGCTTACACCCTCAAGAGAGATAGTTGTTTCCTCTAAGGCAAGAGAAGAGCTTGAAAAGCTTATTGAGTCACAGGCTAAAAAGCAGAACGATTTTGCAAAGAAAGAAGTATTCAAAGAGGAACTGGAGGCTATCCGTGCTTCAAAGGAGCTTCACTTTATAGATAAATATATCAGTGCCGTATATCCTGAAAGAGAGACGCTTCTTGACTATCTCGGAATAAATATTCCATATATTCTTATTGAAGAAAATGCAACTGCAAAGCGTCTTGAAGCCTATGACTGGCAGTTGAACGCTTCGGTAACCGAGCTGTTGGGTGCGGGCGTTGATAAGAAAATATGCGATTACGGTAAATGGAGACAGGACTTTGAGCTCAAGCTTTCCACAAGCGGAGGAATACTCTGCGATAACTTCCTCACCTCCTCGGGAGGGGGTAAGCGTTCCGGAATATTCAATTTCATAACAAAACAGACCTCGTCTTATTTTGATAAATACGATCTTCTTTTCGAGGATCTTCTCTCATATCTCCGCGGTGATTTCAGAGTTATCATTACCTGTGAAAATAAGGCGGAGATAAAGCAGATAGCCGTTGCTCTTGATGAAAACAATATAACCGCACTTACCGAAAGCGATCCCGAATACGGCAAGCCGCTTATTATATGCGGAGAGAATCTTCCCGGCTTTGAGCTTTCGTCTGCAAAGTTTGTGACTTTGACCACCTTGAGAGGTTATGACAGAGCTAAGGCGAAGCTCCAGAAGGCAAGGAAAAAGCACAAAAAGAAGGACGGACGCGAAAGCATCATGTCCTATGCCGATCTTAATATCGGTGATTTCGTTGTACATGAGAATCACGGTATAGGTCAGTATCTGGGTCTGCAAAGCCTTACCGTTGAGGGTGTGCGCCGAGACTTTGTAAAACTTAAATATCACGGTACGGATATGCTCTATCTGCCCTGTGATCAGCTCGATTCTATTGCAAAATATATAGGTGCGGGCTCGGATGACGGTACCGTTAAGCTCTCAAAGATGGGCGGAAGCGAATGGGTAAAGGCAAAGGCAAAGGCTAAACGCGCCGCAACCGATATGGCAAAAGAGCTTATACAGCTATATGCTCAGAGATTAAAACAAAAGGGTTTTGCCTTTGATCCTGATGACGAGTTTCAGAGACAGTTCGAGGATGAATTTGAATATGAGGAGACAGACGGTCAGATAATTGCCGCCGAGGAGATAAAAAGGGATATGGAAAACGAATATCCCATGGACAGACTTCTCTGCGGAGACGTTGGATTCGGTAAAACAGAGGTAGCCCTGCGTGCCGCGTTCAAGGCTGTGAATAATTCAAAGCAGGTCGCAGTTCTCGTTCCTACCACTATACTTGCAATGCAGCATTACCAGACCATATCCTCCCGTATGCGCGGATTCCCCGTAAAGGTGGATATGTTATCCCGGTTCCGCACACCAAAGCAGCAGGCGGAGACGGTACGTAAGCTTCGCAGGGGAGAGATAGATATTATTGTGGGTACCCACCGAATGATATCAAAGGACGTTGTATTCAAGGATCTCGGACTTGTTATAGTTGACGAGGAACAGCGATTCGGTGTGGCTCAAAAGGAGAAATTAAAGCAGATATCAAAAAACGTTGACGTTCTTACACTTACCGCAACTCCTATTCCCAGAACTCTCAATATGGCGATGAGCGGAATTCGCGATATGTCTGTTCTGGAGGAGGCTCCCAATGAAAGAATGCCTGTGCAGAGCTACGTTCTGGAATATGACGAGACTATTATTGCAGAGGCAATAAACAAGGAGCTTCGACGCGGAGGCCAGGTATTCTATCTGTATAACAGAGTGGATAATATCAATAACGTTGCCTCAAGGGTGGCGGCTATGGCTCCCGATGCCAAGGTGGCGGTTGCCCACGGTCAGATGGATAAAGAGGATATGAGCATCATCTGGGAGCAGATGGTGACGGGGGAGGTAGATATCCTTGTCAGCACCACCATTATTGAGACAGGTGTTGACATCCCGAACGCAAACACCCTTATTATCGAAAATTCGGATAAGATGGGTCTTTCCCAGCTTCACCAGATAAGAGGACGAATAGGACGAAGCAACCGACGTGCCTATGCTTATTTTACTTATCCGAGAGGAAGAGTTCTCACCGAGATATCCGAAAAAAGACTTTCAGCCGTTCGCGATTATACCGAATTCGGTTCGGGCTTTAAGATAGCGCTTCGTGACCTTGAAATCAGAGGTGCGGGTAATCTTTTAGGCTCTGAACAGCACGGTAATATCGAAAGCGTGGGTTATGACCTTTATATCAAGATACTCAATAATGCAATTCTTGAGGAAAAGGGTGAGCTTATACCCGAAAAGCCTGAATGTACCATTGATATCAAGATGAATGCTTATATTCCCGAAAGCTATATTACGTCATCGGCACAGCGTATTGAGGCATATAAAAAGATAGCGTCCATCGAAAATGAGGATGATTTCTGGGATATAACCGACGAGCTTCTTGACAGATACGGTGATATACCACAGCCCTGCGATAATCTTTGCAGAGTGTCCTATATCAGGGCTTTGGGACGCGCCTGCGGACTTTCCAGGATAGTTATGAGCGGTACGTCTATGCTGTTTTATTCCGACAATATTGACGTCAGAGTATGGACTCAGCTTGCGGCGGATAACAAGGGTAAGGTGCTTTTGAATCTTTCCTCCAAGCCTTATGCCACATACCGTCTTGCAGGAGAAAAGAAGCCTCTTTCAAAGACTATAGGAATACTTGCAAAGTATCTGCAATATAAGAATAACGGAGAAGAGAAGAATGAAGGATAAATTGAAAAGAATATTATTGGTCCTTTTATCGGCGGTGCTCTGTATGGCGCTTCCTTCATGTAAAAAGAAGGAGGCTCCGAAGGATTCAGCCATGGTATATAAGAACGTATATATCACAGAGGCATACTATTCTTATTGGATCTCCTGCCATAAATATACCTTTCTTAAAAGCTTTAATAACGGTATGAACAACGATGATTTTTGGCATACCAAGGCAAATGAAGAAAAAACATATTCCGAGTTTACCACAGAATACGTTATGACAGATCTTAAGAACCGCACAGTTGCTCTTTGGCTCTTTGATGAATACGGTCTTAAGCTCAGCGAACAAAAGCTTGCCGAGATCAAAAATGATATAAATGAAAAGATAGAATATTCGGGCTCAAGAGAAGCGATGAACAAGGATCTTGCGAAGTTCGGACTTAATATCGATATGCTTACAGAGGTTTACGAGACCAACGCAAAATACGATATGCTTATAGACTATCTTTACGGGGAAAATGGTATAGAAAAACCTGATGACACCGAAAGATCTGAATACTTTACAGATAATTATATAGCGGTGAAGATGATGACCGTATATTCTGAGGATGCCGACGCTGTTGAGGAAAAGATCGAGGCGGGAGAGGACATCGATGCTCTTATAAGTGAATATTCAAAGGTAGATTACAGCGATTATCCCAACGGAATATTTATGTATAAAGGTGATTCCGCTTCAAGTAATCAGTCGGTAAAGACCGCCTTTTCTCTTGATATCGGAGAGCACGCAAGGGTAGAAAACGCAGGAAGTGTCAATATTCTTATCCGCTGTGAGCTTCCCTTATACAGTATGCTTTCGAATGACGAAAGGGAGCTTCTTGATGAGGAGGGCTTTGGCGATAATCTTATATCCGAAAAGAAGAACGCAAAATTTGAAGCTCTTATAACGGATGTTAAGGTGAATACCGATATTACCGATAAATACCCTATAGAAAAGGTATCAAGAAATTCTTATTATTAAAGACTGAAGGCTGAAAACATCATGTTTCAAGGTTTAATGAGTAAGCTGAAAAAGGAAAAAAAGGAAACTGTCATATTGTTACGGAATATTCCCGCAACGGTGGTAACTCTTTTTGTTGTGAGTGTTATATGCATGAATCTTCTTGCGAATAAAACTCTTTTACAGCTTGAGTGGATCGCTCTTGACGGCGGAATACTTATCTCCTGGCTTTCCTTTATGTGTATGGATATAATAACCAAGCATTTCGGACCGAGTGCTTCAAACCGTGTTTGTGTACTTGCGTCTCTTATCAATCTGCTTACCTGTCTTATATTCTTCGTTGCCAGCATAATACCCTCAAATGCAGGGGATTATACTGCCTTTGACGGAATATTCGGGGGAACGTGGTTTATTCTTTTAGGCAGTACCGTTGCGTTTCTCGCCTCTGCCGTAATAAACAATACCCTTAATTGGATGATAGGAAAAGCAGTAAAGGGTAATCCCGATTCTAAAACTGCCTTTGCTCTCAGAAGCTATATTTCCACCTTTGTCGGACAGTTTTTAGATAATTTTATATTCTCGGTCATAGTTTTCGTGTTCTTTGCACCTATCTTCTGGGACGGATTTTGCTGGACCATACTGCAATGTACTATGTGTGCGTTGACCGGAGCGGTGGCAGAGCTTATAATGGAGATAATTTTTTCTCCTATAGGTTACCGCATAACAAAAAAATGGAAAGACAATTCGGTGGGTATCGAATATTTCAGATTTATTGAAGAGGATAACTGTAAATGAAGGTTTTGATAACGGGTACGTCTCAGGGTATAGGAAAGGCAATTGCTGAGCTCTTTATAGAAAAGGGAGACAGTGTAATAGGCATCGACAGACAGGAAAAAACGATAGAGTCATCTTTATATACCCATTATGTATGCGACGTAAGGGATACCGAAAGGCTTCCTGATGTTAACGGAGTTGATATACTTATCAACAATGCGGGAACTCAGAATGACGCGGATATAGACATTAATCTTAAGGCTCTGATTACAGTGACCGAGAAGTACGGAGTAAGAGAGGGCATAAAATCTATATTGAATATAGGTTCGGCAAGCGGTCATACAGGTGCGGAATTTCCCGAATACTGTGCCAGCAAGGGCGGTGTTCTTGCTTATACCAAAAACGTGGCTATGCGTGTTGCAAAATTCGGTGCTACCTGTAACAGTCTCGATCCCGGCGGAGTTCTCACTCCCTTGAATGAGCCTGTTATAAGCGATCCCGGGCTCTGGGCTCAGATAATGAAGGAAACACCTCTTAAAAGATGGGCAAGCACGAGGGAGATAGCGGAATGGGCATATTTTCTTACCGTAACCAACAGCTTTTGTACGGGACAGTGCATTCTCGTTGACGGCGGTGAATCGATAAATTACAATTTTATATGGAAGGACTGAAGCCGAGTATTTTACTTGGCTTTTTTTCATATATACTTGATATTTATAAAAAAATAAAGTATAATGTAATTAATAAACGAAAGGAGCTTTGATTATGAAGAAAAAGCTTTTATCATTAATTCTTTGTCTTGTAATGCTTTTGGCATGTATTCCCGTTTCAGCGTCTGAGTTTAATGACGTTAAAGAGGGTGAATGGTATTATGAGGCTGTTATCTACTGTAAGGACCGTAAGATATTCAACGGTACGGGAAACGGTAATTTTTCTCCCTTGAGAACTCTTTCAAGAGCGGAATTCGTAACTGCAATTGCCAATTATTCGGGTATTGACGTTTCAGCCTTTGAATATGACGGCTTTACAGACGTTGACCCGAATGCATATTATTATCATGCAATGGCATGGGCGCGAAATGAAGGTATCGTTAACGGAACAAGTGATACTACCTTCTCTCCCACAAAAAAGATAACTCGTGAGCAGCTTTGTACAATGATCTGCCGTTATCTCGCTTATATCGGTATAGATACAAACGTAAGTGCTTTTGATAAATTTGAAGACGATGCTCTTATATCCGATTGGGCTGTGAAAGAGGTATATACCGCCAAGGCTTTGGGCCTTGTTCAGGGTGTGGGCGCAAATCTCTTTAAGCCCAAGCTTACCTCCACAAGAGCGCAGGCAGCACAGATAATGATGAATCTTGATAAATACTGTGAAGAAAACAAGAAGGAAGGCAATGAATTTATGCTTGACGACGCAGTTGTTGATATTAAGATAGAGGGTCTTACCGGAAACTATAAATTCCTTCACGTAAGCGACGCTCATCTTACACTCACCGATGATACCGATACTCCTGAGGCAATTGCCGACCAGAAGGCAAGAGGGGAAGCATTTGATGCACAGATAACCGACGGAGTTAAGAAGGAAGACCGTTTGGCGAATGCTTATAAGTATGCCGAGGCAGAGGGATGTGAGGCTGTAATTCTTACAGGTGATATTCTTGATGCTCCCAGTAACGGAAATATGGCATACCTTAATAAAGTAACAAAGGAATCAAATGTGGATTCTATATATTTGCTCGGTAACCATGACTGGACTTTCTCCACAAATTATCAGAGCTCGGAGCAACGCGGTGAAAATATTCCCAAGTTCCAGGAAATATACGATAAGTATTACGAGGACGGAGAAGAAGACCTCTGGGGCGAATACGTTGATTCCTATGAATATGACGGTTTTGTTATAGTTACCGTTGATAACAGTAACGACCAGATCCCCAACGGTGCTCAGGCTACTCTTGAATATTACGCAAAGAAGAATATTCCCGTTATTCTGGCACTTCACGTTCCGATCTCGGTACCCACCATGGTAAATGACGTTTCCGCTATGTGGGGCAGAGATATCTGTATCGGAGCATCCAACCTTGCTCCCAATATCGTTACCACAAAGTTTATAAATTACCTTAAATCCGCAGACAGTCCCGTAAAGGCTGTTCTTGCAGGACATATCCATATGGATCACGTTGATGATCTAAGTCCTAACAACGATACTGTTCAGTACACCTTAGGCGCAACCTATCAGGGTGCTGCAAGAATATTTAATATCCACGGATAAGGAGATCATTATGAGCTATATTCCTACCTTTGAAGATACAAGCGAGCATTATGCATCGCTTATAGAAAAGGGCGAGCAGTACGCTGTCCAGTTTAATGCTTTAGTACCCTTTAACGGCATAAACTATATCTGTCCCCGTATGAGCGCACATGACGGTATTATACATCTTTCGCTCTATAGATGGAATTCCACATATAACGAAACTGTTGCCGGTACAGCTCTTGCAACTACGGTATGCGATCTTGCAAACGGTACTACCATGCCCTTTGAATTTGATGAGATGCCTGCAGGCGAGTACCTTATGGTCGCTCATGACGGTACCCGCGGCGTTGGATTCTGCGGTCTTATAGACTCCTATGCAGGCGCGCTTCTCTATATCAACGGCACACCTGCTGACGGCAGTATGGAGGGTTATATCCGTTTTACCGCTGAGGCAGAGGACTATTTTGGTGAGATATCCATGGACGTTGAGGCAGCTAAACCCGTTTGTCCCATGCCTAAGCAGATGCTTTCGGTAAATCATCCCATTAACGCTCTTAACGTTGATAACGAAAATTTCACTGCAATAGACGGTCTCGGCAGAAGGCTTCCCGATTATAACGAAGCGGGAGAAAAGAGAAAGGGCAAGTCGGTTGGTCTCTTCTATTGGGACTGGCATTATCATTATGAGCTTTCAAAGCCCTGCAATACACACCGTATAATCGAAGCACATCCCGATGCAAAAAACGATTATAACCATCCTATTTGGGAAGATAACCGGGCAGAGGCGTATTTCTGGAACGAGCCTATTTACGGTTACTATACTTCTACTGACAGATACGTGCTTCGCCGTCAGGCAGAGCTTTTGGCAGATGTGGGTGTCGATTTTATCGTATTTGACTGTACAAACGGTACATACACCTGGAAACTTGGCTATGAAACTTTGTTGGAGGTATTCCATGAGGCAAGAATGGACGGTATTAAGACTCCGCAGGTTGCTTTCATGCTTAACTTTGCCCCCTTCCGTTCAAGCCATGCAATGCTCCGTAAGATATACACCGATATCTATCGCAGAGGAAGATATAAGGATCTTTGGTATTACTATGACGGCAAGCCCCTTGTTATAGGCTTTGACGATATATTTAAAACAGGCAGAAGATTGGATAACGAAATTCTTGATTTCTTCACCTTCAGAAGAAACGATCCGCTTTATTTCACCAAGGAATCTCCCACACCGGATAGTTGGGGCTGGCTTTCTATCTGCCCTCAGGCAAAGTATGCTCCCCGTGAGGACGGCAGCTTTGAGCAGATGACCGTTGGTGTTGCCCATAACGCAAGCGTTCACGGTCTTGTTCCCATGAATGATATAAGAGGCGGTGTATATGGCAGAAGCCATACAACCGACGAAAACTTCTCCTATACCTATAAGAGAGCAGGTAAGGAATTTACCGCTAAAGCAGGTATTGAAAATGATCATTACTATGGTCTTAATTTCCAGGAGCAGTGGGATTATGCGATAAAATCAGATCCCGACGTTATCTTTATTACCGGATATAATGAATGGGTTGCAGGCAGGCATCCCGTTTGGCAGGATTCTCCCAATGCATTCCCCGATCAGTATAACGATATGTATTCCCGTGACGTCGAGCCTACCAAGGGTGATTTAAAGGACTACTATTACTACCAGATGGCGGCTAACATAAGACGCTTCAAGGGTATGAGTAAGCCCAAGACCAACGTAGCGCAGAAGAGTATTGACATAAAGGGTGATTTGACACAGTGGGATGCCGTTCCCGCGATCAACCTTTATCTTAACACCGCACCCAAGCGTGATAACGACGGTTGGGCAACCACACATTACACAAACGATACCGCAAGAAATAATATAGCTTCCGCAAAGGTTGCCTATGACAGCGAAAATATTTATTTCTATGCAAAGTGTATGGCGGAAATAACCAAGCCCGAATCTGACAATTGGATGCGTCTTTTCATTGCAACAGACGATACCAAGCCCAATTGGGAAAGCTTCAACTATTACGTTGACTGCTATGAGGGTAAGGTTAAAAAGTCTCTTGGCGGCTGGAAGTTCGAAGATGTCGCTGACATAGAGCTTAATGTAGTGGATGACACTCTCTGTGTTAAGGTTGCAAGATCAGCTCTTGATATGGATAAGGTTGATTTCTCCTTCAAATGGTCTGATAACGCTCAGGTTGACGGCGATATTATGGACTTCTATGTAAACGGTAACGTTGCACCCTGCGGAAGATACGCGATCAAAATTAAAAATTAAGAATTAACAGAGGATTTTTAAAAAGTCCTCTGTTTTTTTGTTCTGTATTCAAAGCGTTGATGTTCGGTATGATGAACGATAAATTACAATTTATTACTTACTCCACTCCGGGCATTGAAATTACGGTTACCGCAAACATCCACACTCGAAGAGGATGGGCGAAAGGCAAAGCCCTTCAAACTGCAATTTATCATTATAATCCAAAAATATACCCAAATATGAATATATAGAACGTTTACAACACATGAAATATATGCTATAATAAAACTATACGCAGTATTATCAGGAGGTAATCATGAAAAAGTTCTTATCATTTGCACTTGCATTTATAATGCTTTTATCCGGATTTTCGGTATCTTCCTTTGTTTCTATGGCAGAGGAAGTAACGGAAGAAAGTGTTTCGCCTAATGAAAGCGAAAATACCGAACAAGCTGTTTCATTCGAAACCGAGGCAGCTACGGGTGAAACGCCTGATGTAATCGAAGAAGAACTTACAACCGCAGAAGAGCCTGCGCCCGAAGAAGACACCGGCAGGGAAAGCGGCGTAGTAAATGAAGAGTTGGCAGGGGTTGTTGCGAAAGGCCTATGCGGTGATAATATAAAATACACCCTTAGTAATCACACACTTATATTATCCGGTACAGGTTCTACTTATGATTATGAATATACTTCATATATACCTTGGTATGATCATATTGATGATTATTATGATTATATTACCGCTGTTGTTGTTGAAGAGGGGATTACAAGAATAGGAAAAAATTTGTTTCACGGTTATAGGAGATTAAACAGTGTTTCACTACCCTCTACTCTTAAAGAAATCGGACCGACATGCTTTGGAAATAGTAATTTTTCAAATATAACCTTAAATGACGGCTTGGAAACAATAGGCGAAAGCGCTTTTGAGTATTGCAAAAAATTAGAAAAGATTATTATACCCGATACAGTTGAAACAATAGGCTCAAATGCGTTCAATCGTTGCCAAACAAATATTCAATTAGGTGCCGGCATTAAATATATAGGAGCTAATGCGTTTCATTTTGGCTTTTCAAAAGAGATTACAGAACTGGTAATTCCGGAGGGTGTTGAATATATCGGCAGCGAGGCATTTATGGGCTGTTATTTTACTACTGTTACCATTCCGGATAGTGTTTATTTTATTGGCGGAGCTGCTTTTCGTATTTGCTACAAACTGGAATCAATGTTTATAGGAAAAAATGTTGAGAATATTTATTGCACTATCGTTGAAGACTCGCCGAAGTTTAAAGAATTTATAGTTTCTGATGATAACAGCTTCTATACAAGTCATGACGGCATTTTGTACGATAAAGAAATGGAAACATTGCTGGTGTATCCTATCGCTAAAACTGACTCAAATGAATTCACTGTCCCGAACGGTGTTAAAGTTATAGGAAGATATAGCTTTGAAAATAATTGCTTTCTGGAAAAAGTCAAATTTCCTGATAGTCTTGAAATAATTACGGCGTGCGCTTTTTACAATAATGATCTGTTAAACAATATTGTTATTCCCGACAGCGTTACAACTATAGGAGCTTCTGCTTTTGAAAACTGTGGAAGTTTAAGTGAAGTTGAATTGGGTAACGGTATTCGTGTAATAGAAAGCCGAGCATTTGTAGGAACTCCGGCTTTCACAAACGGGATTGATGAAAATGATATAGTTTATATTGATGATTACCTTATTATAGCAAGGAACGATGTTGAAGGGGAAATTACCGTTAAGCCCGGAACAATCGGTATAGCACATGAGGCTTTTGCTGAGGAATTGTTTATAACAAAGATCCTGTTGCCGGATAGCTTAAAATATATAGGAAATAAATCATTTTACAATTCTTCCATTGAAAAGATCGAATTTTCAAACGGAGTGGAGTATATCGGCAGCTATGCATTTTATAATTGTAATTATCTAACCGAAATCTCTATTCCTTCAAGCGTTAAAGAAATAGGTGATTCTGCATTTAGCAATTGTTCTTCTCTTACCCAAATTGATTTAGAAGAGGGTTTGAAGAAAATCGGCAATTATGCATTTGCCGCAACTAATATAACAGAAATCACACTTCCAAAAACAGTTACCTCAATCGGCTCGTCTGTCTTCTATAACTGTGACAGCTTAAAGCGAGCTGTTGTTTTGGGAGAACTTACAATCTTAACAACCTCACTTTTTGAAAACTGTGATCTTCTTGAAGAAGTGGTTTTGCCGAGTAAGCTAACCTCGATATATAATTATTGTTTTTACAAATGTATCTCTTTGAAAAGCTTTACAGTTCCGTCCGGTGTGGTTGAGATTGGTAGTTATGCCTTTGCAAGCTGTTCCTCTCTTACCGATATTATAATTCCGGATAGTGTAACAAATATTGATTCAAAAGCATTTAATTCATCAAAAAATGTTAGAATAAAATGCTTCCCCGAATCTTATGCAGAGATCTTTGCAAAAACAAACAAGATACCATATGATATAGTATGTAATAAATGTTATGCTTTGTGCCAAACCGAAGATACACTCAGAGAAGCAAACTGTATGCAGACAGGTCTTAAGCTGTATCTCTATTCCTGCGGTGACTATACTATAAAGGTTCATAACAAAACAGCGCATAGCTTTAAAAATTATACCTATAACAATGATGCAACCTGTACAGAGGATGGAACGCAAACAGCATATTGTGAATACGGCTGCGGTACTTTTGATACCATAGTATCAAATATAAGGGCACATTGTTTTACCGAGTACGTTTATAATAACGATGCTACTTGTACAAGCGACGGAACACAGACAGCATTATGCGATTATGGCTGCGGAACAAATAATACCATAACTGCGCCCAATACAAAACTTGAACATACATATAAGGCGGATATTATTTATGAAGCTGACTGTAAGCATACGGGAATGATACTTTATAAATGTCATTGTAATTATTATTATACTGAAATTATTCCTACAACGGGTATTCATGTCGGCGAATGGGAAGTTACTGTCGAGCCTACAGTGAATTCCGAAGGCGAAAAAACACGAGTTTGTACTCTTTGCGGTGCGAATGAAAAGAAGTCTATTGCAAAAATAGAGGTACCTGTACTTGATATACAAAATTACAACGTATCAATTTCAAGTGCCGAATATATCAAATATATCAGATATGCATATGGTGAATATTCAACCTCTGCCGAAATAAAGAACGCTTCCGATTGCATTACTTTAAATCAGCGAAATGTTTTGGAACGCACAAGCGGGGGCATTGCCAAGCTTGAAATGGAAAAGGGCGGTTACTATTCCTTCTGGATAAAATTGACCGACGGCAGTGAATATGTATATTTGGCAGACCTTACCGTAATGCATCAAAGTGTTTCGGTGGAAGCTGACTGCGTTACTGTACGCGATCTCTACGGAGTTAAGGATTTCTTTATTGCTTACGGAGAGCATGATAATTACAGAGCGGTTAAGGATGATCTTCTTGTTCAGGTCACAAGCAAGAAGATAGGTGCAAGCCGCAACTATTCATATATGATACACGAAAGCGGTATTTATACTCTTTGTGTAAGATATGACGACAGTACCCGTGAATACAGCTTTGTAACATTTGAAGTTGTTTTACCCGAGGTCGTATTTACAGGAAACGGTTCACAGCTTAATGTAAGCGGTATTGATGACGTAAAGGTTATCCGCTTTGCATACGGTGAATATAAGAGCACAGGTGAAATAAAACGCGCCGAAAATTCGGTATCCTATTCGGGAAAGGGAAGATTAAAGGGCTTAAATGAATATACTCTTAGTTTTACCAACCAAGGACCTGTTAGTGTATCCGTTATATTTAACAGCGGATATTCTGTGATATATCAATATAATTATTAGTAATAAAACAGAGGATTTTTAATAAGTCCTCTGTTTTATGGTTCTATACTAAATGTTGGGGTGAAACCTAACAGATAGGCAAAAAAAGATGAGCATATCTGAAAAAATCTGATAGAATGAAGTTGACAGACAAACATTCATCGGAGGTTTCGGATATGCTCAAT
>SVQZ01000042.1 GCA_015065105.1 Oscillospiraceae bacterium | reverse complement strand
TTACACCGCTATTGAATAGTTATTCAACTTTATCAGGAGTTGTGAAGCTTATTTTCTAATTAATTTATTGGGCGTCTTAAACTTAAAAAAAGAATTTCTTCACACGTCCGACCGACTTTTTCGACAGCCTGAGAGGAATAGTTTTGCTATTCCTCTTCATCTTCTTTCTTTTCATTCACTTTTACAACGATCTCAAGAACGTGTCTTAAATCACATTTTGTAACCTTAACGCTAAGATTTTCATATTCAAAGGTATCTCCGGGAACAGGCATATGCTTCAATTCCTCAACTACCCATCCGCTGACGGTAGGTATATCAACGTCAGCCTCCATATCGAAATACTCAAACATATCGTTAAGATTGGCACTGCAGAGAATACGGTGCTCCTCTTTGTTTATCTGTCTGAACTCCTCAACTATTTCGTCATGCTCGTCCCATATCTCGCCAACCAGCTCCTCGATAACGTCCTCAAGGGTAATAATACCCGCAGTTCCGCCGTATTCATCGGCGACCGCAGCCATATGAGCCTTGCTCTTCTGGAGCTTAACCATAAGCTCGGATATTTTCATAGAGGGCACAACGTAATCTATAGGCTTGGTGATGGAACGAAGGCTTTTCTGCTTTGCCATGTAGAAATCCTTTTGGTTCACAACACCGATAATATTGTCAATAGTGTCTCTGTAAACAGGAAGACGGCTGTATCCCGACTCGCGGAATATCTTATCGATCTCGTCCCATTCATCTTCAGTCTCTATCGCCACAACATCAACTCTGGGCTGAAGTATGTCCCCGACCTCAATATCGTTGAATTCGATAGCGTTACGGATAAGCTCGACCTCTCCTGCCTCCATATCGCCCTCGGTTTCAGCTTCCTCCACCATTGTAAGAAGCTCCGCTTCAGTATCGCTTATATCGTTTTTAGGCTTAAACACAAGGGAAATAAGCTTCTTCCATCCGCCGAACACCCAATTAAGAGGGGCGAAAAACGCCATAAGAACACGCAAAAAGGGTGCGGAAAACATTGCGAATTTTTCGGGAGAATCCTTTGCAATGCTCTTGGGTGTGATCTCACCGAAAATAAGTACAACCACTGTGGTAACCGCCGTTGCAACCGCCGAACCAATGGTTTCGTCTCCCTTGCAAAGATCGATAAACAACGCCGTTGCGATAACCGTTGCAAGTATATTTACAAGGTTATTGCCTATAAGTATCGTAGATAATATCTTATCAAAGTTTTCGGACATTTTCTGAACCAAAGCCGCCTTTTTATTTCCGTCTGCCGCCATATTCTTTAAACGGATACGGTTACAAGCGGAAAACGCCGTTTCGGTTGCTGAAAAATACCCTGAAAATATGATCAATAATGCTAAAACAATGATCCTACTGACACTACTGTCCATGATAAAATAAAATAATCTCCTTTAAAATAAAAATTACACGACGAACAAAAGGCAGTTCTTCCCTGCCGCGCCGTGTATCAATCGATATTCAACTCATGACATAAAGGGGGGATGTCCAAAATTAAAATCTCTCCTAATCAAATATCTTTATGGTATAATAACACAATAATCAAAAATTGTCAATAGTAAAAGTAAATTGCGAATAAAACACTTGAAATACAGGCCGTTTTATGCTATAATACGCACAGAAGCCAAAGGAGGTGTTTCATATGTTTGAAAATGAATACGTACCCTGTACGATAGATAAACAAAAAAATATAGCTCTTATCGCCCACGATAATAAAAAGCGTGAGCTTATGGAATGGTGTGAGGAACACAAGGATATCCTTTCAAAGCATTTCCTCGTAGGCACGGGAACCACCGCAAGAATGATAGCCGAAAGAACGGGACTCCCCGTCCGCGGTTTCAACAGCGGCCCCTTGGGAGGCGACCAGCAGATCGGCGCACGAATAGTTGAGGGTAAGATCGATATGATGATCTTCTTCTCTGACCCTCTCACCGCACAGCCCCACGATCCCGATGTTAAGGCACTTCTTCGTATTGCACAGGTTTATGACATACCGATAGCAAATAATAAGGCAACAGCGGATTTCATTATTACCTCAAGCCTTATGAACGAGGAATATACACACTATTTACTTAACTTTAAAAAGAATATTTCGGACAGAGCGAATACATTATAAAAAGCAGGTTTCTACCTGCTTTTTATAATGTATTTACGCCCATAGAGAAAATCGGTTTTGTTTTAATTTGTTTATTGAATAAACAATGTTAAAATCTCTTTTGAACAAAGGCTTAAGGTCACCTTGTCGCAGCCTAAAAATTTACGGGAAATTTCGTCCATTCGGGTCGCAAAAATACGGCCTTTTGCATTCACGGTAACTTCCGTTGCTTCCTCCTTTACATTAAAGATGCGCAGGATCGCACCGCTTTCATCCTCGGAAAGCTTGAATGCAGAAAATACCACGCCCTCGCCGTCAACCGTCACCGCAGAGTTATTGTCCTCTATCGAAACATCGGGATAAGCATCCGGATAATAGAAAAATTCTGCAAGAGTCGTGTCCTGAACGCAAGGACGGCCGCCCGCAAACTTACGATTATCGCATGAGGTTGCAAAGCCGATAAGCGGGGAACGAAACGCAATGGATAAGGAAGGAATATCGGCGGATATAACGTCCCCCTCAAAGGGGCAAACAGCAAGAGTACCTTTTAAGGTGCGTATACATTGATTCTCAGGGGTACTCCACAGCTCTTTTCCTCCGTGAACGATACCGCCTGTTGAACGAACCAACCCAAAGGACAAGCGGTTCGGCTTATCCTCGGGATGCATATATTCATGGTTACCCATTGTGAATACCGCCACACCCCTGCCATCCTTTTGCAAAGCCGCAAAGGATGCGTTAGGGTCTATTTTTATAGGCGTACTGTAATAATGCATATCAGGAGTACGGCACACAAGATCAAAAGCGCTGTCAGCATAGGATTCCGTAGGATCAACGTCACAATCAACGCATAATGCCAAATGATGATCACGGGAGGCATTATTCAGAGTATAATTCAGTTCAAGATAATTTCTGCCTTTATAAAGTGAAAGCTCGAGAGAAAGTGTAGATTCAACAGTTAGCTCGGAACGCTTACCCTCTCCCTCATCATAATACAAGGGCAATTCCATTGTGTAATCGATCTTAAGCTTTTGAACGAGGGGAGTTGAGGATATCAAAGAGATCTTCTTTCCCCATCCATCCGAATATATCGGAGAGTGACCGCAGGGCTTGAACATATAGGAATCGCCGTTATCCTCACGATCCTCAAAGGAAATACAATTTTCAAGTTTTCTGCCCGTCGCTTTATCTGTAATATCAATTCTTCCCTTTTCGTCAACAGAAACGCAGAGAATATCATTTTCGATAACTGCAGTATTGCCGGCTTTATCATCGAAAATATCAACCTCTTTTAAAGCTTCGGTTACAAGGAATGTTTTTACCGCAAAGGGCTCGACCCTGCCGACGTCAAGCTGAATGGTATATTCAAAAACATCAAGCCAACCCGGAAGATTTATAGGGCTGTAAACGGCAGTATCACGTCGCAGCTTTGAAACAACGTAAAATTCAACAGCTTTTCCAAGGGAATCAACGATTCGGAATTTCTCCATATCGTCCGAGACAAGCATTTTCAAATTCACCTCAACAGCACCGCAAAGAGCCGTTGACGCGGTATTTGCAACTGTTATAATATAATCTCTTTCCCCGCCCTTTCGCGCTGTTAACGTATGCTCCGAAATATCAAGCATAGCTCTACGCAACTGTTCATCGGCAAATTCAAAGATCTCATCATAACGGTTTTCCATATGACGGTGCAACGCATCGGTACTGCAACCGCAGATAGAATCGTGGGGATGATTACGAAGGAGATTTTTCCAAGTATAGATCAAACGGTCATGAGGATACACACCCTTCATACCGTAACGTTCCATCATTGAATACAGGGGTTCAAGCCGGTTTTCAAGCAGGACTTGGGCTTTAACGTTTGCCGCTTTTAAATAAGCACGGGAGGAAAGCGTACCCTGCAATTCGGTCAAACCCTGATCTACTCGCATTTCGCCCGAAACCTTTTGTAATTCAATACTATTTTCGGTTATATAATCCCTTACCGCATCAATATAATCGTCAAGGTTATACTGTAATAAATATTCGCCCTTATTAAGATTTTCTTGAACCTTATCGATAATTTCAAGAATATCTCCCTGCGCCTCAAGGTGGTCAACCCCGTTCATCAAAAGAAGATAGGGAGTTGCGGTCAGCTCGTCATCAAAGGGCTCGGTGATCGCACGAAGGTAACGGGCAGCCTTATCAATATCGGCAGAAAAACGCTGGGCATTATTATACCAATGACGCATATGAACGGCCAACACCTCACTGCCGTCGGCACCTTGCCATATAAACTCAGTAGGCGTTTTTTTAGGCTTGATCTCACCGTTTTCCGTTACTTCACATTGAGAAAAGCCACGACCGAAAACGAAATTATCGATCCCGAAGTTTCTTAATATCTGGGGCATCTGTGATATATTACCGAACTGATCGGCGGCATAGCCTACCTTAGCAAAAGCGCCGAATTCACGGCATAATTTTTGTCCCTCCAGAAGGTTACGAACCGTACTTTCACCGCTGGTGAGATAAAAATCATTCTGCAAATAAAAGGGGCCGATCATCAAACGACGGCGGGATATAAAGGAACGCAGTTCCTCCCTTTTTTCGGGACGAACTGCAAGATAATCCTCTAAAATCACCGTTTGTGCATCAAGATGAAAGATGTAATCACGCTGTGTTCTGAGAATTTCAAGAAGCCTGTCCATCAGATCGACCAAGCGATGACGGAAGAGCTCAAGGGGCATATACCATTCTCTGTCCCAATGGGTATGGGATATAACACAGAATATTTTGTTATTGCTTTTTTTCATAAAATTTATACTGTAAATATTTCTTTAAGCTCTTCGCCAAGGTAATCCTCAACGATAATGTTAGAACCTAATTCCTTATGTAATTTTCGCTGATAGAGAGCGTTTTGGGGCAAACGGCTGATACAGAGAGCTCCCATTTCGGCACCTGCTGATATCTCGGCTCTGCCGTCACCTACTACAAGAATATTCTCACCCTTAAGCCCAAGCTCACTCATCATTTTCTTCATAACCATGTCCTTGGGCATCTTCTCGGTCCAGGTTGAGCCTATAATATCCTCAACAAGCTCTCCTTCTCCGATCTTAAAGCCGAGGGCTTCAACCTCCTCGTGCATCCCCATACCCTTTTCAACAACGGCGCCTGTAACGAAGTAGTTCTTAACACCGTTATCAGAAAGAAATTTCATAAACTCCATAGAGCCGCCAACAAGGAATTTTTCGGGGTCTTTTTTGGCAATTTCAAGATTTTTGTCTCTGCAATAGCCGTTCAAAACTGCCTCGTATAGCTTGAAAAGACGGGGAGTTTTATCGGTGAGCATAGCCTTCATTTCATCGGTATCGGGAAGATCATCGTAATATTCCTCTCCGTCCCAAATACGCTTGATTATGGCTGAGTTATTCTCCATATTGCAGTTTATGGTGACAGTACCCTCTTCAACCGCGCGTCTTATAGCCCACTCCATCTGTGTAAGGGCGGAAAGACCTGCGGATTCGATACAGAATCTGTCAGTTTCGGGAAGAGGCTTGCTTCCTGCAAGATCTATCAGTCTTTTTGCGTTTTCGGGAGAATCGAAATCCTCTGAAATACCTCTCTCGATCACGTCGTAAAGACAGATGCTCATAACGGGAGGCCACTCGCGGATAAGGGAGTGGGTACCGTCAATATCGTGGAAGGCATAGGTTATTTCCCTGCCCTCAAAGGGATTTATGATTATTGATGAATCTGTATTTTTAGCTTTTAACATAATTTCCTCAGTTAAAGAATTTTGCTTCTGTATTTGCACAGAGATAATGATAGATGGGAAGGTGGTACTCCTGTACCTTGTAGGTTTCGGTTTCAGGTGCCTTTATGCAAACGTCGGCAATTTCGGAGAGCTTACTTTCCTTCTTGCCGGTTAATGCAACAACCTTAATTCCAACAGCCTTTGCCACCCTTGCCGCCGCCACAATGTTCTTTGAATTACCGGAGGTGGATATGGCAATAAGGAGATCATGTTCTTTTGCATAGCCGTAAACAAGCTGCGCATATACCATTTCCGGATCACAGTCATTTACAAATGCGGAGGAAACCGAGGTCTGGCTGGGCAGAGATATGGCAGGAAGAGAACCCTGTAATTTATCTCTTAGGTCTTCGGGAATCCTTTCGTCGGTAACCTTACGGGCAAGTAAAAAGCCCTTCATCAATTCGCCTACGATATGCTCGGAATCGGAGGCAGAGCCGCCGTTACCGCAACAAAGTACCTTACCGCCCCCGGCATAGGTCTCAATCAAAAGCTCTGCGGCTTTTTCTATATCCGCCCTGCACTCAGTGAGTGCAGGGTATCTTTCTAAAAGCTTTATCATATCTGATGATCGTCCAAATAGTTATGCTCAAGGCAGAGCTTAACGAGGTCATCCACATGAGCTGTACATACGCATTCATAGGTATCGGATGCACCGTAATAGATCTTGACCTCACCGTCATCCTCAAGGATCATACCGCCGGGGAATATTGTATTCTGACGGAAGCCTTCATCGGTTTCGTAAGGCAGTTCGGGAGCAATAAAGCAATCCTTATAAATACCGATAACCTTTGAGGGATCCTCAAGGTCAAGAAGCATAAGACCGGAAGAATATCTGTAAGGCCAGCGGTTTTCCCAGCCGTTCTTACCTCTTGAAGGATCATAGTCAACTGCATGGAAGGTTGCAAGCCAACCCTTTTCTGTCTTGATGGGGGGAGCGGCAGGACCGATCTTATGGTTGCTGTAGGGAGCCTTTTCGCCGCGGAGGATACACTTGCTCTCACCCCAGAACTTAAGGTCGGGGGATTTGGAGCACCATACGTCAAAGCAGAAGGCATCCTCGGAGAACATTGCCATAGGACGCTCAAGACGGTAATAGTAGCCGCCTATCTTTTCAGGAAAAAGAACCATGTTTCTGTTATTGGGAACAGAGTGGGTAATGAAGGTTGCATTTTCAAAATTATCGTCCATAACCGCAAGAGCACCCTGAACACCCCATTTGGTATCAGCGGCAAAATAAATATAGGGCTTACCCTCAAGGATAGTGATTCTGGGATCGTAGTAACGGCCGATCATACGGTTGCTGTTAGCCTTAACGTCATGGCTGTCAAGGATCGGAACCTCTCTGATCTTCCAATTGTCGATACCGTTATCGCTTATCGCGATGCCGATATTGGTACCGGGCATATACTTTTCACGAAGGAATCGCTCGGGATCGGTTCCGTAGTCATTACGGAACGCCATAATATATTTACCGTTAAACTTACATACACCCGCATTGAAAACAAGAAGCGCTTCAAAGGGACAGTCCTCGGGACGAAGGATCGGCTTATCAAGCTTTTTAACGCAAGGAGCGCTGTACAAATAGGGTTCAAATCTCATGATGATTCTCCTTAATATTTATTGATGGATTCATTATACTATATATTTTCAAATATTTCAACACTTAAACAAAGATTTACATAAAGGGTTCTTTTGTTTCTCTGTGAAGCTCTATTTCATCGGCAACACAGGCGGTATTTCTCATTTTTATAAGATATTTTACCGTTTCGGCAATATCCTCGGCAAGTATCATTCCATCGCTTGAAAGATCGGGACGTGATACCTTCACCATATCGGTAAACACTCCGCCGGGGCTGATAACGTGGGCACGTATGCCCTTTTGATAATACTCCTTGCTCAGCGCCTTTGTAAAACCTAAAAGCGCGTGCTTTGATGCGGCATAAACGCTTTGCAGAGCATAGCCTTTATGAGCTGTAACAGAGGCGATATTGATAATAGTTGCGCTATCCGATCTCTGCAGATAAGGTAATGCCGATTTACAGATAAGAAAGGGAGCGCGTACGTTGGTATTCATTATCATATCATACTCTGCCATGGTGATATCCTCAAAGCCCTGAGACTGAGCGACACCGGCATTATTGATAAGCAGATCTATACCGCCGTAAGTCTCTGCGGTTTTCTCTATCGCTTCTTTTATGTAACCGTCATTACAAATATCTCCGGGAAGGATAAGACACTCTCTGCCGTTTGCAGTTCTTTTGAGCTTTTCTTCATTTCTACCCATCAAAACAAGCTTATATCCCATCGGAAAAAGTGCGTTTGCTATAGCAGACCCTATTCCTCCGCCCGCACCGGTTATTATACAAACCTTATCTTTCATTTCAACCTCTTTTCAGCCAATCTAAGCACAATGCGTCTGACTTTATGAATTACGAAGCCATTATAACACAAACTATTTATTATTACAAGCGTTATTTCATTCTACGGGGAGATCCCATAAATCCTTCGGGCGGCTTTCTGAAACCCGCAGGAGGAGTTGAAAATCCTTCGGGCGGCTTTCCGAAGCCTGCAGGAGGAGTTGAAAATCCCCCGGGAGGTATCAAAGGAGGTTGTCCGCCCCCGTTTATCTCCTCGTTCGCGCTTGAAATATAACGCTTTGCCTGAGTTGAGAACAATCGGTAATATTCACCCTTCTTCGCCATAAGCTCCTCATGGTTTCCGGTTTCTATAAGCTCGCCGTTTGAGAGCACTAATATCTTCGAGGCAACGGTTGCGCTTGAAAGACGGTGGGAAACGAAGATAGTGGTTTTGTCACGTCGGAGCTTATCAAACTGACTGAAAACCTCCTGCTCGGCTATAGCGTCAAGGGAAGCGGTAGGCTCGTCAAGGATAAGAATATCCGAATCGCTGTAAAAGGCTCTTGCTATCGAAAGCTTCTGCCATTGACCGATGGAAAGCTCTATTCCATTGCTTTCAAAATATCTCATAAGGGGTGTATCGTATTTATCGGGAAGCTCCTCGATATATTCGTCGGCATTGCTTGAAGACGCCGCCTTTTTAACGTCATCCATCACTACACCCTTTTCGATATTACCGAAGGCGATATTTTCCTTCACGTCAACCGCATACTTGCCGAAATCCTGGAATATGATACCGTACATCTTATAAAGCTCTTCAACGTCATATTCGCGTATATCGCGTCCGTCAAGGAATATTGTACCCTCGGTGGGATCGTACAAGCGGGTAAGCAGCTTTATAAGCGTTGTTTTGCCTGCCCCGTTCAATCCTACCATAACAACGGTATCCCCCTCGTTTATGGTAAGATTGATATTCTTCAAAACGTCACGGTCGGTACCGGGATAGCGAAAGGAGACGTTCTTTAACTCGATCACGTGTCCGCAATGGCGCTTCAAGGCTGCAGGCTCTTTAAGAGACGAAACAATACGTTTCTTTTCGTTCATAAATACGATAAGGTTATCTATAAACAACGAGCCCTCATATACCTGAGAAATAACGTTTACAAGAGTGGTAACACCTCCCGAAATTGCAGTCAGCGCACCTGTGTAAAGCGAATAATCTCCTATCTGGCCGTTGCCCTTATACACACTGTATGCGATATAGAAAAAGAGAGCGCAATTTACAACCGTTGTAACGAGGCTAATGCCTATATTCCACATTCCCTCGCCCACGATAAGCTTCTTAAGCCCCTTGAAATAACCTTTGAAAACCTTGTTATACCTTGAGATAAAGGTATCCGAAAGACCGAAAAGCTTAACCTCTTTGACAAGATCCTTATTGACCTGTACATCGGAATAATAAGCCATCTGACGGCGGTCCTTACTTCTGTGGCGCATATAGAAAAAGTTCTTTTTGCGGTAAACAAAGGTGATAACCGCGCTTGGCACCGAAATAAGTATTACTATTAAAGGAGCAACGGGAGAGATGGCGATAAGTATAACTATATAGCTTATGATACTGATAAGGTTAGAAACAAGACTGAAGGTAGAATTAAGAATATGAATAGGACGCATACCCGCTTCACGGTTGGCATTTTCAAGCTTTTCGTAAAACTCGGGCATATCGTATTTTTCAAGATCAATATCCTTTGCCTTCTTCATTATCTTGACCTTAACGTGATTCGTAACAACCTCGCCCGATATGCTTGTTATCATACCGCTCACAGAATTCACGAGCCTTGTAAAGAAAAGGTAACCGAACTGTAATCCCAAAGGAAGGATGATAAGCCTTGCAAGCTCAGTCTCGGAAAGATCTCTTGCACCTGTAAACAGCTGCGCCAGGGAGTTTAAAAGAAAAGCTGATATGTATGAGCCGATAACCGGTGTAACACCGTTAAATACAGCCATAAATATCATAACAAAAAGTAAAAGGGGCTTGGCTTCCCATACAAGACCGAATATATAGAAAAGTCTTTTGAAAAAGCCTCCTAAAAGCTCCTTCAAATAGGGGAACAATTCCTTTAGCTTTTTTGGTTTCTTCGGTTTTAATTTATCATTAATCTCCCACGGAGCTCTGCCCATACCGAATCCGGGACCCATAAAATCACCTCTGAAAATAGTTTGATATCTAATTATATCAAATATTTTGCTATAATTCAATAGGTTGGCTAAAGGATTAGCCAACCTATTTAAATTTTAGTAATTATGCATAGAAATCATGATTGCCTATCGTGAATATATACTCTCTGTTATTTACTATCCAACTGCTTTGGGCAATACGTGGATTCAAAAAGTAGAGTATCTTTCCCGACTTTGCAAAGCCGTCAAGACAAGCCTTTGCGGCAAGCACGCTTTCCTCGGAGGGGGTGTTATAGATAGTACCGTTTGCGGCGGGCGTAAACTGTACACCGTAATTCTTATCAAAGACTACCCCTTTTACGGTATTGGGATATGCAGAGCTGTTCACACGGTTCAACACCACGTTACCCACAGCACATTTACCCATAAAGCTCTCCCCTCCGCTTTCCGCCTGAATTATTCTGGAAAGCCAATAAAGGTCATCCTGATCATAATAACCCGAACCGCTTGCAAGAGATGAGCCGCCGCCGGTAACGGTCACAGACCTTGTTTTCTGATCCCATTCCACCTCTGCGCCCACAGCCTCGGCGAGCACGGTAACGGGAGCATAGACCCTTCCCTGTCTGCTTGAATTCAGTCCGTCTCTCATAAGGCATCTGCCGTTGGCTACCGAATAGTATTTACCGGGATAAATATCAAGCGTCAGTCCGTTTCCCGAAATATTAGCCCTTCGGCTTTGCTGGTCCCAGCTGACCTCATAGCCTTCATACAGATCAGCAAAATATCTTACCGGAGCATATGTAATTCCGTTCTCGGCATAACAGTCAAGGCTTGTACCGTTAACATTCAAAGTAAGAGCGCTCATGGGAAGAGCTGTTGTTAATACCGTGACGGCAAAGAACACCGCCGATGCTATAATTTTTTTAAACATAAAAAATACCTCCTTTTTTCTGTTTGGATAGTTCCGTTATTACTAACGGCATACTATTTTAACATTAAAAGGAGGTCGAATTCAAATGTAATATTTGGTATGAGAAAAAAACCGTCAGAGCAAAGGCGCTATAATTCGCAAAACACTTTGTCCGAAACGGACGAAAATGTTACGCTTCGCCTCGTCTTTTGTAATCTCGTGACAACAGGGCAGCATATCAAGAAAATCCTTTTTCATGTCACCCACCGCCTTTGAATCAAAGATAAGTGCACCGCATTCAAAATGCAGATACAAGCTTCTGAAATCAAAATTTGCTGTACCTATCGTTGCGGTATCATCATCGCTTATTACTATTTTTGAATGGATAAAACCGGGAGTATATTCGTATATTCTCACTCCCGCCTCTATCAAAGCGCTGTAGTATGAACGGGTGGTCATATGGACGATTTTTTTGTCGGGAACAGACGGTGTGATTATCCTTATATCAACACCGCTTTTCGCCGCAAGTATAATAGCGGAAAGCATACTGTCATCAATAATAAAATACGGGGTTTCGATATACACGTATTTTCTCGCATTGTTTATTATCTGCATATAAACGTGTTCACAAACGTTTTCATCATCGGTGGGAGCATCCGAGTAAGGAAGAATATAACCGTCATTATAGCTATCCTTCGGGGTGTTTGTAAAATAGAGCGAATAATCCTCACGGGTATTCAATGACGCATTCCAGAGCTGTAAAAACATAACGGTAAAGCTTCTTACCGCTTCTCCTCTTATTATGGCGGCAGAGTCCTTCCAATAACCAAAGCGCTTCTTTTTGTTTATATATTCATCCGCGAGATTTATACCGCCCGTTACTGCGGTCTTACCGTCGATTACTATTATTTTACGGTGGTCTCTGTTGTTCTGAAGAGATGACCATATAGGACGAAAAGAGTTAAAGGCAATACATTTTATTCCATAGGACTCCATTTCTCTGTAATACTTCGGAGGAAGAGATGATATACATCCCATATCGTCATACATAAGACGAATCTCAACTCCCAGAGCCGCTTTTCTCTTTAATATCTCAAGCACACTTTCCCACATTGAATCACGGGCTATTATAAAGAATTCAAGAAATATAAATCTCTCTGCCTTCTCAAGCTCTGACAGCAACGCAGGGAAAAATTCTTCACCGGGAGAATAATATGATATCCGGGAATTTTTATAGATAGGAAATCTTGCAAAATTCGAAAGATAATTTACCTTGGGAATATGTGAACCGTGTTCCCTGCAAAATTCCTCCATGACACTCTCTTCGAAAGGAAGATACGAGGCAGATTCATCATCTCTTTCCTTTACGTTATTTCTGAATTTTCCCGATTTTACCTGCCAGGTAAGAATCAGGTACAAAAGCCCTCCGAAAAGAGGAAAGGTAAGCATGAGAATTATCCAGGCTATCTTATAGGCAGGCTTGTCCCTTCGGTTTACAACGTATATTACTATAAAAAGGCTTAAAGTGTACAAAGCAACAATGATAAAACGGCTTGCTCTGAACCATATCATAAATGCCAATAATACAATTTGTACTAAAAGCAAAAAGCATACCACGAGTCTTCTTGTCAGCAGAGTTTTTAATAGCTTTCTCACAATATCCCCCTTTCATAAAGGCGCCGCCCGGCGCACCGAATCCCGCTCCTTTTCTTCGGTGCAAACGATTCACACGAAACAGAGCAATTCCCTATAAAGTAAAAACAGCGCCCGCATCTTCTACGGGCGCTTGACAGCTTAAACTATTTATCCGACCCGTTTGCTATATTTTCATCAATGGGAGAAGAAAAATCAAGCATAGAAGACAGAATATAATTACTTACGTACATACCCTTGGTGGTAAATGCATAGCCTACCGATGTCTTTTTCATAAATCCGTTTTCAAGATATGCGGGAAGCAATTCGGAAAACATCTTTTCAAAATCCATACCGAAAACACGTTCAAACTCAAGAGTGTTTATACCCTGAGTCAGACGGAGGCTGAGCATTATATACTCCCCTACCCTTTCCTCGGGATTTATGGTATAGTTTTCATCGGTTATATTTGTTTCATCATTGAGATCCTTTACCGCATTGATAAACTTATCAAGATTCCTGATAAATGAGAATCTTGTGTTTCTGAAATAGGAATGAGCGGCAGTACCGAGGCCGAGATATTCGGCACAGGTCCAATATTTGAGATTATGGACACACTCCTTGCCCGGCTTTGCAAAATTGCTTATCTCATACTGATTATACCCATGATTCGACAAAAACTCTATAGCATATTCATACATTTTATATTCATCGTCCTCGGAGGGAAGAGGAAGCGTATCCTTCTTTGCGCCGAAGGGTGTGGAATCCTCTATCTTAAGGTTATAAAGAGAAATATGCTCGGGATTTAATTCAACGATCCTTTTAAGGGTACCGCAGAAGCTTTCAAAGGTCTGCTCGGGAATACCGTACATAAGATCGATATTGATATTATCAAAGCCGGCATTACGGGCAATATCAAAGCTTTTTTGAAAATCCTCGAAGGTGTGGATACGGCCGAGAGCAGAAAGCTCCGAATTGCAGGCACTCTGCACACCGAGGCTTAAACGGTTTACCCCCGCCTTACGGTATTTTTTTAGCTGTGAAGCCTTAACGGTAGCGGGATTTGCCTCCATGGTAAATTCCGCATCAACCGTAACGTTGAACTTATCGTAAACACGGTCGATAAACTCAAGCATATACTTTTCGGGAACTATGCTGGGAGTACCTCCGCCGAAAAACACGCTGTCAACAGCATATGAGGAGACAGCCGTCGAATAATCGTCACACTGAAGCATCAGAGCATCGATATAATCGTCAATATTCTTATATCCTACCACAGAATAGAAATCGCAGTAGGCGCATTTATTCAAGCAAAAAGGAAAATGAACGTATAAACCTAATCTTTTCATCATTTTTCTCCTATTCGTCAAGCTTAAGAACTGCCATAAAGGCTTCGGGTGTAACCTCAACAGAACCGAGCTTACGCATCTTCTTTTTACCCTCTTTCTGCTTTTCAAGCAGCTTTTTCTTACGGGTAATGTCACCGCCGTAGCACTTCGCCAATACGTCCTTACGCAAGGCCTTTACCGTTTCACGGGCTATGACCTTACCGCCTATAGCCGCCTGGACGGGTACCTCAAAAAGCTGGCGCGGAATATTCTCCTTCAGCTTTTCGGCGATCTTTCTTGCTCTGGGATATGCCTTTTCCTCATGCACTATAAAGGAAAGAGCATCAACTATCTCTCCGTTAAGCAAAATGTCGAGCTTAACGAGCTTACTTGTTTTATAACCTATAAGCTCATAGTCAAGGGATGCATAACCCTTACTGCGGCTCTTCAAGGCATCGAAAAAGTCATATACGATCTCGTTCAAGGGCAGATCATAATGAAGCTCGGTACGGGTAGAATCAAGATACTTCATATCATGGAAGATCCCTCGTCTGTCCTGGCAAAGATCCATAATACCGCCAACAAATTCAACGGGAGTAATGATATTTGCCTTTACCATGGGCTCGGCTGATTCCGAGATCTCGGCAACGTCGGGATAATTTGTGGGGTTGTCTATATAAAGAACTGTACCGTCTGTTTTAGTTATCTTATAGATAACGCTGGGCGCGGTAGTAATAAGATCAAGATTAAATTCTCTCTCAAGTCTTTCCTGGATTATTTCCATATGCAAAAGTCCGAGGAATCCGCAACGGAAGCCAAAGCCCAATGCCGCCGAGGTCTCAGGCTCAAAGAGAAGAGACGCGTCGTTCAACTGCAGCTTTTCAAGAGCATCACGCAGATCGTCATACTTTGCACCGTCTGCGGGATAGATACCCGAATAAACCATGGGCAAAGCCTTTTTAAAGCCGGGAAGCGGTTCTGTAATACCGTTCTGCGCTGTGGTGATGGTATCACCAACCCGTGTATCGCGAACGTTTTTGATGCTGGCGGTAATATAACCAACCTCGCCTGCAGAGATAACGTCTGTTTTCTGCAAACCGAAGGGAGCCATATAACCAACCTCAACAACGTCAAATTCAGCGCCCGTATTCATCATGCGGATACGCTCGCCTGCGCGCAATTTACCGTCGAACACACGAACGTAAACTACAACTCCGAGGTAGGAATCGTAATATGAGTCGAATATAAGACACTTCAAGGGAGCGTTTTCGTCACCCTCGGGTGCGGGAATATCGGAAACTACCTTCTTTAAAACGTCAACAACGTTTTCACCTGTTTTTGCGGAAATAGCAGGACAATCCTCTGCGGGAATACCGACAACGTCTTCAATTTCAGCTCTTACTCTGTCGGGATCTGCCGCAGGAAGGTCGATTTTGTTTATTACCGGAACTATCTCAAGATTTGCATCTATTGCAAGATAAGCGTTACCGAGGGTCTGCGCCTCAATACCCTGAGAGGCATCAACAACCAGAAGCGCACCGTCACAGGCATTAAGCGAACGGCTTACCTCGTAGTTAAAGTCAACGTGACCGGGGGTGTCTATAAGATTAAGAGAGTATATCTCACCGTCATCAGCCTTATACTGCATATTGACAGCTCTTGCCTTTATGGTAATACCTCTTTCCCTTTCAAGATCCATATTGTCAAGAACCTGCTCCTCCATCTCACGGCTGGTAAGAGTTTCGGTATTCTCAAGCAAACGGTCTGCCAAAGTGGACTTGCCATGGTCTATATGGGCAATTATTGAAAAATTTCTTATCCTCTTCTGTCTTTCTGACATTTGGGGGCTCCTTTATTTTGAGATTATTATATTACTTTATTATATCTCATTCAAAAATATATGTCAATAAAATTTTGTATTTATTATATATAATATTATAAACGAAGGATAAACTCCCCCCTTTTTTCCGGCTCTGCCCCTTCATATCCCATAACAACAAAAGCATTCCCGGGAGACGTTTCGTAAAAAACGTCTCCCGGGTACGGCTTTGGTTATTTAAGATCAATAAATGATATTGCAGGCATACCGTTTGAGTTGCAAAGATTTGCGGTCAAGGGATATATACCCTCTGCACTTCTGTTATAACGTATGCCGTAAACGGTAAATTCTCCGCCGTTTATCACAAGCTGATTTGCGCTTGCAATAACAGGACCTTCATAAGGGATCCAGGTTGCCGCTCCGTTATAGAGGATCAGTATTTCAAGACCCTTAACGTAACCCGTACCGTCTGCAGTTACAAGACCCGTACCCACGTTATTAAAAGCAAGGTAGGCAATCTTATCCGAATAAACCACGTCGGCAAGCACGGGCCCCTTCACCGCATCGGGTGAATAGCTGCCGAACTTATCCATTGCAACAACGGCACTCAGCCTTATGGCATTCAGATGCTTGATATATGGATGAATATTATTCTCCCACATGGTATCCGCCCATAAGTCAGAGGATGAAACGATATGGCAGTTCGGAAGCATCTGCGGTATAGAACCCATTTCAGCTCTTACACCGCCTATATCCATATAAGCCGCGGTACCGCTGTCATCATAGCAGGCAGGCAGCTCCATTATATATACGGGGAAATCCGAATTACCGAACACCGAACGGTAATAGGTCATGAGCTGAGTGAATTGAAAGGCATATGAGTTGGTATAAAGATTTCCGAAAACCTCTCTTAAATTAAAAGCATCGCTTTCACCCTGATACCATATAATACCCGCTGTTGAGAAGTTCTTCAGGGGATATATCTGCTGATTATATACGTATCTGCTCTTAAGCTGGGGATTGGTTATAACCCCGTTAAGATTATAATAATAGGTTTGGGTCGCAGCATCGTAGCTCTCATGACCCCATGCAGAGGCAAGAGCGTTAGGCGCAAAGGAGATAAGGGGCGCACCTGCCGCATCTATCTCTATAACTCCTACGGGGACCTCGCTGAGATTCGTCATATTATATGCAAAAATATAACCAAGGGCGGAAAATACCTCCATGCTTATAACGTTACGGTCATACATTACACTTTGGGGAGTATAGTTGCTGAAAAGCAGTATTTGATTCATAACGTCGGAGGGAAGCATCCAGCTGCCGCCGTTATAAACGTCAACGTACTCGGTCGCAGTTCCCTGCGCCGCATAGCCTGTCATACCAACGTAATCGGTGCTTGAAATACGGTAGAAGCGCATATTTCTTGAATCGTTATAATCCACACTCAGCGCAGAGCCCATATTTTTCATACTCAGGTCGAATATCTGCTCTGCCATTGAGTAGAAAACGTTAGATTGACCTATCATGAAATATACGTCACCGATAAGAACGTTATTGAAGGTAATATTCTGATTTGCACC
>SVQZ01000041.1 GCA_015065105.1 Oscillospiraceae bacterium | reverse complement strand
CGGGATCAACTTCGATCATAGGAAGCTCATTTACTTCATATGCATCGCAGTTTGCACAGTCTCTGCGCTCTTCGCCTGCTGCCTCTGTGGTAGGCTCAACTGTAGTGTACCATTCGCCGAAGGAGTGGCCGTTAGGAGCAACCGATTCGGGAGCTACGAGAACCTCGCCGCATACCTCACAGTACTTACCTTCTGTAGAACCTTCTTCTGTACAGGTGGGAGCTACTGCAGGGATTACAACCTCGGTATGACCGAGTGCTTCTGTTTCGTCTGCAACGTATGAATCGCCGCATACGGAACAAACATATGTGGTGTATCCGCCCTCGGTACATGTGGGCTCGGTTACGATAGCATCATATGCATGGTCGAGTGCACAAGTGGGATCTGCTTTGTAGCTGTCGCCGCAGAATTCACAAGTGTAAACGGAATATCCGCTTTCTGTACAAGTAGGAGCAACTACGTCGGTTACTCTGTACTTATGACCTTCAGCATCTACGGGATCAGCATTGTAGCTGTCGCCGCATACGGAACAGGTATAAACTGTATAACCGTTAACTGTACAGGTAGGAGCAACTACGTCGGTTACTTCGTAGCTATGACCGTTGGGAGCAACTACTTCAACTGCAGTGATAACCTCGCCGCAAACGTCACAGTACTTACCTTCGGTAGAGCCTTCTTCTGTACATGTAGGAGCAACTGCGGGGATGATAACCTCGGTATGTCCGAGTGCTTCTGTTTCGTCTGCAACGTATGTATCGCCGCAAACTGCACATGTGTATGTGGTGTAACCGCCTTCGGTACATGTAGGTTCGGTTACTACTGCTTCATAGGGATGACCCTCTGCATCTACGGGATCAGCATTGTAGCTGTCGCCGCATACGGAACAGGTATAAACTGTATAACCGTTAACTGTACAGGTAGGAGCAACTACGTCGGTTACTTCATAGCTGTGACCGAGAGCTTCAACTGTTGTCTTAACTCTGGAGAGCTCAGCTTCACATACTGCACAGTAAACTACTGTTTCGTAGCTGCCTGCTTCAGTGCAGGTTGCATCAACTTCATTTTCTGTAACTGCTTCGCCTTCGGTATGACCGTTAGCTTCTACTGTATCGGAAACGTATGTATCGCCGCATACAGAGCAGGTATAGGTTGTGTAGCCCGCTTCGGTACAGGTAGGAGCGGTAACTACTGCATCGTAGCTGTGACCGAGAGCTTCAACTGTTGTCTTAACTCTGGAGAGCTCAGCTTCACATACTGCACAGTAAACTACTGTTTCGTAGCTGCCTGCTTCGGTACAGGTAGGATCAACGTTCTTTTCAACTACTGCTTCGCCTTCGGTATGACCGTTAGCTTCTACTGTATCGGAAACGTATGTATCGCCGCATACAGAGCAGGTATAGGTTGTGTAGCCTGCTTCGGTACACGTAGGTGCAGTTACTACTGCATCATAGCTGTGGCCGAGAGCCGCTACTACTGTTTGTGCTGTAAGAACCTCGTTACATACTGAGCAATGCTTACCTTCGGTAAGACCTGTAGCTGTACATGTGGGAGCTACTGCTGCGTCAATAACTTCGGTATGACCGAGAGCTGCTACTACTGTCTGGGCAACTGTAACTGTACCGCATACCGAGCAGTGCTTACCTTCGGTAAGACCTGTTTCGGTACAGGTAGGAGCTACTGCTGCGTCAACAACCTCGGTATGACCGAGAGCTGCAACTTCTTCGGTGTAGCTGTCGCCGCAGAGAGAGCAGGTATAGGTCTTAGAGCCTGCTGCAGTACAGGTTGCATCGGTGGATGCTGTGAGCTCATAGCTGTGTCTGCAAGCTGTGCCTGTCCATACGCCGTTTGCGTAGGTATATGTATCATCGATATCGGGAGTAAAGATAGTACCGTCGCCGTTCTTGAGAAGTGCGTTGGTGATCTCGATAGCGTGATATACTGCTTTCTTGTTGGTAGCATCGTATGTCTTCTGATATGTTTCGGTCTGAGAGCCGAGCTGGAACATTAATGTAGCGGTATCGGTACTATGGATATTTGCACCGCTTGCGGTTGTGTAAACATAACCCTTAGAGGCATCAACAGTACCGTTAACATTGATTTCCGCATCAACAAGATCTGCTTCTGTACGAGTATATGTCTTTGAATATGCGTATCTGATAGGACTGAACTTTACATTAGCGGGAGTAGTATATCCTGCCCATTCAGCAGAGTCATAAATATAAAGATTTACACCCTGACCCATAATACAGGTTGCATCCTTTGAAATGTTCAAAACAGCACCGGGAAGCAGAGCAGCATCCTGATTCAAGGTGATCGTACCGCTTTCAACATTGATAGTCATGTTGTTGGTAATGGGAAGCTCATAATTTGCGGTCTTAATAGTTGAAGAACCTAAAATACCAAGCTTCATAGACATGGTGATAGGATTGATCTCCATATTACCGTTAATGGTATAAATGTTTCTGTCAACAGAACCGTCATATTCTCTGAGAATTGAACCGGAGATCACGTTAAACATAGATGAACCTGTTCCGATATAAGGAACGGAGATCGTCTGAATACCGATCATGGTAATTGTTTCAGACATCAATCCGTATTCTACCGCGCCGGCTTCAATAGTAAAGGGAACCTCAATGTTCTGTACATAGTACTGAGACATGGGGAATACTCCGTAGGTGGTGTCAGTTGCCATAGAGGATGTAACGTTACCACCCATCCAGTCATGTACCTGGAAGTTTTCATAAACGGTAGCACCGCTCTTTGCGGTTACGTTACCGCTACCTACGATATAACCCCAAGCATAAAGATTAGCTCCGGAGTTTACTGTGATGTTGGAATCGGAAGCCATCTTAATGAATCCGCAGGGACCCTCGGGAGCACCGCCGATCAAACCACCTGACTGATGTCTTGCGGAAAGGCTGATAGAACCGTTAACGGTAATATTAGCGCCGGAAGCCAAAGAAAGCTGACGGAATGCATAAGGAGTTTCGGGAACTTCGTTGGAAGAACCGCTTGTTATCTCATTAGCACCGGGAGATGTGGTGTAAACGGTATTAGCTGCATCAAAGGGAATATGAAGAATTACACCTGCAGGAATGGTATAATCACCCGCTGCAAGAGTTGCATTGTTTGCAAGGGAGATAACCTTTGTGGAGGCTGTAGAAGCAAAGGAAGCTGCTTCTGCAAGACCGCCGATAAGATGTGTTCCGCTGTTTGCATAGAAATAGGGGATGGATGCACTGTTAACGAAGATAGCATTAACAGTCATATCATTCGCAGGAACGAGGGTATAGCTTGCGTTCTTGGAAATGATAGTACCGTCGGTGTTTGTCCAACCGAGGAAGCTTGCACCGGAAACGGGAGTTGCAACAAGAGCTGCGCCTGCAATAGCGATCTCTGTTGTACCGCCTGCAGCTACTGCAGTACCGTCAACTGTAACAGAACCGAGAGCGCTGTCATAGTCAAAGGTTACATTAGAGGATGCGCTTGCAACCGCAAGGGCAAAGTTGCTCATCACGAGCTTATTAACTGTTGAATTCTTTGCGGTTGTGATGGTAGCGGTAATGCTTGTGCCGGCTGCCATAACCTTGGAGAAGGTTCCGCTTGCACCGGTATAAACGGTACCATCGATCTTAAGATTATTTACAGAGGTAGCCGCCCAATTAAAGGAAAGGGTAGCTGTATCTGCGGAATCGTTGTAAATGGTAATAGTTGCAGTCTTTGCAGATGCACCGATACCAAGGAAACCTGCAGAACCCTTTGCTGTTACGGTAACTGCGCCGTCTGTCATGGAATTATCGGTTGCACCGCTTACTGATACTGTTACACCCTCAACGGGAGTATGTGTACCTGTGGCTGCCGCATATGTGGGCACTGCCATGGGAACGAGCAACGATAATACCAACAAAATGGGTAATAAACGTTTACTGATTCTTGAAAACATTTCTTTTCTCCTTTATAATTTTTATTAAAATATCAACGTTAACGTTGATTATTTTTAAACACAAAAAGCAGACGAGTTTGGGATACTCGTCGCAAATATTTGTTGATCCGTAACGATATACAGACATCTACGTAACAAATAATACCATATATTGATAATTAAATCAATAAAGAATTATAGATTAATTTGTTAACTTTTAATACATTCAAGATGTTCATTTTACGTCAATTTGACACATTTGCATGGTCAAAAGAGCAGCATTATGAGATTCTGGGGTAACCCCTGCACAACAGTTTCGGTCAACGCTTACCTTTATATCCGGAAAATTCGCTTTTATTATCAAAGCATTGGATACTACGCAAATATCGGTGCAAAGACCTACGAGCTCAACATCAAAAAGCTCTTCCCTGTCCCAATTCGGCCAACCGAAATTAGGCTTATCTATTATTTTTGCACCCTCAACGTAAAGTCCGTCAGCTATCTCCCATCCTTTTGTACCCTTTATACAATGAGGTACGGGAAGCTTCTTGCCCTCGGGGGTATCAAGGTAATTTTCAAAATGAGTATCCCTTGTATAAATTACCTCATTCCCTTCTTTAATATATTCTTCTATCTTCTCCTTCACCTTAGGAACTATAGCAACAGCTTCCTTTGTTCCCAAAGCCATGTCGATAAAATCGTTTTGCATATCTACAACTATTAAGGTTTTTTTCATTTTTTCTCCTTGTAATCAACGGCACGGAAGATCCGTGCCGTTATTGCTATATGTTATCTTATATAATGAAGATCTTCTATTCTGTCGCCTACCATATCGGCAATGATATTATAGAAGGTCTGATTACCGTGAATGGTGTCGGTAAGTAAGGATGCGGGGATCTCACCCTTTGAAAGATTCTTATAGTCTGCTTCGGTAGGTGTGATACCGTTATCAATGAGACATTGCTCTGTCATCATGTATTCGCGGAGATCCACAAAGTGCTTGCCCCAATATTCCTTGAGTATTGCATTTACCTCGTCAACCTCGCTCATATAATCCTTTGAAGTGAATCCGACGATAATAAACTTCTTTGATCCTGAATACTTTATCATTTGTTCCTGGATCTCGATAAGCTCGTTTACGTTTCTTGTGCTGTAATGGTTATTAGAGCCAAGGAAGAGTACGAGGATATCATTCTCACGGCGGTTTGTCATAGCGGAGGTAATAACTCTTGTAGCTGTCTTTATCTCAACGGCATCGCCTGCCCTTGTACGCTTGAACATGAAGGTCTCGGTTTCATTGTCATAATAGTAATTACCTTCAACACCGCCCACTATAACGGGGTTAAGTCCTGATGTACCGAAATAACCAAGATCTATATCGTCACCCTCGCCGTCCATCATCTGCATCGGAATGGGCGTAGTATCTGCAGGAATTGTAACAGGCTTTACGTAGAAGGGTATTGCACCCTGACGCATTGCGATACTACCGCTTCCCTCTCCGCCGACACCGTAGTTCTGAGTACGTACGTTAAAGCGCTGCTGAAGAAGTGTGGGGAATGAAGTATGTCCTGCGCCAACGGTAAGACTGTCACCGAAGCAAACTATTCTCTGCTTAGTGTTCGCTTCAACAAGAAGGCTGTCTGCGGCTGCAGAATCGGGAGCTTCAATACCGTAAACCGATTTATAATGATATCTGTGAAGTACTGTTGCAAGACTCGCTCTTGTAGCTTTACCTGTAGGATTAAATTCGCCCTTGTCGTTACCCTTAAAAAGTCCCTGTGCTACAGCAAATTCAACACCCTCTTTTGACCAAT
Source organism: Oscillospiraceae bacterium (assembly GCA_015065105.1). Taxonomy (GTDB): domain Bacteria; phylum Bacillota; class Clostridia; order Oscillospirales; family CAG-272; genus RGIG7300. The sequence goes on along the minus strand of SVQZ01000041.1, from coordinate 12,326 downwards.
CGGGAATCTTTGAATAGTCGGCAAATACCGTAAGGTCGGCTTTAAGATCAACGTCTCCGCCCTTATATTCAACAAAGCGTCTGAACATCGTTGCCATCTGCTGACGGGTAACCTGCTGTCCCAGACCAAAGGTAGTCTCGGTTATACCCTTAACTATGTCGTTCTGCTTTGCCCATTCGATAGCCGCAGAATACCACTGATCAGCCTTTACGTCATCAAAGGAGGTCTTTGAGGAATAATCAGATTCGTTAATACCCTCTATATTGGCAAGAGTCTGAACGAAAGCCTCTCTCGTTACCATGCCGTTAGGATTAAAGGTGGATGCAGAGGAGCCCTTCATCAAGCCGTTGTTTGCACAGTATTTTACGGAGCTGTAGTACCATGCACTGTTTGAAACGTCCTTAAAGGACATTTCGGGATCATAGTCCTGCTTTTCATCAAGATAGCCAAGCTCGTCTATACGCTCTGCAACGAATTTTGAAATAATATCGTATCCTGTTTGGTTAGGATGAAGGTCGCCTGCCGCAAGGAAGCTTCTGGGGATCTTTCCTTCGCGAATATCCTTCATATCGGGGCCGGTCTTCTTGATTCCGAAATCCTCGAAAGCCTGATCACTGAGCATATAATCGTTAAAATCAACGAAATGCTCGCCCCAGTATTCCTTGAGCTTTGCATTGAATACTGTATCATACTTAAGGAATTCGATCGAGGGATACGCAATAATTATGAATTCATCGGTTGCGGCATAATCGATTATTGCTTCCTGAATATCGATAAGAGTCTGAAAATCCTCCTCGGAATCAGGCTGCCAATCTCTGTTGTTTGCACCTATACACATAACAAGCACGTCGCCGTTCTGCGGTACGCTCATTCCTGCAGTATAGATCTGGGTAAGCTCTGTTATAACAAGCTCCTCACCGGGTTCGTTACGTATGAACTCATGTCTTGCATAATCGGAATTCCAATTGATCTTACCTTTTATGCCGCCTATTGTAACGTCGTTAAGACCTGTATCGCCGTTTGCCGCAAGACTTTCGGTGCTGTAACCGTTCTCAGCGATAATAGTAATAGGAACCCATTCTGCCTCTGCAGGAATGGTAAGGTCATCAACGTAGATACTGATACCGCCCTGACGCATAGCAATAGCTTCTGCTGTGTCTCCGCCGACACCGAAGTTGAGAGATTCCACACCGAGGATCTCGCTCAATGCCTTGGGATAGGGACGGGGAGAAATATCGTGAAATCCGTCTCTCAAGCCCTGCGTAAAGCTGTCACCCCAGCAAACGATCCTGCCTGAGGGCTCGCTTGCGCTAAGCACTTCGGGTTCTGATGTTTCGGTCTTCTTCTCTGCGCTCGTCCATGTTACTGTCATGGGAACGAGCATCAGAAGACAAAGAAGCATACAAAGAATTCTTTTCATGTTTTTTCTTCCTTTTCTATTGTTTTATTTAATATATCCTAATTCAACGATTTTCTGTGCTACCATATCTGCCACTATATCATAGCCGATCTGGTTAAAATGCACGGGATAGTGGCTTTCATCAAGCAACGAATACGGTATCCATCCACGGTTCAGTCTTTCTATGTCACGCTCGGTTGGTGTGATACCGTTATCATAAAGCGCATCGTAGCTTGCAAGATAGCTCTTGACGTTTAAAAATTTATCACCGTACTTTTCCGCCAGTATTTCATTACAGTCATCAACGCATTCAGTATAAAAGCTGCTGCCGAGATAATCGTTTGCGGTATAACCTACAATAACGTATTCATCGGTACCCGCATATTCGATCATTGCATCTATATAACTCATGATCACATCAAGACGGCTCGTATCTATAACACCCAAAAGATCGTTTGATCCCGACCATATAACTAGAATATCGTCTTCCCTTTTATCCGCCATTGCGTGGGTAATGATACGCTCGGGCTCGGTAATAGCAACCTCTTCGCCGGGCTCGTTACGAACAAAGTATATCTCTTCATTGAATCTGTTGTTTTCATGACTGAATGCAGTTATCTTACCCTTTACTCCTGCGATCTCGCAGTCATTGATACCTTCGAAGCCATAGAATGCAAACACAGAGAAATCTTCATCGTTATCTACAATATAGTTCAAAAGAACAGGCTCGCACTCAGCGGGAATGGTAATATCGTCAACATATACAGCCACGGCACCCTGACGCATGGCTATCATATCAGAGGTTTCTCCGCCGATACCGTAGTTGAGTGTTTCAACACCGAGATATTGACCGAGTCTTTCGGGATACGGAAATTCAGCGATATCTTCAAAGCCTGTCATAATACCCATAGTAAGACTGTCGCCGTAGCATAGGATACGGTTGCCTTTTCTTTGGTCGATCCTTTGAAGAACTGTTGCAAGCTGTGCTCTCGTTGCGGTTGCAAGGGGTGAAAACTCACCTTTATCGTTACCTTCAAAGATACCCATCGCCGCAGCATAACGTACACCCGAAACCGCCCATTCACCGATAAGGGAATTATCTGTGAATCTTTCAAGGCTGAAATCATAATCGGTCTTTTCACCCTTAAGGGTTGCGTATCTTTCAAGCATGGCTGCCATCTGCTGACGGGTAACCTTACCCAAGGGATCAAAGCTTGTTTCTGTTTTTCCGTTTACAATTTCATTCTGTCTTGCCCATTCAACCGCGTTTGAATACCATTCAGAAGGGGCAACGTCGGTAAAGGGCGTTTTCCTTGCCGATTCCGAATAACCGTCAAGCTCAACCCCCTCCATATTCGCAAGAGCTTTTACAAACTGTGCTCTTGTAACATATCCCTTAGGATCAAAGGAGGTATCTGAAACTCCGTTCATAAGACTGTTTTCATAGCAATAAGCCACAGCGCCTTCGTACCAGCTTTCCCTATCAACGTCTGTAAAGGGGTGGGAGCCGGCATATATACAAAGCGAAGATAAAAGCATTGCCGAAATCAACAATAAAGTCAGTATTCTTTTCATATTAAACCTCCTTATATAATTTATTATAACATATATATTTTATAATTTCAATATGAATATGAGTAAATATATTTTTTTAAATACTGTAGTAACAGTTCACACGAAATGAGGCAAATTCCTATAAAGTAAAAAACAGGCCCGTGAAACGAGCCTGTTTGAATTTTTAATAAATCAATAACCGAGTTCCTGATAACGGTGCTCAAGTTCGAGATTGAAATCGTCACCGCCGTTATTGGAGCTCTTAAGAATACCGGGCTTAAGACCTCTCTTTTCCATTTCTTCGAGACAAGCCGCGTAAACCTGCCACATTATGTAAACCGCAGAAAGACCGGATGCGGGACCGAAGGGTACTTCGTAGCCTTCAAGATCGAGCATACCGTCACCTAAGGGTGCACAGTTATCAATAACAAGGTCTGCAACCTCATAGAGACGCTTACCGCTTGTATGACAGCTCTGAACCTGGCTTGAATATTCAAGAGAGGTAAGAGCGATGATCTTACAGCCGTGATTCTTACAGGTAATAGCAAGGTCAACGACCTGGTCGCTTCTGCCTGATACCGAGCCGATGATAAGAAGGTCGCCGCCTGTCATATATGAGCAACGGTAAACGAGCTCTGCCATACCCTCCATATTGAGGTTCTTTGCTCTCTTCTCGGGAGTATCGAGACCGTCAGTCTCGGTAACGAGGTAGTATCTGAGCATCTTGGGAGCTATAAGACCGCCGCTGCGCTGGGTCATTTCAGCATTGATGATATGGCCTGTATCGTGGATAACTATGTTCTTCTTTGCACACATAGCATCAGCCATCATCTTACCCGCTTCTTTGATTTTGTCCATCTGAGTGTCTCTGACCTTCTTAAAAAGATCGTCAACAGCTTTCTGATATCTTTCAATAATCATAATTCTGATTTTCTCCTTGGGAAATTATTGAAGTTATTATACTATATGTTTTTGAAAAAATCAATAGTTTATTTCAAATAACCTAATTCAACGATCTTTTGTGCAACCATATCAGCTACGATATCATAACCAAGCTGATTGAAGTGAATAAGATTTGCACTGTCCTCAAGAAGTGACGGAGGGATCCAACCCTTGTTAAGGAACTCAACGTCCTGTGCGGTAGGCTCAATACCATGATCTGCAAGGCACTGTTCTGTTCCCATATAAGCCTTAACATCAAGGAACTTTTCTCCCCACTTTTCAGCCATAAGAGCATTGTAATCATCTACACAGGTTCTGTAGTTATTGTTGCCGATATACATATCAGCGGTATAGCCTACGATAATGTATTCATCTGTACCGGCATAGTCAATGATAGCCTGCTGATTTGCAACGATAGTATCGAAGAGAGAGGTATCGTTAGCACCGTAAAGGTCATTTGAACCTACCCAAATAACGAGAACGTCGTCATCTCTCTTTTCTGCCATATACTTTGTAATGATGCGTGTAGGCTCTGTTATCTGAACCTCTTCTCCTGCCTCGGAACGAGTGAAGTAGATAGCTGTGTTCCATCTTGAGCCGTTGCCGCCGTTTTCATCGGTAATTCTGCCCTTTACTCCTGCGATCTCGCAATCGTTGATGCCTTCAAAGCCGTAAAGACCAAAGGGGGATACCTCGTCAGAGCCGTCAACCATAGGAGCTATCTCTACGGGAGTACAGTCTGCGGGAATAGTAACGTCATCAACGTAAACGGGAATACCGCCCTGACGCATTGCGATCATATCGGAGGTCTCAGAGCCGATACCGAGGTTTACAGATTCAACACCGAGATATTCGCCGAGTCTTTCTGCGTAAGGAATGTCAACGAAATCTCCCCAACCTGTTTCAATACCCATTGTAAGGCTGTCGCCCCAGCAAAGGATACGGCTGTCGCTTCTTGAATCAAATCTCATAAGAACGGTTGCAAGCTGTGCTCTTGTTGCCTTACCCACGGGAGAGAATTCGCCCTTTTCATTACCCTCGAAAAGACCAATGGCAACAGAATACTTAACGCCGTTTTCAGCCCACTCGCTGATAGCGTCCTTATCGGAGAATACACCGAGATCGGAATCGTAGTCAACCTTCTGTCCCTTAAGAGAAGCATATCTTTCAAACATGGTAGCCATCTGCTGGCGGGTAACCTGCCCTAAGGGGTTAAAGGTAGTTTCGCTTGAGCCCTTAACTATTTCGTTCTGTCTTGCCCATTCAACAGCAGTTGCATACCAAGCTGAAGCTTCAACGTCGATAAAGAGAGTTTCGCTCGCTGCGTCTGCGTAATCATCAAGATTTACACCTTCCATGTTAGCAAGTGCGCGTACGAACTGCGCTCTTGTAACAACACCCTTGGGGTTGAATGCGGTATCGGAGACACCGTCCATCAAACCGTTTTCAAAGCAGTAGATAACAGCGTTATAGTACCAATCGCTTTCTGCTACGTCTTCGAAGCCTGCTTCTGTTGCATAGATACTCATTGCGGGAATAAGCATTGCTAAAGTCAAAAGCATACAAATTAATTTTTTCATGTCTTTTCTCCTTTAAATTTCTTTTATTGTGAACGGATTGTCTCCCGTAGCACTTTCTAATTTTTTAACCTTTTTGTCAAGCATATCAAAAAGATCAAGAAGATGGGTAACGAATACGAATCTCGATGATTTTTTGATGAATACCTTTAATATATTTGCCATTCCGCGGCTTCCTTCATCATAAGCCGTGGTCTGGAAGGTTTCGTTTAATAGTATAAGCGAGCCGTCTGTAAGAGAATCGATTATCTGTGACATGGCTCTTACCTCACCCTCGAATCTTCCTGCATCATCACCTACAGAAAAATCCTCCTCCGCACTTGAAAAGTGAGTAAATACCGCTTCAAACACGGGAAGCCTTGCCGTTGCCGCGGCAATGGGAAGTCCTGCCTGAGTGAAGAGCTGGGCTGTACCGAGAGATCTTAAAAAGGTGGTTTTACCTGTATTGTTCTTACCCTTGATAAGAGCTCCGCAGCTTTCTCCGAAATTGAAATCGTTGGGATAAAGCTCCTTTTTCCCTTCACTTGCAAGAAGGAGGTCATAAAGTCCCGTAAATTCAAGGGTACGATCGTAAGACAGCTCTGCATATACCGAACACGGTAAGGATTCCTTTAAAAATCCGGCATATGTTACTGCAACGTCATAGAAATCGAGCTCCCGTGCAATACCGTAAAAGGTGGAATAAATATCGTCGGTTATGTTTTCGAGAATGACATCGATATGGTGAAGGCTTTCGCCCAACACAAATGCCACGTCCTCCTTAACGTTTGCCTCATCGGTACGGACCGTACCGTCATCCTTTTTACGCTTTTTCAGGGCAGAAAAAATATTGGCTTTTTGTTTTGTACGTTTATTTACACCGCATATCTCGGAGGCGCAGACCTCGAGAATGCCGTTAAGGGTACAACCAAGCTCGAAATCATAATCCTCGACGGTGTTATACATAAACATCGAGGCAATATCAACTATCTCGTTGAGAGATTCGTTTTTTATCATTTCTCCCGAATAATCGCGTATGGAGCAAAGTCCCTCCGATCTTATCGGAAACTTTGACAAGACCTCGTTTACCGTTGAGAAAAAGGAAAGTATGGTCTTCGGAAAAAGGGCGGTAACCTTAAGTGACGAATAGGTATATTCAAGCATCACCTCGCTTGAATTATCACCGCTTCTTGTATCCCCCGTCCCCTTAAGCTCAAGCCAGTCCGCTTTCAGCTTATCGTAACGGTTAAACACGGTACGGCAGGCATCAAGAAGTCCCGGTATCTCAAGAAAATCCCCGAGTATCTCTCTGCGGTACTCGATGTTTTCACGGTTTATAAGGGGTTTTGCAACAATCGAACAGAAATACTCGTTTCGTCTTGCATCTCTCGAAAAGTTCGCGACAGTTCTGTCTATCGAAAGATCATAAATGACGTTACGGGGTGTTTCTTTTTCTTCGATCTTATATAAAATACTGTATTTCACGATAATTCACCGAACCTTTCTTCAAGATCGGCGAGAGAAAGGGCATATTTTTTGAGAACGTCTTCAGCATAAGAGCTGCCGATAGAATTAATACGCTCTATCTTATAGGTCCTCTTGTTTTCATCGTCCTTATCCACCTTACAGCTCAAAAGAGGTATGCTTTCCTTCAAAACACTTTTTTGATGGGTAACGTAAACTCCGAACTGACCCTTTGAATCAAGCTCCTTTGCAAGCGCTACAGTCATTTCGGCTGCCTTTGCTTCATTTGTGGTGGAATAGGTCTCGTTTAAAAGAACAAGACTTTTCTTACCAATATCGGAAAGAAGAATATCCACCCTCTTCTGCTCGTCATGGAATCTGCCGTCGCAATCAAAGCGCTCATCCCTCGGAAAATGACTGCCGATACTGTCAAGCATACAAACAGCAGCGGTCCTTGCGGGTACGGGACAGCCGAGCAAGGAAAAAAGAGTACTTACACCGCAGGTCCGAAGATAAGTGGTCTTTCCTCCGCCGTTAGCACCCGAAAGAAAGAAGAAGGGGTCATTGTTATCAAAGATAACGTCATTCGGTATGATACTTTCGCACTCCTTGGCAAGAAGAGTTATATCATAAGCCTCGGTTATTCTTATTCGTTCAAAATCGCTTATCTTTGCATAACAGGTAGGAATACCGAGAGCTCTTACCCTTTCGGTCAATGCATATACGCTGAGATAGAAATCAAGCTCGTCTATATATGCAAGTATATCGGCATCGGGATAATCTTTATATTTTGAATAAAGACTTGACAGCTCCCTGTAGTATTCGGGAGAAAGCCGGGAAAGGGATTCTGTAAACTCAGGCGAAATACGTCTTGAGATATAGTCGCACTCGCTTAATTTTATTCCCATTTCATCGGCACATCGTTCGATACGCTTTATATATCCTTCCTTCGGCTCCTTAGTAATTACCGTTTCGTTTGATGCAACAAAAACAAAAAAATCATTATTACGTTTATTATATATCTCCTCGGCATCCTTTTTGACAGAATCAAATTCCTTTGTTCTCACAAGTTTTTTAAAGCAAAGAGAGAAGTTGTTTAAAAACCCGCTGTCAGCGCATTCCGTTGAGGCTTTTTCATAGAATCCGCATATAAGATGGAGCAGAGTTGAGAATATATAATGCTTTTCCTTATCGTTATCGGCGGAAAAATAGGCTTCAAATACCTCTTTCAAGGAACAAAGCTCGTAGAACAGCTCTGTTAGATGACTTCTTACGCTCTCATTTTCAAGGTAAGCGAAGGTCTCTTGGCGAAGAAGAATGTCTTCCTTTACGGGAAGCTTCTCCATTACCCTTAAAACATTAGTATGCAAAAGTCCTGTAAGCTTTACGTCCTCAAAAAAATCTCTGCGGAGCTTACCGTATATTTCATTGTTTACAGTAACAAGACTTACAAAACCCATAATTATTCCTTAAATACCGAGAATTCTTTGAGCATTCTCCATGATCTCTTCTTCGTGATCACTGAGAACGTTCAGCGCCCTTTCATACTGATCGTATTGCTTGGCTTCCTTTCCGTGAACGTCGCTTCCTATAACGTGAGCATATCCGTTATCAAAAAGCTTTACCATCTTACCCTTTGTAAAGATATTGGTAAAGGCAGAAGCATTCACCTGAACGTTAAAGCCCATTTCGTAGAGCTTACGGCATTGCTTCTGATCGTATCTGTCAACGTGAGCTATAAGCGGTCTGAGATTATGGCGCACTCCTATCTCGTAAAGCGACTTATACGTCCAGTCTGTCCACCTCATATCCGGCATCTCTATAAGTATATTGTCGGTATTGCCTATAGCGAGCTCTCGAAGGTCGGGGAGCTCGGAAAGCTCGACCTCTAAGGTCACCTCTGCGCCGAGAACGAATTTCACGGAGTTTTTTATATTGTCGTCCAATGCCGCCATAAGATTATCAAAACAACGCTTACGGCGGTTGAGAAAGGACTCAACGTCATCCTTATGATTATAATAATGGGAGCTTAAATGTATTGCTCTTACCCCTGCTTCATAAGCACGTTTTACCTGAGCCAACGAGGTCTCGACAGAATCGGATCCGTGATCGCACTCAGGAAGTATATGGGAATGCATATCGATACGAAACATATTAAACTCCTTATTGATATTATCATTATTTATTTTAACATATTTTTATCAAAGTGTAAATACCTAAAACGAAAAAAGTTGAGGTATTACGTTAATTTGTAATACCTCTGTATGTTGTTTTTACCTTTTCATAGCTTTCAAGATTACCTATATCGTAACGGCATCCCGGCATTTCCATAGAATACACGGGAGAGTTTTGGCAAAGCCATGCGATAAAGCTGCCGGGGGCATCGTATCCGCAGCCGTCAGCCAAAGCTGTCTTTATTTTTTTCGCGTCCTCTCTTGTATAAATATAGAAAGGAGGCGTACACCAATGGGTAGCGGGAGAGGGAGACTTTTCTGTCATTTCTACCACCCTTTCATTTTCATCAAGGGTAACAACTCCGCATTTCAAAAGACGGTTTTCATCAGCCTCATAATAGCGCATTACGCTTGATGCACCCTTTTCCTTATGGTACGCGACGAATCTTCCCAAGGAAAAATCAAGAACATTATCCCCTGCTATCACAAGCATATCATCATCAAGATTCAATTTATCAATAGCGTATTCTATATCACGTACTGCACCAAGCCTGGTCTCGTTGGTTAAGGTCATATCATCAACAACGCTTATATCATACCTTGTTGTTTTTGCCCATTCTTCAAAATGACGGGCAAACTTATGATTTGAGATAACAACAAATTTTGTAATATCGGTGGTATCGGCTATATCGTCAACAAGCCAATCGAGTATAGTTTTTCCGCAAACCTCCAACAAGGGCTTCGGGAAGTTTTCTGTTAATGGATAAAGTCTTGTGGCATAGCCTGCGGCTAAAATCAAACAGATCATAAAACATCCTCTCTTTCTCTGTTATTGATTATAACATTAAAGAAAGGTTTTGTCAATCAAATTAACTGTAAAGCAAAGAAGCATACCCACAAGAGTCGGTATAATAAAGGCGGCGAAAGTCCATTTCAGGCTGCCCGTCTCCTTTTTTACAGTTAACAGAGTGGTGGAGCACGGAAAATGGCATATTGTAAAAATTATCATGCAGATACAGGTGACCTTATCCCATCCGTTTGCCGAAAGTATATCCCTTAACTGTACCGCTCCTGCTGTCTCGGACAGGACACCTGTTTTTACGTATCCCATTAAAATTATGGGTAAAACTATTTCATTTGCGGGAAATCCAAGTATAAACGCAAGCAATATCACTCCGTCCAACCCAAGCATCATACCGAAAGGATCAAGAAACCCTGAAATATGGGTAAGAAGATTTACTTCTCCTGCCTTTATATTCGCCAAAATCCATATAACGGCGCCCGCAGGCGCGGCTACGGTGATCGCTCTTCCGAGCACAAACAGCGTACGGTCTAAAAATGAACGCACAAGTATGTCTCCCAAATTCGGCATTCTGTAGGGCGGAAGCTCAAGTGTAAAGGATGAGGGCACACCGCGAAGCAGAGTTTTTGAAAGCAGAGCCGAGACAATAAGAGTTATAACTATACCGCCTATTATACAAAGGCAGAGTATTGCACTTGAAGAGACGGCGGAGCCCGAGCATACGAAAAAGACCGTTATAAGGGTAACAAGAGTTGGAAATCTCCCGTTACAGGGGACGAAAACGTTGGTAAGAATTGCAACGAGCCTTTCCCTTTGTGAGTTTATTATCCTGCATCCGCAGACACCGACTGCATTACAGCCGAAGCCCATACACATAGTCAACGCCTGCTTGCCGCAGCTGCCGCTGCAGCTAAAGCAGCCTTCCGTATTAAAGGCTATACGCGGCAGAAAACCGCACTCCTCCAAAAGAGTAAACAGCGGAAAAAATATTGCCATCGGAGGCAGCATTACCGCAACCACCCAAGAAAGAACCCTAAAAATACCGTAAACGATAAGCTCGCGGAGCATATCTGGGGTATATATAGCTATAAGAAGAGAATTCAATCTTTCTTCAATAAATGAAAAGAATACGCTCAGCCATTGCGACGGGTAATTTGCACCTATAAGAGTGATATATAAAACAAGGCAGAGCAGAGCGCACATTATCGGAACAGCGGTAAATCTGCCTGTAACGATCTTATCTATACGGCGGTTTCTTTCTATTCGCTCCTCTCCCTGTTTTACGCAAGCACCTGCTATCTCCCGCGATTTTCTGACAAGGGTGCATGATACCTCTTCACTGCATTTTTCGGGATAATAGCCTGCGGTAAAAAGATATTCCTTGGCATGGGGATAAGAGTTTATCTTATCACTGCATATGATGTTTATTTTTTCAAATCTTGTTAGGTCATCCGGCAAAAGATCAATGGCATATTCTATTATCTCTCCGTATCTTACAAGTATCCTGCCCTCTCTTTTTTCGTCAAGTGCAGATAAGAGCCCGGCAGTTCCCTGCTTTTTCTTTGCTACGGTCTTTACCACCCTCATATCCAAAAGTCCGGAAAGCTTTGTTACGTCAATCGTTACATGGTATTTCTTTGCTTCATCCCACAGATTTAATACCAAAACCACGTTCGGAGCATGCTCCGATATCTGTAATACCAAAGGAAGATTACGTTCAAGGCAGGCAGAATCGCATACAACACAAAACACGTCCGCCTTATCTGATAATACAAAATCCCTTGTTACCTCTTCATCCGGGGAGTTTGACATAAGGGAATATGTACCCGGAAGATCGGTTATAAGATATTTTCGCTTCTTATATATTACCGTACCCTCGGCGCTCTCAACCGTTTTTCCCGTCCAGTTTCCCGTATGCTGCTTCAAGCCTGTAAGCTCATTGAAAAGTGTACTTTTACCGACGTTCGGGTTACCGACAAAGCCGACGGTAAGGATATTGCTTTCGTTCATAAAACAACCTCCCGTACCAATATATCGCAGGCGTCCTTTTTTCTTATGGCAATAACACTTCCCGCAACCGAATAAGCCTTTATCGTACCGAAGGGAGCACAAAGTACACATTTCACCTTTGTTCCCTTTATCATGCCAAGCTCCATAAATCTTTGCTTTATCTCATTACGGCAATTAAGCCCTACTATTTCGGCAGCTGCTCCTTCCTTTATATCATACATACTTAAGTATTCCATGTTCCTTCTCCTTTAAATACCTTTAATAGTATGATATTCCGAATACAAAAAAAGGACACCCGAAGGTGTCCTCAGACTGTCGAAAAACCGGTCGGACGTGTGAAAGTAATTATTAATTAAGTACCACTCTCCGTCATACCGATATAAGATATTAAGAATTACCACTCCCAATAAAGCGCAATAAGCATT
>SVQZ01000040.1 GCA_015065105.1 Oscillospiraceae bacterium | reverse complement strand
CTTTTTTTAAGTTTAAGACGCCCAATAAATTAATTAGAAAATAAGCTTCACAACTCCTGATAAAGTTGAATAACTATTCAATAGCGGTGTAAACGTCGAGTTCACACCGCTATTTCACACTTTTCCGCGAAAAGGGGCTCTGCCGTACATAGTACGCCTACGTCCCCTTTTCACGAAAACCTACGCTTCCTTTTTCGAAGCCTGACAGCTTGTCGATAAGTTTATCGACAAGCTGAAAAGGGACTTTTGCAAGTCCCTTTTGTCATTGTATCATTTCAATAAGCTTGTAAAGAACGGGCTCGAATTTCGCACCGTACCAGTGGTTTTCTTCCTCGGCGGTAGCCTTGATACATTCAAGCACGTAATCTGCCGCGATCTTTGCGGATTCGTAAGCTCCCTTTCCTCTTACCAACGCACCGACAAATGCGGAAGCATAAATATCACCCGTTCCGTGACAGCTGTTGGGGAGGAGATCATGCTCGTAATACTGATAATCGCCTTTTTTGTAAACAACGACACCTGTTTTGCCGGCTTCATAGGAAATACCGGTAAGGATCACGTTTTTCGCTCCGAGCTCTGTGAGCTTTTCGAGTATTTCATTAATGTATGCTCTGTCATATTCTGTCTTGTATTCAATATCGCAAAGGAAGCAGGCTTCTGTTATATTGGGTACAAGATAGTCTGCCTTTGCACAGAGTCCCTTCATCGCGCAAACAAATTCGTTATCAAAGCCGGGGTAGAGCTTCCCGTTGTCCGCCATGGCGGGGTCAACTATATTAAGGCAGGACTCCTTTCCCGCGCTTGCAAAAATATCGGCAACGTATTCTATCTGCTTTGTACTTCCGAGATAACCGGTATAGATAGCATCGAACTTGATATTTTCCTTTATCCAATGCTCCTTGATTGCAGGCATATCCTCGGTGAGATCACGGAAGGTGTAGCCCGAAAAGCCTGCGGTATGCGTTGAAAGAACTGCAGAAGGAAGAACACAAGTCTCGATTCCGCAAGCGGAGATGACCGGCAATGCAACTGTAAGAGAGCACTGACCTACACATGAGATATCCTGAATGGTTAAAACTTTATTGTATGACATATTTTTCACCTCTTTATATTTTGCAAAGAGTATTATATACAGAATTTGATATTATGTATATATTCAAAATAAAACTTTTTTATATAACCAGATCTACCCTTTGCGCTTCTGACGTCTTACTCTGTTTATATGTCTTTCAAAATCTCCGTTTCGGATAAGCTCCGCTAATACGTATTGCTCGAAAACGGGAACAGTGCAGGAATAAAAGCCTAATTTCTCCTCAAAGCCGCTGAGCAGGAAATCGGGTAATATCATATATCCTATACGTATAGAGGGTGCAACGGTCTTGGAAAAGGTATTCAGATAGATCACCCGTCCTTCGCTGTCGAGAGAGAAGAGGGTATCCTCGGGCTTTGATAATAAGCTTAATTCGGAATCGTAATTGTCTTCAACTATGAATCCCTTTCGCTTTTTTACCCAATGGATATATTCGTTTCTTTTTGAAATGTCGGCGGTTATATGGCTGGGAAAGCTGTTGAATGGAGTTACGTGCAATACGGTGGCGCTTGTTCTTTCAAGCTCAGAGCTTTTTATTCCGTTTGAAGAAAGCTTGAGGATATCGTATCTTACGCCCATTGCCTGATATACCTTTTGTATCTTATCGTAGCAGGGTGATTCTGTGGCAAATACCCTGTTTGTTCCCAAAAGCTGAACAATAAGGGAATACAGATATTCTGCACCCGAACCGATTATTATCTGTTTTGGGTCAACGTTTATACCGTTGCTTCGTTTAAGATACTCTGAAATTGCGCGGCGCAGTTCGTTTGTTCCGTGATTCGGGGATTTTAAAAGTATCTTATCTCCGTATTCCGACAGCACCTTGCGCATGGTTTTTGCCATGACCGAAAAGGGAAAATCGTATTTTGCGTTATGTAAAGAGCGGGAATCTTCCTTACTGTCATTTTTTTCGGGAGATACTACTGAAATAAAATCCTTTTCACGGTATATAACGTAATACCCGCTGCGTTGTCTGGATTCTATATAGCCTTCATCGGAAAGTATTCCGTAAGCGTGTTCTACCGTAATTACGCTTACCCCCGCTTCGTCCGCAAGAGTTCTTTTTGACGGAAGCTTTTCACCCTTTTTAATGATTCCTTCGGTTATTTCTTCTCTTAATTTAAGGTATAGCTGCAAATACGCAGGCTTGTTACTTGATTCATTTATTGAATATTTCATCTGATAATATAAAAACCTCCGATACCTGATATCTACATAATATCAGATTCTCGGAGGTTTGTAAACAGTATTTTTCGTATTTCGGTTTGATATTGACTTGAAAAGCCGAAGCTTGATGGTTATTCGGTAGTGTAATTATCGAAATAACCCTGAATAAATACGATGGGAGTACCCTTGTCGCCCGAACCGGAGGTAAGGTCACAGAGAGAACCGATAAGGTCGGTAAGCTGACGGGGAGTTGTACCCTCGGATGCCATATTGCCGACAAGATCACCGTCCTTCTCAATGATCTTTGTTTTGATAGCCTCCTTAAGGGCATCGCCGGAAAGATCGGCAAAATCGTTATCTGCAAGATACTTGAGCTTTAATTCGTTGGGTGTACCCTCAAGACCCTTGGTATATGCGGGAGAAACGATCGGGTCTGCAAGCTCCCAGATCTTGCCTACGGGATCCTTGAATGCGCCGTCGCCGTAAACCATGACCTCAATGGTCTTACCGGTAGCGTCATAAAGCTTCTTCTGGATAGCATCAACTACGGGCTGGCAGTCACGGGGGAAGAGCTTGACCTGATCCTCTGTTGCCTTATTTGAGCCTAAAAGACCGTAGTCAGCGTTATAACCGCTGCCGTCAACAGATTCGGTCATGATATCATCGAGACCGAGAACGATCTCGCCGCCGTTAGCCTTAAGAATTCTCTTGGTACGGAATCTTGTGTGGATATCACAGCAAAGGATCTTTTTTGTATAATCAAGAATAGCACGGGGATTGTTAGCGAAGATTATTTCGCAATCTGCTCCGCAGCCGCGGATAAGACCTTCGTAATATTCAACGTAATCAACACCGGTGAATCTGTGCTTTTCATAGCCGAAAAGCTCGCGGTATTTTTCCTGGGTGAGAACGTCTTTATAGGGATCAACGCCCTTTTCGTCCATTGCATCTACCGAGATAAGGTGATTGCCGACCTCGTCAGAAGGATAGGAAAGCATAAGAACTATCTTCTTTGCACCTTTTGCTATACCGCGAAGACAGATAGCAAAACGGTTACGACTGAGAATGGGGAGGATAACACCGATAGTGCTGTCTTCTCCGAACTTCGTCTTTATATCCTTTGCAATATTATCAACGGTTGCGTAGTTACCCTGCGCTCTTGCAACAACTGCCTCGGTCATTGCAACTATATCACGGTTATTAAACTCGAAGGGTGCGTCCTTGGATGCCTCGAGAATAGAATCGGTTACGATCTGAACTATATCGTCACCCTGTCTGATGATGGGGGCGCGTACACCCCTGGAAACTGTGCCGATCATGCGTGCCATTTTCTGCATCTCCTTTGTGAACGGTATCATTACCGCATTACAATAATTATGTTTTCTCAAACAACAATGTATTATAACATTTTATTGTATTATTTTCAATATTTTTAGCAAAAAAAGTTTTTTTAATATTTTTTGTACAAAACTGTTGACAAAACGTTTACGGTTGTGTATAATGAAACCGTAAACAAAATGTCAACGCATTGGAGGCCGATATTATGAATGACAAATTAGCTGATTCCGAACTTGAGATCATGCGTGTTCTCTGGGATACGAAAAGACCTATGAAGGCAAGCGAGATAACCAAGATGCTTCAGAAAACCAAGAATTGGAGCAAGGCAACGGTTCACGTTCTTTTGGGCAGACTTGAGAATAAGGGATTTGTCAGTGCGGACAGAAGCGGATATTATCATTATTTTTCTGCGGCGATAGCCGAAAACGAATATCTTTGCTCCGAATCCTACAGAATGGTAAAAAAGGTGGGTGGATCACTGCATTCGATGCTTGCCTCTCTTATTGAAACAGACGAATTAAGCGATGAGGATATTATCGCAATTTCGGATATGCTTAACGAAAAAAGAAAAGAAATCGAAAAATAACGAAACCAAAAGCATAAAAACCGCTACTTATATAATAAAGGGTAAGGTATATTCATGTTAAAGTTTATTATAGATCTACTGTTATTCAGCGGAGTTATATCCGTTATTATAATAGTATTGACTTTATTATCCGAAAAAATGAAAAAGAGAATAAGCGCAGGCTGCAGGTATCTTTTATGGTGCATCGTAGTTTTGAGACTTTGTATTCCCGCAGGCGGTATGATAATGCCTAAAATGATATCGTTTCCTATAGATATTGCAAGGCAGACTGCCGAAATAAGTAAGAGCGTAAATGAAATTACAATTCCCGATCCTGTTTATTATTTCAATGAATACATAAACGAAGAGAGCTCTGCTGTACCCGACGGTATTGATTCAAACGAAACACAGGTTGTTACTGCAAAAGAAAGTGAAAAAACAGAAAACAGCTTCACCTTCGGTAAAAAGGAAATCGGGTATCTTATAACCGGGATATGGCTTTCGGGAATGATTGTTTTTATTGTATGCAATATTTCGGGATATATAAGAAATATAAAAAAGCTTAATTCAACCCTTTCAGCCCCCGGCGCAAAGAGTCTTTCGGTGTACAAAGAGGTCTGCCGTGAGCTGAATATAAGGAAAGCGCCTCCGTTATATATAAGCCGCCTTGCCAAAACACCGATGATATACGGATTTTTCAGATCCAGGGTGCTTTTGCCTGATATTGAAATGAGAGAAGAGGATATAAGCGGGGTGTTGCGTCACGAGCTTGTACATTACCGCAGAAAGGACCTTTACGTAAAGCTTATCGCTATGCTTGCCAACGCCGTGCATTGGTTTAACCCTTTTGTGTATTTTGCTGCGAAAAAGCTGATGAACGAAATGGAATTGTCCTGTGACGAGAGGGTGTTGAAGAATGCCGGTAAGGAAGAAAGAATATCTTACGGTGTTGCCATGCTTGAAATAGTTAAAAAGTGCAGAAGAAGCGCGCCTCCTCTGACAACGGGATTTAATCCGAGAAAAAATGCCGTAAAGCAAAGATTTGAAAATATCCTTGATACCGCGAAAAAGAAAAAAGGATATCCCTATGCCGTAATAATGCTTTGTGTGTGTATTTTAAGTACGGGTCTTATTGGCTGTGAAACAGAAAAGAAGACGGCATCAAAGCCCGAAACGGTAATACCGAAGGAAGATATCTACGATGTAATTATGGAATATGAGGGTGATGTTACAGACATCAAGCCCTTTTATGACATTATGGATAACAGTATGGACTCTTACGGTGTATTCCTGATGACCAAATCCAACCAGCAGTTTATTATAGACCGTAACGGAGAAATAAGGTGTGAGATTCCGAAAGGTGTAAAAGGAAACTATTCGTTTGAATATTGCAGTGTTTGCAACATGATCACTGATCATACAAAGTATGTAGATCCCGAAAGCTATGAGGTGAAGGAGTGCGTATCAGGTCACGGCGGCGGTACGGGACACTATATCTATGATCTGGAAAATGATCTTATCTGTTATACCGATGTGGGCGGATACCGTATATGCGACGAGGTCGATTTCGGTATAGCAGCGGCGGTAACCCCCGTCAATCCCGATCATACGGCAGAGATGACGGATAACAGCTATTTTGGTAATACAGGTTCTTTTGTGCACACCGATGACGGTATGGTGTTCTACCGTGACCCATATATTTCCTATGATGAAAATTATTATAACGAAAGCGGGAAATACGGAATTATATGCGATTCGAAGCTTGTTACAGACCTTGATTATGACGGATACGTTAATTTCGACAATTACGGTATCTGTGCCTTGAAAAGAGATGGGAAATGGGGTTATTATGATCATGAGGGCAATATGATTCTCGACCATCTGTACGGTGATGCAGGCATATGGGCCGTTGGAGACCACGCACAAAAGGTACCCTATTCCTCATCCGGCAGTCTGATAGCTCTCAACAAGGACGGCAAGTGGGGATATGCCGATACGAAAGGCAATATTGTTATTGATTTTATGTTTGAAAAGGCCCGTCCTGTTTCGATGGGAAGAGCATGGGTAAAGGATCAGGGTGTGTGGAAGCTTATAGAGATCAAAAATATAAATACCGAGCTTTCCTCGGGTGAGGCGGCAGAGCTTTTGAATTCATACTTCGAAGATCTTTATAAGGATGATTCCGGCTTTAAGTGGAGATTTGAATATATTTCTCAAAAGGAATTCTATTCTATACCCTGCCACAGCTTCAAGGTGTATCTTGACGGTGAAGAGGGTACGGGTTATGCAAAGGAAATGCTTGTGACCTTTGATAAAACAGTTTATGATAATCAGGTGTTGGACCGATACCTGGAAGCTGTATTTGAAGATGAAAGGGAAGAATTATCTGAATGAAAAGAAGGAGCGCTTTTTTGTTGGGGATATTGCTTACAGCTGTTATAATATCATATCCCGAATACGGCAATGAGATAAACGCATATGCTACTCAAAGTTTTGAACTACAGCTCGAGAATGATCAGGATAACCAAGAGAGCTTGAACGTGATACTTGAAGACGTGCCGTTTATATCTCAGCTCGAAGATTATCCCAACGGATGTGAAGCGGTCTCTTCTGTAATGATATTGCGTTATTACGGTTTTGATATAGACGTTGACAGGTTTATAGACGAATTTCTGCCGATGGGTGAAAGGCCGGTGGTGAATGGCACAGGCCCCGATCCCGAAAGGGTATATTGCGGAGATCCGAGATCAAAACACGGCTGGGGCTGTTATTCACCGGTTATCGCAGAGGCTTTGGAGGGATTTCTCGGTGAAAGCGGATATACTTATGTTCATTCATATGACAGAACTCTTGATTCACTTTGTCTTGAATATATAGATAACGGACATCCTGTGATGATATGGGCTACGGTGGATATGTCAGAATCAGAAGGGCTTTATGCGTGCTGGAGCACCTCGGAGGGAAAACGTATCTGTTACAACAGAAAACTGCATTGCCTCGTTTTAACGGGCTATGATGATGAATTCTATTATTTTAACGACCCTATGAGAGGTAAGAAGGTCCGTTACGAAAGAGAAAAAACTCAAAGAGCATACAGGGAGCTTGGTATGCAATCGATAGCAGTAATCAAAAGGTGACAATATTATGAAAAGGTTTCCCTACGGTGCCGTTGCGGTAATGACAGTGATACTCATTCTGCCGTTTTTTATCTTTCTTCTTGTGAATAAAGATCCTAAAATTTCTTTGGATACTGCCCGTGTAAAAGAACTGATAGGTGAAGCAGGTTATGAATGTCATGATTCCACCGGGCATTTTAAAAGTAATTGGAAAGACGGCGCAGAGCTTAAAGCGTCTGTCTCGGTAAGGGACGAAGGAGTAACCCTTGACTTTTTTGAATTTGATGAAAAAAGTATAGGTAACGTCAGACGTTCTTATGACGAACACATCAAGAATTCAAGATGGGGTAAGGATAACAGGATAAGCAACAAGGTACGGGCCAATTACAGCATTTATTGTATTGAAAACGAAAAGGGGTTGACCGTACGAAGCATAGTGGATGATACAATGATCTATGCTTACGGAGATAAAGAAGAGATAACGGAGCTTTGCACTGTTCTCGGATATATCGATAAGGAAGTAAAATTCAGATATCAGAATATTTTTGATAAAAATCAATGGCTGTATATACTTTGCTTCGGACTTTTATATTTAGCCGGGGCAACCTTTGGCGGTATAGGAAAAGAACAGATAATTTCTATATCCGGATACTCCCGTGAAAGAATAACGGAAGAACTGCAAAAGCTTCCTGCCTCAAAAAGCCGTTACAGAGTCATCCGGCACAAAATGATCGAAAGCTCATACAGAAAAAGACTTATAAAAGCTTTATATGCAGTTTATTATACAAGCCGTATCCCTGCGCTTCTTCTTTTAGCGATTGCGGTACCCGGCAGTTCGTTCGGGATTTTAAACGAGTTTTTATATTATTCATTGTTCTTCTGTGCGTTATCGACTTTGATATCAATAGCTTTCGGAATATTTTTCAGATTAAAATACAAGGAGGTATTATGAAAAGAATAGCATTCATTTTTGCGGTTTTGACAGTCTTGATCTGTCTTTGCTCTTTTTCATCAGTTGCCTCCGTTGTTTCAAGCGAAGGAAGAGCTCCCTTTTATGATACCGATGAGAACGCATGGTATTTTAAGGGCATGGAGTTCTGTTATATCAACGGTTACGTTAAGGGTACGGGCAGATACACCTTTGAGCCGTCGGCTTCTATCTCAAGAGAAGGGGCGGTATGTATTCTTGCGAGAGCTTCGGGTGAAGACGTAAGCGGCTATACCGAAAACTATTTCAATGATACAAAAGCCGGAGAATGGTATTCCAAGGAGCTGTCCTGGGCATACGAGAAGGGCTATATAAACGGTATAGGAAAGGGAGAGTTCGGACTTGGACGTACTCTTACGAGAGAAGCTCTTGCGGTAATAATATATAACTATTCTTCGGAAAACGCTCTCATGGGAGAGAATGACGCGGAGCTTTCGTGTTTCGGTGATAAAAGAGATATTTCGGAATGGGCGGTAAAGGGCATTGAGTGGTGTGCTTCCAATAAGCTCTTGGAAGGAAATGACAAAGGACTTCTTATGCCGAAGGAGAGTGTTACAAGAGCTCAGACGGCAAAGATATTCAAAAGCTTTGTTGAAAATATTCTTATTTCCGAATGCGAACATTCATTGACCGAGCCGAGCTGTACAAAGGGCGCTGAATGCCGTAAATGCGGTATAGTATTTGAGCTTCCTTTGGGACATCTCTGTGAAGCTTTAAGCTGTGTTTCGGGCGGTGAGTGTCAGAGATGCGGCAGCTTTCTTTCCAAGGATGACGGTATTCACCGTTTTCTTAGCGCAAGCTGTACAAAGCCTGCTACCTGCCGCGATTGTAAGACCTCATACGGAAATAAACTCGATCATATTTATATACCTGCTACCTGTACAACACCGAAAAGCTGTTCCCGTTGTTATCTTACCTTCGGTTCTTCGCTTGGTCATACCACATACAACGGAAAATGCTCGCGTTGCGGTACTGAAAATTACAGAAAAAAGATTCTTGACGTTCCTTACATATACCAGGGGAATGGTTATCCGAACGGCTGTGAGGCTGTGTCGGCGGTAATGGCATTACGGTATCTGGGAATAAATATAAGTGTTGATTATTTTATAGATAATCTTTTACCCATGGGTCCTGCACCTACTGTAGGCGGTATAGGTCCCGACCCCGATAAGGTCTATTGCGGAGATCCTCGTTCGAGCGGCGGATGGGGGTGCTATTCTCCGGTAATTGCCAAGGCTTTTGAATCGTATTTAAATAAGGATCATTACAGCTTTTATCATTCGTATGATTACAGTTTGAAGGATCTTTGCGATAAGTATATTGATAACGGTATTCCTGTTATTGTTTGGGGTACGCTTAATATGGAAATTGCTACGTCCTGCGTTAAATGGAAAACATCGGGAGGAAAAACCATATCTTACAACCGCCGCCTCCATTGCCTTGTGCTTGTGGGGTATGATAATGATAATTATTATTTCAACGACCCGTGGAACGGAAAGGCTGTGGCTTATTCAAAAGAAAGGGCACAAAGAGCCTTTGAAATATTGGGTAACCAATCTATAGCGGTGATGAAAAAGTGAAGGCCTTTCGACCTTCACTTTTATTATTTGTATTCTATTGTTGCATATATTTGCGCGGTAACGTCCAGCTTTTTTGCTGATGCAGTATATTCTATAAGTGTGATATTACCGTTATTATCAAGCTTTAATACGGCTTGGGAGGATACTAACGAATATCCCTCGAGAGCTATCCATGATTCAAGACTGTTACCGCCTTCAAAAAGGATACTTTTATCCTTAAGGATCAACTTTTCGTAAAGCTCATTGTCTAAAGCAAGATACGGACGGTGCTTGTCAAAAAAGTCTTTTTCGGAGAGAGACTCGGAATAGCTGTATTCAACGTCTCCCGGAAACTCATATACAACTGTATCATTTGAAAAGTTCTCTTTTACACAGGTCTCTGTACCGTCGGTGTTATAGAAACAGGTAATTTCCGCAGAGGGGGAACTGCCCGAAAGACCTTGAAAGGAAGCGGTCTTGACACGGGATTCCTTTATGGTATGGTCGGGTGTATTGAAAGTAATATCTACTGTGGTTATCTGTATGAATTTATCCTTTTTCTTAAGCAGCTTCAAAGATGATTCAAGTGTATCAACTGCGGGGTCTATATCGTCCTTTTCCGCCTTTTCGGTTTCATAGGAGATGATGTCGGGAGAGGTGAGCGATTCGGGGGCTTTTTTGTGAGAGCAGGAGGACAGAAGTACAATAATAATGAGTAGAATAAAAAATATCTTCATAGTCTTTAACCGTATTTTGAATTTTTTGTGTGTATAATCGATAATCTTATTATATAATTTCAGATTCAATATGTCAATAACTTAAAATAATGGAGTTTTTTTGAAAAAGATATTGACAAGTGAAAAATATTATGTTATCATATTTAGGCTGTTTAAATAGTATATGCGCTTGTAGCTCAGTGGATAGAGTGCCCGGCTACGAACCGGTAGGTCGCAGGTTCGAATCCTGCCAGGCGCGCCATGAAAAAAGAGTCTTTTGTCTTCCGGACAAAAGACTCTTTTTTCGAACTAAGTGTGCCTCGCGGCACGATAAGCACACCTTCGGTGCGTGAAGCGATGCTTTGCATCGTGAAGAGCCTGCGGGCGTGAGTGGCACACTTAACTTCACTTCGTGCGTAAGCACGATACTTCACAGCGGCATCGCCGCTGCTTCACTTGGCAAAGCCAAACTTCACTAAATATTGCTAATTAACCACATTTATGATATAATAAGTTCGAATTGGAGGTGTATTTATGTCTGAAAGTAAATTAAGAACGCAGTCTATGGATTTCGCAGTATCCATCATTAACCTCGTTAAACATCTAAAAGAAAAACGCGAGTCCATCATCTTCAACCAAATCGGCAGAAGTGGTACATCCATCGGTGCAAATATCCGTGAAGCACAATATGCCCACGGAAAAGCCGACTTTATTTCTAAACTCGAAATTGCCCTAAAAGAAGCAAGTGAAACGGGCTATTGGCTTGAACTGTTGTATAGGACAAGATACATTGACGATCAAACATTCAAAACACTTTCTGCAAAATTCACTTCCCTAAGAGCAATGCTGATCGCTTCCTGCCGAACCGCAAAGGAGAATACGAAATGATCGGTCAAGTGGTCACCGTTATTGTGGATCGCCCCCTTGGGAGTCGTCACCCCAAATATGAAGATATTTATTACTCTATGAATTACGGCTATATAAATGGAATAATTGCCGCTGACGGTGAAGAACAAGATGCATATATATTAGGCATCGACTATCCGGTCAATACTTTCACAGGTACAGTTATTGCAATCATTCACCGATTAAATGATATAGAGGACAAGTGGGTAGTTGCTCCCCCAAATACTACATTCTCTAAGGAAGAAATTATTAAACTGACCTATTTTCAAGAACAATATTTCGATATTGAAGTCAGTATGTAATATCTTCCATGCCAATTTTCACTTTTCTTACCTGTATTTGCGCGCATTTATACTGTTGTTTCGCATGTAAAAGCCTCTTTTGTCAGATAGACAAAAGAGGCTTTTTATGATGGTATCCGTTTCTTGCAGCAATGGTATTACCCGTTTGTTATAGTCTCAAACAGATGAGCAAACACTCTGTCTCGGAATACACGGTACACGGTTCTCTGATAATGACGGCGCATATCTGTAGAATAATAATAGTCACGCTGAGGGACTATTGCGTGTTTGATCGTTGTTTCCATGAGCTTTTCATTTTCATTAAAGAACCATGAAATAACGATGATATCCCATATAACTCTTGTCCAGGGGAAGTTTTCGGGAACGTGCTTTACTGCCTCTCTGACAGTGTTTTCATAAAGATAATCGCAAAGCTTATTCTTTCCCTTGAGCCAATGCTCGAGCTCGTACTGTGAGGTGGAAAGCGCATCTACTGCGCCGATGGCAGGGAATTGGATGATAGGAACCTTGGAGTTGAAAATCACCCTTGCCGCCGCTATGTCCTGACTCATATTGAACTCATATACCGGAGTGGGAAGATAGTCGGCATGGCCTCCAAGCACAAGGAATACACAGTTTTCCTTCATATTGGGATTTAATAATATAGCGGATGCAACGTTAGTGAATGCGCCGATCAAAGCAACATAAAGCGGGTGCTCGGGGGAATAATTATCCGCAAGTGCAGCAAGATGCTCTGCCGCAGGGGTGGCAAGGGGTTCCTTTTCGTTTGTCAAGTATCCTCTTGAACCCTTGAAAACAACCTCCTTAAGATCGGGACGTTCAAGGAGATCGAGGACCTTTAATATCTCATCGTAGCTTTTTTCCATACCGTCTTCGGGTGAGATGGAGTTGCCGTTGTAAAAGGGGGCGGCATAGATACCCTTGACATTGAATTTTTCTGTTCTTTTTACCATATATGCTATAGCATACTGGTCATCTATCTCGTTATATGTATCGGTATCAAGTACAATATCTACCTTACCTTCGGGAACTGTAAGATTCTTGAAGAATTGAGCTTCGGTCATGATCATTACTCCTTAACATGATTTTAATTGTATTATAGCATATAACTGTTAATTTTGCAATTATTCAGTATATTTTTTTATAAAAGACGGATACTATCATCATGGGAGGTGGTATATATTACATCCTATGACAGATTTACAGATGAATTAACAAGATTATTAAACGTAGGCGAAAGCTTTGACGTGGTAAAAAGAAGGATATCCTTAAACGACGGACGAAATTGCGGTCTTTTTTATGTAAGCGGGTTTATCGACAATGCCACAATGGAAAGAGTTCTCGAATACTTTATAGAATATAAGGATACCGAAATGCTGAAGGAACGTGTAGCTTTTGGCGAGGTATCGGAAGCAAGTAACGCAAAGGATGCGGTAAATATGATCCTTTCGGGAGGTACCGCCTTCGTTATAGAGGGACTTGATAAAATAATCGTTATATTCTGCAGGCGGTATCCCAACAGAGGGATCGAAGAACCGCAGAACGAAAAAGTATTAAAAGGACCTCGTGACGGCTTTGGCGAAAGCATGATAAACAATACCGTTCTTTTGCGGAGAAGAATTCGCGATCCAAAGCTGACATTTAAGCTTGTAAGCTGCGGGAAAAGAACGGCATCGGATATCGCTGTATGCTATATAGACGATCTCGTTGATAAAAGATTTCTTTCAAAAATTCTTGAAAGACTGAATAAAATTGACGTTGAAGCCATATCATTTGGTGAGCAGAGTATTGCGGAACAGCTTATAAGGCGTAAATGGTATAACCCCTTTCCCAAGGTGCGTTTTACCGAAAGACCCGATTCTGCCGCCGCCATGCTTTTAGAGGGAAGCGTTATTATAATATCGGATAATACCCCTGAGGTCATGATTCTTCCTACCTCTATTTTTGATTTTTTACAGGAGGCGGATGATTTCTATCTGCCGCCTCTGACCTCAAGCTATTTTAGAATTATACGCTTGCTTATAGTTTCCCTCACCCTTATTCTTTTGCCTTTATGGTACCTTCTTATAACCAACCCCGGGTTTATACCGCCCTGGCTTGAATTCATTAAGCTGAAGGAACCGGGAACGGTACCCGTTATAGCCCAGATTTTTATTATAGAGTTTATAATAGACGGTTTGAAAATAGCTTCTCTCAATACTCCGCAGGTGCTGGGTAATTCTTTTTCCGTTATAGCGGGTCTTATCCTGGGAGAAATGGCTGTGGATATAGGCTGGTTCGTTCCCGAGGTGATACTATATCTTGCAATAATTACTATCGCAAACTTTACACAGTCGAGCTATGAGCTTGCTTATGCGCTTAAGTTCATGAGGCTTATCATGCTCGTGCTTACGGCTGTTTTCAATATATGGGGATTTCTTGCCGGACTCCTATTGGTCTTTTTGCTAATCGTATCAAACAAGAGCGTAGGCGGAGGCAGAAGCTACCTTTATCCCTTGATACCCTGGAACACAAAAAGCGTGATACGCTTCCTCTTCCGTGTAAGGTTGAAAAAATGATCGGCTGTCCTTCGACAGCCGATTGTTTTTTATTATATAGGAAATTGCTCTGTTTCGTGTAAATTGTTTGTACTGTAGAATGGATCGGAATTCGCTGTGGCATTTGCCACTTTTTTGCAAGCTATTGACTTAATATTTTAAAGCTTGTATAATTTATTATACGGATAACAAAATAAAGCCAATTTATCGATCCAAATGTTAATAAAATGTAAATACACATAAAAATGCGCTTTTTCTTGTTTGAAAAGCAGTTTTTGATTCGATTTATATAATAGTGGCAAAAGGGGAAAACCATGCTTTTATTCTATTTATCCTTGCTCACAAATGACGAGGACAAGGAAATAATAATTTATATATACGAAAGATACTACAGCTATATGGCTTACACGGCAGCAAGAGAGCTTGGTAACAAGCGTCACGTGGAGGATATAGTACATACCGTAATGCTTACACTTATCGAGATGATCGAAAGGATAGATTATTCGGATAAAAAGAAGCTCTTACAGCTATGCATACTTATATCCAAGCGTAAAGCAATAGACTTTAAGCGGAAAAAGTTTAATACAGATACATCAACAAAGGAATATCACGGTGATCATGATGAAATTCTTGAATCTCCCGAGGATATTGTGATAAGCCGTGAAGGCTATGAGAGATTAAAGGCTTCCTTCGACGAGCTGGACGATATATACAAAGAGGTGTGCCGGCTCCGTTTCCTGCACGGAATGAGTGATAAAGAGATAGCGAATCTGCTCGGGGTATCCGAGGCAGCAGTAAGTATGAGGATCTTTCGTGCAAGGAAAAAGCTTGCCGAATTATTAAAAAAGGAGAATTACAATGTATAAGGAATTGAATGATGGATTCTTTGATATCATGCTTGAAAGAATCCTATATGAGGAGATGGAGCGTGAGCTTGAAGCGTACCCCTCTGAGGAAGAGCTAAGAAAGCTCTTCCCTTATACGAAAAGGCAGGAAAAAGAGGTTCGCCGTCTGAAGCGTATCCTCAAGCACAAGGGTGAGAAGCCTACCTATATCTATTTCAAGCGTGTAGCTGTGATCCTTCTTTGTGTGATAACTGCCTCCTTCGGACTGCTCATGACCGATGAGGGCGTACGTGCCGCAGTCAGCGAAAAGGTCAAGGAGATAACAGAAAAGATCCTCCCCTGGTCCTATAAAGCGGAATTAGACGACGTTATAAAGGGAGAAAACAAAGAGAAGGGCTATTATGAAATAGCCTTTGATGACGTAAAGGTCGCAGACCGCGAAGCGGCAGAAGAGGAATTCAGCATTGAAAATATTGAGGTAACGTATATCCCCGATGGATTTGAGTTATATGAGAACAGAGAAAATGAAATTAAAAGGGAATATTCTTATAAGACCACAGAGGGTAAAGAATTACTGATAAGATTTTCAATTGCCGAAACAGGTGATTATACTGTTGATTCGGAAAGATTAACTAAAGAAAAAGTTACTATTAACGGAAATGATGGATTTCTATTTTATAATGAAAAATCTATTCAAGGCAGTATATTATGGGGAAATGAAGTATATATGTGTTATGTCAATGGGAATATCTCTCGCAATGAGCTGATAAGGGTAGCGGAAGGAGTAAAATATTAACAATTTGTAAATTGACGTAAAAATAACAAATTTTTTGTTGGGAATACACCTCCTGATTCGATTTATATAATAGAGAGAATAAAAAAAGAAAAGCTATGCTTTACAGTTTTTCGTTTTTTATACGTATTTACTGCGGTTAACGCATAAAAAACTCTATTATATAAAAGAAAGGAGGTGCTTTTTATGTCTAAAACAAAAAAGGTATATTGTGTTTTCTTGATATCTTTATTGATACTGAATTACGCTGTTGTAGGTTGCAGTGCCTTTTCGACAAGTAACGACACTCTTTCGCCGCGTTATGATTATGTGGATGATACTTATATAAACATATATAAGGCTGGCAATAAAATCTATGTTGAGATAAGGTTGAGCGGTGATGTTGGTACAACCTACGAAGGCGGAATACTGACGTTAAGAAGAACCGTTGATTCAAATACGGTATTTCTTGAGAATCTCAGAAATCTTTCGTCATCAACATCTGTTTACAGCTATTACAACAACAGCCATGATGCCGTAAGCGGCACGTATATCGTCAAGTTTGCCATCTATGCGGTAAAAAACGGTGTCAGAGAAAGGGTCAATCTCGAAAAAACATTGGTAGTTTGATTTGACGTAAAACCAAAAGCAAATAACACGGACAATACTGTGTTATAAGCTGAATTCACTTTGAGACCTGAATCGATCTTCGTGAAGCTGGATTTTTGAGACGTTAAATGTGCGAAAGCACTTTATCGACAAATTTTATTAAGCTTCACGAAGTGAAATTCAATCATTTATTAATGCGCAATTTATCCTTTGACTCTGTCAAAAAGTTGTAGGGCAATTCAAGAATTGCCCGCGGGTCATTCGTGAATGCCCCCTACAACTTTTATAAGAACCAGTACCTCGTCAATAAATAATAAATTTATAAAAACAGACTTTTCATGAAACTAATTGAAACTAAAACGGTACTATATAAATAAAGTATCATGATTAATAATATTTTTAGGAGGTTTAATTTATGAAAAATAAAATTAAAACAACCACATCCATTATACTCGCACTGGTTATGCTTGTTTCTGTGTTTTCACTAAACTCCTGCAAAAATGAAAAGGATAAAGAAGCTAAGGAAAAGGAGAGTATAGAAACCAAGGCTCCGGAAAGTGAAAACAAGGAAATCGAGGAAACAGAAGAAGCTACAAAAACAGAAGAAAACTCAAAGGATAGTGAAACAGAGGAGACAGAGGAAAGTGATATTATATCAACCGAACCTCCCGTTACTGCCGAAAAACCTATATTTGAGTATAACGAAAACGGTTATATAAAAGGCTCTCCCGCCGATTACGATTCTATAGTTATAAGCGTTGGAGGCTATGAATATACCGCAAAGGAATACTTTGCCGATAATAAAAACGCAATTGCAACGTGGAGTGATATTGCTTCTGAAGGTGCGGTTAAAGAGCATTATACAGAAAATATAATAAGTACCTCTTATGATAATATGCAACAGGTCAATTCTTTAGGTTTTATGGCAAATTCCTATGCTATTACTTACGGCAGGATGTATGATCACGGAGAAAACGCTGACGCTTTGGATTTTTCACTTAACGGCATACGAGTTGGAGACAGTATAGACCGTGCTTTGGAAATATTCGGTGAAAAGGAACCCTCTACAACTATTGGTGAAGGTAAAAACTTCTTGATATATCCTTATGTATTTGAAAACACCGGAACTCTTATTTTCACCGTACACGAAGGAAAAATTAATTGCATAAGACTTCAGTTGTCATATTGATCAAAAAGTAATTCAAGCAAGCCCCGAACTAAATAATAAGAAATTAAAGAAAGGAGAAAAGCAATGAATATTAAATCGAAAACAGCAGTATTTATCACAATGTTAAGTACTTTAACAATAATTTTATGTGTTGCGTGTAATGCATTAACGAATGATGAAGTTACTTCGGCATTAAACAATCTGAAACTCACCTATGAAGATGGAAAGTATTGGAATCATTCTTCAGGTCAAAGTGTTTACGAAACGGTTACTACAACTCCGTGTTCACATCATGGAAGTAATTGCGATTATTATGGAAACTGTGGGTGTAATAGTTTTGGTAATGCCATTCAATGCGGTTCTATACTAAATGTTGGGGTGAAACCTAACAGATAGGCAAAAAAAGATGAGCATATCTGAAAAAATCTGATAGAATGAAGTTGACAGACAAACATTCATCGGAGGTTTCGGATATGCTCAATT
>SVQZ01000039.1 GCA_015065105.1 Oscillospiraceae bacterium | reverse complement strand
TAGTTTCCGTAGGTATATGTCTTTTTGCTTCGTATATTTCCATATGTATCATATTCATATACGTAGGCTCTGTTTGTTGCCGCACAGCGCTCGCTTACAAGCTGATTCTGCTCGTCATAGCCGTATCTTACGGTATATACGTAATCGCTGTCATACTTACTCGTTACGGTTGCGGTCTTGATATTGCCGACCCTGTCATATACGTAATCGAATTTATAGGCATCGCTTTCATAAACACTTGTTCCATAGCTCTTTCTGTTTATCAAATTCGAAGTATATGCAGAATCCTTAAGATTATTTGCGTATCTGTAGCTGACACTGTAGCTCTTGCCGTCATGGGCAACGGTGGTTGAATCGGCACGCTTCAGGTGGTCATAGCTGTAGCTGAAGGTATTCGTTGAGTTTTTGTAGCCCGCATGATACTGCTGTGTAACAGAGGTCACAAGACCGTTGGTCTCGTTATAGGTATAGCTGTCCTTTACCTCGTTACAGCCGAATTTTTCGGTAACGAAGGAATTACGGCTGAATTCATCGTATCCGATCGCCTGATAATCTGTAACTATGCCGTTTTCATAGGTCGTAAAGCTTACAAGCCTGCCTATGCCGTCATAGTTATAGTAATGGGTCTTTGTGCCCTCGGTTCGCTGTAAAACGAACTTCCTAACAAGGTGACACAAGGTCACCTTGTTAGTTTAAAATTTGTTTATACAAAATTATTTAATGCGTTAAATATTAAGGCTGATACTCGGGATCATAGTATTTTCTTAACAAAGCATTAAATTGCTCTGCACCTTTATCTTTTGTGTATATAAAATGATACTTTCTGCTTCCATCCAAGTTAACATAATTTCCGGTAGCGTAAGATAATAATTCATATGCGCCGGATTCATATGTTATTTTAAATCCTATTCCATATGCTCTATTTGGATGTCCATAATAATAACGGTAATATTCAACTGTCAAAATGTCTTCCAAAAAAGCATTCATTTCCTCTTCGGACAATGTTTTCAAAACTTCATGCCCGTTAACACCTTCATCTATCACCTCAACGCTAACTATATTTTCAACAGGTTCTTCAAAAGGATAGCTTTGCGCTTTACAAGCGGAAAAAGTAATAAGAATTATCAATAACAATACCATTATTAAAACAATTTTTCTCATATTGTACCTCTTCGTATTATTGCATTAAAAAATATAAAGTCGAACGAATTTCGCTTCCTTCCACATAAGCTTCGGAGCTTGCACCCCCGAAAAATTCCGCGGATCTTTCCCATGGTTGCGAATAATAGTT
Source organism: Oscillospiraceae bacterium (assembly GCA_015065105.1). Lineage (GTDB taxonomy): Bacteria > Bacillota > Clostridia > Oscillospirales > CAG-272 > RGIG7300. The sequence continues at coordinate 18,794 of SVQZ01000039.1, read as the reverse complement.
ATCTTTATTCGACAAGCAACCGATCACAGAAGGAATAGCAATTCTACTTATATAACTATCATAACCTAAAAGTGTTTCCTGAACCGCGTGTCCCCATTCATGTTTAATCGTTTGTTCAACGAAATACGAATCTTGTTGAGCATCTAAATCTTTTAAAAGAATAGTGTTAGATATAGTACACGAACTTGGCAAAAAGTTTTGTTTTATAACCAGAGTTCCATTATATGACGAAAAAACCTTTGCCTCGGCACACTTATTTGTATTAGTGTTATAAAGTCTAAAATTATTTTTATCCTCTATTATATCACTAACTGTTGCTCGCTTGGTGGCAACGGCTACTGCTGATGATACTGCAATTTTAGCGGAAGTTTCTACAGGCCTTTGGATAGCTGATTTGATTTTTGTAGCTGCTCTGCCGACAGTTTTTACAGTATTATTCACCGTTTTAACAACCGCCTTAACTACATTTTTTGCCCACTTTGGCCAATCACCGTTAGAGTCATCAAGATTAATAGGATTATTAAAACTATAAGCAAACAGATTATATCCTAAAATCGGACCGTTAACACCGGAAAGAGTGTTATCAACATTAATAAACCTACCCACTACAGGATCATAATACCTGCTCTGGAGATAGTAGAACCCTGTCTCGTTATCGTAAACGTAACCTCTGTAGCGTAAGGGGTTGAGGTTTGCTATATGTGTTGCATTGCCGGAAATATCTGTTCCGCTTGCGTTGGTAATGGAAAGAATATTACCCCAGGCGTCGTAGATATACTCTGCTACAACACTATGCTGCGCGTTCATAAGAGCTATTACGTCGCCCTGTAGGTTCGTTACGTAATAGTATGATGCTGAATACTTTACTGAGTTTTCGGTATAGCAATATACCATGCTGTAGGGTGCTCCGCTTGAGTCATAAAGAAAGCTCAGCATCTTTGCGCCGTTTTCCCAGGTCATGGCATGAAGCTTATTGCCCGAATAATAGTAATTATAGGTTTCGCCGTTTTGTACAGTCTTCTTGGTACGAAGTCCGTCTATATCATACTCAAAGGACAAATTAGTACCATTTACCGAGGCGCTCGCCATCTGACGTCCGTTCTGCCATGTAAAGGTGTAATTACTGCCGTTGTAATACGTCAGCGGATTTCCTATGATATCATGGCTGAAGGGTACGTTATTGTACTCGGTTAAAAGATCGAACCATTCGTAATCGTCATATTCATAGACGTCGGTGGATAACAGAGTACAGTTTGCCGCTATATCCTCCGGATCTGCATAGTTGCCGTAGGTATATGTCTTTTTACTACGGATATTTCCATATGTATCATATTCATATACGTAGGCTCTGTTCGTTGCCGCACAGCGTTCGCTTACAAGCTGATTCTGCTCGTCATAGCCGTATCTTACGGTATAAACGTAATCGCTGTCATACTTACTCGTTACGGTTGCGGTCTTGATATTTCCGACCCTGTCATATACGTAATCGAATTTATACGCATCGCTTTCATAAACACTTGTTCCGTAGCTCTTTCTGTTTATTAAATTCGAAGTATATGCAGAATCCTTGAGATTATTTGCGTATCTGTAGCTGACACTATAGCTCTTGCCGTCATGGGCAACGGTGGTTGAATCGGCACGTTTTAAATGGTCATAGCTGTAGCTGAAGGTATTCGTTGAGTTTTTGTAGCCCGCATGATACTGTTGTGTAACAGAGGTCACAAGACCGTTGGTTTCGTTATAGGTATAGCTGTCCTTTACCTCGTTACATCCGAATTTTTCTGTAACGGAGGAGGTGCGTCCGTGTTCATCGTAACCAAAGGACTGATAATCGGTAACCGTACCGTTTTCATAGGTCACAAGACTTACAAGGCGGCCTATGCCGTCATAGTTATAGTAATGGGTCTTTGTTCCTTCGGTTACCTTATACAAAGCACCGTCGCCGTTATATGAGTATCTATACTTTTCGATACCATTATATAATACTTTTACGATTCTGTCAAGATTATCGTACTCGTATTCTATATACGCACCGTTACCGTAGGTCATTTTTATGAGATTTCCGTTATTCGGCGCATACTCATAGCTTGCAAGGGTGGTATCATCGCCTATTTTCGTGGCTGTCGTATTTCCCCATTTATCGAATACAAAGCCGTAGGTCTGGCTCTGTTTTATGCTGTTGCCGGGGATATATCCGCCTCTTGTAATACCCGTTACTCTGCCGTTGGTATAGCTATAGTCAAGGGATACCGTACCCGAGATATACGTTGTCTTATTTCGTCCGTAGCTGTCATAGCTGTAATTTGTTGTAACGTCACCGTTACTTAAGGTCTCCGAGCTTTGAACAGCTGCGGTTGCAAGGCGGTTATTTGCATCATAAGTATAATTTGCGGATATACCGTTGCCGTCGGTACTTGAGCTTATATTATCACCGTCCGGGGTATAGCTTGCGCTTGAACGTATCTTTTTACCGCTTGTGTTTGAGGTGCTTTCAAGGGTAGATAGGGTGTTTGAGCCCGCACCGTTATACTGTAAGGACATTTTAAGATCGTCACAGGTGACGGTGGTTGCAAGATGGGGATTATTTGCATTGTTATACTCATAGCTATATGTTCCGGAACCGGGAGCGGTGGCGGACATAAGGTTTGCCCCCTCAAAGCTGTAGCTTGCTTCTTCATCGCTTGCCGATGAACCAACGGTTTTCAAGTTACCTTCTTCATCATAGGTATATGTTTGAACGTCCTCACGGATAAGGCTGAAGTTGTCAAGATATACGCTGCCGTTATTATTCGCATAGCATATGCCTACGGTTATACTTTGTATCGTGGTATCATGCTTCGGTGCTATCATAAGGCTTACGAACTGCCACTCGTTTCGGATATCCGGATTAAAATCCGCTCTGTACCAGGAGTCGCCTATGCTTGTATCGGTGTACGTTACCTTTGCAAAGAGCTTGAATTTAACGTCAAGCTTGCTTTCATCCTCCTCACTTATTCTGAAGGGGATGGCGTCTGCCTTTGCCCAGCCGCTGAACAGATAGGTCTCGGCTTTACTATTAGCGTTTATCTGTACCGTCTGCTCTAACTGTGACTGTATTCCGACACCCGAATCAAGACGGTACGCTTTTGCTCCGCCCGGCATATAGCTTCCTGGGGCTTGGGTATAGTCACCGTTACCCTGTGTTTTTGTCCAATAAGAATTTCCGCCGTCAAAATCTCCGTTTGAAAGGATATTGGGACGGCTCGCACCTTCGCTGACTTCAAGCTGGAAATCGTCGGCATAGGCCAAGAGATATCCGTTATCAACGGAGAGCGATACCGTATAATATTTGTTTGCTATGGCATCAAAGGTTACGCTGATTCTTTCCCAGTCATTTGACTGCGCCTTATAATATACCTTTCTGCTTTCAAAAAGTGTCAGATCCGAGGCAGTTACCGAAAGCTTCATGCAAGCGTTATCGCTATCTGCAGATATTACCTTAATATATACCGATGCGGTATGCTTTCCTGTTGTATATACCCTTCTTTCCTGAATAACGTCTGCTCCGTTTTGTCCTGCATTAGTGTAAAATTTAAAGGATTTCGAGCCTGTTCTTGCATTTGCAGGATCGCTGTTTATCGATGCACCCTCCTGAACTATCCAGTTTGAGCTTCCGCTTTCCGCTCCCGGATTCAATATTCGGTTTGCGGCAACGTTACCCGTTGATGCGGCGGCACTTATTCTGTTATTCTTTTCAACCTCGGTTATACTCATGGGAGTATATTCTGCCGCGCTTGTGCCGTAGATATTGAAGCTTTGTGTATTGCTTGTTATTTTCGTATTTGCGCTGTAGCTGTTTACCGTTCTTGCATGATCATCGAAAAGATAGGTGGTTACTATATCGTCAGCGGTATTAAGAGCTCTGTCAGAGCCTACGTATCTCAAATAGCTTGTTTTATCGCTTGACGTATTAAGATAATACTTTGCTCCGTTGGTATATGATGAAGCACTTCCCGCAAATTCGCAGAAGTCAACTATACCTCCGTTATTATTATACCCGTAGTTGATTCCGTAGCCTATCTGTCCGTCATAGGCGCTGATAAGCTTATACTTCTTTTCATTTCCCGTATTACCGTTATAGGTATAGATGCAGTCTCCGAGCGGGGAGGTAAAGCTTGCTATCTGTCCGATATCGTTGTACCCTATGCCGGTAGTTATTCCCGCGTGGTCTGTTATTGAGTTAAGGAAGGAGGACGAGGAATAACCGAAGGTCACTATGGTCTTTTCGCTTCCCACCGCTGTTTTCTGTCTAATATCGAGTATTCTGTTTTTCGTACTCGAAGGAAGTGCATCCTCGGAAGCTGTGCTCTGTGATGTATTACCGTAACGAATAAGGATATAGTTTCCGTTTGCATCCTCCATCTTATACAGATAGCCGTTATTAAAGCGGTATGCGAAATCATCCTCAGTCTTTATCGTCCACTGATTTGAAGAGTTTTCCTTGCGAGCTGTCAGCTTAAGTCCGTCTCTGTCTGTAAATACTCCCTCCTCTTCTTCGGATTCATAAAGATAGTGCTCTGTTCCGTCACCGTCTGTATATATCATGCATTCGCTTCCGTTTTCATCCTTTTCGATAAGGGTCTGCTGAATATTAAGCTTCCAGCCCTTACCCACATACATTTGGTTATAGTCGAGGGTATTGAGTACGGTACCTTCCGAGGTAAAATGATTTCCCGCGTATTTTGTGTTATACACGTGACTTAAGATAAAGGGCATGGCAACGCTGGAATATACGGCATCCGTTCTCGTTACGGTAAGATCACCGTCATAAAGGCGGACACTTCCGACTCCTGCGTTACCGATATCCTGGGTCACGTAATCGTGATAGTCTTCTATACCTATCATATTTCTGTAATTTACCACGACCATCGGCTCGCCGTTACCTTCGAAATTATCATTTACAAATCCGTAGAAGCTCACCTTTGCACAATTGCTGTTTGTAAATTCGTGTTCCGAGGTGAACACGATTCCGTTATTTGCAAGGGCTCCCTCCGAGTTTGGGTCGTCCTGATATTTATACCAGCCCTTTGCCGCGTCGGAAATATCCCAAGTAACGTAGGTATAATTTGAAGAAGAGGAGAGTTGGGTATAGTCAAGAACGGTTTCCGAATAATTATTTATCCACTCTGTTCCGGTTGCCGCTCTTGCCGATACGGTAAGGCTTGAAATACCTGCGTTATCATAGCTTTTTTGAGCCATTAACAGATAGCTCTTCGTGGGTATGGCAGCATACGGCAGCAGAGTAAGGCTGTTCACCTTAAGATGTGCTATGTATTCACCTTCCCCCGAAGAATCATAGCCCATAAATATATTACCCGCACCGCTTACACTTGAACCGCTGCCCATTGCGTAATATGAGGTAGTGATAGCGGAACTCGAGGTCTGATTTCCGATATTTATTGCCGGGTCTATCATAACCGGGTATGCTCTGCCCTCGGTATTGAGCCATTCCGGGCTTGCCGATACCTTGAGTATATATGAGCCGTTTAGCTCGGTAAGTATATATTCACAGTCATAGCTTATCTCTCCCGAAGCATCAACCATATAGGGTGCGGGAACGGTAAATACCGTTTCTCCCTCACGGTTAAAGAGGGAAATGCTTTTATCCTCGTTTACATAAGGATAGAGGTTTTCAAGGGTCAGTCCGAAGGTGAATATATTCGTTTCCGGCTTTTCCTTTAATATTATGTATTCCTTTAAGTTTCTGCCGAGGATATCGTAACGAAGATCTATACCCTCTGAAATGTTAATATATTTCACAGAGCTTTCGTTTTTTATCTCGTTTTTGATGACATCCTCTACAGAGGGCTCATTTCTCACGTAAGGAGCTTCCCTTAAGGAATATACCATGGAGCTGTTTGAATTTTCCTCTATCCTCTGCCCTCCGGGATTCGTGATCTCTATACTTTTATTTTCGGGAATTGCTTCTTCAAGGGAAAGCTCTTCATTTTGGAGTATAAGAGCTTGATCAAATGTCATGGAAAGCGAATACTCCTCATATTCAAGGCTTACTACCTCATTTGACGAAAGATCGTCGTTGAAGCTGTATTCCACCGGGTTTTCGGCAACACTGTAGCCGTCTTCATCCTGTGAAAGGGTATTGTTTATCTCAATATATTCGTTATTTTCGTTTTTGTAATGAACGCTGTTGGGGAAGCTTACTGCGCTAAAGCTTCCGTTACTCATTCTGTAATGCTTTACGTCCTCTTCTCTTAATTTGCTTTCTTCATGTAAAACGAATATTTTTTCTTCACTGTAGTTTTCATACTCGGGCTCTTCTGTCAGGCTTAACACTTCCGCGGCGGGTACGGAAATTGATTCTTCGGATTCTTCTGTCCCCTCTCCGATCACTGCATAGGGGAAAACATAGAATACCATTACTATCGATAAAATGATGCTTAAAATACTGTTCGTAATTTTTTTCATTTTCTTTTCCTCCTTTTAAACCTTCGTTTAACTGAATTTCACTTCGTGAAGCTTAATAAAATTTGCCGTTAAAGTGCTTTGGCGCGTTTAGCTCCGTCGTGACGTCAGCTAATAACACAGGAATATTTCTGTATTATTACGCTCTATTATATAAATCGAATCAGGAGGTACATTTCTAACAAAAAAAGCAGTATTTTTACAAGTGTTTACATATTATTAACATTCATCAACCCTCTCATAAAGTGACAAAAAAGCATCCTTTCGGATGCTTTTTTGTTATGCCCAAGCCATGCTTGTGGGCTTTTCTTCTTTAATTAATGCCTGCTTTAAGAAATAAACAGCCTTATCAAAGCCTTCGTCGATACTCATTACGCTGTCCTCATGCTCGATGGACATTACGTAATCATAGCCTGTGAGACGGAGGTTGCTTATCATATCGCGCCAATAGGTCATATCGTTACCGTAACCAACAGAGCGGAATACCCAGGAGCGGTGAAGCTCGTCGCTGTAATGCTTTGTATCAAGAACACCGTTCTTTGCGGTATTGTACTTATCAACCTTCGTATCCTTTGCGTGGCAATGGTAGATAGCGCCCTCAAGCTCGCGGATAGCCGCAACGGGATCCATGCCCTGCCATACGATATGGGATGGGTCAAAGTTACAGCCGATAACCGGGCCTACTGCCTTTCTTAACTTAAGAAGGGTCTCGGGGTTATAAACGCAGAATCCGGGGTGCATTTCAAATGCAAGCTTGGTTACGCCGTGAGCCTCGGCAAATGCGCCTGCTTCCTTCCAATAGGGAATGAGTACCTCGTTCCACTGGTAGTCGAGAACTGCGAGAAAATCATCGGGCCATGCGCAGGTTGCCCAGTTGGGGGTCTTATCCTCGGGGCTGCCGCCGGGACATCCCGAGAAAAGGGTGATGGTATCAACACCCATACGCTCTGCCAGGAGTACGCAGTTGCGGTAATCCTCGTCGAATTTCTTCGCTATCTCCTTATTGGGGTGAACGGGATTGCCGTGTACCGAGAATGCGGAGATGGTAAGACCGTGCTTTTCGATGGTATGGGAAAATTCAAGGAATTTATCCTCGTCGCGAAGAAGCTCTGCAGGATTGCAGTGATCGTCTCCGCCGTAACCGCCTGCGGCTATTTCTATCATCTCAACACCCTTTTCCTTGATCTTTGCAAGAACGGTGTCAAGAGGCTCGTTTCTGTAAAGGCTTATTAAAAGACCGAGTTTCATTTATAAAATCCTCACTTTTCGTTAAAGTAAAATGCCTTGCCTGTTTTAGCAGACTCATAGATACCCTCAAGGATCTGGGTAATAGCAAATGCCTGCTCGGGAAGAACGAAGGGCTCCTTATCGTTGATAACAGCGTCGATCCAAAGCTTTGCTTCGCGGAATGCGGGATCGTCTCCGTTACCGCCTTCGTAGAAGTCAACTCCGCCTGCATCAAAGCTGATCTTGGTAGTAAACTTTCTGCCGTGTCTTACACCGTTAAGTGTGAGACCGTCAAGCATATCAGCGCCGCCCTTGGTACCGCAAATGGTAGTGATAGCCTCCTTAGAACCTCTCTTGTTGAGTGCCCAAGAGGATTCAAGATTAATGGTAGCGCCGTTTTCCATAACGATGAAACCGAACGCAGAATCTTCTACGGTAAATGCTTCGGGATCCCAGTCGCCCCACGCATTGCCTGTTTCGGTGTCCTTATTGAGCTTGTGGTATGTAGTACCTACGCAGTACTTGGGCTTATAGTTATCCATCATCCAAAGGGTAAGGTCCAGCGCATGAGTACCGATATCGATAAGGGGACCGCCACCCTGCTCATATTCGTTAAGGAATACGCCCCAGGTAGGAACTGCACGACGGCGAAGTGCGATAGCCTTTGCATAATATATCTCACCGAAAGTACCGTCCATAGCTTCCTGCTTCATGAAGAGAGAGTCGGGACGGTGTCTGTTCTGATATCCTATCGTAAGCTTCTTTCCAGTACGCTTTGCCGCATCAAGCATTTTCTGTGCCTCTGCGGAATTGATAGCCATAGGCTTTTCGCACATAACGTGCTTACCTGCCTCAAGAGCGTCAACAGTAATGAAGCTGTGGGAACGGTTGGGTGTACATACGTGTACAACGTCGATGGTCTTGTCAGCAAGAAGCTCCTTATAATCGGCGTAAACCTTTGCGTCCTCTGTGCCGTACTTCTTTGCCGCTGCCTCTGCCTTTTCAACGATGATATCGCAGAAAGCAACCATTTCACATTCTTTTACCTGTGCAAGGGAGGGCATATGCTTACCGTTTGCGATTCCGCCGCATCCGATAATACCTACTCTTACCTTATCCATAATTATATACCTCCGTATTTTCTTTTTAGATTATTGCTTTTATTATAATATATCGTTATCTTAAAGTCAATAAAATTTACGAATTTCATTGATAATAACGCAGTACCGAAATTACCTTACCGAGAATATACACCTCGTCAACTATAATGGGCTCCATTGCGGGATTTTCGGGCTGGAGACGGTAATGCCCCTTTTCCTTATAGAAGGTCTTTACGGTTGCCTCGTCCTCTATAAGAGCAACAACGATATCTCCGTTCTCTGCATACTGCTCCTTCTTGATGATCACAATATCACCGTCAAGAATGCCTGCCTCTATCATACTCTCGCCCGAAACGCGGAGAGCAAACAGCTCGTTATAGGCATAGGCACGGTTCATTAAAGGAAAATCGATATATCCCTCAAAATTTTCCACCGCCAATATGGGCATACCTGCGGTAACCTTACCGAGGATCGGCACCTTTGTGCTCTGGCGGCTCTGGGGTCTTGCACCGCCCAAACGCAGAGTTCTGCTCTTGCCGCCCTCCTTATTTATATAGCCCTTTTCCTCAAGTCTTGCAAGATATGCATGAACTGTGGAGGTGCTTTTGATACCGACGTTGAGCTGTATATCCCTTATGCTGGGAGAAAAGCCGTCACGGTTAATAGATTCGAATATATAGTCATATACCTTTTGTTCCTTTTGGGTCAACGGTTCCATAGCTATCCCCTTTCAAACTTATTTACAGAGTTATTATAACATATATATTCCAAAATGTCAAACAAATGTTCGCATTTTTGATAATATTTTTCAGAACGAAAGCATATAATCGTATAAATTATTACAGGAGGGCTCTATGGATAAGAATTTTTACGAAAACGAGATAGGACACAAGGAGGTATTAACGGCGCTCAACAGTCTTGCGGCAGACTGTCCCGCTCTTTTTATGACCACTATCGGTTCCTCGATCATGGGAAGACCGATCCCCGCAGTGCGTATAGGAACCGGAGAAAAAAAGCTTTTATACGTTGGCTGTCATCACGGTGCGGAGCATATCACCTCGGGAATACTTTTAAGGTTTCTGGAGGAGCTTTGCTCTCTTTACGGCTCGGATAAAAAAATATACGGTATAGACCCCGGGCATATCTTTAACAGCCGCTGCATCTACATGATACCCATGCTGAACCCCGACGGCGCGGAGCTTTCTGTCAAGGGAGCCGACAAGAAGGATGTTCTTTACGAAAGGCTTATCAAAATGAATAACAGCGAGGATTTTTCACACTGGCAGGCAAACGCGCGGGGTGTGGACCTCAATCATAATTACGATGCGGGATTTTCCGAATACAAAGCGCTCGAAAAAGAGCTCGGCTGTGACTTTCCCTGCCCGAGCCGTTATTCGGGAGAATATCCCGAAAGCGAGCCGGAAACGGCTGCCGTTTGCAATTTCATTAGAGTGCTTCTTCCCTTTCACTATCTTTTCAGCTTCCATACACAGGGGGAGGAGATATATTCGGGATATAACGGAAAAGAACCAAGGGGCAGTGTGAGGGCGGCGCAGACCCTTGCCTTAAATTCGGGATATACATACACCAAGCCCGATTCCTCCTCTGCTTCCTACGGTGGCTTGAAGGACTGGTATATCGACAAATACTCGCTTCCCGCCTTTACCGTCGAATGCGGAAAGGGTGAAAATCCCCTGCCGCCAAGCGAGCTTATACCCATATATATTTCGATACGAAAGATGCTTTTTATCTCTCTTGTAATATAGCCGCGACTCTTGAAATGTTCATATAATTGTGGTATAATCTGTCTGTTAATTTTATCATGAAGGAAGTTAAAAATGAATTTTTTCAAAAAGATAACAAGTTTTATTAAAAAAATACTATTCGGAAACGAGCGCCCCGTATTAAGAAATATTCTGTCGGCTGTTTTCCACTTCATTTCTCTTTTCATGCTTGATTTCGGCTTTCGATTCATTTACAGAAAGGACGATCTCGGTATAACTGCCTCCTATATCCCCTTGCTTATGACACTTTTCTGGTGCCTTATTATCTGCGGCATTGCCCTTGCCCTGCCCCGTCTTGCAAGAAGGATATACGTTATCGCAACCACTCTCCTATACGTGATCTTAGCGGCGACTCACGGTATTCTTGACTCCTTCTTCGGTCAGTACCTTTCCTTTTCCTCCTTTATGTTTGCGGATGAGGGGGCCGGCTTCTTCGATATCTCCTATTTTGCTATACCGAAAAAATTCATCGCACTTCTCCTTCTTTGCTTATTCATTTCGGTAATCTCCGCTCTTATCCTGCCCAAGAGAAAATATTCCTATATCTGCGCCATAGTTGCGGCGGCTCTCTTTATAGGCGGTGTTACGGGTGCAGTAATAACCGATAAGACCGCATTCAAGGATGAATCCGGCGGTATCGGCTGGGCAAGCAAGAAGACCGCTTCGGATTACTATGATGAATTCACCGATTACCGCACCGTTATGCATATGTGCGGACTCTATCAATATACCTACAAGGATCTCGTTATCAGTACAGGCCTTGAGGACTTTTTCGTAAGGTTCGGCAACGGTTACTCCGAGCTTGACGAGTATTATGAAAACAAGGAAACAGATCCCGACAACGAGATGACCGGCAAATTCAAGGATAAAAACCTTATTCTCATTCAGCTTGAATCCATAGACACCTGGATGCTCAACGAGGCGGCTATGCCGACCCTTACCGCCCTTCAGTCCGAAAGCATAAACTTTACCAACTTCTATGCTCCCAAGTATTTGTGGGCGGCTACCTTCAATTCGGAAAATCTTGTCAACACAGGCACCATATCCCCCACAAATTCCTCAAAGATTTCCTATTTTACAAAAACCGAATACCCTGAATCGATGCCTAATCTTTTTGCAAAGAAGGGCTACACCGTAAACTCATTCCACCGCAGTAACGAAAGCATCTATTCAAGAGGCGAGATACATACCAATTGGGGTTATGAAAACTACTACAGCGGCGGCGAGATGGGACTGAGCGATTATGATCTTGACTCCTATCTCATGGAGGCGTACGAGCTCTTCGCTCCCGACGAAAAATTCATGTCCTTTATTATAACCTATACCGGACACGGCCCTTACAACAATGAAAGTGCCGCAGTAAAGCTTCACGAGGACACAATTCGTCCTAAGCTTCCCGAGGATGTCAAGGACGAATACGTTTATGCCCTCTGCCATGCTTATGAAACAGACCTTTTCGTAAAAGAGCTTATCGAAAGATTGGAAAAGGGCGGCAAGCTTGACGACACCGTGCTTATCTTCTATACCGATCATTACGATCATTATATCACCGATGATTCGATACTCACAGAATATAAGGGTACCGACAGCGCAGACCTCAGATGCGAGGTTCCCTTCTTCATCTATTCGAAGGATACAGAGCCGGCAACGATAGATAAGGCAGTAGCCACCTACGACATCCTTCCTACCGTAGCAAATCTCTTCGACCTTGATACCGACGGAAGATATTATATAGGAAACGATGCCTTCTCGGAAAACGGCGGTTATATAATCTTCCCCTCCTACTCATGGTATGACGGCGAGACCTATTACAACGTCTATGCTCCCGAGGAGACAGAGCTTTCAAAAAAGCGTAACCGCGAGATATCAGAGCGTCTGAACGCTTCATGGGATTCGATTAAATTAAACTATTTCAAGCGAGCGGTAAAATGACAGAAAAAAAGTATTTGTTCTTCGACCTTGACTCAACGATTTCCTTTGACTCAGAGAGTGTAGAGGAAGAGACCCTTGTTTATCTGAAACGGCTCAAGGAAGAGGGACACGAGCTTATCATCAACACCGGCAGAGGTCTTTCACATATCTCAAAAAGGATACTCGATGCCATAGAGTGGGACGGGATCATTGCGGGTGCCGGATATATGGAATATAAAGGTGAGGTCCTTTTTAACCATCCCATACCGCAGGATACCGTTCTTAAGCTCTATAAATACTGCATGGAAAAGAATGCGGCAGGTATATTTGAGGGGGTACATACCCTCTACACCTCCCATCCCTATCCTGTTACCCAGATCCTCATAAATGAAGAGAATATCGGCGAGGTAAAGGATATTTCCTGCATTACCGTTGTTACAAGCATCGAAAAAAAAGAGGCAGATACCCTCTTCCCCGAGCTTACCACGGTCATTATGCCAAGATATTTCGAGGGTTATCCCAAGGGCTTTTCAAAGGCGACGGGATTAATAGAACTGACCAAACGCTTCGGTATATCTCCCGATGACATGATAGCCTTCGGCGACAGTGAAAACGATGAAAGTATGCTTCGCTATGCCGGCACCTCGGTAGTAATCGGTGATATGCCGAAGGGCTTTGATTCCTTCGCTTCCATGAACAAGCAAAGCGTTGCCGAAGGCATAAAAAGTCTTTTTAACCTATAAGCTTATCTTTTGGAGAATTGTATGAAAAATTTATTTGCAAAGCTTGCCGCAAAAATCAAAAGCATTCTAAAGGAAAAGTTTTCTTGCATTCCTTTGAAAGACAGAGGAATGGGCACAATGAAATTTGACACGGCCGTTCTTATTGCCTGTCTCTCTCTTTACGTAGTCTTCGGTGCATTTATGTTTTCGGATGCGGGAAGGATCTTCTTTGTAAACGTTAAAGACACCATGCCCTTCATCAACCTGATAAAGGGTACCCTCGGAGATATCAGCAAAGCACTCGGCTGGGTATTTGAAAAATTCACCCTTGCCGAAATGCCGAAGGATCTTATCGGGGAAATACAAGAGCTTACCTTTATCGGATTCTTTATCGATATTTTCAAGCTCTTGCTGTCTGCATTTATAAAGACCGTAATTTATATAGGCTTCAGCTTCCTCTTTCTCCATAAAGGAAACGGCAAGTTGTTTTCCATGCTTCACAAAAACGATCTGATACATAACCTCAATTCTATTCTTCTTTCGGGTATTGCATTCATATCGGGTGCGCTTCTGGCAAACCTCAGCGTCGATTCCTTCTATAAGACCATGGTCGAGGAGGGCTACAACGAATTCGCACAGCTTTTGTCCGCCATTGCATTCTTTGCTATACTCTACATTATATACAGCCTGTTCAATATGCTATACGAGAGATTCTTTGAAAGCAACCCTTTAAGCTTCCTTGAATCGCTTGTGAAGACCTTGACCGCAGGTGTTCTCCCCGAGGTGTTCACATATCTTATAACGAACATTATAATCGTTTATTTTCTCGGTATTCTTACCGCCTACGGATTCCATAAATATACCCTGGCGGCGGCATTTGTCCTTGCAGTATGGATCATAATAACGAAGCTCGCACTACGCCTTCTTAACGCTCTATTCAAGATAGGTCTTCCCTTCTTCGGAATGAACTGTCCCTTTTCGAATTTTCTTTGGCTGCCTGCGACCGTTACCTTTATAGCCCTTATGTATCTTATGATAGTTCCGAATCTCGGAGCGGAGGATAATATCATCTATGATATATTTGATACTATTCCCTTCTTTACCGACTGGTTCAGGGGTACCGACATTCTTGAAATGCTCTTCCGTGATTTCGGATCTGCAAATTCAACAGCATTGCTCCAGCTCTTCGTTATGTGTAACGTTGCAGCACTTCTTCAGTATCTTTCGTCATCCTACGTAGTTACCATATGGACCCAGGTGCTGATCCGTCAGTTTCTTATAGGATTAGGCTTCTGCCTGCTTCTTACGGTACAGGGACTTTTGGTCTTTGTTCTCCAGCCTCAATGTGCGGCTATTGAATTCAGATACTTTGCCACGGTGCTCGCTATCTTAGGATATATATTTTACTTTGCATTCCAGCCATACCTTGCTCTTCAAGGTATATTCACCACAGCCTCAATGCTTCTCTTGATGCACTACTGTCCCGTAAGCCTTGTATGGCAGGGCAGAGACAGTTCCTTCACCTTGGGTCTTTACGTTGGAGGAGTATGCATCTTTATAGGCCTTAACCTTCTTATATCGCTTTTGCAGAATCTCCTGGCTTGTCTTGAAAAGGGCATACTGAGTAAATTCTTCGGCGCAAGAAAGGCGGCAAAGGCAACCACCGCTCTTACGGTGCAGGGTCAAAAGGCTTTGACTGTAATTAAAAAGTAAAGTGCCCCCGGGTACTCCGAATCACGCCCCTTTCCTTGGCGCAGACAGTTTACACGAAACGGAACAAATTTCGTATAAATTGTTTGCGCCCGTTTTTTCTTTTCAGACAAAAAATTACCCTTATTAATGTAAAATTTATCATTAATTTCAAAATAAAATAAAAATAAATTAAAACAGCAGACATATAACGACAACGTTCTACCTTATTTTATGTTAAACTATAGATGGGAAACAAATCCAAACGGCCGAATGATTTGTTAAACATAAATTAAAATAGAAAAGGAAAAAAAATGAAAAAAGTTTCCATCAGATCAATAAGTATCCTGCTTTCGGTTTTAATGGTCTTCTATGCTTTTCCCTACGGAGTAAGCGGATCGGAAAATACGATGACCGACGAAGCAAATGAAGAGCTTATGCTTGATGCTTTGACCGAAATGCCCACGGTTGAGCATGAAGAAGCCTATGTTCTGCATGAATTTGAAGGTGCACGGGAAGAAAGCATGAAGCACTACAAAATGAGTGACGGCAGCTTTACAGCAGTCAGCTTCCCCCATGCCGTTCATTATGAAAATGAGGAAAATGAGCTGCTTGAAATAGATAATACCTTGAAACAGGGCGATAACGGTTATTCTGTAATAGAAAACCCCGTTTTGTATTCATTTAATGACGATCTGAATTCAGACGAGCTTTTGGTATGTGAATATAACGATCATTCAATAAGTCTCAGCTACACGAATCTTTCTCTTGAAATGCAGTCTGTTACGGGTCTGAACAGCGCAAGCCCGGAAAACGAGCAAAGATCTATAGAAATAACCAACCCCGGCGGTCAGATGATAACCGAGGATGATAACAGCGCGTCTGTTTATTCCTTAAAAGGGGAAGAAGCTGTTAATGAAAAACCTAAGATCGAGGATATAATAAACAAAGAGATCAAGAATGAATCCTCCATAAAATATATCAATATATCCGAGGGTATAGACCTGCGTTATGATATATTGGGTAAAAATTTAAAGGAATATATTATCCTTAACAACGTCCCCGAAACCAATATATTTGAATTCGCAATGGCGCTTGAAAATCTTTATCCCGTTCTGAATGAAGATAAAAGCATCAGCCTGTATAACTCAAAGGTTGAGGAAATATTTACTATGCCCGCCCCCTTTATGGCGGATGCGGAGAATAATATATCCTATGACTGCGAATATATATTGGAAGAAATAAACGGAATATACAGCCTTAAAGTATCTGTTAGCTCTGAATGGCTTAATGCAGAGGAGCGCGCATATCCCGTTATGGTTGACCCCGCAATATACGTTGACGATTCTATGGGAGCGAACACAATAACCACAGAATACGATTCATCATACAGCGGTGCAATACAAAGCGGAACAAGATTCGTATTGATGGGTTACTCAAGCGGCGCGGGTGTATATAGATCCTATTTGAAGGTAAACACGCTGCCCGACCTTCCCTACGGAGCTATTCCCGTAAATGCAGAGATATTAATGGCGCAGTATTCCTACAGCGGTAATTTGGATGAGCTAATAATATCCGCAAGGACCGCAACGTCAAGCAATTGGCAGACAAGCTATGAAAATACAGCCCTTGATTACACAAAGCTTTCCGAAAACACAACGGGTAATTTCGTAAGCTGGAATATATCGGATGCGGCAAAGGGGTGGTATGAGTATAATATAGACCCTTCAAGCGCAAGCGCTATAGTAAATAACGGCATTGTATTTATATCCGAAAACGGTAACAGCGATTCAAGCTACGCAAGAGCAACGATGTACGGCTTTTTGTCAAATAATTTCAATATAAATGCAGAACCGAAGCTGATACTGAATTACCGTAATATGATAGGCATAGATAACAGATACAGCGCAGTAAGCCAGAATATAGGCGGTGCGGGAGGCGGAGCGGTACGTCTGTATGACGGTGACCTTACCCTTTCAAGGACAGCTGTCGTTTATGACAGCGTTGCAATGCCCTTTGCATTAGAATATATATATAACTCGAAGTATGCAGCTACACAGTTTACTTCTGCCGGTACGGTATTGAATACAAAGAACTATAACCAGATGTATGCGGGCAAGGGCTGGAAGCTCAGCGTACAGCAGACCCTTGTACGTTTTGACATGAATGATGGAAACGGAAATGAAGTTCCGTATATGATATATACCGACGCAGACGGAACCGAGCATTACTTTTATTATAATGAGGGAAGCGGCAGCTTCAGTGACGAGGAGGGTCTCGGCCTGACTGCAATATGGGTAGATGACAGCTCCTGGAATATAAAGACTGATAAAGATGAATACTATCATTTTTACAACGGTTATCTTTATAAAATTCAGGATGCAAACGGCAGCTATATCCTTATACGCTACGGAAATGCAAACCAAACGAGCGTTTCAGGAGACTGCCTGCCTTCGGAGAATAAAAACCGTATTCTTGATATAAAGCAAAAAAATGCGGGAAGCAATGAAGAAAAAACTGTAGCTTCCTTTGAGTATAATTCATCCGGTTCTATATCGGCAATAAGTGATAACGCAGGCAGAAAAACCACGGTATCCTATAACGATATAGGTCAGATATATCAGTTTACAAACTGCGACGGAACAAAAATGCAGTATTTATATAACGGATATATAGGCGAAGGTAACGAAAACAACCATAAACTTAACCGCGCTTATGACAGCGAGCTTCAGTACGGCATAAAATACACGTACAGAAACGGCAGTGTTGTGGAATTCTGCGAATATTCGGGAGCAATAACAAGCAACGTATTCGGAGCGAAGTATTGGCTTAATACAACTGCAAACGGCATATCATATTTAAGATACAGCGGAGCGGACAGAACGGTAAACACCGCAGACGATATAGTAACCACCTATCTTTTTGATAACTTTGCAAGAACGGTAAACAGCTACAGCTCCAACGCAAAGATAGGAAACGGTAATTTTTACTTATACGGTACAAGCAGTGCCGCATATACCCCTACAACTACTACAGAGGCCAAAAAGAATAACCGTGTAACCGCGCAGGCAAGCACGGGTAATTTAGCGGCAAATCTCGTTTTAAACCAAGGCGGTGAGGATGGCTTTAGCCATTGGGATACCGTAGGCAGCGTAACGGTAAATACGGCGGCAGGTAACGTTCGAACCGGAGAAAAGTCATTTAAGATAGTAAACAACGGGTCATGCATATCCCAGACAAGAAGAATAAATACGGCGGGTACATATACCGCTTCGGTATATATTAAGGTAACCTCTGCAGGAAGTACCCAAGGCCTGGTATTATCGGTAAGCCGCGGCAGTACCGTTTATGAAAGCCGAGCAATAGATTACGTAAATATTTCTGACGGTTGGGACAGATTAAGCATAACCTTTACGGCAAACGCATATACCGATTATACGATAAATCTCGGTGTTATCAGCGGAACAATTACCGCATACGCCGACGATTTTCAGCTTGAATACGGCGAGGGAGCAAGCCGAATAAATATATTGAATAACGGCGGCTTTGAATATTGGGATTACGCATGGACGCCCTCGGGTGAAAACGAAGGCTTTTCCAATGCTCAGAACAGCTATATGCCGGGCGGAAATCATTCATATAAGCTTACCTCAGGCATAAACAAGCTTTCGCAGATGACCCAAAGCGTAAAGGTAAACGCCGCAAGCAAGTCGGAAACCTACGTGCTGGGCGGCTGGGCTAAAGCGGATTCGATACCATTCAGAAATGAAGAGGATACAACAAAGCTTGAATCGAAATTCCAGCTCTTTGCAAGGGTAATATATACCGATGACAGTGATAGCTGGTATATAGAAAGCTTTAATCCCGACATCCGAAACGAGTGGCAGTATCAGTCGGTC
>SVQZ01000038.1 GCA_015065105.1 Oscillospiraceae bacterium | reverse complement strand
GCATGAGCCGCGAAGCATAGAAAAAGCATCTTTCCGCTTCGCTTCAAGATGCTTTTTCTATGCTTTTATTAAATTTTGTTACTTTATTCTATTTTTTATTTACCCCAACTATTGACACAGAGCCATTTTAAATGAAAGCAAGGCGGGAGACCGCCTTGCTTCATTTTTTATATGCATAATATATTGTTGATTTTTGGCGAAACTAAATTCAGGAAAAAGACATAATGCAACAATAAAGTGTATGACTAAATGACGTGCTGTGTTTTATTTCTGTAACAGAAATAAAAATAACTGTAGCAGAAACGGTTATTTCTGTAACAGAAATAAAAATGTTTTAAATAATATAATTAAAATATTTAATATATTAAATAACAACAACAATAATAATAATAATAATAAATATTTCTCTCTCTTTTTTATTATTAATTTAAAGATTAAATAAAATAATTAAATAAAAAATAAAGATTAAATAAAATATTAAATAAAATAATTAAATAAAAAATAAAGAGAGAATGTGTAAGAAACTTGCGAAAACAGTTCTGCAAAGGGGTTATTAAGAGAAAATGAGGATAAAACATCAAAAAATCTTGTATTTTTAGCACTCTTGCACTTCAATTAACAAATAATTCATAATAAAAAGTGCTTAAACTCTTGACATATTCGGTATATAGTGGTAAATTATTATCAAGGATTAGCACTTAAATGCTTTGAGTGCTAACGCACATCCGGGCGCACCGGGATCTGTCCGTTTCGGCAGTACCGACAGCTCAAGCAAAGCGAACGGAAAAACAAGGAGGTAAAAAGGTATGGGAAACGAGTTTTCCGGATTAAGCGACCGTAAAAAGCTGATACTCAAAGCAATAATCGATGCCCATATCCGCGGCGGAGAGCCTGTGGGCTCAAAGTATTTAACTCAGAATCTGCCGATAAGTATTTCCTCCGCGACCATCCGAAACGAGATGTCAGAGCTTGAGGAGATGGGCTTTCTTGAACAGCCCCACACTTCTGCAGGCAGAGTTCCGAGCGAATACGGCTACCGCTTCTACGTTGACTCTCTTATGAAGAGCTATGAGATGACGATGAACGAGCTTGCGGAATTGAACCGTCTTACCAAGAATAAAATGGAAAGGCTGGACAGCATCCTTGAGGGAGCGGCACAGCTGATGGGTAACCTTACCAACTATACAGCTCTTGCCTTTAAGGGAAAGAGCCGTGTTACGGTGATAACGCAGTTCCGTACCATGCGTATGGGCATGGGAAAATTCCTGCTTATCATGATGACAAGCGAGGAAAACGTTCAGACAAAGGTCATCAATCACGGCTTTGAGCTGAACGATACGGCGCTTGAACGTCTTGAAGGCGTACTTAACAAGCACCTTTGCAACGTGAATCTCGAAAGCGTTACCCTATCCGAGATATCGGATATGGAAAGGGAGGTCGGTTATGAGGCGGCACCGCTTATAAGTCCGATAGTCAAGGGTGTTTACGACGTTATCAATACAGGCGGTGAGGACGAGCTGAAATTTGCGGGAGTTGACAGGCTTCTGCAGTACCCCGAATTTTCGGACGTGGGCAAGTTCAGACAGCTGTTAGGCGCTATCGAAAAAAAGGATGACATTTTAGATATCGTTTCCCATTCGAAAAAGGATGAGATAAACGTATATATCGGCTCTGAAAATTCGGTTGACGTTATGAATAATTCGACCCTCATTTTCAGAACCATTACGCAAAATGACAAGGTGGTCGGGGCTATCGGTGTTATCGGTCCCTGCCGTATGGATTATTCCAAGGTAATAGCCACCATAGATTACCTTTCCCGAAATATTCAGCAGATGATGGATCAGGACAAAATGCTTTTGGGAAATGAAAGCGAGGAAGAATAATGGCAGAAATAGTAAACGGCAAGATGATGAATGAAGCAGAGGAAGAGGTTTCCGAAAAGGTGATCGAGCCCGAAGCCCAAGTATCAGAGGAAAAGCCGAAGAAAACGAAGAAAAAGGATGATAAAAAGGAGGCGGCTCTTAAAAAAGAAATAGAGGAGTTAAACGCACAGCTGGCAGAGCAGAAGGACACGTACCTTCGAGTTATGGCAGAATATGAAAACTTCCGCCGCCGCGCCCAAAAGGAAAGAGAGGGTGCATATACCGACGCTTACGTTGACGCGATCAAGGAGATCCTTCCCGTAATAGATAATCTGGAAAGAGCTACCGCCTTCAGCGATAACGACAAGGTTTCCGAGGGCGTTGCCCTTACCCTGAATCAGTTCAAGGCGACCCTTGAAAGAATGGGCGTTACCGAGATAGAAGCGGAGAAGGGAACAAAGTTTGATCCTAATTTCCATAACGCGATGATGCACGTTGACGATGAAGCTCTTGGTGAGAACGAGATATCCTCGGTGCTTCAGAAGGGTTATGTCAAGGGCGAAAAGGTTATTCGTTATTCGATGGTAATAGTTGCTAACTGACCGTCCGTGTCGGGGCTGCCGCCTGCAGCGGGACTGTTTATCGGGAGTGAAGCTTTATTAAGCTTAAAGTTTAGTGACCAAAATAAGCTTTAGATAAAAAATAACACAAATGTGTTTATATAAATAAAAAAAGAACTTTACCTATTTAGGAGGAAAATAAAAATGGCAAAGATAATCGGTATCGACTTAGGTACAACAAATTCATGCGTAGCAGTTTACGAGGGCGGTGAGCCCATCGTTATCCCAAATCCCGAAGGAGCAAGAACGACTCCCTCGGTAGTAGCTTTTTCAAAAGACGGAGAAAGAATGGTAGGCCAGGTTGCAAAGCGCCAGGCTATCACAAATCCCGATAAGACCATAATGAGTATCAAGCGCGAAATGGGTACCAACTACAAGGTAGCCATTGACGATAAGAACTACACTCCCCAGGAGATCTCCGCAATGATACTCCAGAAGCTTAAGGCTGATGCAGAGGCATACCTCGGCACCACCGTTTCACAGGCAGTTATCACTGTTCCTGCATACTTCTCCGACGCACAGCGCCAGGCAACAAAGGACGCGGGCAAGATCGCAGGTCTTGAGGTTATGAGAATCATCAACGAGCCCACTGCTGCCGCACTTGCTTACGGTATGGATAAGGAACAGGATCAGAAGATCCTCATCTTTGACCTTGGCGGCGGTACCTTTGACGTATCCCTTCTTGAGATCTCTGACGGTGTATTTGAGGTTCTTGCAACCGCAGGTAATAACCGTCTCGGCGGTGACGACTTCGATAAGAGAGTTATCGACTGGATCGCAGAAACCTTTGCGAAGGAAAACGGCGGTCTTGATCTCCGCAAGGACAAGATGGCTCTCCAGAGACTTAAGGAAGCGGCAGAGAAGGCAAAGATCGAGCTTTCCGGTATGGCTTCCTCCAACATCAACCTCCCCTTTATTACCGCAGACGCTACAGGTCCCAAGCACTTTGATGCAACTCTCTCCAGAGCAAAGTTCAACGAGATCACAGCTGACCTTGTTGAGGCTACAATGGAGCCCACAAGACGAGTTCTCAAGGATTCCGGACTTTCCGCATCCCAGGTTGACAAGGTGCTCTTGGTTGGCGGTTCCAGCCGTATTCCCGCAGTTCAGGAAGCGGTTAAGAGCTTTATCGGTAAGGAACCCTTCAAGGGCATCAACCCTGATGAATGCGTAGCTCTCGGTGCGGCTGTTCAGGCAGGCGTTCTCGGCGGCGACGTAAAGGACCTTCTCCTTCTTGACGTAACACCCCTTTCTCTCGGTATCGAGACCCTCGGCGGTGTATTCAACAAGATCATCGAAAGAAATACCACAATTCCTACCAAGAAGAGCCAGATCTATTCTACCGCGGCTGACGGACAGACAGCGGTTACCGTACACGTTCTTCAGGGTGAAAGAGAGATGGCGAGCGGTAATACAACCCTCGGTCAGTTCAACCTTGACGGTATTGCACCCGCTCCCCGCGGTGTACCCCAGATCGAGGTAACCTTCGATATCGACGCAAACGGTATCGTTAACGTAACGGCAAAGGATAAGGGTACAGGTAAGGAACAGCATATCACCATCACCTCCTCCACCAACATGAGCCAGGAGGATATCGACCGCGCAGTTAAGGAAGCTGAAAAGTTCGCAGAAGAGGACAAAAAGCTTAAGGAAGCGGTTGAGATAAAGAACCGCGCCGAATCCATGATCTTCCAGAGCGAAAAGACTCTCGGCGAGATCGGCGATAAGCTTTCCGATGCTGATACTGCTCCCGTAAAGGAAGCTCTTGAAAAGCTTAAGGAGACCGTTAAGACCGATAACACCGATGCTATCAAGGCTGATACAGAGGCTCTTGAGCAGGCATTCTACAAGATCTCCGAGAAGCTCTACCAGCAGAGCGGTGCACAGGGTGATCCCTCCGGATTTGCAGGTGCACAGGGTGAGGCAGGCGCAGGTGCCGACGGAACCTATTACAACGCTGATTACGAAGACAAGACAGGCGATAATAACTAATTTGAGCGTGAAAGGAAATGCACACCCTCTCTTTGAAGGTGTGCATTTACACGGTTTATAAAGATGGCAGACAAAAGAGATTATTATGAGGTGCTGGGTATTTCGAAGGGCGCCAGTGAGGATGAGATAAAGAAGGCTTACCGAAAGATGGCAAAGCAGTATCATCCCGACCTTCATCCCGGCGATAAGGAAGCAGAGGCAAACTTCAAGGAAGTAAATGAAGCTTATTCCGTGCTTTCCGATTCGGAAAAGAAGGCAAGATACGACCAGTTCGGACACGCAGGCGTTGACCCCTCCTACGGCGCGGGTGACGGCGGCTTCGGCGGAGGCTTCGGAGGATTTGACTTTGGAGGCTTTGGCGGCTTCGGAGATATATTCAGTGATATTTTCGGCACAGGAGGCGGCTCGGCGCGTACGAGAAACGGCCCGGTAAGAGGCCAGGACGTTACCGTTGAGGTAACTATCAGCTTTGAGGAATCCGCCTTCGGATGCAAAAAAGAGATAAACTACAAAAAGATAGAAAAATGCCCCGACTGCTCGGGAAGCGGTGCAAAGAAGGGTACACAGCCCGAGACCTGCTCTGCCTGTCACGGTACAGGTACCGTAAGAGTTACCCAGAGAACTCCTTTGGGTGTTATGCAGAGTACCCGTCAGTGCGACCAGTGCCGCGGTACGGGTAAGATAATAAAGGAGCCCTGCGATAACTGCAGAGGTACAGGCTATATCAGAGTAGCAAAGAAGATAGACGTTTCGATACCCCAGGGTATCTCCGACGGACAGAGGATATCCCTTCGCGGTCTCGGTGACGACGGAAGAAACGGCGGACCCTCGGGTGATCTTCTTATCTACGTTAACGTTCGTTCTCATTCTGTTTTTGAGCGCAGCGGAAACAATATCTACTGTGATATTCCGATAACCTTTGCGGAGGCGGCTCTCGGTGCGGAGATAACCGTTCCCACCCTTGAGGGCGATACCAAGTACGTTATTCCCGAGGGAACACAGCCGGGCAGTACCTTCCGTCTGCGCGGTAAGGGTATGCCGAACGTAAATAATCCCAAATACAAGGGCGACCTTGAATTCACCGTAGTTATCGAGGTCCCGAAGAACCTTGATTCAAAGCAAAAGGAGCTTTTGCGTAATTTTGCCGATGCCTGCGGTGAAAAGAACTATCAGAAAAAGAAGAAATTCTTCGACAGAAAAAAATAAAGGACGGGGAGATAAAAATGTATTGGACACAGCTAAAGGTTACCTGCAGGATCGAGGATCTTAATTCGGTTACTGCGGTCATGAGTATGCTTGATAACCGTCTTATGATAGAGGATTACAGTGATATCGAAACGGGACTCAACACCATTTACGGCGAGCTTATCGACGAAGCTATTCTCAATGCTGACAAGACTCACGCAAAGGTGAGTATGTACATAGACGAAAGAAACAACTACAATGATTATATTCTTTTTATAAAGGAGAGATTCCGCGCTCTCGGTCTTGAGGACAGGACCGATATCGAGCTTATCGGCGTTGACGATGAGGATTGGGAAAACAACTGGAAGCGCTTCTATAAGCCCTTGAAGATAGGCGAGCGTCTTATGATCGTTCCCATGTGGGAGGATTATGACGCAAAGGATGGCGAGGTAGTTGTTAAAATGGATCCCGGACTTGCCTTCGGCTCGGGTACTCACGAGACCACAAAGCTCTGTGCTGCCCTTATCGAAAAGTATATGGAGCCGGGTATGCGCGTGCTTGACGTTGGTACAGGAAGCGGTATCCTTGCCATCTGTGAGTCAAAGCTCGGCGCAAAGGAGATATTTGCTTACGATATCGACCCCATTGCGGTGCGTGTTGCAAAGGAGAATGCCGAAAAGAATGACGTGCATAACGTTACCTGCGGGGTTTCCGACCTTTTGCGCGACGTTGATACGGCAGGCGGTCCCTATGACTTTGTCAGCGCAAATATCGTTGCCGATATTATCATCCGCATGACCCCCGATCTCGAAAGAGTTACAAAGTTCGGCTCGCTCATCTGCGTTTCCGGTGTTATCGAGGAATATGCAAAGGACGTTATCGAATGCATGGAATCCCACGGCTTCGGTATTGCCGACATTATTGACGATAAGGACTGGAAGGGTATTTTATTCAAGAGAATATTTTAAGTAAAAAGCAAGGCTTTTATGCCTTGCTTTTTGCCTTGTGCAATATCCCAATATATATAAATTGTTAATATTCTATAAAAAATAGTGCGATTATTTGACAAATTGACGAATTTGTAGTATAATTGCATAGTATTCGAAAGCTCTAACTGTGAAAGTTTGCCGTCGAAGCGCTTGCTTTAAGCGTATCTCTCGGTTTTGTCTTGTGATTTTACACAAAACAAATTAAGGCAATTTAAGGCTTTCGATAATTTTCGCGATACGGATGTATCAATACTTTGTATAATAATTCTAAAGGATTCGTAAAGGGGATTCGTATATGTCAAACAGACTTTTTCAAGGCATTATCCAGCAGATGAAGGATGCTATCGACCGTACTATCGGTATCATTGATGAAAACGGAACGGTAATTGCCTGCAGTGAGCTTACCAAGATCGGTGAAACACGTTTCGGAGTAAGGGAAGAGCTTACATATTCCGAGGATATCATTACCGCAAAGGGCTATACTTACCGTGCGGTAGGCAATAATGCCAAGGCGGAATACGTTATGTTTATTGAGGGAGAGGACGAGTTTGCACGTTCCAACTCTCTTATTATGGCGCTTATGCTCAACCACATCAAGAGCCTTTATGACGAAAAGTACGATAAAAGCTCATTTATTAAAAATATTATTCTTGATAATATCCTTCCCAGCGATATTTATATCAAATCGAAGGAGCTTCATTTTAATACCGACGTATATAGAATAGTATATCTTATCAAATTCTACGGCAAGCCCGATATAGTACCCTTCGAGCTTGTACAGAATATGTATCCCGATAAATCCAAGGATTACGTTATCAGCGTTGGCGAAAACGATATCGTTTTGGTACGCGAGGTAAAGAGCGACTACGATTCCAAGGAGATCGAAAAGGCTGCTCATACCATGGCGGACACCTTCTCGGGCGAGTTCTATGCCAGAGTTTCCATAGGTATAGGTACTGCCGTTGATAACATCAAGGAGCTTGCGCGCTCTTACAAGGAGGCGCAGGTAGCTCTTGAGGTAGGCAAGGTGTTCGATACCGAAAAGAATATAATCAGCTATGAAAATCTCGGCATAGGCAGACTTATATACCAGCTGCCCACTACCCTTTGCGAGATGTTCTTGCAGGAGGTATTCAAGAAGGGCTCTCTTGAATCTCTTGATTCCGAAACTCTCATGACCATTCAGTGCTTCTTTGAGAACAACCTCAACGTTTCGGAGACCTCCAGAAAGCTGTTTGTACATAGAAACACTCTTGTTTACAGACTTGAGAAAATACGCAAGCTTACCGGTCTTGACCTTCGTGAATTTGAGCACGCTATCACCTTTAAGGTAGCGCTTATGGTTAAGAAGTATCTTACATCCAAGCCGGTAAAGTTTTAACCAAGATAACCGTACGGCAAAGACCTTTGTACGGTATGATCAAGGGAGGTAAATCACATGATCGAATTCAAGAATGTCAGTAAGAAATATCCAAACGGCACTCTTGCACTTGACGATGTAAGTCTTACTATCAATGACGGAGAGTTCGTTTTCATCGTTGGTGAATCGGGAGCAGGTAAATCAACCATGCTCAAGACCCTTTTCCGCGAGGAAAAGATCACCTCGGGAAGTCTTATCGTTGACGGTTACGACCTTAAAAAGACACCTAACCGTAAAATACCCTATTACCGCCGCAAATTAGGCATAGTTTTCCAGGATTTCCGTCTTTTCCATGATAAGACTGTTTTCGAAAACGTAGCCTTTGCCATGAGGGCGGTAGGTGAGTCTGCAAAATCCATTAACCGCCGTGTGCCCACCATATTGAGCATCGTTAACCTTCAGGATAAGGTTAAGAGCTTCCCCAACGAGCTTTCGGGCGGTGAACAGCAGAGAGTAGCTCTTGCGCGTGCTCTTGCAAACAATCCAAGTATAATCATTGCGGACGAGCCCACAGGTAATATCGACCCCAAGCTCAGTCTTGAAATTATGAATCTTCTCATTAAGATACATAAGCACGGTAAAACGGTTATCGTCGTTACCCATGAAAAGAATTTCGTTGACTATTTCCAGCAGAGAGTTATCACCATCAAGGACGGAAAGGTAGTTGACGACAGAGTAGGAGGTATGTTCGATGCATAGATACAGCTTTACATATCTTCTTTCGCAGACAGTAAAAAGTCTTACCCGTAACTCTATGATGACCTTCGTTTCCATTGCGGTTCTGGTCTCCTGCCTTGTAGTTATGGGAACCTTCGCCCTTCTTATCGGTAATATAGAGGTAAACCTCGACCGTCTGGGCGACCTTAACCAGATCGTTGTTTTTTGCGATCTCGGTCTTGATGAAAAAAGAGTTGACGAGATAGGCGTTGAGATACGCGCTCTCGATAACGTAAAAAAGGATGACGTTGACTTCGTTTCAAAAGAGGACGCGCTTCTTGCCGAAAAGGAAAAGTACAAGGACTCCTCGAAGGTATTTGAAAACATGGAGAAGGATAATCCTTATCCCGACAGTTACGTTATAACCTATAAGAATGCAGATAAGGTTGAGAACCTTGAATATGAGCTCAGCCGGATAGAGGGTATTGACAAGGTGAAATGCCGTGCCGATCTTGCAAAGACGATCGACAGCATCAAAAACGGTATTATCATCGCCTTTACCTCCTTCCTTGCCGTTCTCTTCTTCGTGAGCGTGTTTGTTATCATCAACACCATCAAGCTTGCGGTAATGGCGAGACGTCAGGAAATATACATCATGCGTTACGTTGGTGCAACAAAGAGCTTTATTACCACACCCTTCGTGCTTGAGGGTATCATCATCGGTGTTCTTTCTGCGGGTATATCCTTCCTTGTAGAATGGTTCGGCTATACCAAGCTTACAGGTATGGTGGGTAACGAAGCGGATTACGAAATGATACAGTTCCTTACCTTTAAGGACAGCGTTAGTGTTTTTGGTTTATTTGACACCAATATAACTGTTATCGTTCTCGTTTCCTTCCTTGTGGTAGGTATCGTTACAGGTATTATAGGCAGTATGATCTCGCTTCGTAAATACCTCAAGGCGTAACATATAGGGGAGGTAATCATGAAAGGTATTAAAAAGAGAATTATCGCGTTGACTGCTCTGGCAATGGCGCTCTTTATCGTATTTACCGCGATCCCCTGTAACAGGACTGCGGTAAACGCTATAGATACAAGCGTTGAGGCAGAAGAGGAATTAAGGGGAAAGATAAAGGATCTCCAGGAACAGCAGGGTGAGCTTGAGGCACAGATAGAGGCTTCAAAGGGCGAGCAGCTTGAAACCGAAAAAGAGCTTGAATATCTTAACTCTCTTATCTTTACAACGAACGAAGAAATAGTTGCGACCGAAACACTCATTGAGAAGTATTCGGGACTTGTTACCGAAACAGAGGGTCAGATAAAAGCCTTAGAGCTTCAGCTTGAGGAGAATTTTGAATCCCTTAAGGTAAGACTCAACTATTCATATACCGAGGGAGAGGCAAGCTATCTTGAAATGCTTCTCAGCTCGAAGAATTTTATAGATTTCCTTATGTCGGCAGAGCGTATGGGTTATATGCTCAGCTCGGATGAAAAGCTTCTTAAGGAAACAGAGACCGCTCTTGAGCAGTTAGAGATCCAGGAAGCGGCTTACAGTGCGGCTCTTGCAGAGCAGACCACCCTTAAGGGCGAGCTGGAAGAAGTTGTTGAGGAGAGTGAAAGACTTACCGAGCAGGCAAATGCATATATTTTGCAGCTTGAAGAGGAGCGTAAGGAGCTTGAAGGCGACTATGAGGCACTCATTGCCATGGAAAAGGAATTTGACGCGGAGATATCCGCCATCCTTGCCGCTCGTCAGCCCGCTCCGCCCTCGAACTCAAACTCCAACTATACACCCGAATTCGGCGGAACCTTTATAAAGCCCCTTCCTGCGGGAAGCTATAGAATTACCAGTGAATACGGCTGGAGAGATCTTTGGGGCTATCAGAATTTCCACCTCGGTATCGACCTTGCGGCACCTGCGGGAACTCCCGTATATGCATCTGCCGCAGGAACTGTAGTAACCTCTGCATGGCATTACAGCTACGGCTATTATGTGCTTATTGACCACGGGGACGGCTTTGCTACCCTTTATGCCCATAACAGCGCACTTTACGTAAACTCCGGTTCATACGTTGCACAGGGACAGAAGATCGCGGCTGTAGGTACCACAGGCTCCTCCTCGGGTAACCACCTCCACTTTGAGGTGAGAGTGGGCGGAAGCACAACGAATCCGAGAAATTACGTCGGACTTTGATCTATAATAACAAAATGTGGCATAGGCAGTTTTACTGCCATGCCATATTCCCATATAATAATCATATATTTAGATTATATGTTTTTGCGCTATTGTGACCTTTTTTGCAAATAACGGAGTGTATAATGAAAAAAAGATTTTCAACTCTTACCTTTGTAATAGCGGTTCTTGCCGCTATTCTTATAACGTTTCAGGTAACCTTTGTTTCCTGCTATTTTGCATACGGACGCAACAAGGGAAAATCTTCGTCGCTTATAGGCGGTCTTGATATGCTCAACTCGGTTGATTACGTATATTCCAATTATTATTACGGCGACATAGATAAAGAGGAACTCGAGGAAGGACTTATCTACGGTTACCTTTACGGTACGGGGGATAAGTACGGCGAGTATATGGATGCCGAAAGCTATGCACGCTTTACCGATGACAGCAACGGAAAGAACGTGGGTATCGGTGTTACCGTGATCTATGACGATACTGCCGAGGCTATTGAGATCGTAAGCGTTATACCCGATTCCCCTGCGGAAAAGGCGGGTGTGCTGACAGGAGACCATATAGTGAAGGTCGGCGGTGAGAGTGTCGGCGAGCTCGGTTATTATTCCGCTCTTTCCAAGATGCAGGGAGAGGCGGGCACGAAGGCTGAATTCACGATCTCAAGAGACGGTGAGGAAACCGAGTTTTCCTGTGTCCGTGAAGAGATAACCCAGAATACGGCAGTAGGCAGAATGCATTCTGACGGTGAAACGGGAATTGTCAGAATAGAGGAATTTGATGCCGCCACCTTTAAGCAGTTCAAGTCTGCGGTAAAGGAGCTTCGCGAAAAGGGAGCTGTAAGATTCGTCTTTGACGTCAGAGGAAACCCGGGAGGGGACCTCGAAAGCATCGTTTCGGTGCTTGATTATCTTCTTCCCGAGGGTCCGATCATCCGAATAGAGGATAAGGACGGTAATGAGACGGTAAGAGAGTCTGACGAAAAGCAGCTTGATATGCCCATGGCGGTGCTGGTAAATGAAAATACTGCAAGTGCGGCAGAGCTTTTTGCCTCTGCGTTGCAGGATTACGAAAAGGCGGTTCTTGTCGGCAAGACCACCTATGGAAAGGGAAGTATGCAGTCTGTAATTCCCTTGAATGACGGTGCGGCGCTTCGCCTTACCATAAAAATGTATAAGCCTCCCTTCTCAGAGAGCTACGACGGTGTGGGAGTCGTTCCCGACATCGACGTTGATATGGCAGAGGAATACGAAAACACAAGCCTGTATAAGCTGACTGACGAAACCGATACACAGCTTATACGTGCTATTGAATATTTTAATACAGGAAAATAATTTTTAAGGAGATTTGATCATGGAACCCATTAAAGTAACACCCGAAGGTTTAAAGAAATTACAGGATGAGCTTGAATACTTAAAGACTACCAAGCGTAAAGAAAACGTTGAAGCTATCAGAGTAGCTCTTTCCTTCGGCGACCTTTCCGAAAACAGTGAATATGACGAGGCAAAGACCGAGCAGGGTAAGACCGAAAGCCGTATCATCGAGCTTGAGGAGATGCTTAAGAACGTTAAGGTTATAAGCGAAAGTGAGATAAAGACAGACATTGTTAACGTTGGTAACGTTGTTCTTGTTTATGACGTTGATTTCGATGAGGAGATAGAATACAGCGTTGTTGGTTCTACCGAGGCTAATCCCATCGAAAATAAGATATCCGATCAGTCTCCCATAGGTAAGGCACTTTTAGGTGCAAAGGCCGGCGATACAGTTACCTTTGAAACTCCCGGCGGAGAAGCAAGTCTTAAGATCTTAAAGATATCAAAGTAATCTATAAAAGAAGGACACTGAAATGGAAAATACAAATGTAAACGAAGCAGTAGTTCAGGAGGATCTCTCCGAAATTCTGCAGATCAGACGTGACAAGCTTGCCGCTCTCCGCGAGGCAGGTAAGGACCCCTTTGAAATAACAAAGTTTGATTTTACACATACAAGCAATACTATAAAGAACAATTTTGCCGAGCTTGAAAATCAGACCGTAGTTCTTGCGGGCAGAATGATGAGCCGCCGTATTATGGGTAAGGCTTCCTTCTGCCACCTTCAGGACAATGACGGCAGGATCCAGGTTTACGTTAAGCGTGACGACGTAGGCGAGGACGTTTATCCCGAATTCAAGAAGTGGGATATCGGTGATATCATCGGTATCAAGGGCTTTGTTTTCACTACCAAGACCGGTGAGATCTCTGTTCATGCACAGGAGATCACACTCCTTGCAAAGTCTCTTCTTCCCCTTCCCGAAAAGTTCCACGGACTTACCGACCGTGAGACCAGATACCGTCAGAGATACGTTGACCTTATTGTAAATCCCGAGGTTAAGGATACCTTCGTAAAGAGAAGCCTTATCCTCCGCGAGCTCCGTCACTTCCTTGACGAGAGAGGATTTCTGGAGGTTGACACCCCTATTCTCACCCCCTTTGAGATAGGCGCATCTGCAAGACCCTTCTATACTCACCACAATACCCTTGATATGGATATGGTTCTCCGTATCGAGACAGAGCTTTACTTAAAGAGACTTATTGTCGGCGGTATGGACAGAGTATATGAGGTTGGCCGTATCTTCCGTAACGAGGGTATGGACCCCAAGCATAACCCCGAATTCACCTCTATCGAGCTTTATCAGGCATATACCGATTACCACGGCTTAATGGATCTCGTTGAGGATATGATGAAGACCGTTACCTTAAAGGTTTGCGGAACTCTTCAGATCCCTTATCAGGGTCATATCATCGATATCTCCAATTGGGAAAAGCTTACCATGGTCGAGGCTGTAAAGAAGTACAGCGGTGTTGATTTCAACGAGGTTAAGACCGATGAGGAAGCTATTGAGCTTGCAAAGAAGCATCACGTTGAGCTTCCCGAAATACCCAGCAAGGGTGCAATTATTGCAGAGTTCTTCGATGCATTCGTTGAGGAAAAGCTCATTCAGCCCACCTTCATCTACGATTATCCCGTAGAGATCAGCCCCTTGGCAAAGCGTAAGCCTGAGGATCCCATGTTCACAGAGCGCTTTGAGTACTTTATCAACGCAACCGAGTTCGGTAACGCATTCTCCGAGCTTAACGATCCCATCGACCAGAAGCAGAGATTCGAGAAGCAGGTTGCAGACCGTCGTGCTATCGAGCCCGACACAAAGGCAGAGGTAGATTACGACTATATCAACGCTCTTGAATACGGTATGCCCCCCACGGGCGGTCTTGGCTTCGGTATCGACAGACTTGTAATGCTTCTTACCGACAGCGCGTCTATCCGCGACGTTCTCCTTTTCCCGACCATGAAGCCCACAGATGCTCCCAAGAAGGAAAAGACGGAGGAGAAGGCGGCTGCTCCCGCTTTTGAGGTAAAGGATGAGGTTATCGATTTCTCCAAGGTTGAGATAGAGCCCCTCTTTGAGGACTGCGTTGACTTTGAGACCTTCAGTAAGTCTGATTTCAGAGCAGTTAAGGTTAAGGCCTGCGAGGCAGTTAAGAAGAGTAAGAAGCTTTTGCAGTTCACTCTTGATGACGGTACAGGTACAGACCGTACGATATTGAGCGGTATCCATGCCTTCTATGAGCCCGAGGAGCTTGTAGGCAAGACTCTTATCGCTATCACAAACCTTCCCCCCAGAGCTATGATGGGTATCGAATCCAACGGTATGCTTCTCTCCGCTATCCACACCGAGGAAGGCGAGGAAAAGCTCCACCTTCTTATGGTTGATCCCCATATCCCCGCAGGCGCAAAGCTTTATTAAGATAACATCAGGGACTATGATTTTTTGTCATAGTCCTTTTTATTATATTCAGGAAATTACTCCGCCTCGTGTAAATTGCTTTCACCGTAAAAATGAGCTTTTACGGTTGTTATTGAAATTCAAGATAATATGTGGTATAATTTTTAAAAGAAACGAACAGATTTTAAAATATGAAATAAGAAAATGAATCGATACTTAAAAATCTTTCAAAGACATAATTTGTTATTACCTATGCCTGCCGCAGATGCGGTGCGGGCTGTGAGCGAGGTCTTTGATAAAAAAACGGTAATGAGATCCGGCGGCGATCCTTTGATATAAAATGTCTTTGTGTTGGCCAGACGGGGAATATGCTTG
Organism: Oscillospiraceae bacterium; assembly: GCA_015065105.1. Lineage (GTDB taxonomy): Bacteria > Bacillota > Clostridia > Oscillospirales > CAG-272 > RGIG7300. The sequence continues at coordinate 5,340 of SVQZ01000038.1, read as the reverse complement.
ACGGTAATATTTACAAAAACAGTACAGAAGATATTATAAAGAACTACAGAGCGTAAAAAAGTTGAGGTGAAGTAAATGCCACTGCAGATTGTAAGACAGGATATTACAAAAATGCGCGTTGATGCCATTGTAAACACTACTAACGAAGAAATGGTAGGCTACAGCGGTGTTGACTGTGCTGTACACAGTGCGGCAGGGCCGAAAATGGATGCCGAATGTAAAAAAATTGCTCCCCTCGGTCTCGGTGAAGCAAAGATAACGCCGGGCTATGCTTTACCCTGTAAATACGTTATACATACCTCGGGACCGATATGGCAGGGAGGACTTTCGGGAGAAAGCATAATACTTCGCTCCTGCTATCTTGAAGCTCTTAAGTTAGCGGTAAAGCATGGCTGTTCTTCGGTAGCATTTCCCCTGATATCCTCGGGGACGTACGGTTACCCGAAGGATAAGGTGCTGAAATTTGCTGTGCAGGTCATTACCGAATTTTTGTTTGAACACGAGTTGACGGTGTATATCTGTGTCTTTGACCGAACGTCTTATGAGTTCAGCCGTGTGCTTTTTGACGATATAAAGGAATTTATCGATGACGGTACTGATGAAGAATGTGAGGTATGCTGTTTGCCCGAGGCTGCGGGACGCCCGTCGAAGCGCTTTTCTCCGAAGCGTTCGATGTCGGTCTCAGCCAAGCCTTCATTATATAAAGAGCCCTCTGACAGTACTGTGGGTGAATCTCTTGAAGAATATCTGAGGTCTATGGATAAGTCCTTTGCCTATAAGCTGTTCGATTTTATAGATGCCAAGGGTATGACCGACGTTGAATGCTATAAAAAGGCAAACGTTGATAAAAAGACCTTCTCTAAAATCAAATGTAATCCTGATACCTACAGACCGTCTAAACAAACCGCCGTTGCCTTTGCAATAGCGCTTAAATTGAATTTGGATGAAACTCAGGACCTGCTTGCTTCTGCCGGTCTGACTCTGTCTCGCAGCTTTACTTTCGATAAGATAATACGTTATTTTATCCAAAAGGAGATCTATGACATTTTTGAAATCAACGAAGCGCTGTTTGAATTTGACCAGGTATTGCTCGGCTGTTAGACAGATCAAAATTTACGGGAAAATATTATAGGAACTATTCTTTGAAATCAAAGAAAAAGTCAAAAAAAGAAAAAGAAAAACGGTACAAAAGGACACTGAAAAGATCCAATACGGCGAACTGCTTTAAAAGTCTTTTGCCAAGCGACCGTTTTAACTAAATAAACCGGTATAATGCGGTTGTAGGGTTCACAAAGAATCTGCGGCCGCATTATTTTTAGTTTATAGGAAATTGCTTTGCTTCGGGTACCGAATAAAGAGTTGTTTTTTCGCGCTCGAAGGAGAATTCTGCGCAGCAAATGAAATGCTTGTGGTTTACGGGATAGTTCACTTCGGGCAATGAATAAAGAGGTATTGATTCTCCTCACACCCGAAGGACAGCCCTGCGCAGCAGTCCGTTTTTTTGGACAGTAAATCCGGTATAATGTATTCAGCGATAAAAAATCAAACTTTGGAGGTTAGTTATGAACAACGGATTTTTCGGTATGCTTTTTGATATGGACGGTAACGGTGAGCTCGATACTTTTGAGCGTGTCGCCGATCTCGGTGCATTTGTTCAAATGATGTCAGATGACGAAAATGAGGATCCTTTTGAAGATACGGGATCTGATTTCGATGATCTTGAATGAGGTGAAGATAATGAGGGAGAAGATCAAGAGTGTGATATTCGGCCATGCGGTGGGTGATGCCCTCGGTGTACCGGCTGAGTTTTGTACAAGAGACGAGCTTGACAGAAGGAGTATTTGCGAAATGGAGGGGTTCGGCACATATCCGTACCCCAAGGGAACGTGGTCCGATGATACGAGCATGAGCCTTTGTGCTCTTGACGTTCTTAAGGATTCAGAGCTTGATTGGAGCAGAATAATGCAGAATTTCAAGCGGTGGTTCGACAGGGGTGAATATACTCCTTCCGGAGTATGCTTTGATATCGGCGGAGCCTGTATGAGGGCTATCAATAATTATTCGCTCTACGGTATGCCCGCACTTGAATGCGGGGGCAGAGAGGAGTGCAGTAACGGCAACGGCTCTCTTATGAGAATATTACCCTTTATTCTCTATGCTGAGTTTGCAGGCATTGAAGGGGGTGATGCTGTTGATATGATACACAACGCATCCGCTCTTACCCACGCCCATATGCGTTCAAAGCTCGGCTGCGGTATTTATTATTTTGTTGTGCGCGAGCTTCTTCGGGCGCCGTCGGCAGATTCTGTTTACCGCGGTATTGAGCTTGCAAGGAGAGCTTACGGGGATTATTCTGAGCTTGAACGTTACAGACGGATTTTTGAGGAGGGCTTCAAAGAGCTTGAACGGGATGAAATTAAGAGTACGGGATATGTTGTTGACACTCTCGAAGCTGCGCTATGGTGTCTTTTAAATACCGATAATTACAGAGAGTGTGTTCTTATGGCTGTAAATTTAGGTGATGATACAGATACCGTTGCCGCAGTTGCGGGAGGTATGGCAGGTGCGCTTTACGGTTATGGCTCGATCCCCGGCGAATGGCTTGATTCTCTTATTAAAAGGGAGTATATCGAGGGCATCTGCTCGAAGGCGGCGGATAATTGGTCAAAGGCTTGAATTATTCAGGCTTATATGCTATGATAGGAGAAGAAAATGTCGAAAATACTTACTAAGGAAGAGTTTTCGGATCATCTCCATGCTTACTATACCGAAAATTACGGCGAAAAGGATACCGATATTTGGTACGAACAGCCTGCGGTAAACGTATGGGTATTCGGCAGAGACAGTAAAACAATTACCCTTAAATGCCATATCCTTACAGGTAAGGTGGAGAAGTTTACCGAGGAATAAATATAATGATAAAAGAGCGTGTAACGATCTGCTTTTTATGTATAGCGCAAGACCTGCACGCGCCCGGCTTACCGGCGTGATCTGAAAACATATTGATAACGAAAGGGGTGTATCTCATGTCCTCATACAGCGAGCTCATAAAGAACTTTGAGAAGATACGAAGCTATATGCGCGAGTTTTACGTTTACGGCTTTAAGAGCCGAGAGGAATATAACGGTAAAAGTGCCCGTTCTTATGACGATGAGCGCAGAAGGATGGAGAGCTGGTTGGGAGATCACATGAGCTTTGTCCGTACTCCCGAGGGGAAGAACGTTTTTATCTCTATAGACAGCCGTGTGTCCTGTCATAATCCTCTCTATAAGGCGCTCAAGGCAAAGAGCTTTACCGATAAGGATATCACTCTTCATTTCATTCTCTTTGATATTCTTTGCTCCCCCGAGGTCACACTCTCTCTTTGCGAGATACTCGGCAGGATCGACGAGTATCTCTCGGGCTTTGATGCGCCCATGCTCTTTGACGAATCCACTCTTCGGAAAAAGCTAAAGGAATATACAGAGCTTGGGCTTATATCCTCCGAAAAGAAGGGAAAGAAAATGTTTTACCGCCGTACGGAGGATATTGATATTGACGGGCTGAATGACGTTCTTAATTTTTATTCCGAGGTGTCTCCCTGCGGAGCAGTCGGTTCCTTTTTGCTTGATAAGTATGAGAATAAGCTTGATACGTTTAATTTCAAGCATCACTATATCACCTCGGCAATAGATACGGGTGTGCTGGCTGACCTTTTTGATGCCATGAGTCTGAAATCTATCATAACTGTCACGAATACGAGCCGTTTTTCCGAGACTCCGAAAAGAATAAGGCTTATCCCTCTTCGTATTTTTATCAGCGTTCAGAGCGGACGTCAGCATCTTCTGGCATACGAATCCGAGTATAACAGGATAAGGGCGTTCCGTGTTGACTATCTCTCGGAGGTAAAGAACGAGGGTGTAACTCCACGCTTTGACGAGCTGCGCTGTGAGCTTGACGGTATGCAGAGTAAGATGTGGGGTGTTACAGCAAGCCGCGACAGATTCGGACAGGATCATCTTGAAAGCGTGGAATTTACTGTCAGGGTCGGGGAGAATGAGGAGCATATCGTAAGAAGGCTGGAAAGGGAAAAGCGTATAGGCTGTGTAGAGAAGACAGATGACGAAAGCTACCGTTTTACCGTGCAGGTCTATGAAACGAGCGAGCTTATTCCGTGGATACGAACCTTTATATGCAGAATAACCGACCTTAATTTTTCAAACAAAGCTCTTGAAAGGCAGTTTAAAAATGATATTGAAGCGATGTACAGAATGTACGGTATAGAGGAGAGTGAAGAATGATATTCAATGAGATATATTCGGCTTACTATAATACCGTAGCAAAGATAATTACTGCGGTGATCGACAGTAAGAGTGATGAAAGAGAGCTTGAGCGTATCGTTACGGAAAATGCCTTCGGTGAGAGTGTACTGAGCCTTTTACCCTCCCTTAAGAGCGAACGGTGGCAGATATTCTGCAATGATATGACAACACCATTAAAGCACAAGCCTTCCATGCCCTTGAGTCTTGTTCAGAAGCGCTGGCTTAAGGCGGTATCCCTTGACCCCAGAATGAAGCTTTTTGGTGTTGAGATAAAGGGTCTTGAGGATGTCGAACCGCTTTTTACTCCCGAGGATTATTTCGTTTACGATAAATACGGGGACGGTGACCCCTATGACGATGAAAAATACATAGAGCATTTCAGAACTTTGCTTTATGCCATTCGCGAAAAGCAGAACGTACATATAGAAATGACCGGTCAAAGAGGAAAGTATATATATATACGCTGTCAGCCTCAAAAACTCGAATATTCGGAAAAAGACGATAAATTCAGGATTGTTACCGGAGAGAAGAATCATATAACCACCATAAATCTTTCCCGTATTACAAAATGTACTCTCTATAACGGAGATGCTCCCCTTGCACATTATCCCTGCAGACCTGCCTTTGATACGCTTATTCTCCGTGTGACCGACGAGAGAAATACCCTTGAGCGCTCTCTTATGCATTTTGCACACTTTGAGAAGAGGGCGGAAAGGGAGGCAGACCATTATATCCTGCACATAAAGTATCAGAAGGATGACGAATCCGAGCTTGTTATCAGAGTACTCTCCTTCGGCCCTACCGTTGAGGTCTTAGGCTCGGAACGCTTCAAAAAACTGATAATAAACAAGCTGAAAAGCCAAAAAAGCTGCAAACTATTATAAGTTCGCAGCTTTCAGACTGTCGAAAAACTCGGTCGGACGTGTGAAAGTAATTATTAATTAAGTACCACTCTCCGTCATACCGATATAAGATATTAAGAATTACCACTCCCAATAAAGCGCAATAAGCATTCAAACGCGGTGTAAACATTGAGTTT
>SVQZ01000037.1 GCA_015065105.1 Oscillospiraceae bacterium | reverse complement strand
TTTTTTAAAAGTTTAATGCCCCCAATAAATTAATTGGTAATTAAGCTTCACGATTCCAAATATAGTTGAATAACTATTCAATAGCGGTGTAAACGTCGAGTTCACACCGCTATTTCACACTTTTCCGCGAAAAGGGGCTCTACCGTACATAGTACGCCGACGACCCCTTTTCACGAAAACCTACGCTTCCTTTTTCGAAGCCTGACAGCTTGTCGATAAGTTTATCGACAAGCTGAACAACCGGCTTGACCGGTGGTTTTCTTTAATTATCAATGTTCACAAACCTACCAATTACAGAACCATAATATCTGAGCCCGTTTCGTTATCGTAAACGTAACCTCTGAAGCGTAAGGGATTTAGGTTTGCAACATACCGACATCACATTATTTGTAACTGCAAGCTTAATTACCTTTTATTCTCATACGTTCGAGAGACTTTTTCGGCAGTCTGAAAACATATGACCGCACTTTTAGGCTCAACAACTCCGTCAAAAGGCTTTTTACTTAACATATTTTTACCCTTTTCCTTTATCTCCAAGGCCTTTTCGCCCATATTTGCACAAACGGTAACTCTATCCTTTCCATAGCATCTTTGATATACTATATGATCCTTACCGTATTCGGTAACCTTAAAATCTCCCGATCTGAAAACGGGGGATCTTCTTATTTTTGCAAGAAGCTTATAATGTGCAAGTAATTCCTTTGATTCCCTGCCCCATGGGTAGGTTCTTCGGCAGAAGGGGTCTCTGCCCCCTTCAAGTCCTGCCTCGTCGCCGTAAAATACAGAGGGTACTCCGTAAACGGTATATTGGATAACAGAGGCAAGCTTTAAAAGCCTTATACCTTCACGATATTCTTCACCGGTCATATAATGATCGGAAAGCTCGGCATTTGTAAGCTCCTTATATTTCTTATCGCCCAGAACGGTGATTATACGCTCTGTATCATGAGTACCGATGATATTCATAAGACAATCGGAGACGCATTTGGGATAGGATGAATATATATCGGTAAGCTCGTTGGCGAGAGCCTCAGCATCACCCTTTAAAATAAAGTCAAGCAAAGCGGTTCTGAAGGGATAGTTCATAACCGAATCGAGCTGTCTGCCTTGAAAATAACTGCGGCGCTTTCCGTAGGCTATCTTATCTGCGGCATTCTCCCATACCTCGCCTATAATAACGGCTTCGGGGTCAACAGCCTTTACGTTCTGCCTTAATTCATGCAGAAAATCATCGGATAACTCGTCGGCCACGTCAAGACGCCAGCCTCCCGTTCCCATACCGACGTATTTTGTACAAATACCGGTTTTACCTGTAAAGAAGCTTCGGCATTCTTCGGTTCTGTGATCAAGCTTCGGGAGTATATCTATATCCCACCAGCATTCATAGCCCGCCTTTTTCTTTTCATCAAAGAAATACCAACTGCGATAGACAGACTCTTCGCTTTGATACGCACCCAAAGAGGGGAATTTTCCGTATCTGTTGAAATATATACTGTCATCTCCCGTGTGGTTGAAGACACCGTCAAGAATGACCCTTATTCCCCTTTCACGCGCTTTTGAAACAAGCTCGCAAAAGGCATCCTCGCCGCCAAAGCATTCGTCTATCTTTAAATAATCGGCAGTATCGTATTTATGATTTGACGCGGCTTGAAAAACGGGGCTGAGATAAATAATGGTTACACCAAGCTTTGTAAGATGATCAAGCTTTTCTGTAATACCGTAAAGGTCCCCGCCGTAAAAAAGATCGTTTTTTACAGCCGCTCCGGGAATCACCCCGTATTGAGATATGGGTGCCGACCAATCGTCCTCGTTTTCGGCATCCTTTCGTTTTTTCGATCTTCCGCTCTTCGCAAAACGGTCAACGAAAACGTGATACATTATCCCGCCCTTAAACCATTCGGGAGTTTCAAAATCATCAGAATACACAAGCATCCTGAAATCTGTTCCGCTTTTACTGTTAAGGGAAAAATCAACGTTATTTACCGAATCGGTAAACAGGGTATCAAATCCACGGAGGAAAAGAATACTGTAATAACAGAGACCCACCCCAAGCTCCGACATATCAAGAGTTAAGGTAAATATTCCGCATTCCTCGGTTATAAAGGGGATATCCCTTGATTCCCCGCCGTCACGGTGAAAGCGCATTACCGCAGAGCGTACACCGTAGCATCTGGGTACCTTCAAGGTAAATTTCACTCTTTCGGATACCGAAAATGCTCCACGAAGTGAAGCATCTTGGGTCGTATATTTAGTAAGCGTTATCTTTTTATCGGATATAAGCTCATCCGAAAGCTTAATAAGCATAAATTACTCCTTTATCATGCGTTCAATATTCCAGATACGCTCGGCGTATTCGTTGATACTGCGGTCTGCGGCAAACTTGCCCGCACCTGCTATATTCATAAGTGCCATTCTGTTCCATTTTTCACGGTCGGAATACGTCTTACTTGCCTTTTCGTGAATATGCCTGTAGGATTCAAAATCTGCCATACACATATAGGGGTCATGAACAAGAAGATATTCGGAAAGATGTGAGAAGGACTGTCCGTTATAACCTGCATTCAGACTGTTGACAATATACTGAAGCTTTTCATTTCCGTTATAGTAATCCGCACTGCGGTAACCCATAGAACGAAGATCATCAGCCTCGGGCGCTGTAAGACCGAACATAAACATATTCTCCTCACCCGCTTCTCTTGCCATTTCAATGTTGGCACCGTCTGCAGTACCTATAGTAAGAGCACCGTTGAGCATGAGCTTCATACATCCCGTGCCGCTCGCTTCTTTACCTGCAAGAGAGATCTGTTCCGATATTTCAGCCGCAGGAACAAGCTTTTCGGCAAGAGTTACGTTATAGTCCTCCATAAAGAGAACGCAAAGCTTTTCGGAAATGCGCTTATCCTTCTTGATCTCTTCACCCAAGCACCAGATAAGCTTGATTATTTCCTTCGCCATTCTGTAGCCGGGAGCCGCCTTTGCACCGAAGATAAAGGTACGGGGAAGAATGTCGGCATTGGGGTCCGCCTTTAATTCCTGATAAAGACCGATGATATGCATAGCGTTAAGAAGCTGACGCTTATACTCATGCAAACGCTTTATCTGAACGTCAAACACAGTCGCAGGATCGAGTATCTCACCTGTACGTTCCTTTACGATAGCAGCAAATTCCATCTTATTATTCTTCTTGATCTCTTCAAGTCTTGAAAGAACACTCTTATCCTCTGCAAATCTGCGAAGTCCTGCGAGCGCGGCGGGATCCTTGCGGTAAGAATCACCGATACAATCGGAAATAAGCTCTGCAAGCTCGGGGTTGGAATAGCAGAGCCAACGTCTGTGAGCAACACCGTTTGTAACGTTATCAAACTTTTCGGGCCACATACGGTAGAAGCTCTTAAAGGTAGAGTCCTTTAAGATGTTGGAATGTATTTCTGCAACACCGTTGATATGGTGGGAGGCAACGATGGCAAGATTAGCCATACGAACAACACCGTTGGAGATTACTGCCATATCGGATATCTTATCCCAATTACCCGGATAGATCTCCCAGGCATTACGGCAGAAGCGCTCGTTTATCTCCTTTACTATCATGTGGATCCTGGGAAGCCAGAGAGCAAAGAGGGATTCGTTCCAGGTCTCAAGGGCCTCGGGCAATACTGTGTGGTTGGTATATGAGATCATTCTCGAAACTATACCCCACGCTTCATCCCAGCCGAGACAGTAATCGTCCATAAGGATACGCATAATCTCGGGTACACAGAGTGCGGGATGGGTGTCGTTTATATGAACAGCCGCCTTATCGGCAAGAGTTCTGATATTTCCGTAAACCGCCATATGATCGCGGATAATGCTCTGGCAGGATGCAGAAACCATGAAATACTGCTGGGTAAGACGAAGAAGCTTTCCTTCATAGTGGTTATCCGAAGGGTAAAGCACCTTACAGATTATCTCTGCATTGACAGATTTTTCAAGAGCTCTGCGGTACTGACCCTCTGCAAAGAGGTTCATATTGAAATCGTCTATATCCTCCGCCTTCCACAAACGGAGCTGGCTCACCGCATCGCTGTCGGCACCGCTCATCATCATGTCATAGGGTACAGCCTTTATTTCATCCGCATTTTCGTATATAATTTCAAGCCTTCCGTTATCCCAGCTTTCCTTTATCTGACCGCCGAAGCGTACACGGAAGGTTCTGTCTGTACGGGGAACGAGCCATACGTCTCCTCCGGGAAGCCAATTGTCGGGCAATTCAACCTGCGTACCGTCGATTATCTTCTGCTTGAAAAGACCGTATTCGTAGCATATAGAAAATCCTGTTGCAGGATAATCAAGGGAGGAAAGAGAATCCATAAAGCAGGCTGCAAGTCTGCCAAGACCGCCGTTGCCCAAGCCCGCATCCGGTTCACAGGTATAAAGATCCTCAAGGGTATATCCTGTTGAGCCGATAGCTTCCTCATACATCTTATCAAGTGCTAAATTGCAAAGATTGGTCTTCAGAGATCTGCCAACTAAAAATTCCATGCACATATAATATACACGTTTCGCAGCCTTTTCGTTAACACGGGTCTTAAATTCCTGTCTTTTCTCCGAAAGGATATCACGTACGGTAAGAGCGCAAGCCCTGTAAAGCTGCTCCTTTGAAGCTTCCTTTATAGAACATCCGAAGCTTCTGGCAAGCTTTGTTTCAATATTCGTTTTTATATTTTTCACTGTCATGACTTTGACCTTCCATTAGTTTGTAAAATAATATATTATAATACCACAAAACTTAAAATTATGCAATAGTATATATATAACAAAGAACGGTCTTAAAAAGACCGTTCTTTAGTATTATATTCAGATACCGCTGTATAATTCCATATAACTTCCCGCAGAAGTACCCCATGAAAAATCGGTCTTCATAACCTTCTGCTGCAGCTTACGGAAAGCCTTTGAATCGCAGTAAAGCTCGTATGAAGCGCATATTCTGTCATAAAGCTCATGGGAGGAATAGTTCGCAAAGGTAAAGCCGTTACCCTTGATCTCACCCTTATCTATCCAATAGCCCTTGATCGAATCTGCGAGTCCGCCGGTTTCACGGGTTATCGGGACAGCACCGTAACGGGAGGCTATCATCTGGGAGAGGCCGCAGGGCTCGCTCTTTGAGGGCATGATAAACAGATCGGATGCCGCATAGATACGCTTTGAAAGCTTGCGGTCATAGGTTATCATTGCTCTTACTTTATCAGGGAACTGCCTTTCAAGCTCACGGAAATAATTTTCATATTCCGTATTGCCCGTACCAAGCACCACAAGCTGAATATCCTTCTCCGCCATAAGCTTATAACCGATCTCGCATACAAGATCCGTTCCCTTATGGGCAACAAGCCTCGAAATTATTGAATACAAGGCAACGTCCTCTCTTTCGGGAAGACCCAATTCCCTCTGCAGAGCCAATTTGTTCACGGTCTTTCCCTTAAGGCTTCGCCACATATATTTTTTTGCAATATCGGGATCGCTGTGAGGATCGTTATAGATATAATCAATACCGTTCAGAATACCCGAAAGCTTATAGGAATGCTCCTGCAACAGACTTTCAAGACCGTGAGCGTATTCGGCGCTCTGAATCTCCTTTGCATAGCCGGGGCTGACGGTAGTTACACGGTCGGCACATACTATCGCCGCCTTCATAAGGTTCATGGAATTATCCCATTCCATAAGGCCCGCGTGCTTCCAGTCAAGGCCGTAGATATCTGCAAGAATAGACATATCGTATCTGCCCTGATACTCGATATTATGTATGGTAAATACGGTCTTTATATTCTCATAGCCCTCGGTTTCTCTGTAACAAAGATTAAGATAGACCACCGTCATAGCGCTCTGCCAATCATTTGCATGGAGAATATCCGGATAGAATCCTATATGCGAAAGCATTTCTATAACCGCAAGGGAGAAAAATGCATATCTTTCCCCATCGTCCATATGACCGTACAAAGCACCGCGCTTGAAATAATACTCGTTATCAACAAAATAATAGATAACTCCGTCCTTTTCGAGAGAAAGGATACCGCAATACTGCTTACGCCAGGATAAATTAACGGTAAATACCGCCTCGGTCTTCATCTGCGCGCGCCACTCATCAGAGATCTTATCGTAAAGAGGGATAACACAGCGCACGTCACATTCATCGCCCGCATAGTTTTTTAAGGCAGCGGGAAGACTTCCCATTACGTCACCCAGTCCGCCTGTTGCGGCAAAGGGCATACATTCACTGCCAACGTACAAAATCTTTTTCATATAAATTTCCTTATATCATCTTTCCTTTTGTAATATAGAAGGGCATGATCTTATGTCCGCAAAGGGTAACACCGTCACGGATAAATACGTTTTTATCGCTTATAACACAGTCAAGAGTAACGTTTTCTCCTGCCCAGGTATCCTGAAGAAGAATGGAATTGCGTACCACGGTTCCCTTCTTTACGTGAACACCTCTGAAAAGTATCGAATTTTCAACGGTACCGTCTATCTTACAGCCGTCCGCGATAAGAGAGTTTGAAACCTTTGCGTTTTTACCGTACTGCGTAGGCGCCATATTACGAACCTTTGTAAGAAGAGGTCTTTCCTTGTTCGCAAAGAGCTCATCACGGATACCCTCATCAAGCATCTGCATATTTGCCTCAAAATACTTAACAACGTCACCGATCTCCGCGCAATATCCGTTATAACGGTAGCTCTTATAAACCGCACCCTCGCGGCAGAAGGGCAATGCCTGTGAGTAAAAGCCCTTGAAGCCGTGAGCGATCGAATTGTTCACAAGCGAGATCAAAAAGGATTTGGATATAACAACTATATTCATGCTGACATCGCACTTTCCGCGTGCAAGAGCGGTATTTTCGATAAACTCGCTTATATTACCCTCTTCATCTGACACAACGATGGTGTTCGCACCGATCTTTACGTCATCGCCGAACTCCTTTTGGCGGACAACTACGGTAACGTCCGCACCCGATACCTCGTGAGCGTTCATCACCTCTCTGAGATCCATATTACAAACAACGTCGCTGTCCGAGAGAACGATAAGATCCTCGGTACAGTTGGTTATATATTCCATTACGCCCATAAGAGCCTCAAGACGGGTTGTATAAAGCTTGTTTGCCAGAGGGCTGTCAAATGCTGTGATAAAAGGAGGAAGGAGCATAACACCGCCGTTACGGCGCGCAAGGTCCCAGTCCTTTCCCGTTCCTATATGGTCTATCAAAGAACGGTAATTATTATGGGTAACAATGCCAACCTTTGTTATTCCGCTGTTAACCATATTTGAGAGAGGAAAATCAATAAGTCTGTACCTTCCGCCGAAGGGCAAGGATGCCATCGTACGTTTAGCTGTCATTTCAGGAATATTTCTGTCGTGAATATTTGAAAAAATCAAGCCTGCTGCTTTCATATCGGTACCCCCTTATCTAACGTCGGGAATCATGGTTCCCGCTTCAATCTTTTGTCCGTCAGCTATCCTGGTCTGTGCACCTATAACGGTAACGTCGGGCGAGACATCCTTAGCTGCTCCCAATATAACACCCGCACCAACGTGAACGTCGCTGTCAAGTATTGCATAAGTAACCTCGGCACCCGCTCCTATATAACAGCCGCCAAGCACCACGCTGTCACGTACCACAGAGCCGGGCATTACGGTAACGTCACCGAAAAGAACAGAATTTTCTACGGTGCCGTAGATCTTACAGCCCTCGCTGACAATAGAGTTTTTGATCTTTGCACCCTCTCCGATATACTGTGGAGCAAGTGCACCGTGTCTTGTAAATATTCTCCACTTTTCGTCAGAAAGCGAAAATTCGGAATCGTCACCCAAAAGGTCCATATTTGCTTCCCAAAGGCTTGAAAGAGTACCAACGTCCTTCCAATAGCCCTCAAAGCGGTATGCAAACATTCTTTCCTTTGCACAAAGCATATTGGGAATTATATTCTTGCCGAAATCGTTTGCCGAATCGGGATCAAGGGCATCAGCAGTAAGATAATCAAAGAGCTTTTGCTTATTGAAAATATAGATACCCATAGATGCAAGGGTAGAATCGGGATTCTTGGGCTTTTCAGAGAACTTGAAGATGCTGTTATCCTCATTTACCGACATAATACCGAAGCGGCTTGCCTCCTCCATAGGAACGTCGATTACCGCAATGGTACAGTCCGCGTTATTCTTTTTATGGAACTTGAACATCTTTGCATAGTCCATCTTATATATATGGTCGCCCGAAAGTATAAGCACGTAATCCGCGTCATACTGATCTATAAACTTCATATTCTGATATATTGCATTCGCGGTACCCTTATACCAGTCAGCAGAATCTTTGCCCTGATAAGGGGGAAGGATCTTTACACCGCCGTAGGTACGGTCGAGATCCCACGGTAGTCCGTTTCCTATATAGTCGTTAAGCACAAGGGGCTGATACTGGGTCAAAACACCTACTGTATCTATACCCGAATTTGTGCAGTTTGAGAGCGGAAAATCTATAATACGGTACTTTCCGCCAAAGGGGACTGCAGGCTTTGCAACGTTTTGTGTAAGTGCGTACAAACGGCTTCCCTGACCGCCTGCCAAAAGCATTGCCACGCACTCTTTCTTTTTAAACATCTCTGATCCTCCTTATATATTATTATTCATTTTTTCTTTTTTGTACGGCGCGCACGTCTTTTACATTTTATGATCAACGCACCCATCGGCGGTATATCCGCCGTTATCGAACAGGGTAAGCCCTGCCACGGAATATCATCACTTTTCATTATACCGTTTTCAACACCGCAACCGCCGTAACAGTTGCTTTCGGTAGAAAGCAGCTCCTCGTATATACCGTCACACCCCACACCGATACGGAAGCCCTTACGGTACACCGGAGTAAAATTCATTATAACATAAAGCTCTTTGCCCTTTTTGTCGAAGCGTCTGTATGATATCATACTTTCATCACGGTTGTCCGCATCTATCCAGGAAAAGCCCGCCCAGCTGCCGTCCTGCTCCCATAGACAGGGATTTTCAAGGTAGATATGATTCAGCGTTGCACAGAAAAGCTGAAAACGCGCGTGCTTTTCATAATCCAGCATAAACCATTCAACGCTCTCCTTATAAGCCCATTCCCTGAACTGAGCTATTTCGTTACCCATAAAGCTCAGCTTTTTTCCCGGAAGGGTCATAAGATAGGTATAGAAAAGCCTTGCACCGGCAAACTTGGTGTCATAATCACCCGGCATTTTATCGAGAAAAGACTTTTTACCGTGTACTACCTCATCGTGTGAGATCGGAAGAACGTATTTTTCGTTAAAGGCATACATCATGGTAAAAGTAAGCTTTTCATGCTTATATTTACGGAACAGGGGATCCTCTTCAGCATATGCGAGAGTATCGTTCATCCAACCCATATTCCACTTCATGGTAAACCCGAGACCGCCTCTTTCAAAGGTAGTCATATCGGGCCAGGAGGTGGATTCCTCGGCTATCGTCATAACGTCGGGAAAATAAGAAGCCATTGCAGAATTTAATTTTTGGAAGAATGCAATTGCCTCAAGACAGCGGTTATCACCGTAAACATTAGGTATCCACTCCCCCTCGTTCTTACAGAAATCAAGATAGAGCATGGATGCCACAGCATCAACACGAATTCCGTCTATATGATATTCCTGCGCCCAATAAAGAGCGCTTGAGATCAGAAAGGACTGCACCTCTTCTCTGCCCACGTCAAAGCGTCTTGTTCCCCAATCAGCCTGCTCCATACGGTCGGCACCCTGATATTCATAAAGATATCCGCCGTCAAATTCGCATAATCCGTGAGCATCCTTCGGAAAATGGGCGGGTACCCAGTCAAGGATAACACCTATTCCCGCCGTGTGCATTATATCTACAAACTCCATAAAATCACGGGGTGTACCGAAACGTGAGGTAGGAGCAAAATATCCCGTTACCTGATATCCCCATGAGCCGTCAAAGGGATATTCCGTTATAGGCAATAATTCAATATGGGTATATCCCATCTGAATAACGTAGGGAGCAAGCTCCTCCGCCAGCTCCTTGTATGTAAGCAACGAGCCGTCTTCATGACGCTTCCATGATTCAAGATGGACCTCATAGATATTTATCGGCTGTTCGTACACCTTTTCACGGGTGAATCTTCTTTTTCTTGACTTCAGCCACTCCCCGTCATTCCATAAATACCCGCCGATATCAAAAAAACGGGAGGCTGTTTCGGGGGGAAGCTCGGAATAAAAACCATAAGGATCGCTTTTATATATCTCCCTGCCGTTATTAATAAAAAGATATTTATAATTATATCCCTTACCGAATCTTTCGGGAGAAAGACGGCATTCCCATATTCCCGCATCATCCACGCGGTACATGGGAATATCCTTTGCCCAGGAGTTGAAAAGACCTACAAGATATGCGGCATCGGCATTGGGTGCCCATACACGGAAAAGGTACTCACCGTTTTCAAAATGTGCGCCGAAATATTTATATGCAAAATAATTGGTTCCCTCATGAAAAAGATAAGCCGCATCATTATTGTGCACTGTGTCCATCGTCCCTCATCTCCTTATGGTAAACTATAATAATATTATACTTTATATTTACTTAACTTTCAATAGAAAATTGTCATTTTTATGAAAGAAAATCAAAAAAATAACATATTTATACCCGCGTAAGTTATTATTCCTGCGAAAATCCTTTTAAGAAAAGTTATTTTGATTTTACAGAGCAAAAATGCACCCGAAAGTCCTCCCAAAACGGCGGGTATCACGTAGATCCCGAGCTCGCTTATATCAAATCCTCCGTTTTTCAAATAAGAAGCAGCGGAAACAAGAGACATTGGCAGTATTGCCGCAACAGCAGAAGCAAAATTATCCTTCGGATCATTTTTTTCATTTATTTTATTCAATACGAATATAATAATTATCCCGCCTCCCGTTCCTAAAAGTCCGTTTATAAAGCCTGCACATACCCCGCCCGCAAGCAATAAAGATTTTTTCAACATAAATACCCTCTAAACCCTTGTAAATTTTTTATTTTTATGATATTATATAATAGATTACATATATTTAATTTGAGGAAGGAATCCAATTTATGAACAAGTGGTTGTTTGCCGCTATAAGCGGAATCATTCAAGGTCTCGCAGAATTTTTACCTATTTCAAGCTCAGGACATCTTTCTCTTTTCCAGAATTTCTTCGGAATGGAAGATATTGATATGACCTTTGATATAATGCTCCACCTCGGCACCTTGGCTGCGGTATTCATTGTTTACCGCAAAGATATATTTCCCCTTTTCCCCGCATTCTTTTCATTGCTGGGCAAAATATTCAAGGGTAAATTCAAATTGAATGAAGCAACCGTTTCAGAACGTTTGGTACTCATGGTGATCATTGCCACCATTCCGCTCGTTGCCATTGTTCCCTTCACCGATTACGTTGACCTCATAGGTAAGTCAAATATAGCAATAGGATGCATACTTATATTCAACGGCGTTATGCTCTTTGTATCCGACCGTCTCTCAAGCGGTAACGTTAACGGAGAAAACATCAAGCCCCGAAATGCGATCATAGCAGGTATCTTTCAAATGTTTGCGGTGCTTCCCGGTCTTTCCCGTTCAGGCTCCACCATCACAGGCGGTCTTACCCAAGGCTTCAACCGTGAATATGCGGTAAAGTTCTCCTTTATCATGAGCATTCCCGCAATACTCGGTGCGGCTGTAACCGATATTCCCAATGTTCTTGAGGGAAGCGTTAGATCAGCGGATATTCTCCCCTTCATATTCGGTACCCTCGTAGCCTTTGCATCAGGTATCGGTACAATGAAATTACTTATATATATTTCCAGAAAATCGAACTTCAAAATCTTCTCTATATACTGTGTGCTCGTTGGTATTCTCATAATCATACTCCAGCTCACAGGTATTAAATTTGCTTAAAAAAGGATGTAAAAATGCCCAAAAAAAAATCAGTTAAAAAAGCTCCCGCAAAGGGAGCAAAGAAGTCAATAAAAAAGAGCGCACCTCAAAAGAGAGCTCCCGAAACGGATCTTTCCTTTATTCATGCGCTTATGCCCTTTGTCCTTGTGATAATTGCGGTATTTCTTTTAATATGCCTCTTTTTCACCAAAAATTCGGGAGTAATAGGTAAAGCACTCCACGATCTTGTATTAGGTCTTTTCGGCTTGCCCGGATTTATTTTTCCCGTAATACTCGGTATAACAGGCATCTTTTGGAAAAGAGACCGAGAGGACGGCACTCTTCCCAAAAGGATATTTTCAGCACTCCTCTTCATGCTCGGCTTTTCAGCCTTCGTGCATACCTTCGGTAAATTCACCAAGGTGTTCGCCGTTCAAAAGCTCTGGCAAAGCGGTATTGCTTTAAAAAGCGGCGGTGTATTCGGCGGACTTTTAGGAAGCTCCCTGCGCAGTCTTGTCGGCATTCCCGGTCTTGTTATAATTTCGATATGCATGGCTCTCTTCTTCGGAGTCCTCTTTACGGGAATCAGATTTGAGAGTATTATAAAATATTTCTCATCTTTCTTCAAGCAGGAAAACAAGGAGCCCAAGCCCAAAAAGGAGAAGGCTCTTACAAAAAAGAAAAAGCCCGAACCATACCTTGATGAGGGTGATTATACCGAATACGTGTGTGAGGACGAGGATCCCGGATCAAAAACCGCCGTCGATCCCGAAATATTCGACCGCATCAAAAACGAAATCAACGCAGGCGGCATAGAGATCCCGGATAATCTTCAAAATATACAGCCTGCCGAAACAGAGCAGATATTTATCGATCTTGACGACGTACTTAATGAGGTAGAGCCTATTTCAGAGGAGGATATCGAGGAGGTTCTCGAAACAGAGGTAACTCCGATAACAGAAGAGCTCGCAGTTGAGGAAAAGAAGCCTGTGGAAAAACGGCCCTACGTATTCCCTCCCATGACCCTTCTTAACCTTGACAAAAAGCCCAATACCGAGGACGTGACCGAGGAGCTTCGTACCAATGCCACAAAGCTGGTCGAGACCCTTGCAAGCTTCAAGGTAAGAACAAAGATAATCGATATATCCCGCGGTCCCACCATCACCCGTTACGAGCTTGCCCCCGAGGAGGGTGTAAGAGTACGTCAAATAGCAAATCTTGTGGACGATATATCCTTAAGCCTTGCCGCAAGCGGTATCCGAATCGAAGCCCCCATTCCCGGAAAGGCGGCTGTCGGTATCGAGGTTCCCAACAAGGTGGTTTCAACCGTATTCCTGCGTGAGCTTCTTGAAAATCCCACATTCAAAAATGCCAAGAGCAATATTACCGTTTCTCTCGGTATGGACGTTGCGGGCGCTCCCATATTCGTGGATATAGCGAAGATGCCCCACCTTCTTATTGCAGGTGCAACGGGTATGGGTAAATCGGTTTGTATCAACTCAATGATAGTAAGCCTTTTGTATAAGTCAACTCCCGAGGAGGTAAAGCTTATACTTATTGACCCCAAAAAGGTTGAATTCAATATCTATAACGGACTTCCCCAGCTTCTTATCCCCGTGGTAAGCGATCCCAAAAAGGCGGCAGGTGCTCTCCATTGGGCGGTTGCCGAAATGGAAAGAAGATTTGCCCTTATAGAAAACGTGGGTGTCCGTGATATCTATAACTTCAATATGACAACAAAGGATGACCCCGCCTACGAGTATATGCCCCACGTTGTCATAGTAATAGACGAGCTTGCCGACCTTATGATGACCGCCCCCGACGAGGTAGAGGACTCTATCTGCCGTCTTGCACAGAAGGCAAGAGCGGCGGGTATGCACCTTATTATAGGTACACAGCGTCCTTCGGTTGACGTAATCACAGGTCTTATCAAGGCAAACATCCCCTCCCGTATTGCTTGTACCGTTGCCAGCCAGGTTGACTCAAGAACTATTCTTGATACCGCAGGTGCGGAAAAGCTCATAGGACGAGGCGATATGCTCTACGCTCCCGTCGGTGCCGCAAAGCCCATGCGTGTTCAGGGCGCCTTTGTAAGCGAGCAGGAGGTTGAAGCGGTAACCGAATTTATACGTTCAAAATCGGGTCAGAGTGAATATGATAACGACGTAATTGAAAAAATAGAAAAGGAAGCCGCAAAATGCGGTGTCAAGAAGGGCAGCGGTGCAGTTCTTGACGACGACGATGACGACGAGGATGCAGACCCCATGCTCAGAAGTGCCATCGAGCTTGCTATAGAGAGCGGAAAGATATCCACCTCTCTTATCCAGCGTAAGCTTTCCCTTGGCTACGGCAGAGCTGCAAAACTGATAGACAAGATGGAAAAGATGGGTATAGTCGGCGCACCCGAGGGTAATAAGCCCAGAGAGGTGCTTATGTCAAGAGCCGAATTCCTTGAAAAAACCATGAATTCAGACGTCGAAGATTAGAGGTTGTAAAAATGTTTTATATTTTTCTTGCAAACGGATTTGAAGAGATCGAGGCCCTTTGCCCGTATGATCTTCTTCTCCGTGCTGATATTGATGTAAAAACCGTTTCCGTAAATGAGACCAAAAGGGTTACAGGCACCCACGGTATCGCAGTTGAGGCTGATGCCCTTATCTCCGAGCTTGACCTTGACGGCGATTTTTCGGGCATCATGCTCCCCGGAGGTATGCCCGGAGCCTCAAACCTTGAAGCAAACGAAAAGGTTCAGGCGTTTATTACCAAGGCAAACGAAGAAGGCAAGCTTATTACCGCTATATGCGCCGCTCCCTTCATTCTCGGAAACAGAGGACTTCTCGAAGGAAAGGAAGCGGTATGCTTTCCCGGATTTGAGGAGTATCTTAAGGGTGCTGTAATTTCCGATAAAAAGGTAGTTACCTGCGGTAATATTATAACCGCAAAGGGTATGGGTGTTGCCTTTGATTTCGGTATTGAGACCGTAAAGTATTTCAAGGGAGAGGAATTTGCCCTTGAGCTTAAGGCAAAAACACAGGCATAATGAAGTTAAAGGAAAAGAAAAACCAATTAAGAACAGAATATAAGGCAAAGAGACGTGCAATGGACAAGTCTCTGAAAAATGAATATGACGAAACCATATGCCGCAGATTCACAGAGCTTGCCTCCTACAGATATTCCGACGTTATCCTTGCCTACGCTCATTTGGATGACGAAATAGATCTTACACCTATCATAAAAGACGCTCTATCAAAGGGTAAAAGGGTCGCTTTCCCGAAATGCGGTAAGGAAGGCAGTATGACCTTCCATTTTATAAAGGATCTTTCAGAATTAAAGCCCGGAATGATGGGAATATCAGAGCCCGATCTTTCGGCACCCCAATATGATTTTGAGGACCCTTCCCCGGCGGTATGCTTTATTCCCGCCCTTCTTTATGACAAGGACGGCTACCGTCTCGGATACGGTAAAGGCTTTTATGACAGATTCCTTCTCAAATTCAAGGGAACGAAGGTAGGAGTCATCTACAGCGATTTTATCCTAAACGAAGTACCCAGAGGAAGATTCGATCTTTCGGCTGACGTTCTTATAACCGAAAAAGGAGTGAGAACAGTAAATGCAAATTAAAATCAAAAAAACTTTTGCCGCCCCCCTTCTGGTGTTCGCCATATGTGTGCTTCTTGCCATACTGAACACCGTCAGCTTAAGCGACCTTACCCAAAGGGCAAGTATTTACATAGCCGTGATCATAATGCAGATAATAATATTTATGATCCCGGGAATACTTTATTGCAAGTTAAGAGGAAATAACTTTGTAAGATCCCTGCGTATCAACCTTTTCACACCCGAAAAGCTCTGGATAACAGTATTTGCTCTTTTCCTTCTTATTTCGGGTTCTTCGCTTGTAAAGGTAGGGCTTTATACCCTCGATTATTACAGTACACAATATACCCTGTACGAAAGATTTGTTCCTAATTCAATAGGAAACTTCGGAGACCTTGTATATATAATCATTGCATTGGCTCTTCTTCCCGCCATAACCGAGGAATTCGTTTTCAGAGGAATAATTCTCGGTGAATATACCCTTATGGGATGCAGTAACACAACGGCAATAATGCTTTCCGCCCTGCTCTTCTCTCTTACGCATCTGAATATGTATCAGTTGCCGGTATATTTTTACGCAGGAATAGTTCTTGCCTTTGTAGCCATAACCACAAATTCGATATTGTGCACGGTCATCATACATTTTCTAAGCAACTGCTACAGTCTGCTCTTCGAATCCCAGCTTATTAATCTTATTTCCCAGACCGACAGCGTGATATTCGTGCTCTTTGTACTTTCCATAGTATTCCTCGTTTTCTTGATCCTTTTACTGCAAGCGGCGGAACGTATATATTACGCAAAGGGTATAAGAGGAGAGCCCTCTCCGGAATTAAAGCCAAGAAAGAAAAAGAAAAACGCAGGATTCAAATATGATATCAATGCCCAGGCATGGATATCACCTTCAATGATCCTTTGTATAGTAGCATTCATAATAATAACTTTAGTTGTAAAATAAGGGGGATAACCAATGAATAACAATAATCCCAACTCAAGCTCACCGCTTGACGAGATCAAGCGTATCACAAAAGAAAACTCAGCTCCCAACCAAAGAAGGAGAGTTCCCGGATCTGCTTCCGCGCAGAACAGACCTGCCTCAGCTCCTAAAAGCGAGCCTGTTGTACAGAAGCCGGCACCCGCCGTACCTCAACAGAGGACCGCGCCCGTACAGAAGAAGCCCGAAGCAGCGCTCTCAAAGCCGGAGGAGGTAAAGGCCCCCACAAGAACAGCTCCCGCACCCCAAAAGGAGCTCCCCGCTGCGGACACCGTTAAACCTATGACCGAAGCGGATATTTCCCGCGCAGGAATGGCAAGACAGGCAACGCCCGCGGCCCCCTCGCCGAGAGTAGCACCCCGCCCTGTACAGACCATGAACGGTATGAGCGCCTCCGACGTTGAGCAACTGAAAACAGAAATACCTCATAACACACAGTCCTCAGCTTCGGTAAAAAAGAGCAGCTCCGAAAACTCACAGACAAGAATTTCCGATACAGTACCCGCCGTAAAAAGCGAGAAAGAAAGACCGAATATGAAAACAGACAGCAAAAAGCCTTCAAAAGCTCCCGCAAAAAGCGGTACAAAGGTAAAGAAGAAAGCCCCTGCAAAAAAGAGCGCTTCCTCCAAGGGCTCGGGCGGCGGTAACTCAGTTCTTTCCAATACGGTCAAGGCAATAATCTATATCGTTTCGGTATTCGTTATCTCGGGATGCTTAAGCCTGTTTGTAATATTCGTGGGTAACGACTGCTTTGCATTCGTAAAGCCTGACGTTGATATCGAGATCACCATACCCAAGGATGCGGATCTCGGTGATATCGCAAAGATACTTCACAAAAACGATATCATAAAATACCCTCAGATGTTCAAGCTCTATATCAATATCAGAGGCAAGGATTCCGATACTTACCTTTCGGGTAAGTTTACCGTTAACGGAAGCATGAGTTACGATTCTCTTATTTCACAGTTCAAGCCCTATTCTACCCGTGAAGAGGTTACGGTAACGATAGTTGAGGGCATGACAACCAAAGAGATCATCGATATGTTCGTTAACGAATATAAGATAGGTACCGAAGAAGGCTTTGAAAAGGCAATAAACGAATACGAATATGATTTCTGGTTCCTGGAGGATCTTCCCTCAAAGGAGGAAAGCGGACGCTTCTACCGTCTCGACGGTTATCTCTTCCCTGATACCTATAACTTCTTTACCGATGCTCACGAGGAAGACGTTATTTATAAGCTTCTCGATAACTTCGATAAGAAGTTTGATAAAGACAATATCGCCCGTCTTGAGGAATTGGGCATGAGTCTTGACGAAATAGTTACTCTTGCTTCTATGATACAGAAGGAAGCAAAATACGTTAACAATAACCCCCATGCAGAAAACGGAAGCGACTACGCTCTTGTATCCGCAGTATTCCACAACCGTCTGAACAACCCGAATTACGACAGTATAGGCGGTAAACTCCAGAGTGACGCAACCGTTAAATATTCCCTTGACTATTACGAGGATAAGACAGATCTTGCCGAAGCTCTCCATTCCTACGATACTGTTTATAACACCTATATGTATCCGGGACTTCCCGCAGGACCTATCTGCAGTCCTTCCCTTAATGCTATCAACTTTGCAATGAACCCCGATATGATAAGCGGTAAAGACTATTACTACTTTATCTCCAATTCTCAGGGCTATAACTATTACGCTTCTACAAGTGCAGAACACGAAAAGAACGTACAGAAGGTCAAGGACGAGGGAACAGAGGATTAAAAGCGGACTCGTTACAAAGCGGATCCCTCTCCTTTCCTCGTGGTGAACGTTCCACACGAAATGGAGCAAATTCCTATAAATTTAAAAAGAGTAAAAACCGCGGTCATTTCAACCGCGGTTTTTACTCTTTTAATTGTATTTATTGTTATTTTGTAATCATATACGCTATCTTGTTCACGTCGCCCGCACCCATTGTAAGGATAAGGTCGCCCTTTTCGGCATTAGCCTTTAAATATTCGGCTATAGCATCAAAGCTTTCAAGATAAAGCGCATTTTCACCCGCCATATCTGCCAGAAGCTTTGAAGAGACCCCTAAGGTATCTGTCTCTCTTGCCGCATAGATGTCAGCGAAAATGACCCTGTGTACACCCTTGAATGCTCCTGCAAATTCTTTTAAAAGACCTGCGGTACGTGAATAGGTATGGGGCTGGAATACACACCATACACGGTTATAGCCTCTTTTTAAAACACCCTCAAGAGTGGTCATGATCTCGCTCGGATGATGCGCGTAATCATCATAAACGTCGATCTCATTATATTTACCGATATACTCAAAACGGCGGTTGGCACCCTTGAAGCCATTCAGAGCCTTTGCAACCTTTTTAAAATCAAGACCTGCCATATCAGCCGCCGCAACACCTACCAGGGCATCAAGAACGCTGTGCTCACCGGGAACGCTAAGCTCGATATGACCCAAAAGCTTGTCACCCTTATATGCGTCAAAAGAACCAAGTCCTTGTACAAATTCGATATTCTCAGCATTATATTCGGCCTCGCTGCCCTTTGTACTTACCCTGATAAGCTCACCCTTGTAATCCTTTACAGCTGTCTTGATGTAGGCATCGTCAATATTAACGATAGCCTTATCCGCAAGAGCAATATATCTCGCAAAGGATTCTACGGTCTGCTCCATAGAAAGAAAATAGTCAACGTGGTCACGGTCGATATTCAAAACTATGGCAACGCTGGGGAAAAAGGAAAGAAAGGAATCGGTATATTCACAGGCTTCAAAGATAAAATGCTCCTTTGAACCAACACGGTAAGCACCTCCGTCAAGCATTTTGAGCTTTACTCCGTTTACAACGGTGGGGTCGGCGCCCGCCACCATGAATATCTCGGATATCATAGAGGTGGTAGTGCTCTTTCCGTGCATACCCGCAACACCTATTCTGTTATTATAGGACTGCATGATATATCCGAGGAATTCAGCTCTTTTAATTAAGGGCAGTCCAAGCTCAACAGCCTTTGCCATCTCGGGATTGTCATTATGTACCGCAGCTGTATAAACAACACAGTCGCAGGCGGTAACGTTTTCTGCTTCATGAGCATAAATAACCTTTATACCTGCGCTCTCAAGCTTTTCGGTCGCCTCGCTTTTCGATCTGTCAGAACCGGTAACACTAAATCCGAGATCCTTCGCTATCATGGCAAGGGAGGACATACTGATACCGCCGATACCGATAAAATGAAGCTTATCCGCCTTACCTAATATTTCATTCAACTGTACTTTATCCATAATATAACCTCTTTGTACAACTTGTTGTTATTCGTGTTGACATTTTGTGCAAAAAGTCATTTAATTTCATCAACTAACGACTTTTTTTATAAAATTCATATAAATAATTCAAAAAAATATCATATTCAATTTTCTAAATCGTCACATTGTTATTGTATAATTATTCCAGCAACGGACAATAAAACTATTGCATATGCAATATTACCGTAAGCGATCATCTTATTAAATAAGGAGGAAAAGAAATGGAAATCACTGATATTAAGATCAGAAAACTTTTCAACGATGAGGGTCCCATGAAGGCAATCGCTTCTGTTACCTTCGATAATCAGCTTGCGGTACATGACATCAAAGTAATCAATGCTCGTGAAAAATTCTTCATCGTAATGCCGTCCAGAAAGAATCCCGACGGTACATACCGTGATATTGTGCATCCTATCAATGCAGAATTTCGTTCACGCTTGGAGGATGAAGTAATCGACGCCTATGAACGTTCTTTAGCAGAAAGTGCCGCCGAAGTCCAGGAATAAACCAAGGAAAAACGCCTTTATAGGGCGTTTTTTTATACTATAAGAATCTGCTCCGTTTCGTGTGCTTTGTTTGCACCGGGGAAAGGAGCGTGATTCGGTGCGCCCGTCGGCGCTTTTATATTATAGGAATCTGCTCCGTTTCGTGCATTGAAATAAAACGATTTTAAGATGCTTCATGCCCGATCATACGAGGGAAGGCATCCGCATTTTAACAGGGCAATGGCTTTACTGCTCCTTTGTGTCTATAAACATTTCCTTAAAATAAGGAAGTGATTCGATAAGAGCGCAGAGCTCATGCCACTCGTCAAGCTTATGATAACGGCGCGCATAGTATATATTTACAAGATTTTCATAATTTAAGGTACAGGTACGCATCTGATTATAGCTTGAAGGAAGGAACTGAATAATATCATACCAATACTTTTTATCCTTGGTTTCAAGATACTTTTGGCGCAACACCTCAAGATATTCAACTATCTTTTCAAATTCAGCCTTTGTTTCATCGGTCATATGATCACAGCTGAAATCGTCAAGAGAAAATTCCTTTGCATGGATCTTATGCATGGTGGAACATGAATTTGCAACGGTTCCTACCTTATAGGTATCAAATTCCTTCCACCAATAAAGGGGAGCGGTAATATCAATAGTAAAGAAGATCTGACGTACGAACTTACGGTGGTCACTGCCCGCACGGCAAAGCTTTACAGCAAGGGAGAGGTCGTTCTCACCTAAAACATAGCTTCCGTTTTCGTCATAATAAGAATCCATTTTGTCCCAACTGTTCATGGGGTTACGCGCACCGCGTATTGCATTTTCAAAATTCATTACGCTGTATCTTTCAAGTTTGATCATACCGTATAACTCCTTTTTATTTGATATATATATTTTACCATATATTCTTATTCATTTCAAGGGAAATTCTACCCAAAATATTGATTTAAGAGAAAAAAACTGTTATAATACAGGTATCAACTTTAAAGAGGTTTATTATGAATTACCGACTTAAATCAAGCGATATGCTTCTGAACAAAATAAAATTCCTTTTAAAGGTAAAGGATCATCCCAATATACTTATATTAGAGGACGTTAAAAGAGATTCAAAGGATTCTGATTTTTTCATACAGACCGAGCCTCTTATCACCCTCGAAGCACATATCAGAAATGACTCAATGTCAAAGGACGAGATCCTTAAAATGACACTCGACATACTTTGCGCTCTTGAGCTTTATCATGAAAACGGCTTCTACTGCGGAAATATATCTCCTAAAAACATCTTTTTAGCTCCCGACGGAAGCTTCAAATTAGGTGGATTTGACCCCGAGCCTCTTTTTACCGCACCCGAATCCCTTACTACATATGAAAAAAATATTGTAAGCGACATTTACTGTCTTGCACTTACAGCTTATATGCTTTTAAACAATAAGGTAATATCCTTTACTCCGAAGGATGCGCTTACCCTCGCTGAAGCAGATAAGACCCTTCCGCCTCCAAAGGATATCGACAAAGAGCTTTTAAATATCATCAACTGCGCCGCAAATCCTAAAGCATCAAAGCGCTTCAAAACTCCTTCGGCATTCAAAAAGGCTCTTGAATACTATATTTCAAACCACACAGAAAAGCAAGAGACTGCAACAGAACAGAAAAAGGAAGAAAACAAAGAAAAAACGCAGACTCCGATAACAAACGAGCCTGTACCCGAGCCCAAGCCCAAGGAAGAAACGCATATAGAGTCCGAGACAAAACAGACAAAAATACCCTCCGAAAAAGCAAAAAAGGCTTTTGGTATAATAACCTCTGTTATATCCCTTCTGCTCATAGCGGCAGCTGTCGCGGCAGTATTTGTAATGACAAAAGCATAGAAACTATAAATTTATAGGTTAATTGATTTCGGGCGCAAGAATAAAAAATTTCTGTAAGCCTTACGTCCAAAATGAAGTAATTTCCTATATAAATTCCGCCCCAACAATTAGTGATTATCAGATTTTTCAATCTCACGAGGCACAGCAATTTCCTAACAATTAAAAAAGCGCCCAAAGGCGCTTTTTTCAGACTGTCGAAAAAGTCGGTCGGACGTGTGAAAGTAATTATTAATTAAGTACTACTCTCCGTCATACCGATATAAGATATTAAGAATTACCACTCCCAATAAAGCGCAATAAGCATTCAAAC
>SVQZ01000036.1 GCA_015065105.1 Oscillospiraceae bacterium | reverse complement strand
ATTTAAAAGAAACGCAGGCAACCTGCACCTTTCCTTGTTGCAAACAACTCACACGAAATGAAGCAATT
Source organism: Oscillospiraceae bacterium (assembly GCA_015065105.1). Classification (GTDB taxonomy): domain Bacteria; phylum Bacillota; class Clostridia; order Oscillospirales; family CAG-272; genus RGIG7300. Next base: position 23,344 of record SVQZ01000036.1, on the reverse strand, counting down.
TCCTATAAATTAAAAAGCGCCGCCGGGCGCACCGATGATCGGGCTTGAACCTTACATAAGCTTGCTTCTTCAGTACCCGAAGTGGAACAATTTCCTATACATTAAATAAAAAGCTGCAAGTTGCCGCACCCAATTCCGCCCCAACAATTTGTGATTAGGGCGAGCCTTCAAACCCTAACCGATTCTTCAATCTCACGAGGTGGAGCAATTACCTATAATAAAAATAAAAAAACAGAGAATTTGATGTAAATGATCCACATTCAAAATTCTCTGTTTAATTTATTATTTAATTATTAAGCTTCCTTGTAGCATTCAAATAATTCTTCAACACGTTCCTTATCTTCTTCTTTGTTTTTGGTGAAAGCAGATACGAGAGGAACGATTATCATTGATATTGCCATTGCCGAAACACCCATTTCGGGAGACCTTGCCGCTGCTGCGGAGAATCCCGAATTCAAAGATATAACAAGGGTTGCACCGCCAACGGTCAAAAGACCTGAAATAACACCTGCAAAGGCGCCGATCTTCGTTATCTTCTTTGAGAACAAGCCCCAGATGTAAGGACCTATAAAGCAGCCCGAAACTACACCCCAAGAGAAGGACATAAGGCTTACGATGATCGGAATATTCTGTGTTGCGAAAATGAAGGAGCAGGCAACGAATGCAAGACAGAAGAGTCTGGTAAGTAACATCTGATGATCGGATTTTGTTTCTTTTCTTCTTACCGCAGGTATAAGGTCAACCGCAACGGCGGACGCTGACGTAAGTACAACGGCTTCAAGGGTTGACATAGATGCAGAGAGAAGAAGTATCATAATAACCGCCAAAAGAATAATACCAAAGGTATCTCCTCCGAGAACCTTCATAAGTACTGCGGGAATAACCGCATCGATACCACCCTCGGGAAGTTTTCCTCCGAGAATAAGTCTTGAGGCAGAGCCAACGAGATATGCACCGCAGCCGATAACGATACAGAATATTGTGGAGATCACTGTACCGCGCTTGATAGCCGCTGTATCCTTGATGGCATAGAACTTACCGATCATCTGAGGAAGACCCCAGGTACCGAAGCTTGTAAGCATAATATTGAAGCAAAGGAACTTAAATGCAGAACCTCCGAAAATATTTGTAAGCTGGCTTCCTGTTACGGGATTGGGATCATCGGGAAGAGATTTGAAATTACCGAGATTCTCGATAAGACCTCCGATGCCTCCGACCTTTTCATGGTTGAGTACCGCAACTACAAGGCATATAACACCGCCTATCATGATGATACCCTGAACGAGATCGGTAATAGAGGTTGCAACATAACCGCCCGCAACAAGGTAAACTGCGGTGAGAGTTGCGATAAGAAGCATCCATACCCAAGTGTCAACACCGGGGAATATTGCGCTGAAAAGCGAGCCGAGACCCTTATATACAGCGGCGGAATAGGGTACGAGGAATACGAAAATTATAACAGCTGCAAGTATCTTCATACCTTTTGAAGCATATCTTTTTTCAAAGTAATCGGGCATCGTTCTTGCATTGAGCTTTTTGGTCATCTTTCTTGTACGGTTAGCAAATAAAAGCCATGAAAGTAAGCATCCGAGAACAGCGTTACCCACACCTATCCAGATGGCGCCCAGACCGATGTTCCAACCGTGCTGACCTGCATAACCTACGAATACAACTGCGGAGAAATATGCGGTACCGTAAGCAAAAGCAGTTGCCCATGCACCTATCTTTCTTCCTCCGAGAAGAAAGCTGTCGAGATTTTTTGATCTGCCGTAGCTGAAACAGCCGATAAATGCCATAATAGAGGCATATATCGCTAATGCAATGATAGTGTAAAGTTGAGCTTGTGTCATTTTTCTGTCCTCCTTGTAAAGCCCTGAGCCCCACACTGAATTTAGGGGTTGATTTTTTCTGTATTTGATTATATAATATCATCAAGCATTAGTCAAACGAATAGTTTTAATGTTTATTATCGATATTTTCGATGGAGGACAGAATGGAATTAAGAAATCTTATCACCTTTACCCACGTTGCCGAGCTTGGAAGCTTTACAAAGGCCGCAGAGCTTCTCGATTATTCACAATCAACCGTTTCCTTTCAGATAAAGCAGCTTGAGGACGAGCTGGGGTGTCTATTGTTTGAAAGAATAAATCATACCATCACTCTTACAGCAAGAGGACATGAGCTTGTGTCATATGCCCATCAGGTACGCGCTCTTACCGATGAATTCAAGGAAAGTCTTGTAAAAGGGGAAGATATTGACGGACATATACATATAGTTACCCCCGATTCGGTATGCGAGGAAATGATAAATTCCCACTATATCGATTTTCACAACAGATACCCGGGCATTTCTGTAAAGTTCACCACCGCCGATACTACAGTTATGTTCGATATGCTCGATCATAACGAGGCTGACGTTATCATAACCCTTGACAGCCATTCTTATCATAAGGATTATATCATCGCAAAGGAAGAACAGCTATCGATGCATTTTGTAGCAAGCCCGGATTCAAAATATGCGAATATTAAAAACCTTTCCATAAGGGATATAATAAATGAGCCCTTTATCTTAACAGAATACGGCCAGGGCTACAGACGAGTATTTGACAAAGAGCTTGCCAAGCTCTCCCTTGAGCTTACACCCGTTCTTGAGATCGGAAGAACAGATATTATCACATCTATGGTTTCACAAAGCAATATGATATCCTATCTTCCCGATTTTGTGACGGATGAGCTTATCGAAAAGGGCAAGCTCTGCTATCTTGACATACGCGATATGAACCTGGATATATGGAAGCAGCTTATCTATCATAAAAACAAGTGGATATCAAAAAGCTTAAAAACCTTTATCGATTATGTCAGGAGCGCTGAATTTACCCGTTAATATACAGTCGTTGTGAACAGAATAATCACAGCTAACTTATTGACTTTAAGGTGGCTTTTGATTATAATGTATATAATAAAAATCTCCGCCCGGTACATGGGATTCCGCTTGTTTGTGCACAGCAAACAACTCCCGCAAAACAGAGCAATTTCCTGATAATATAAAAAATAAAAAGAAAGTAACAAAATGAAGATATCACTTATTATTCCTTGCTATAATGAGGAAACCAATGTTGAGCCCTTTTATAATGAATGCGAAAGGGTATTCTGCAAAAGCGGTTACGAGCTTGAATATGTTTTTGTAAATGACGGAAGCGTTGACGGTACCGCAAAGAATCTGAAAAAGCTTTGCCGTGAAAACAACTCAAATTTCCGTGTCATCTCCTTCGCAAGAAACTTCGGCAAGGAGGCGGCAATTTATGCCGGACTCTCGAATGCAACCGGTAATTACACCTGTATAATCGATGCCGATCTTCAGCAACGTCCCGAATACGCTCTTGAAATGGCAGGTATTCTTGATAAAGATCCCGATACCGACTGTGTCGGTGCATATCCCGAAAAAAGAAAAGAGTTTTTCGTTAAAGCAATACTTAAAAACTGCTTTTATAAGCTCATAAACATGGTAAGCGACACCCCCTTCAAGCATGGGGTAAGCGATTTCCGTATGTTCAGAGAAAATGTAAAGAATGCAGTCCTGCAAATGGGTGAATACCACCGTTTTTCAAAGGGCATTTTTGCCTGGATAGGCTTTGAATGTAAGTATATTCCCTATAAGGTGATGAAAAGGGAGAACGGAAAGACAAAATGGAGCTTTATAAAGCTTTGTAAATATGCAATCAACGGTATAACCGATTATTCCGCAAAGCCTCTTTATATTTCATCATGGCTCGGCGCAATATTTACCGCGGGCTCACTTATATACTATATCATTGCATTGATACTTTATATTCTGAATAAGGAGCTCTCGCCCGAGGCTCTTATAATTGCAACCGTATTTTTTGTCGGCGGTATGATTTTGGGATGTATGGGTATTATCGGTGCATATCTTGTTAAAATGTATTTTCAGGTCAAGAAAAGACCTATTTATATAGCAAAAGAAATTATAGAAAAGGAAAAGAACTGAAATGAAAAAGATCAAAGGCTGTTATATATTTTATCATCCCAACGGAGGCAGCTGGGAGGACGGCTCCACAGAACCCAGACCTGCACCTAACGGAGGAATTCTTGACGAGCGCGACGACTTTGTATGGCCTGAGGGTACCGAAAAATTGAGCCGCGAGGGCTACAGAATGCATACCTCGCAGAACTATCTTAACGTTATTCGCTTCTATACTGCTGACGGTAAGGGAAACGGCTTTGATCCCGAGCATATCTGTAACGGCTTCGGTTACGACTGTTGGCCCTCGGATTCATGGGAGATAACCAACCAAGGTCATGATGCCAATTGGTTTTCAAAGCTTGGTATGCAGAAGAATGACGGTGATACAGTTTATCTCTATATGTGCTGGGACCCCATTATTATTTACGATATGGGTGACGTTAAGGTAAGAGAATTCGTATATAAGACCGACGGTGATGAATATACCATACTCGGTACGGGCGGTAAAACAAATTATGCCCGCAACCGTATGGACTATAACACCGAAGGCTACGAAGGTCCCTTTGAGATTCCCGAAACCGACAAAAAGCTTATCGGCTGGAAGGATGAAAAGGGGAACGTTTATGAGATAGGCAGGGAATATACAATAACCGAGCCCCTTACCCTTTACGCAATATACGAATAAAGGAAAAATCGATTAATGAAAAGAATAGTATCATTTTTTATTTGCGTTCTGTTTTTACTCACAGCAATTCCCGTATCCGCCCAAGGCTACAGCGAAAAGGGCAGATACATGGTTGCGACCGATGCTCTGAACCTGCGTGACCGTATCTATGACGGCGCCGTTGTATATCAGATGCCATACGGCACCGTTATCGAGGTAAGCGAGATAACCGACGGCTGGGCAAAAGGAACGGCTAAGGGTATTACGGGCTATTGCAGTATGAGATATCTTGTATATCTTGACGGTGATATCGGTAAGACCTCAGAAAAAGGAATCGAGCTTATAAAGGGCTTTGAAGGATTTTCAAAGTATGCTTATTGGGACTATTCCCAGTGGACTATAGGCTACGGAACTAAATGCGGGGAAAATGAATATCCCGACGGTATAACCGTTGAGGAGGCAGAGCTTCTTTTACAAAAGGCAATGGAAAGATATGAAATGGCACTTAATTCATTTTTAGGTTATTATGATATCTTTCTGTTTCAGAACCAATATGATGCTCTGGCAAGTCTGACCTATAACGTGGGCGCGAGCTGGCTGAAAAATGAGGAATCGCTTCTTCGTACATATCTTTTGAACGGTATAACGAATTATACAGATGAGGAAGTGCTTACCGCCTTCTTACAGTATATATCGGCAGGGGGCGAGGTAAATGAAGGACTCGTTCAGCGCCGTGAAAAGGAGGCCCTCTGTTTCCTTGACACAGACCATATCCATTCCTACAGAGAAGAGATAACCGAGGAGCCGAGCTGTGTTTCATCGGGAGAGGCATTATATAAGTGCTATTGCGGTGTATCCTACCAAAAGACCCTGCCAAGGCTTTCGCATCTTCTCTCGGAATACTTTATAATAAGCGAGCCTACAAAGGAAAATGAGGGCTCGAAAATAAAACGTTGCGTTATCTGCGGCGAGGAGCTTGTAAACGAGTCTATTCCCAAGTTGATGGAGGATATCGATGAATCCTCATGGTATTATGAGGGTGCAAAATACTGTATAACTCACGGTTATATAAGCGGAACCGACAAGGGTCTTTTTATGCCTTCGGGAAAGCTTACAAGAGAACAGTTCGTTACGATACTCGCAAGATTTTCAGGCGAGGAGACAGAAAAAAGCAATACAACTCCCTTTAAGGACGTAAAGCCCGATGCATGGTATGCAAAAGAGGTAATATGGGCTTATAATAATGGCTTTGTTAAGGGCGTAGGTAACGGAGAAAGCTTTGGTGTTGGTAATAATATCACCCGTCAGGAGCTTTGCGTTATGCTCTACAGATATGCGTCATCCCGTTTGGCCGACATGGGTATTGGAGCCGACCTTTCTGTATATACCGATAACGCTCAGGTGGCAGACTGGGCAAAAAAAGAGGTGAGCTGGGCTGTGGAATCCTCACTTATATCCTCCACCGGTACAGGCACTATGACCCTTTCGCCGAGAATGACGGTGACAAGGGCGCAGGCGGCAAAAATATTCATGAGCTTTGATATCTATATTTTCCGCGAAGCGCAAAATTTATTGACAGAATAAAATTATAATGATATAATAATAAACTATAGATCATCAGATATTCGGAGGTTTAGAATGGTTAAGCTTACAAACGAAAAGGTATGGCTTAAAAACGGTTGTGAGGTTATAGAAAACCCTGCCGTTTCATACGAAGAAGCAAGAAAAAATACCATGGCATACGGTATCCTGCAGGCACATAATACCTCGGGCGATGCCGAAAAATTAAAGATAAGATTCGACGCAATGGCGTCCCACGATATTACATACGTTGGTATCATCCAGACCGCAAGAGCAAGCGGACTCACAGAATTCCCCCTTCCTTACGTTCTTACAAACTGCCATAACAGTCTTTGTGCAGTCGGCGGTACTATCAATGAGGATGACCACGTTTTCGGTCTCTCTGCCGCAAAGAAGTACGGCGGTATCTACGTTCCCGCGCATCAGGCAGTTATCCACAGCTATATGCGTGAGATGATGAGCGGATGCGGCAAGATGCTCCTCGGCTCTGACAGCCATACAAGATACGGTGCACTCGGCACCATGGCTATCGGCGAAGGCGGTCCCGAGCTTGTAAAGCAGCTTTTAAAGAGAACCTACGATATCAACTGTCCCGAGGTAGTGGCTATTAAGCTTACAGGCACACCCAAGGCAGGTGTCGGTCCTCAGGACGTTGCAATTGCCATTATCGGCGCAGTTTTCAAGAACGGCTTCGTTAAGAACAAGGTCATGGAGTTTGTAGGCGACGGTATCGCCAACCTTCCCATCGAATACCGTAACGGTATCGACGTTATGACCACCGAGACCACCTGTCTTTCCTCTATCTGGATGACAGATGAAAAGACCAAGAAATATTTTGAAATGCACAACCGTCCCGAGGATTATAAAAAGATGGCTCCCGGCGAGGTTGCGGCTTATGACGGAATGGTAGAGGTTGACCTTTCCAAGATCGAGTGTATGATCGCTCTCCCCTTCCATCCCAGCAATGCTTATACCATCAAGGAATTCAATGCAAATGCAAAGGATATCCTTCACGAAAACGGTCTTGATGACCTTATTGCAAATATTACTCCCGACGGACGCGTACAGGCGGTTCAGGGTGTTATCGCAGGCTGTGCAGGCGGTACCTTTGATAATATGTGTGCTGCAGCCGATATCCTTAAGACAGGCTGGGTAGGTGCTGATGAATTTGCACTTTCCGCATACCCTGCAAGCCAGCCCGCATTCCTTGAATTAACAAAGAACGGTGTTGTTGCAACAATGCTTGAACGCGGTGTAACAGTTCGCTCCGCATTCTGCGGCCCCTGCTTCGGCGCAGGTGACGTTCCCCCCAACAAGGGACTTTCGCTCCGTCATACCACCCGTAACTTCCCCAACCGTGAAGGCTCCAAGCCCGGTGACGGACAGAGCGCCTTCGTAGCACTTATGGATGCACGCTCAATTGCAGCTTCTGCTGTAAACGGCGGTAAGGTAACAGCGGCAACCGAGCTTGATATCGATTACACCACACCCAACTATCACTTTGACGACACCATCTACCGCAACCGTTGCTATTTCGGCTACGGCAAGGCAGACCCCGAGGCGGAGCTTAAGTTCGGTCCCAACATCACCGACTGGCCCGCACAGCCCGAGCTTAGTGAAAACATTCTTTTAGGTGTTGCATCCCTTATTACCGATGACGTAACCACCACCGACGAGCTTATCCCCTCCGGTGAGACCTCCTCCTACCGTTCCAACCCCGAAAAGCTCTCCACCTTCGCTCTCTCCCGTAAGGATCCCGAGTACGTAGGCAGAGCAAAGGAATATAAGAAGGGTGAGATCTCCGAGACCGTTGCAAATGCGGTCAAGCGTTGCGGTGCAGATCCCGAAGAGCTTGAAATTGCTTCTGTTGTATATGCAAGAAGACCCGGTGACGGCTCTGCCCGTGAGCAGGCCGCATCCTGCCAGAGAGTATTGGGCGGTCTTGCAAATATCGCTATCGAATACGCTACCAAGCGTTACCGTTCCAACCTTATCAACTGGGGTATGCTTCCCTTCCTCTTTGAGGATGAAAACGTTCCGTTCAACGTAGGAGATTACATTCTCGTTAAGGGCGTTAAATCGGGAGTTACCGAAGGCAAGCTCGAATTTGAGGCTTGGGCTATCACACCTTCCGGCACGTCAACCGAATTTGTACTCAAGATGGCTCCTCTCACCGACGATGAGAAAGAGATCATCAACTGCGGATGTCTTATCAACTATTATAAAAAACACTAAAATTTAAGGGGCGCATTGCGCCCCTTGAAAATCTGATACTCATTTTGAGCAAAAATCAAAACGAGACTTGTATTTGACAATACATTGAAAAGAGATGGTTTGATGTCATTCTTAGTACACAGAAAAAAATTCTATTATACATTCTTTTCCCTTACTCTTGCCATTGCAATGCAGAATATAATCGTGTATCTTGTTAATACTGCTGACAGCGTAATGGTGGGAAGATACAGCGAGGATGCCCTTTCGGGTGTTGCCCTTGTCAACCAGATACAGTTCCTTTTACAGATGATGATAACAGGTGTTGTGGAAGGCGCGCTGATCTTCGGTGCAAGATTTTGGGGACAGTGTAAAATCAACAAGGTAAAGCATATAAGCGCAATATCGGTAAAATGCGCCATTGGAGTATCAATGGTACTCTTTGCGGTATGCTTATCCATGCCGACAGGAGTTCTATCCATACTTTCGAATGATAAGGACGTTATACACCAGGGTGTAATATACCTGAGAATAATGGTATTCACTTATCCCGTATTCGCCTTAACTCAGTCACTTTTATCAATGCTGCGAAGCGTTGAGACCATCATGATAGGCTTCTTCGGCTCGGTATTCGCACTGATATTCAACGTATGCCTGAATTACGTAATGATATACGGGAAATTAGGCTGTCCCTCCATGGGAGTAAAGGGCGCGGCAATTGCAACCCTTATTTCAAGAATTCTTGAATGTCTTATTGTATGCGTATATGTATTCGGTATAGATAAAAAAATAAAGCTTAAGATCCACGAGCTTTTACCCTTTGACCGCGAACTTTTCAAGACCTATTTCAAAACGGGTGCTCCCGTATTCTTTTCGGGTGTGCTCTGGGGACTTGCACAAATGCTTCAGACTGCTATTTTAGGCCATACCACAAAGGCGGCGATTGCGGCAAACAGTATTGCCTCAACCGTATTCTCGATAGTAACAGTTGTGACCTATGCATCCGCCACCGCGACCTCGGTCATGATATGCAAGATGATAGGCGAGGGCAGAACAAAGCATATGAGAGTATATACCCGAACCTTCCAGATAATGTTTCTTTTAATAGGTGTGGTAACGGGAGCTTTACTCTTTGTACTTCGTAATCCCATCAATCTGATCTATAACGTTTCCCCCTCGGCAACCAAGCTTTCAAATCAGTTCATGACGATACTTGCAATAACCGTAATAGGCACAGCTTATCAGAATGCCACCCACGTAGGTATAGTACGTGCAGGAGGAGATACGGGATTTGTATTCAAGGTTGACACAATATTCATGTGGTGCTTTGTGCTCCCCCTTTCATTCTTATCCTATTACGTATTCGGCTGGTCGATCCCCGTTACCTTCATATGTCTTAAGTGCGATCAGATACTAAAGTGCTTTATTGCCTTTTGGAAGGTAAACTACGGAAATTGGATGAAAATCAAAAATTAAAAAGGAAGTAATATAATATGGAAGAAAAAATCACTAAAGGCGGAATAAGTGTTGAAACAGAGCACTTGTTTCCTATCATAAAGAAATGGCTATATTCCGAAAAGGAAATTTTCCTTCGCGAAATAGTTTCCAATGCCTGCGATGCTATCACAAAATTGAAAAGACTCACCTCTCTCGGTCAGGTACACGATATTGACGAGAATTATAAAATTACCGTTACCGCCGATAAGGATGAAGGCACCCTTACCGTATCTGATAACGGTATAGGTATGACCGAGGAGGAGGTACAGAGATATATCTGTAATATCGCTCTTTCGGGTGCTCTTGAATTTATCGAAAAATACGAGGGGGACGACGGTGCCGATAACGGTATTATCGGTCATTTCGGTCTCGGCTTCTACTCCGCATTTATGGTAAGCGATAAGGTTGAGGTAATAACAAAGTCCTTTACCGATGCTCCCGCAGTTAAATGGTCAGGTAACGAATCGGGGCAGTATGAGATCACCTCCGATTATGAAAAAGAGGGCAGAGGTACCGATATCATCATGTATTTAAACGATGATGAAAAGGATTTTCTTAACCGCTCCACCCTTTCCGAGATCCTTAATAAATACTGTTCCTTTATGCCTGTGGAGATCTTCCTTTCCTGCTCCGATGATAAGGAGGATATGGAGCAGAAGGCTGTCAATGACACAAATCCCTTGTGGCAGAAGCTTTCCTCCGACTGTACAGAAGAGGAATATACCGAATTTTATAACAAGGTATTTTCAGATTACCGAGATCCCCTTTTCCATATTCATATAAATGCCGATTATCCCCTTAATTTCAAGGGAATCCTTTACTTCCCCCGTTTGAATCAGAACTATGACAATATCGAGGGTCAGGTAAAGCTCTATTATAATCAGGTATTCGTTTCGGATAATATAAAGGAGGTTCTCCCCGAGTATCTCCTTATGCTCAAGGGTGTTATAGACTGCCCCGAGCTTCCTCTGAACGTTTCAAGAAGCTATATGCAGAATTCCCAGTATATCAAGCGTATGGCAACCCATATCTCCAAAAAGGTTGCGGATAAGATAAATTCCCTCTACAACACCGAGCGAGAAAGCTATGAGGAAATGTGGAAGGATATGAAGATCTTCTGCGAGTTTGCCTGTCTGCGTGATCAGAAATTCTACGATAAGGTAAAAGGTTCTCTTTTAATGGAGCTTACAGACGGAAGTCACGTAACTATAGACGAATATCTTGAAGAGGCTAAGGAAAAGCACGAAAAAGTCATTTACTACGCAAACGATAAGGTTTCCTCTGCATGGTATATCAAGATGTATAACGATATGGGTATAAAGGTTGCCCTTCTTGACCGCGGCATCGATACACAGATAATGCCTATGCTCGAGCAGGATAAGGATATCCGTTTCAAGCGCGTTGACTCTGAGCTTGACGACAGCCTTAAGGCTGACGGTGAGGTTGTTGAAGATGAGGAGCTTTCAAATATTTTCAAGAGCTTCGGTGAGGGAATTACAGTTAAGTTTGAAAACTTAAAGGACACCGCAGTTCCCGCAATACTCAATATCTCCGAGGAATCAAGACGCTTTGCGGATATGATGCGTATGTATTCGATGGACGGCAAGATGCCTCCCATACCTAACGAATCCACCCTTGTACTCAACCCCGCAAACGCGGTTATCAAAAAGCTTATCGAAAACAAGGACGAGACCGTTGCAAAGCAGGTATATACCCTCGCCCTTCTTTCCCAGAGAACTCTTACCGATACCGAAATGAACGAGTTCCTCAAGTCAAGCTACAGCTTGCTTGAAAAGCTTCTCTGATGGATACTTTCTATAAGGATGCAGATATATGCTTGAAAAACATCTCTTCTCTGAAGCAAACTAAGTATTCAGCCGATATCCGCATCGATGCTCATATCAGCGAGCTTGCATATACCCTTTCAAAACTTCTCCCCAAGGGATTTTCCGAAGAGATAGCAGACGGCTACAGAAGTATTTTTGCAGATATTACAAAGGAGCTTGACTGCAAACAAAGACTTTTGCTTTACGGTCATACAGCAAAAAACGAACCCTGTCTCACCTTTGCCGAAAAGCTTACCGAAATGGGAAGAAAAAAGAAAAACGCTTCGGCGGTATATGTAAAAAATGCTCTCGGCGACCTGGCATTCGAACGGTTTTCAAAGCATTTCGACAAATTATCGGTCTATTATGCCGATGATTTTGAATCTGCCTTGGAGGACGTTTACTATTCAAAGGCCGACTATACCATAATCCCGATATCCTCAAGTAAAAACGGCAGATTACTTCACTTCAACGACCTTATTCTGCGTTATGAAATGAAGATATGCATGAAATGCAGTGTGCATTCTAACACTGATGACAGCGAATCGGAATTTCTGTTACTTTCAAAGAATGCAGAGGTATTCGGTAACAGGGACGGGCTTCATTTTGAATTTCTGTTAAGCGATCCGCAAAAGAGCCTCATATCGGTATTAAAGGCGGCACAGCAGTACGGCTGTGAATACGTCTCCTCCTTTACCTTCCCCGAAAAGGACCATGCGGTAATAGAATTGGATATCTCGCAGGGTGATATAAATGCTCTTTGCTTATATCTTTTTCTTGAATTTCCGAGACATATCCCGATGGGAATATATAACGTTATATAAAATCCCCCAAAAGCTTTACGCTTTCGGGGGAAGTCCCGGGAAGGGACAAGATCGGATGCGGCAGCTTGCCGCCTTTTTATATTATAGGACTTTACTTATTTTTAACTGCAGAAACAGGCGGAATTCGTAATGTTCGGTTGAAAAAAAACAGGATATAATATATATAAGAAAATTTTACGGAGGCTTTTATAATGTGTACGGCAATTAAATATGAAAACTATTTCGGCAGAAATTTTGATCTTGATTTTGAATTCGAGCAGAATATATTGCTCATGCCCCGTTACTTTGAGATAAAGCGAAGAAATACAGCACCTTTAACCGATCATTTCGCTGTTCTCGGTATGGGTATCATATCCGATGGATTTCCCCTTTATTATGACGCAGTAAATGAAAAGGGGCTTTGCATGGCAGGACTTAACTTTCCGGGTTATGCAAAATATAATGATACCGAAAAGGACAGAGAAAACGTTACGACCTTTGAACTCATACCCTCTGTATTAGGAACTGCACAGGACGTTAATGAAGCTATAGAATATATAAAGAGTATAAACATTACCTCTGTCCCCTTTTCAAAGACCTATCCCGTAACACCCCTTCATTGGATGATAGCTGATAAGGACCGTTCTGTGATTATCGAGGCGGAGGAAAGAGGAATAAGAATATATGAAAACACGGCTGACATCCTTACCAACTCTCCTGCCTATGATACCCAGCTCTTTAATCTCTCAAACTATATGTCGGTATCTCCGCGCGCCCCGAAAAACCGTTTTTCGGATAAGCTTGATTTAAAAAGCTACAGCTTCGGCATGGGAGGTCTCGGGCTCCCCGGCGATTTTTCCTCCATGTCCCGTTTTGTAAAGGGTGCATTTATTTTGCATAATTCCCCAAAAGCATTGCCGGGTGAAAACGGAAGAGCTCATTTTTACCGCCTGCTTTATTCGGTTGCCATGACCAAAGGAGCAGTACTGACAGAAAGCGGAATGCCCGAATATACGCAGTATTCCTCCTGTATCGACCTCTGTGAGCTCTGCTATTCCTTTACCTCCTATAATTCCCTTGCACCAAAGGAATTCTGTTTCAAAGACATTTTGCTTAATGAAGCAGAGCTTTCTGTACTCAATTAATTACAGCTTTGCCCTTAGTCCAAAACTGAGGATAACAATTGACAAACAAGGAATTTTGATGTAATATATAATATGGAATAATGTCGAAAAGGAGTAATTATGAGATATACCCGCGAAGAAGTAATGGAATTTATCGAGGAAAACAACGTTAAATTTATAAGACTTGCTATCTGCGATATCTTCGGAAATCAGAAGAATATTTCTATAATGCCGAATCAGTTAGAGGAGGCCTTTGAAAGAGGCTTCGGATTCGACGCTTCCTCCATACCGGGATTTGCGGATGCGGATCATCCCGATCTCTTTCTCTTTCCCGACCCCGACACACTCACTCTGCTCCCCTGGAGACCCTCACAGGGCAGAGTTGTACGTTTTTTCTGTAACATAAAGCACGCAGACGGCAGACCCTTTGAACTTGATTCAAGATACATTCTCGCAAATGCTGTAAAAAGAGCGAAGGATATGGGTATCCGTTGTTCCGTTGGTTCGGAATGCGAGTTTTATCTTTTCAACACCGACGAAAAGGGTATGCCAACCGACATTCCCCTTGACAATGCGGGCTATATGGACGTTTCCCCCGCAGACAAGGGCGAAAATATCCGCCGCGATATATGTCTTACCCTTGAAGAAATGGGTATAACCCCCCTTTCCTCCCATCATGAGGAGGGACCGGGCCAGAACGAAATAGATTTCCGTTATTCAAATCCTCTCTGTGCGGCAGACGACGTTATAACCTTCCGCATGGTAGTTGAGACTCTTGCGGCGCGAAGCGGACTTTTTGCCACCTTTGCACCCAAGCCTATAGAGGGTAAATGCGGTAACGGATACCATATAGATATTGCTCCCATAAAAATAGGGACGGAGAATCAGACCGATGAGGCAATGGTGGATTCCTTTATGGCGGGCATACTCACCCATATAGACTCTATGACCGCCTTTTTGAATCCCTGCGAGGAATCATATAAGCGTCTCGGTACCTATAAAGCGCCCAAGTATATATCCTGGGCAAGAGAAAACCGCACACAGCTCATGCGTGTCATCCCCTTTGACGGAAAGAACAAGCGCGTAGAGCTTCGTTCTCCCGATTCAAGAGCTAACCCCTATCTTGCACTTGCTCTTCTTATCCATGCAGGTCTTGAAGGTATAGAAAATTCTCTTACCCTCTGCCCTCCCCTTGATATAAATATGTACAATGCAGGCGAAGAGGAGATAAAGGGACTGCGCCGTCTCCCGGATACAAAGGAAGCGGCAATAGCACTTGCCGAGTCAAGCAGATTTATAAACAAATATATTCCTAAAAGGATCATACAGCAGTATAAAGGATAAAAAATATGACACGGTTAAAGAATCTTATTGATGTCTTGATCGTATCGGGAAATACGCAGATGCGCCAAAGTATAAAGGATAATCTGAACCGCGATGTCTTTTATCCGGTAAATATTGCCGAAAACGCAGAGCAGGCAAGAAGATTATTATCCCGTTCAAGCTTTGGCCTTGCAGTAATCGATACCCCCCTGCCCTTTGAATCAGGTATAGAGCTGGCTCTCGATATTGCCGAGTCCTCATATTGCTCGGTAATTCTTGCAGTTAATTCGGAACGCCTTGACGAGACCCGTTACAGAGTTGAGGATTCGGGTGTAGTCACGGTGGCAAAGCCGCTTCAAAGAGATCAGTTTTCCTCTGCTCTCCACCTTTGTACGGCAACCTATAGCAGACTCATGCTTTTGGAAAAGGAAAACGAAAAGCTCCGTACGAAATTAGAGGAGCTTCGTCTTGTAAACAGGGCAAAATGGGCGCTGTGTGAAAATTTGGGTATGGACGAGCCCTCGGCTCACCGATACATCGAGAAAAAGGCTATGGATAACCGGATCACAAGGCTTTCGGTTGCCAAGCAGATTTTAAAAGAATATCATTAAAGGAGATATAAATATGAAAAGAATCTTAGCTTTGATGCTTTGTGTGCTTACCGTTGTACCCGCACTCTGCATCCCCTCAAGCGCAGTTGGTGAAAATCCTTTCATCGACGTAAGCGAGACAGCATGGTATTATGACGCAGTAATTTATTCATACGAAAACGGTATCTTCAAGGGTACCAACACACAAGGAACTCTTTTCTCCCCCGACAGAACCATGTCGAGAGCAGAGTTTACCACCACCCTTTTCAGAATTTCAGGTGCAAACGAAGAGGACTATAAGGGTGCTGTAGGCTTTGATGACGTGCCCGAGGGAGAATGGATGAGCGCACCCATCAAGTGGGCTGCCGAGAACTCTGTTGTAAGCGGTAACGGCAAGGGCGGCTTTAATCCCACAGGTAAGCTCAGCCGTGAGCAGTTAGCGGTTATTCTTTATAACTATGCCGCAAACAACCGTGACGTAAGCGAATACGATGAAAGTATTTTCGAAGGCTTCTCGGACAAGGCTTCGGTTTCCGAATGGGCAGTTGACGCTATCAGATGGATGACAGGCATCGGACTTCTCAACGGTACAGTCAGCGCAAACGGAACCGCGTTGGTTAATCCCAAAAAAACTGCTACAAGAGCACAGGCGGCACAGATACTCAAGAGATATCTTTCCGAGCTTGCACCCGCTGAAATAGTTAATATCGGCTCCGAGCGTCAGCTTTTCACCGATAACTATATAGTTAACACCGATAAGACCGATGCATTGAACGATTACGGTACCTTTACCAAAATGGAAGCCCTTTTTGATTTCGATGCGAGCTGGGAGAGTACCGACGCGGTATATCAGAACATAGTTCAGGCACCGGACGGTACCTACCGTATGTATTACAAGGCTACCGACAGATACCGCCGTATCTGCTATATCGAAAGCAAGGACGGTATCAACTGGACCCGTCCCGACACAGGTAACGGAACAAACGTGGTTACTCCCGACGGCTATTGGCCCGACAATATGTTCGTATTCTACGACACCAACCCCAATTGCCCCGACAACGAGCGTTGGAAGGGTGTTTACGGCGAATGGGCAAACGGTCTCTATCTTATTTATGCTACCGATGACCTTGGCAACGGCTTCTTCGGTGGTAAAGAAATCAGAATAATGAACAACCCCACACAGACAAGAGGCTGTTATTTTGACTCTCTCAACACCATGTATTGGGATGAAACAAGAGGAAAGTACGTTGCTTTCGTGCGCGGTTTCCACTACAGAGATGATTATAATCTTACAAAGGAAGAGGTTGAAACCTTCCCCGATAAGATCACCCGTGACGTTCGTTATATGGAAAGTGACGACTGCATCAACTGGAGCCTCCCCGTACCTCTTACATATTCAGACGGTAACGACTGGCAGATGTACACCAACGGTATCACTCCCTATGACAGAGCAGATATCTACGTTGGTCTTCCCACCAAATTCATTTACGATCCCATGTCCACCTCAACCCTTATTATGACAAGCCGTGACCTTAAGAATTGGGAAAGAAACACTACCCCCGTCATTACCCCTCCCAACGTTGAGCATGCGGTACACGGAGACTGCTTCGCTTGCGTAGGTTATATTCAGACAGCGGAGGATGAGCTCTCCTTCTATATGAGAGAATGGGATAACGATAAGGACTGTATGGTACTTTACCGTTACGTAATACGTCTTGACGGCTTCAGAAGCAGAGGCGCCTTATTCAAGGATTCAACAGTTACCACAAAGCTTCTTACCGTAGATGGAGATTCCTTTGAGCTTAACCATGACGGTAACGTTAAGATGACCGTTAAGGATACAAAGGGCAAAGTTCTCTTTGAGAACATCTTCACCGGTGACAGTGTCTGCGATACCGTACAGCTCGACGGTGCTCTTGAAAACTACAAGGGTAAGCCTGTTTCTATCACCTTTGATCTTGATAATTCAAGAATTTATTCCTTTAAGTTTAATTAAACTATAAAAAGCGCAAATGGGCAGACCGAAAATCCTTCCCTTTTAAATGCAAACAAATTACACGAAACAGAGTAATTTTCTATAGTTTAAAAAGGCACAGCCTTCGGACAAAAAATCCGTAGGTTGTGCCTTTCTTTTTGATTCTCGGTTTAAATGTGTTATATTGGCAAGCATTTGTTAGGGCGTTCTCTAATACCCATTAAGGCAAAACGCTTTCAAGCACTTGCCAATCTTCACTACCGATATCATCGGAATAGTAGTCCATACAGATACACAGTTCATCGGTGGTCGCATCGTTACGAACAATACCGCCATTTATACCGTGTTCTTCAAGGTAAGCTTTTAATACACCAAACTTTTTCGGTGTATAAAGGTCTATATCTTGACTATTGCCGTTACGGTCAAAACCGCCCTTTGTTTCTATAATCCATAATTCTCCGTTTACGGAAATAATATAGTCGGGGTAGAACAGCTTTTGTCTATTAGAATTATCCGTATAGACGATAGAAAAATATTCATTTCCCTTATCCCCGTTTTTATACCACCAATCCACACTATCGGAACGCTCACAGAATTTCTCAAATTTAACCTCCGGCATAGAGCGTGGCGCGGCAGATGAAAGATAATTCTGATATACGTTCTTTTTCATTACAAGCTGCGTTTTTGCTTCACCGTTGTAGGTGAATAAACAAGATTGCGGGATACGGAACTCATAGAAAGATTTTTGCTGAATTTCTAACTGCAACTGTGCCAATTCATAAGCCATAGCTTCACGCACTAAATGGCGAAGTCTCTCGGCGTTGTTTATTACGAAGGCGTAAACTGCTCTCGGCTCTAAAGCAAGGATTTTACGGCTGTACTTAAAGTTTTTATCAAACAGTTTGCGGATAATGGTGTTCATATACGAATATTCCATACCGATTTCCAAGCCGATTCTACCGACTTTTTGGTGGTAATCTCGCCCATGCGTATGAGTATTCAGTTTTTCCGTAACCGCAATAGCGTTCATATCTGCCGCCGCAAAATCAAGGGTAGCAGTTTCACCCGAAAGGGTATGCTTTACGATATTTTCGCTCAACTCATAGCCTGCGGTCTGCAAACGTGTCCGATTTTCCGTCTTGTCCGTACCAATGCCAAGTTCCTGCCCCGCGTAGGCAACAATGGCCTGTAATGCCTTTTGCGGATTGCGGGTGCTTGTAACCATTGTTCGCTGTTCGCTTGTGAGCGTTATGTCTTTATATTCATTTTTAAGGAAAAGAGTACAAGCGTTTAATGCACCCTTGTCGAGAGCCATCTTTACGCCTGCGGTGAATTTCTCATCGAGGGTGTAAAGATAGCAACTGTCAAGGAGGTCGCTTTCATAGTGCTTTGCTTCGGGCATACGGCGGATTCGACCTATCGTTTGTATCTCAAAGGTTTCGTCCATATTATCACGAAGTTTCACAAGGATATGTGCTCTCGGACAATCCCAACCCGTAGCAACCGCTTGTTTTATAATGACCGCAGAGGTGGCAGCGTTAGGCTCGTCTATGCCTTCTAAGTTTTCGTGCTGATCGGAGAGCCATACCGCAAGTTGTCCGTTCTCATAGGTCAACCCCTGCGTTTCAAGGTAGCGTTCCACTCCATCCTGCAAGGTTTCTGACTTGTTCGGGATCTGAATTACAATCAAGGGGTTTATATCCGTATTTCGCTGTAAAAATGCTGCACGGAGTTCCCTTTGCTTTTGGAGTGCCCTTTCAAGCAGAAAAGCCGTTTGATCTTCCGTTTCAATGGTCTGCGGAAAGTCTTGGTTAATAACAAGCATTTTCTTGATAAGCCCCGCCGCAATAACATCTTCTTCAGGAATCTCGATAATTTCCGCCTTCGCTATGCCTTTCGGAGTAGCAGAGCAACGGATAATCTTGTCGGTATGAAAATACTGTATGATTTCATCGGCTTTTATCGTGTTGTTTTGGTGGCTCTCGTCCACGATGATCACAAAGCGAATACCGTCATTCAAAGCGTGCTGAATATGCTCTAAAAAATTGGTGCGTTCACTATCTTTAAGGGCGTTATTGCCTTTCTTCGTCAGCTTCTCCCAATTTATAAAGCAACTGTCGTTTTCCTCAAACCCCGCCGTCATTACATCGGAGAGCAGTTTTGTCTGTGAGGCGTGGATATATTTATCCATTTTCGCCTTGCTCTGTTCCTCAAGGTTGCCCTTGCCGGGCGTAAGCCATACAAAGACGGTTTTCGGGAAAGACTGTATGTATTGGTGCATAAAATAGGTCAGAATAATGGTTTTGCCACTACCCGTAGGACTTTTGAGAATAATATCACGAGCAGGGGTTGCCATTGCTTCAAACAACGATTTTACCGCATTTAACTGAAATTCTTTTAATTTCATAATCAACCCTCCTGCAAATCCCGATAGTAGTAGTCGGGAATGATGCTAATTTCAATGCCATACTTTTTCAGCACACGCTCTTGTTCCTCACTCGGCAAGAGGTCGTGTCCCATATACAGTTTGCGGCACTTGGCAAAAGAGTCTGCGTTGGCTATAAATTCGTCAAGTTCCTCTTCGGTCAGCACAATGCCGATTTCGGCATTGCCCGTAAAATTAACACCGTTTTCAAGCTCAACAAGTTCACGGATATGCAAAAGCAGTTCGTCTGCATATTCGTAATACATACGCTCGCTTACGGGGATATAATCGACCTTAAAGTATTTGAGCGAAGCGGGCATTGGTTCAAATGCTTTCCCGTTTTCGGTGGTATATCCTTTTATCACATTTGATAATCTAACATAAGTCTTTTCTCGGCATATACCGTTTTGGTTATTTGTGCATAATATGAACTGTCTATTTCCGCCGTCCTCAATGTTTTGAGCTATAACTGCGTGACCTGTTGAACCCGAACCCGCAAAGAAATCAAGAACAGTTATCTCATTATCGGGATAAAGAGCAATAATTCTTTTGAGTAAATCAATCGGTTTCTTTCCATTGCCAAACTCAACATTACCTTCTTTGGTTAAGTTGTTTATTCTTGATGTATAATCCCAATATGTGCCTTGCAAATCCTTTTTATAAAGCA
Organism: Oscillospiraceae bacterium; assembly: GCA_015065105.1. Lineage (GTDB taxonomy): Bacteria > Bacillota > Clostridia > Oscillospirales > CAG-272 > RGIG7300. The sequence goes on along the minus strand of SVQZ01000036.1, from coordinate 2,676 downwards.
ATCCGTCAATAATTTCGCTTATATCTCCCAACCAAGCAAACAATCTACACTTATCACCTTTGTAAAACTGTTCGTATAATGTACCTTTGTTTTTTCCCGTTTTAGGGATGTATTCGATAGAAATTATATCATCAGTAATCCCATACTGTTTTTTTGCGTTTATAACTCTTGTTCTTATTGAGGATTGGGCATCTTTTGCCTCAAAAATACATTGTCCATACTTGTAGTAAACTTCTTTTTCGCTGATCCCTTCATCAGCCATAACTTGTCTAACAGATTTTACAACGGCGTTTTTTCTTCGATAAAGTTTTATTTCATCTCCGTTTCCATCAACGGTCGAACCAAAATATTCTTTATCTCCGCGTTCAACCAAAACAGAAGTGTAGTGCCAATTCTTACCCTCGACTCGATACTGTTCTACGACCGAATAAATTTCTCGGTATTCATAAGGACCATTAAATAGCGGCATCAATGAGTAATTCTTTGCATAAACAAGTATATACTCGCAGTTTTTCTTAAAGCGTTTATCTTCTCCACCGCCCGAAGCTCCTGCGATATTCTTCATATTAACGCTGATAATATTTAGAAAGTTATCTTCTCCAAAAACCGTATCGCACAATAGCCTTAATTGAGCCAATTCAATATCACTTATCTGTATGAATATTACACCTTTTTCAGTCAAGAGAGAACGTGCAGCATAAAGGCGCTTCGTCATAAAACTAATCCATTTAGAGTGTCTAAATCCGTCCTCTGTATCCACGTAACAATCGTCGTAGATAAAATCTTGGTTTCCCGTATTATACGGCGGATCTATATAGATGAGGTCAATTTTGCCCTTGTGTGTCTTTTCAAGCAACTGCAACGAAGCAAGGTTGTCCCCCTCGATAAGAAAATTCATCTTTCCGCCGTTGGCAATAAACAGGTCGCTCTGCTCAGTCAGAACGGGCGTGTGGGTGGCAAGAACCTCATCAATCTCTTCACGGTGTTCCTCGAACACAAGACCGTATTTTTTACCGTTTACATCCTTTTCAAGATCGGAGAGGTATGACAAAAGATTACCCGTGTTTTCATCCTGCGGTGCAGCAGAAATAAAAGTACGAATTTCTTTTATTTTCGCAAGGAGATCCTCACGCTTTTGTTTTGAAATATTGGTACTCATTTCTTCTCTCCTATCATTCTTTTTGAGAGCAAGGACAATTATCACAATCGCCCTTACAATCAGAAGGCGTTGAAGTTAATTGGCTTAAAAGCTCTTTTTTGTATTTTTTATATCTTTTTGCATCAACAATTAAGAATATTACGATACCAACGGTCACAATAGAAACGACAGAGATCATAATTGCAATAAAAATTGTTCTATTGTTCTTAAGTTCTTCGATTCTATCTGCACGGGTGTTTACTAAAGTAAGATTAGGAACGCCCTCAATGCGTGAATTATATTTAATTCCAGAGGGATCTTTGTTTGTAATAATACTTAGAGTGAATGATTCTCCGGGATTAAGAAAGAAATTAGAGAATACAAGTTCGCTACCGTTTATGCTGGAGTTCTCCAAAATTTCGTTCCAAACCTCCTTGTTGCGAGCTTCGATTACACTCGCCTTGATGATTCCCTCGCTGCCGGTGAAGTCAATAGAAAACTCTTTTTTGAAATCTTCGTTTTCTATTGCATAATCGCCTGTATTACTGATTGTAATACTAAAAATGTATGGGTCCATTACTTCCTTATCGTTATACATTATCTTAAAGCTATCATCTTTAGTGTTTTTTGTTATGAGTTTTTGTGAATAGTTAAGTGTGCAAGTAAGTTCTTTCTGAGGTAAATTACCCACCTTAACAGGCGGAGATATAAGTATCCAATTTAACCCCCAGGCAATTATTGCACCAATGAAGCCTGATACAATACACGAAATAATAAAATGGTTCTTTAACCAATTGCCTATTTTTTTCATAAGTCACCTTCTTGGTTGATATATCTTACTTCTATCTACAAATTTTGCATATATGATTCCAACAAACATAGGCTTGAAGAAAAGATATATGCGGGATAATAATTGCGTTATCCAAATTTATAATTTTTTCGTTTTTGGGAAGTGGTTATTTGTTTAGCAGCCAATCTGCCACGTCAACAACCCTAACGCCCTCATATTGATATTCGGGGTTTCTTGTTCGTGCTATCACAATTTTAGGATAGGCATCCTTGATTTTGAGCAGGGGATCAACTTCTCGCTTAAAGGTATCAGGATGAGTAATATTGTCCGAAACCTGAATATAAATTTTCTCATTTCTCTTAAGAGCTACAAAGTCGATCTCTTTTTTATACAAAACACCGACATAAACCTCGTAGCCACGTCTGAGCAATTCCATTGCAACGATATTTTCAATCACTCTGCCGTTATCTAAGTTTTTCGTACCGAGCTTGGCATAGCGGAAGGTATGGTCACTTAAATAGTACTTATCATTAGAAGCAAGATACTTTTTACCTTTAATATCGTATCTGCGGAACTTATAGAATGCAAATGCGTTGCAAAGGTAATTTAGATAGTTGCCAACAGTTTTATGATTGATTTTATCTTTGTTCGATGTGAGGGTGTCCGTAATGCTTCTTGCCGAGGTCAAGTTGGACACGTTATCCATCAAGAATTGAGAAATACGATCCATCAGAGCGGGATTTTTGAT
>SVQZ01000006.1 GCA_015065105.1 Oscillospiraceae bacterium | reverse complement strand
CCGCCAAATCCTCTCTACCGTACCAAGTACGCCGACGAGAAGATTTGACGAAAACCTACCTTCGCTTTTCAAAGTCTGCCAGCTTGTCGATAAGTTTATCGACAAGCTGAGAAAAAAGCAGGTTTCCCTGCTTTTTTCTATCATATATTATCGTAGGTCATAAAGATCTTTGCCGCCTGTGCGCGCGACACCTTCATTTTAGGCGAAAGCAACAGAGAGTCGGAGGAGGTAGAGCCTAAAAGCCCTGCCTTTACCGCCCAGGACATAGCATCGTATGCCCATTCTCCCACAGAACTGCCGTCCGTATATACAGAAAGGTCTTCCCTCTGCGAGATATCCTTGCCGTTCTCGCCTGCATATCTGAAGAACATTGTTGCAAGCTGCTGGCGGGTCATCTGTCTGCCGACACCGAAGATACTGCCGTCATCAACACCGTTTACGTATCCGTTTTCATATGCCCAGGCAATAGCGGGATAATACCACTCTGTAGAGGAATCGGTCTTAACGTCCGAGAATACGCTCTGCACACCCGAATAAACCGAAAGGTCGGCACCTGCAACGCGGGCAAGAACGGTAACAAACTGCTCACGGGTAAGAGTACCTGCAGGTTTGAAGGTGTTGCTTGAGGTGCCTGTCATATAACCGTTTTCAAGACAGTATCTTACACCCTCGGCATACCATGCGTTCTTATCAACGTCTTTGAAGCTGTCAAGGGTATCTCCCGGTACAGAATAGCTGTCAAGCCATACTCTCATATTATCGAAGAGACCGATACCGTCGGTGGTACAGTAGTCGAATACCATGATACCGCGTACCCCCTGCTCTGCCACTACCTTACATTTTGCCTCAACAGACTGCTCGTCATCATAAGAGATAAAGGTTCTTGTAGAAGCATTATAAAGATAAGGTGCCTGAGCATTTTCGTCCCAATAACGTACAAAACCGTTCTTGTTAACGTAGCCGTATTTAAGCTCTGTATAATGAAGGTTTGTATTGTCGCGGGTACCGGGCTGGTAAAGACCGTTGTTTACGTTGGGTACGCCTGTATAACGAAGAGCATACAGACCGCATCCGGGAACTATCTTGCTTGCGGGAATACCGCGTTCAAGATAAAGCTGAATGTCGCTATATACACTTCCTCCCACAAAGCCCGTCGAAGCATCGTTATCATAGGTGGGGGTGTGGTGATGTGTCATCTGATGCTGGATGTAAAGGTCATAGTTCATCAGGTTGAAATAGTCAACATGCTTTGCAAGTGCCGGCATATCAAAGAGACTGAAGGTCCACTGCGTGCCGGGAACTGCCATGGAAAGATAATATTCCTTGCCGTTTTTCGCACCGAGATTGTCAAGATTCGCTCTCATGCACTCCATGAAATAAACGAAATTATCCTTAAGATTCTGTGCGCCTGTGGGGAACTCATAGTCGATATCAAGACCGTCATAGCCGTATGTCTCGATTATAATGGTCATTTCCTGAGCTAATTTTGCCGCATAGGTCCTGTTATAGAACCAGCTTTCAAATACCTGAAGATTATTGTTTGCAACAGTAAAAAGGAACTTGATATCGGGATTCTGCTGTTCTGCTATTCTGCGGAAATTCTGATATTTCGGAGTATTGTTATGTGTAACTATAGAGCCGAGAGGGGGATTCGAGGTAGCATTGGCATTTATGGTAGCGGGATGGTAGTTTAAGACGTCGATATTGGTGAATTCATATGCCCCTATACCGACAGATGCATTGAAATATGCAACTATAAGCTGATCTCCGCCAAAGGGAACAGTCTTTGTTTCCATCTCGTTGCATACCTTACAGCTTCTCTTTTTGAGTCCGTCCGAATTTGCCGTAGGCTCCTTTATCGTAGTCCATTCTCCGAAGGTATGCTCGGTCTTTGAAATAACCTCGGTCTGTACCTCTGCACAATCAGAGCAGACTCTCCTTCTTGAGCCCTCCTCCTTACAGCTTGCCTCCTTGGTTATCTCCCATTTGCCCCAATAATGCTCGGGCACACCGCCGTTCTTGAGAACAAGACCGAAGGATTTTGCGCTTGTACCGTTGGTAGCGGTACCGGAAGCACCGTCATAGGTCTGCTCGCAAACGGTAATGAATCTGCCCCACGTATCAATAGCTGAAGCACTCTTGTAATATCTGTCAAGATACATAACGGATGCACGTGATACAGAGCCCTCTTCATAGAGCTTGGTATAATCAAGCTCAAGACCGTCATTTGTGATCGCGGCAACGTCATCCGCTATAAGAGACCAGGGTATAGATATCTCAAATCTCCAGCCATTATCCGTCAAGGCACCCTTTGCCTGAACGGAATCGGTGATATCGCCGTCATTGATCTCCGTTCTGTAAACACCGATACTACCGTCCTCAAAAATACCGACATGGTATCTGGGGGTATTCTGATAGCTCGAACGCTCAAATACACCCAAGGGGTCGAGCATAAGGGTGATTACGTCTCCGTTAAAGCCGTAATCATCGTTATCGTAGCCCGTGGAGCATACCATGCCGCTCTCTGCATCGTTATCAACGATATCTGCGGCAAAATAAAGGTTGCTCGACGTATAGGCAAAATAAAGCTTTGCCTCGCTTGTCATTTGGTTATGCGCCCAGAAATAACCTGCGGTCTCGTCGCTGTGCATTGCAGGCTCGGACCAAACTCCGCTGTCTTCTATCTCACCGTCTGTCACGGGAGCGTTTTCGGGCATTATAATGTCGGGGTTCTGTGTAACACCGTTTGCTCCCGCAAAGCTGAACAAGGGGAGAAGCATGGTTACGCAAAGAAGGAATGAAATAATTCCCATAATCTTTTTCATATAGATAATACCTCCGTTTCTTACAAAAATAATATCACATATTTTTCTTTTTTGTATTAACTTACGGTAAATTTTACGGGCTGTCTTAGGACAACCCGTAATATAAGTATTATTAATTAGCAAGGAGACAATCCCAGCAGGTAGAATAATCATCGGTTGCAAGAGGTCCGCCGCAGGTGTCGCACGTAACCTTTGCAGCACAGTCCTCGCATCTCCAATCGCTCATAGGAATAACCGCGTCACAGTCGAGACAGTTATCATACTCTGATGAAACCGCCTCGTCGAGTTCTGCTTCATCATCATCCCACAGGTCATCGGTATCATCATAATCCTCGCTTAAGCCCTCCATTAAGTCCTTGAAATCCTCGAAGCAGTCCTTATGTAAAACATAATCGCCGTCGAGATCTTCCTGGCAGTAGAGACAAACATCGCCGGAATCGGCAGTAATACAATCATCGCAAAGAACGTAATCCTCACCGATCTCATCGCCGCATTCAGCGCATACACCGTATTCAGCCTCGCCCTCGGACATTTCATAAAGGAATGCATGAACCTCCTTCTTGTAAGCATCCTCGTCGGAGATGTCATCTTCTTTCTCTTCTTCCTTTTCTTCCTTTTCTTCCTGCTTCTTATCATCGTCATCGTCAGCGGTAATAGTCTTTGGATCTCCGGACGAACAAGCAATGAAAGAAAGGCAGAGCATAAGTGCTAAAAGAATTGCTAAAAGTTTTTTCATGGTTCTTCTCCTTTAAGATTTTATTATGGAACCTACAGATTCCAGGTTATTATACCAAAATTGTTTAAAATTGTCAAGCTTGTATAAAATTGTCAAAAATCAGTCAAGACAAAGCTTAAGAAGATCGTTTACGTCTGCGGTCGCAAGGCATTCGTAGGTGTCGGACGCGCCGTAATAGATCTTGACCTCTCCGCTGTCCTCAAGAATCATACCGCCGGGGAAGATAACGTTCTGACGGAAGCCCTCGTCGGTTTCATAGGGCATATCGGGAGCAAGAAGGGGTTCTTTATACATACCGATAACCTTTGAGGGATCTTCAAGATCAAGAAGCATAAGACCGCCGAAATAACGGGCTGTCCACTTGGGCTCCCAGCCGTTCTTACCTCTTGTCGGATCCTCGTCAACACAATGGAAGGTTGCAAGCCAGCCCTTTTCGGTTTTAATGGGGGGCGCCGCAGGGCCCATCTTATCGTTGGTATAGGGCATCTTATCATGACGGAGTATATGAGTGGTTCCGCCCCAATACTTAAGATCGGGGGAGTTCGAGCACCATACGTCAAAGCAATATGCGTCGTCGGAATACATTGCCATAGGTCTTTCAAGGCGATAATACATACCGTTTATCTTTTCGGGGAAAAGACACATATTACGGTTGTTGGGAGCGGACATGGAAAGAACGTTGACCTTTTCAAAATTATCGTCAACCTCCGCAACGCATCCGCGGATACCTCTCTTGCAGTCAGCCGCAAGACAAAGGTAGGGCTTGCCGTCAATAATGGTAAGTCTGGGGTCATAAAAACGGTGTATCTGATCGTTGGTCTCCGCCTTTGTGATATTACTGTCCATCAAGGGTATCTCGCGAACCTCCCAGTTATCTATACCGTTGTCGCTGAAGGCAACGCCGAGAGAGGTGGAGGGGAAGCATCTTTCGCGAAGGAATCTTTCGGGGTCGGTGCCGTAATCGTTACGGAATACCATAACGTACTTTCCGTTGAATTTATTTACCCCCGCATTGAATACCAAAACAGAATCAAAGGGCATATCTGCCGCTGTAAGAATAGGCTTTTCACGCTTCTTGATACAGGACGCGCTTTTGTAGATAGGTGTAACTACTCCCATGTTTATATCTCCTTTAACAATTATTGTCTTTCTATAGCGTATATAGGCTTTATAAAGTATATCATAAATATTATGATTTGTAAACTGAAAACGATAACTTTTATATTATTCGTTATTTGAAGCTTGAAACGGGCTTGCTTTGTTTAGTAATGGCATTCCCAAAAAGTTAAAGGCTGCCGCAATTATGCGACAGCCTTGTTATTATTTTATTAAAGCCTTTTGCCAACTTCACCTCGGGCATTGAAGATTCCTCTTAACCGAACTTGCACGCTCGAAGCTTAGCCGCGGTGCTAACCGCTCATGCTCGAAGTTTAGCCGCACCGCATAAAATCTCCCGTGATTTCTCACGGGAGATTCTTTATTCTAATTTTCCACTTTAGCTCATTTCGGGCGCTGAAGATTTGATTTTATCAAACTTTATGCTCGAAGCTTAGCCGCACCGCAGGTGCTTATTCGTAGAGGGCTGCGAGCTTGGTGAGTCTTTCGTACTTAGCCTTTGCGTTAGCCTCAGCCTTCTTGAAGAGCTCGTCTGCTCTTTCGGGGAACTGAGCCGCAAGACGGCTGTAACGTGTCTCGGACTTAATGAATTCGATATAATCGCCTGTAGGCTCCTTGGAATCAAGGGTGAAGGGAGTCTTACCCTCTGCCTTGAGTGCAGGATTATATCTGAACATCTGCCAATAGCCTGCCTCAACTGCCTTCTTCATTTCAAGCTGGCAGTTGGTCATACCGCCCTTAAGACCGTGCATTTCGCAGGGTGCATAAGCGATAACGATGGAAGGACCGTTGTAAGCTTCAGCTTCCTTAAGTGCCTTGAGTGTCTGGTTCATATCAGCGCCCATAGCGATCTGTGCAACGTAAACGTAACCGTAGGACATAGCGATCTGTGCAAGATCCTTCTTGCCCATTGCCTTACCTGCTGCCGCGAACTGTGCAACCTGACCGGTCTGAGAAGCCTTGGAAGCCTGACCGCCTGTGTTGGAGTAAACCTCGGTATCGAATACCATGATGTTTACGTCCTCGCCGGAAGCGATAACGTGGTCGAGACCGCCAAATCCTATATCGTAAGCCCAACCGTCACCACCGAAGATCCATGTAGATTTCTTAGCGAGGTAATCCTTTTCAGCGAGAACCTCGGGAGCTACGGGACAGCCTGCTGCTGCAGCCTTTTCAAGCTCAACGATAAGAGCCTTGGCAGCAGCGTCGTTTGCTTCACCGTTATCCTTGGTTGCAACGAATTCTGCCGCTGCAGCCTTAAATTCATCAGAAGCCTTTTCGGAAGCCGCCATAGCCTCTACCTTCGTGATAAGTCTTTCGCGGATAGCCTTCTGGCCGAGGTGGATACCGAGACCGTGCTCAGCATTATCCTCAAAGAGGGAGTTAGCCCATGCGGGACCCTTCTTGGTCTCACGGTTAACGGTATAAGGAGTTGCGGGTGCGGAGCCGCCCCAGATAGAGGAACAACCGGTCGCATTGGAGATATACATTCTTTCACCGAAGAGCTGAGTGATAAGTCTTGCATAAGATGTTTCAGCACAGCCTGCGCAGGAGCCGGAGAACTCAAGGAGGGGCTGCTTGAACTGACTGCCCTTAACGGTTGCATTGATAAGCTCCTTCTTTTCGGAAACGTTTGCTACGCAGTAGTCAAATGCTGCCTGCTGTTCAAGCTGAGTAGCCTGAGGAACCATTTCAAGCGCCTTCTTATCCGTGCCGTCTTTAGCAGCCTTAACATTTACGGGACAAGCCTTAACGCAGAGTGTACAACCCATACAGTCGAGAGGACTTACAGCCATGGTGAACTTGTAGTCTGTCTTAAGAATAGGCTTAGCCGCATACTTGGTAACTTCAGGAGCGTTTGCTGCTTCTTCTGCTGTCATCGCGTAGGGACGGATGGTTGCATGAGGACATACAAACGCACAGGTATTACACTGGATACAGTTTTCGGGAATCCAAACAGGAACGTCAACTGCAACACCGCGCTTCTCGTAAGCCGCGGAGCCCTGAGGGAATGTACCGTCAGCGTACTCAACGAACTTGGAAACGGGGAGCTTGTCGCCGCCCATCTTATTAACGGGAAGAACAACTTCCTTTACGAAACGAACGAGCTCTTCGCGGTCGCCTGTAACCTCAGCTGCAACTGCATCATCGGTTGCATCCTTCCAGGAAGCGGGAACCTCAACCTTTACAAGCGCTTCTGCACCTGCATCGATTGCCTTGTAGTTCATTTCAACTACTGCTTCACCCTTCTTGAGGTAGGACTTCTTTGCGTAAGCCTTCATATATTCGATAGCCTGGTCGATGGGAAGGATCTTAGCAAGTACGAAGAATGCGGACTGGAGAATGGTGTTGGTACGCTTACCCATACCGATCTCACGAGCCTTGTCGATAGCGTTTACGATATAGAACTGAATATCGTTCTCTGCGATATACTTCTTAGCCTTTGCGGGAAGGTGAGCCTCAACCTCTTCGGGAGACCACTGGCAGTTAAGAAGGAAGGTACCGCCGGGCTTAACGTCCTGAACAATATCGTAACCCTTAACCATATAGGAAGGATTGTGGCAAGCTACGAAGTTTGCCTTTGTAATATAGTAAGGAGACTTGATGGGCTTATCACCGAAACGAAGGTGAGAAATTGTAACGCCGCCGGTCTTCTTGGAGTCATACTGGAAGTATGCCTGAGCATATTTATCGGTCTTGTCACCGATGATCTTGATGGAGTTCTTGTTTGCACCAACGGTACCGTCACCGCCAAGACCCCAGAACTTACAGCTGATAGTGCTTTCATTAGCAGTATCGGGACAGTCATGCTCGGGGAGGGAAAGCTCGGTAACGTCATCCACGATACCGATGGTGAAGTTGTTCTTGGGTGCATCGAGATCAAGATTTTCAAATACAGCGAAGATGCTGGAGGGGGGAGTATCCTTGGAGCCGAGACCGTAACGTCCGCCTACTACCTTTTTGCAAACGCCTTCGGTAGCAAGGGATGTAACAACGTCAAGGTAAAGGGGTTCACCGAGAGAGCCGGGTTCCTTTGTTCTGTCGAGAACTGCGATCTTCTTAACTGTTTCGGGAAGAGCCTCAACGAACTTAGCGGCAACGAAGGGTCTGTAAAGTCTAACCTTAACGAGACCGACCTTTTCGCCCTTTGCCATCATGTAGTCGATAACCTCTTCTGCAACGTCACAGATAGAGCCCATAGCTACGATAACCTTTTCAGCATCGGGAGCACCGTAGTAGTTAAAGAGCTTGTAATCGGTACCGATCTTATCGTTTACCTTGCCCATGTAGTCCTCAACGATAGCGGGGAACGCATCGTAGAACTTGTTACAAGCCTCTCTGTGCTGGAAGAAGATATCGCCGTTTTCTGCGGAACCGCGGAGTACGGGATGCTCGGGGTTGAGAGATCTCTTTCTGAATGCAGCGATAGCGTCCTTGTCAACCATCTCTGCGAGATCGTCATAGTCCCATGCCTCGATCTTCTGGATCTCATGGGATGTACGGAAACCGTCGAAGAAGTTAAGAACGGGAACTCTGCCCTTGATGGTAGCAAGATGTGCAACCGCACCGAGGTCCATAACCTCCTGAGGGTTGGAGCAAGCCATCATTGCAAAGCCTGTCTGACGGCACGCATAAACGTCGGAATGGTCACCGAAGATATTAAGCGCGTGAGAAGCTACGCAACGAGCGGAAACGTGGATAACGCAAGGAAGCAATTCACCTGCGATCTTGTACATATTGGGGATCATAAGAAGAAGACCCTGAGAAGCAGTAAAGGTGGTCGTAAGAGCACCTGCCGCGAGAGAACCGTGTACGGTACCTGCCGCACCTGCCTCGGACTGCATCTCCATAACCTTTACTTCGTCACCGAAAATGTTCTTAAGTCCTGTAGCAGACCAAGAATCGGTAAGCTCCGCCATAACGCTGGACGGAGTGATGGGGTAAATACTTGCAACCTCTGTAAACGCATAGCTTACGTGAGCCGCAGCGGTATTACCGTCCATGGAAATCATTTTTCTTGCCATGTTTATTCCTCCTAAAAAATATCCTAAATATAAAATTTCACAATATTATTAATTAAAATTTCACATTACTTATCATTATATCACCATTTTTTCTGTTTGTAAACGGGTAAATATAAACAAATTTTCCAAAGATGCAATATTATTTACATTTTTGTAATATAAAACAGAGAAAAAATGATATCATATTAATATAAATGAAGAAGGCAACGGTGAAAAAATGCTTATATTACCCGAAAATCAAAGATTCAGACGCAAACTGCTTATATCGATGTCAGCGGTTTTGATAATACTTCATGCCCTCTATATACCCCTTATGCTCCTTTACAGCCATACGGCGGGAGATTTCAAGATGGAGGCATTAAGCACCTTACTTAAAATACTGCTCCCGGTAATCTCAATATTGCACAAGGGAGCCCTTTACGGAATACTTCTTACCGTTTTTGATAACTATGATCTGAAGATGCTCCTTCCCTTTTCTGCGGCGGCAGCAATTTCCCTTATCATCACCCGCGCGGGTGAGCTTCTGGTATATGCCTATACCAACGTAAACCTCCGCTATGATGAGGTAAAGGCATATATCTGGGCTCTTATCGTAAGCTTTGCCGCAGATATTGCCATAATCCTGATACTCTTCGTACTGTCAAGAATGTCAAAGCCGAAAAAAATATCGAGATTCTTTTTGCTCGCACTGACGGTGTGCGCCATACCCATGGCGGTAGCTCTTGTACAGGAAGGCTTTTTATGTAAGATGGCGGTAGAATCTATCATGGCAGAAACGGATTACGGTGCCGCCCCCTTCAGCGCGAAGGAGATATTCAGCCTTATATGGGGCTTTTTAAAGCATATAGTCACAGCCCTGTCCACCCTTATACTCATTATGATGGTAAACCGTCTTATACTTAGAAGGACGAAAAGGAGACCTAAAAATGAAAAGAATTAAATCTGTATTGACCGTATTTATTATCATCGCCCTCTGTCTTGCCCCCGTATCCTGCACCAAGAATAAGGATAAGGATAAAAACGGGGCAAAGGAAAGCTCAAGGACCGAGGATACGATAAAAAATAACGAAACCGAGCCTCAGAAGGATATCCTTGACAATGAGGAAAAAGAGGAAGAAGAAAAAGAAGAAGCCGAAGAAACAAAGGACTCGGAAAAGCAGACCGAAGAGGAAGAGAGTGCTCCGGAATATAACGTTACCCTTTTCTCGGGAAGCTGGATAAACGATAAGGAAAACGGCTTCCTTATGGTGGATGACGAAGGAAGCTTCAACTATACCGACGGCAGCGACGAAACGATCGACGGCTGCTTCATCATAGCCGAAAACGGCTCGATACTCGCAAAATACGCGGGCAAGACAGCAGAGGTCACAATAGGCGATGAAAGCGATATTACAATAGAAGGCTTAGGCGTATTTATAAGAATATAGCTTTGCATATAACAAGGCAGAAGGGAGAGTAACGAAATGAAAAGAATACTGTGCCTTATATTGGCAGTTTTGCTTGTGCTCCTTCCTGCCTGCGCAAAAAAAGAAAAGAAAAAGGAAGACCCGGGCAAAAGCACCTCCGTTCTTGACAAAATAGGTGTAATAGACATCGACAGCGACCCCATGAAGAAGATGGCGGCAGATGCGCTCAATTCTCTTGAGGATACAAAGCTTTCGGATAAGGGAATAACCATATTTTCCTGTTGTGATACCGAATACGTACCCGAAAGCGAGGGTACCGTTTATTCCTATTCCCTCGCTCAACGCAACAGAATGTTTGAAAAGAAATATCAAACAAAGCTCTATCAGTTCAGCGAATCCTCCGACCTTCTTTTAGAGGAGGCATACTACAATATGCTCGCGGGCATCGGCTTTGCGGATATCCTCACAGTTCCCGCAAAGGATCTCGGCAGATTCGCCCGCAAGGGACTTCTTTTGAATACCACAGCCCTTCCCGGCGCAGATTTCAGCGCAGAGTGGTTTGACTCCGCGCTTATGGAAAAGGCGGCGGCAGGAAATGAAAATTACGCGGTTTACGGAGATTTCAACAAGGATATCTCAAGCTATTACTGCTTATACGCAAACAAGACGCTTTTTGAAAGAACAGAGCAGGCCCTTCCCTTCGACAAGATAGCAGACGGGAGCTGGAGTTGGGACGCGCTCATCGAGGTATGCCGTAATTCAAATGCCGTATCCCCCGACACCTTTGTGCTTTCCTCCGAGGGAGCCTCGGTAAATGCAAACGCGGTATTCAAATCGGGAGGCTTTGATTATATCGGCTCGGGTTACAAAAAAACTCCCGCCGCAGCCTTTGCAAGCGACAGCTCGCAAAAGGTGATAGAGCTTCTGCGTTCACTTAATTCCGCAGGTCATATTTCAGATAATACCGAATCCTTCACCTCGGGAAATTCTCTCTTTATGATAGGAACGGTGGGGGATATGAATACCGTAAAATATCTGCGTAATTCATGGTGCATACTTCCCTTGCCGAAAACAGACGCAAAGGCTGAAAGCTATACCGCTTATATGGACGAAAACCATTCGGTGGTAACCTGCTTTGCGGGAGCAAGCAATGCAAGCAAGCTCTTCTACGTGCTCGAGGGACTCAATGCCGCATCCTACGGAGGATATCTTACCCAGGCATATTACAATTCGCTTATAATCAACTCTCTGCGCGATTCGGACACCCTTAATATGCTCGACTATATCTGCGGAGTAAAGGACGGAGTGCAGACGACCGACTTCACCGATTACTACAGCGCTCAGATCCCTGAGCTTTATGAAAAGACAAGAGATCTGCTGGCAGAAGCAGCAACGGGGGACAGCATCCATATATTTGCCGCAGAAGAAACGACGAAAAAGACTCTCGACCCGCTTTTACAAAATTATTTCAAATATTAAATATTCGTAAACATATTCGATATCCCTTGCATTTTGCGGGATATACTGATATAATATCACAGATGCCGCCATCGGCTCGGTTTACGGGGAAAGGGCTAAAGCCTATATTCACCCGCCGTATGCCAAGCCTTTAGGTGAGTAAATATTTTTAAAAGGTGGATAAACACTATGATCACAAAGGACGAAAAGCAGGCTATAATCGAAGCCTACAAGATGCACGAAGGCGATACAGGTTCTCCTGAAGTACAGATCGCGATTCTTACACACAGAATCAACACTCTTACCGAGCACCTCAAGGTAAACAAGAAGGACCATCACAGCCGTAGAGGTCTTCTTAAGATGGTAGGTCACAGAAGAAACCTTCTCAACTACCTCCAGAAGAAGGACATCAATCGTTATCGTGAGATCATCAAGAAGCTTGGTATCAGAAAGTAATTTTTAAAACTTAGTTTCTTGTCGGGCGGAATACCTTTTCCGCCCGTTATTTATGTTACTTAAAGCCAAGAGAGCTTTGAGATATATTTTATAATCGGGTCGAGAACTTCCCCGATAGAGATGTTTTAAGGAGTAGAAGAAGAAATGTTTGAAAATTTTAAGACCTTCGAGTACACACTCGCAGGACGCCCTCTCGTGATCGAGACCGGCAAGCTGGCAGGCTTAGCAAACGGTTCCTGCCTCGTTCGCTACGGCGAAACAGTTGTATTAGCATGCGCTACAGCAAGCGCAAAGCCCCGTGACGGTATTGATTTCTTACCGTTATCCGTTGATTTTGATGAAAAGCTCTATGCTGTGGGCAGAATCCCCGGCAGCTACAACAAGCGCGAAGGCCGTCCCTCCGAGAAGGCTATCCTTACCTCCAGAGTGATCGACCGTCCCGTACGTCCCCTTTTCCCCAAGGATCTTCGCAACGACGTTGCTATCCATTTAACAGTTATGGCAGTTGATCCCGACTGCTCACCCGAAATTACCGCAATGATCGGTACCTCCGTTGCACTTTCCATCTCCGATATTCCCTGGAACGGCCCTATCGGCGGCGTTTTCATGGGTATGGTTGACGGAAAGATAGTTGTTAACCCCACTCTTGAGCAGAGAGCAAAGAGCGATCTTGAGCTCACCGTTGCAGGCTCTGCAAAGAAGGTAGTTATGATCGAGGCAGGCGCAAACGAGGTTCCTGATGAGATTATGTTTGACGCTATCATGCAGGCTCACGAAGAGATCAAGGGCATCTGCTCCTTTATCGATTCCATCGTAGCCGAGATAGGCAAGCCCAAGTTCTCTTACGAATCCGGCGACGTTGATGCCGATATGTACGAGGCTATCAAGGAATTCTGCATCGAGGACGTAAAATACGCACTTGATACAGACGATAAGACTGTCCGCGACGAGCGTATGCAGGTTGTAACCGATAAGGTCGTTGAGCATTTTGCCGAAACCTACCCCGACGCAACAGACGCTCTCTACGGCGAGATCCTTTATAAGATCCAGAAGTTCGTTGTAAGACGCTGGCTCCTCGATGAGGGCAAGCGTGTTGACGGCAGAAGACTCGACCAGATCAGACCCCTTGCGGCAGAGGTTGACCTCCTTCCCAGAGTACACGGCTCAGGTCTCTTTACCCGCGGTCAGACCCAGGTACTTACAATTGCTACACTTTCCACTATCGGCGACGTTCAGAAGCTTGACGGCATCGACGAACAGACCGAGAAGAGATATATGCACCACTACAATATGCCCGGTTATTCCACAGGCGAAGCTAAGCCTGCAAGAAGCCCCGGCAGACGTGAGATCGGTCACGGTGCTTTGGCTGAAAGATCTCTCGTTCCCGTTCTCCCCTCCGTTGAGGAATTCCCCTATGCAATAAGACTTGTTTCCGAGGTAGTTTCCTCCAACGGCTCCACCTCTCAGGCGTCTGTTTGCGGCTCCACCCTTGCACTTATGGATGCAGGTGTACCGATCAAGGCTCCCGTTGCAGGTATCTCCTGCGGTCTTATCACCGAGGGTGAAAGATGGATGACCATGATCGACATTCAGGGTCTTGAGGACTTCTACGGCGATATGGACTTCAAGGTAGCAGGTACTCATAAGGGTATCACCTCCATTCAGATGGACTTAAAGATCGACGGTCTTACCCCCGAGATCATCAAGAGCGCTCTTGAGACCACCCATAAGGGCAGAGACTATATCATTGACGAGTATATTCTCAAGGCAATTGAAGAGCCTCGCGCAGAGGTTTCCAAGTACGCTCCCAAGATGATCACAATGAACATCGACGTTGACAAGATCCGCGAGGTTATCGGTACAGGCGGTAAGGTTATTCAGAAGATCGTTGCAGATACCGGTGCCAAGATCGATATCGAGGAAGACGGTACCATCTACATCGCATCTGTTAACCGTGACGGCGCTCTCCAGGCACAGGAGATCATCAAGAATATCGTATTTGAGCCCGAAGCAGGCCAGGTATATGACGGTAAGGTAACAAGAGTTATCGAGATCGGCGCATTTGTTGAATTTGCTCCCGGCAAGGAGGGTATGGTCCACATCTCCAAGCTTGCAGACCACAGAGTTGAAAAGGTTGAGGATATCGTTAAGGTCGGCGATGACTTCAAGGTTAAGTTCCTCGGTGTTGACGAAAAGGGCAGAATGAACCTTGCTTATGCCGATTACGTTCCCAAGGAACGCGCTCCCAGACAGGGCGGCGACAGAGGTCCCCGTCAGGGCGGCGACAGAGGCCCCCGTAACAATAACGGTCCCCGTAACAACAATTACAACAGCGAACGCAGACCCCAGCAGCCCAGACCCGTAAACGATGCTCCCAAGGCAGAGCCCAAGGTTGAAGCTCCCAAGCCGGCAGAAGCTCCCAAGGCTGAAGCTCCCGCAACCGAAGAAAAGGGCGGATTCTTCTCTTCCCTCTTCGGCAAGAAGTAATATCGGCTTCATCACTAAACCGAAGGTTTTTCGGTAATAAAATAATATAAAAGATTTTAAGGTGTGCAGAAAATTCTGCACACCTTTTATGTTAACATACTATTCATGCTTAATTCAAATATAGTCAACAAAAAAATGCTATTATACTCTTTATGAAGAATAAAGATAATAAAAGGGCGAAAAAGAGCCGCATTTCGGTATTTAATACCCTTCTGACAAAGGAGGCTTTCGCTTCCTTTACGGCACGTTGCAGATGCTTTTTCGGTGAAGAAAAAAACAAAAGGAGACTACGGTATATCCTATACTTTCTCTTTCTTGCAGCACTTGCCGTTATAGTCAGCATCAGCGCGGTAAAGATAAAGCACCGTATCGTAGATCATCAGTTAGCGAACACCCCTTCAAACGAAAGGTTGTATTCCGCCTACTATAATTCGCTGTCCTACCGTGAACAGCTTCTCTACGATTCAATAACCATAGCGGCGGAAAATTTAAAGGAAGAAAGCGAAGTGATCGGTACTTCCTATACAATGAACGACCTTATGCATATAATTTCATGTATAAGAGCCGACCGTGCCGATCTTTTCTACGTTTGCTTCGACGATCTCGTTCTCTATAATGCCTCCCATAAGACCAAGATAGGTATGGTCTATATCGATTCAAAAAAGAATATCAAGGCTATGAGAGCCGAATACGATGAAACGGTCGAGGATGCTCTTAAGCTTGCCGATTCCTCGATGACCCAATTTGAAAAGGAAGTCGCCTTGACCGATTACATCACCGACAATTGTAAATATACCTCTCTTTCCGATGATATGCTTGAAAGCACCTCCTACGGAGCTTTGGTAAAGGGTCAGGCTATGTGTGACGGCTATGCCTATGCGGTAAAGGAGCTTCTCACAGCCGCACATATCGACACCATGGTCGTCTTCGGAACAGCTAACGGAGCCGAGCACGTATGGAATATGGTAAACATCGATTCAAATTACTACCACATCGACGTTACCTGGAACGATAACGATGCAGATAAAAACAAGGGTCTGTATTTCCACGGATATTTCAATATGTCTGACGAGGAAATAAAAAAAGACCATGCCTTTGATAATTCGGAGGGGGTACTGCCGAAGGCAGGGCTCTCAAACAATTATTACAAACAGATAAGCTGTCACGTCACAAAGGAAGAGGAGCTTGAAAATACCATATATCACGCTCTCCAAAAGGCGGTAAAGAGCAAAAAGGGATATATAGAGCTTGAATATACCGTTTCGGGCGAAAGCTCGGTAATAGCGCCCCATTTCAGCGCGGCGCTCAACACCTTGAACGAGGAATATCCCGACCCCGTGTTAAAGGATGCATTCAGAATAATGCCCGCCAACACGAATACAAATGCAGTAACCATTCAAATTAATTATAACAACTAAACAAGGAAAGGACGGATACCGCACAAGGCGGTATCGGAAAAGAAAATGATCAATATAGCAATTTTAGGCTTCGGTGTTATCGGAAGCGGTACGGCAGAGGTCCTCAAGAGAAATGCTGAGACCGTAAAGGCTCAGGCAGGCGATGAGGTAAGAGTTAAGTATATCCTTGATCTCCGCGATTTCCCCGAAAGCGAATACGCTGACCGTATAGTTCATGACTTTGACGTTATCTTAAACGACCCCGAGGTAAGTGTTGTTGCCGAAATGATGGGCGGCTCCCATCCCGCATATGAGTTTGCGATTGCAGCAATGAAGGCAGGAAAGAGCGTTGTTACCTCAAACAAGGAGGTCGTTGCAAACTACGGAGTAGAGCTTTTGGCTTGTGCGAAGGAAAACAAGGTAAGATACCTCTTTGAGGCAAGTGTCGGAGGCGGTATTCCGATAATCAGAGCAATGTCCACCTCCCTTGTGGGCAACGAGATATGCGAGATAAACGGTATTCTTAACGGCACCACCAACTATATTCTCACTCAGATGAAGCTCCACGGCAAAACCATGCAGGAGGCTTTAAAGGAGGCACAGCAGAAGGGCTACGCAGAAGCCAACCCCGATGCCGATATTTTAGGTATAGATGCCTGCCGTAAGATATGCATACTTTCCGCCCTTGCATTCGGCGAGCTTGTACCCAGCGATCTTGTTGACACAAAGGGTATCACCGAAATAACCACAGAGGACGTTGAAAAGGCAGAGGCTAACGGTCAGGCTATCAAGCTTGTGGCAAGAGCCGCAAAGCGCGGGGACGGCAAGCTTTATATGGCAGTTTCTCCTGTAGCCGTAAACAATTCCAATCCCCTCTCCACCGTTGATGACGTTTTCAACGCAGTTCTCGTACGCGGTAACACCCTCGGAGACGTAATGTTCTACGGCGCAGGCGCAGGAAGCCTTCCCACCGCAAGTGCGGTTGTAGCCGATATCATCGACATCTGCCGCTGCCTGGGTAATCAACCCGAACAGCAACAGTGGGTAAAGAGCGAAAACGTTACAAGCGAAATGACAGATCCCATGAAGGCTGATTATGAAGCCCGAGTTGGTACACCCCTTTGCAAATAAAGGAAGAAGCCATGAAAAAGGACAGTTATAAAAGAACGAATCTTATCCTTGCCATAGTGGCAGGAGTGCTTCTTATTACACTCCTTCTCCTTCTTTTTGTCGATATCCCTTCATCAAACAAAAAGAAAAAGGATTCCGGCTCCAAGGATTCGGGAGTTGTAATAGACACTCTTCCCGAGGATGACGGTGAAAAGGAGCCTGCAGACCCCGAAAAGGACCTCTATTCAGACGATACTCTCAATGACGAAGAAGAAGAGAGTGAAGAAGATGAGGATGAGGAGGAAAGCGAAAAGGAAAAGGAGACCGAACCCAAGGAGACTGAGTCCAAGGAGACTGAGTCCAAGGAGACTGAGCCCGAGGAGACCGAGCCTGAGGAGACCGAGCCTGAGGAGACCGAACCCGAAGAGACCGATGCTCCCGACGAGAATGACACTCCCGATAACAACACCTCCGACACTCCTTCACAGGAGCCCGAGGATACGGACAACAGCACAGGGGAGCCGGAATAAAGCTTTTGAAAACCGCTTCATTCTGTTGCCCGAAGTGGAGCAATTTCCTTTAAATTTAAAAAGCGGCAAGTTGCCGCACCCAATTCCGCCCCAACAATTAGCGATCAACCGATTCTTCGATCTCACGAGGCACAGCAATTTCCTATACATTAAAAAACGCGGTGTGAATTCAACGTTCACACCGCATTTTAGCGCTTATTAAATTTTATCGGAAGCTGATATTTAAAAACTATATCTGTTTTTTGCCGTAAATTAAACTTAATATAGTTTTCCTTCTCAAGGACGGCCGACTTTTAGGCAGTCCGAAGAACCGAATCGGTTCGATACTTTTTATTTGCCTGCGTAAAACCTTTAATAAGTTGAGATTCCTGTATTATCGTGAATAAATCCGTGGTTTCCTTGGGCGAACATATCAAGAGAATCGACGAAGGTGAATATATGATCCCCCTTAAACTCCTCCCAGCTTCTGTAATCGTTTCTGATCACGTCAAAGCCGCTCTGAGTTCCGCAATGATAGTGAGCGTTGAACATAAAGCCTGCCTCCTCAAGAGCCGCACTGAATTCTGCAAAGCTTGAGTAATCCTTACCTCTTTTAAGATCGCTTCTTGACTCTTCGTCATATCGGTAATAGGAATAGTCGTTGAAATGCTCCTCCATAACTATCTTATCCTGTATGACCGAAAATGCGTAAAAATCATTGTTCATAATGCTTCCGCCCAAAGAGGTAGCGTAGCTCTCTATCCTTATGACAGCTCCGTCACGGTAAGCGCATATCTGATTTGCAAATACACCTGCACCCGAAGCACGGATATTTTCAATAGTATCGCAGAAGATGACCCCGTCATCCTTTATCTTATAGAGATTCATCCTGATGCAGTACCTATCGCTTTCATCCTTCACAAGCTCAAAGGTGATAAGCTCCTTTTGCAAATCGCCGTCAAGGTCATCGGTAAGAGCGGAAAAAACGCCTACTGCACCGTAATCACTGTAAAGATCGGCGGTGCTGTCATAGAGAGTAAGAGCGCTGTGTATATATTCATCATATATAACGTCCTCGGATACCGAAGAAAAAGTATCCTCGGGAGACTCCTCTTCCCCGGTCTCTTTTGTTTGCTCTGGCATATCCGTTTCCGTTTCCTTGGGAGCATCTGTTTCTGTTACCGATTCAAAGCTATGCTCATATTTATCAAGAGTATCGCCTTCAAGAACAAGCTTGTCCTTTTCGTTTGTATTTCTCTTATCCTCCGCCTCTTCATAGCTTATATGCTCGTATTCGCTCTTTTCGGGAGCGGTATCGGTATAAAAATAGCAGTCGCCGTCGGCGCACTCCTCATCGGTGGGTGATTCATCCTCGGCATAAACGCGGTCAAAGGCAACTCTGTCAACAAAGTCGATCCCGTCGCCGTCATCATTTATAACGTATCTGTCCTCGCCCCATTCAACAGCGCTTGCCGACCATGAAAGAAGAAGACCTCCGTTTTTCAAAGCATAGGCTTTTTTGTTTTCCTCGCTCTTTATAAGGCAGAGCGCTTTATCCTTTGCTACGGTATAGCATTCATATACAAGGGATTTCGGATCATCGGGACTGTAAACAAGAAGCTCCTTTGTGCCGTTTTCGTCAATATCCTTTATGACGTATGCCATATCTGCGCTCCCGAGTCCGAGAGCATAGATATACTCATGCTGCTTTTTGTTCTTTTTGGATATGATATCCTCAAGTATCTCTCTGTAAAGCTCCTCATCAGAAGGAGTCTCGCCAACGCTTTGCCTGTTATCTATAATATTCTTTATAAGAAGCGCCGAGCCTCCCAGAAGAAGAGCCGACGCAAGAAGGATCGCAACAACGGCGGTAAGGGTGAAAAATCTCTTCTTTTTTATTGCCTTTTGTGCATTTTTCAAATTCGGAGTCTGCCTTACTATCTCGATATCAGGCTTTTTTCCCTTTAAGGCGCATCTTTCGCAGATATCACTTCCCTCGGGCAGGGGAGCACCGCATTTTCCGCAGAATTTAGCCATTATTTCCTCACTTTTCTATAACCTTGTAAGTAACTTCGAGTCCGTAATTGGGATGATACCACCAGCTCACCGAATATTCGTCAGTTTCGTTTTTTTCTGAATGTGTTCCGTCAAGGAATGAGGTATCCATCATTCTATCGTAAAGACCTTCCTCGAAAATGAGATCGTCATTTATCACCTCTATCTGCCAAAGAGCTTCTTGATTGTTTTTGTTAATAACGTCATCGGGGTTGGTATCGATAATAACGTATTCATCGGTAACCTTTATCCAATCGTTTTCCTTTTCGAGCTTTTTATAGGACTCGAAGCCCTCGGCATCTCCCGAAAAATAGATGGCAATGCCGACGATAAGGGCAGCGCTTACAAGAAGTATAACTAAATCGATTATAACAGCCGAAACGGCGAGACACTTTTTGCGGTTCTGCTTCTTTGATCTTGCCCAGCCGATTATCGATAAAATAAGCGAGGGCAGCCAGCTGAGGATATTCAATACGGGGATCAACGAAACAAGAGAAAGAATAAAGCCCGCTATAGATGCAACGCTTGAGCCCTTTTTCTTCGCTGCTGTCAGCTCTTCGGTAATCTCTGCTGCGCTCTCCCCATTTACGGAAAGCTCTTCGGTTATTTCATTCTCCGATATATCGTGAATATTATTATCCATAGGTTTACCTCCTTTACGGTTTAGTTTATTATACCATTATCAAAAAAACTTGTCAATATTTTAAAAAAGAGTAATTGAATATTGAACAAATATATGCTATTATATATTAAGCTTACGGCTCCGCTCCGGGTGCCGTCATTGAAGGCTAAAAAGCCAAAGAAAGGATAAGCACATGAGCAAATTTTTAGATGATTTTGTAAAGCAGGCCAAGGAATGGGGAAATAACCTGTTCAGAGTTTCCGAAATGATCGGCGAAGAGGAGCCCGAAACCGTTGAAATATCCCCTGTTACCGCCTGCTTCAATTCCTATTCGGTGGCAAAGGTGTTCACGGTAACAGCCATAGGTATGCTTTATGATAAGGGGCTTATCTCCCTTGATGAAAGGGTAGTTGATATCTTCCCCGAATACGTAAACGAAAAAACAGATCCGCGCTTTGAGAAAATGACGATAGATCATCTTCTCCGCCATGCCTGCGGATTTAAAGGCGGGATGCTTGATATAGACTGCTACGGCATCCATGAGAATTTCGGTCCCGATTTTCTTAAATATATATTCGAAACACCTCTGTGCTACGAGCCCGGCAAGGGCTGCAGCTACAGCGACGCGGCATTCTATATGCTCTCACGCGTTTTTTCTGCAAAATGCGGTGAGAAAATGGACGATTATCTCTGGGATAAGCTCTTCTGGCCCCTCGGATTTCAGGAGGCATCGTGGAGCAGATGTCCCCATCATTACCCCATGGGCGCCACCGGGCTTTACATAAGGAGCCGTGACATGGCAAAGCTGGGTGTGGTATATATGCAAAAGGGTCTCTACCGCGGTAAGCGTATTATTTCCGAGGAATGGGTGGATATAGTTTTCTCCAATTCTTACGAGCTCCATCCCGAATATGACGGCAGGATATTCAATAAGGGCGGTATGTTCGGCCAGCAGTTAGTTCTTATCCCTTCAAAAAACAGAGTGGTTGCATGGAATGCCTTTGAGGGTTCGAAGGGCGGAAACCTTTTGGAATGGTGCGCGAACTACGAAGAATAAGCTACTGATCTTTCATAGCCGAAGGCTTCTCACAGGAAAGCGGAGAATCTCCTGTTAAAAAGCGGGCGCCGGCCCGCACCGATGATCGGGTGTAAACCTTACATAAGCTTGTTTCTTCAGTGCCCGAAGTGGAGCAATTTCCTATACATTTAAAAAGTGGGCGCCGGGCGCACCGAGTCCCGCTCGATTCCTTGGCGCAAACAACTCACACGAAACAAAGCAATTTCTTATACATTAAAAGCGGTGTGAATAATGAGTTCACACCGCTTTTTACACTTATTATTTAATATCGATCACCATACCGTCTGTAAGCTCGTTTTCGGGAATATAGGCGGTATTTGTTTTCATCTGCTCGTCAAAGCCGCCGGTAATATCATTGCCGTTAAGGTATATCCTTCTCTGCTGCTCTCCCGCACCGTAAACGTTCACTCTTATCTTACGGCCCTTTACGGTAAGGTCAAGACTTGCATCCTCACAAGGGAAATAAACAGGGGGAGCGATCCTTAAGCCGCAAAGGTCGGGGTCAACACCGAAGCCGAAGCGTACAAGCTCCTTGATAAGCACGGTACCGCTTCCTGTGTACCAGTCGCCCATAGAAACACCGTCTATAAAGTATTCCTCGCTTGCACAGTAGGAATTGGGCATAACGAAAGTAGTAAGGGTTGCATTGTCATGGGTAATTACCATAGACTTTTCAAGCTGTCTCCATGCCTGCCTGCTCTCGCCCAAGAGGAAGAGCGCCATAATACCGAAGGTGCTTGCATGAACGTAAGCCGCCTTGTTTTCGTAGGTACCGGGTGTGATTGTGGAGATCCTGCCTATTCTCGCGTCTATCTCGTCAAAGGACTCGCTGAAGGTGAGAAGTCCGTATTTAGAATCGAGAGAAAGAATATTCTTGATTATATCTGCGCGCAGCTCGGGATATTTTCTTGTAATATCCGAAATTACCGCAAAGGCATGGGCTGTAAGGCTGATCCTTGACTTGCCGTCATAATCCTCGTAACTGCCCGCAAAATATTCGCGCTTATCGCCCCAGCCGTGAAGTATCCTCTTAACTCCAAGCTCCTCGCAAACCGCATTTTCTCTGTAGCTTTCGCCGAGCGCCCTTCTTATTTCAAGATACTCTTCAGCCTTTTCCTCATTACCCTTCATTTTAAGTATCTTTGCCATCTTATCAAGAGCGCAATAAAGCTGGGCGCTTGCCATAACGCTGACACCCGAACCGAATTCCGCGCCTTCGTCCTTGGTTCTGCCGATTCCGTCTATAGCATCGTTCCAATCGCCCCAGAGAGCGCGCAAAAGCCCTGTTTCGGGAGTAATATTTGAAACAAGATAATCGGTTATAGCACAAAGATGCTCTAATATACTGTCGCGTCTGTCACTTTCAAGCACCGGACCGAGAGTATTTTCAACTCTGTAATAAGAACACTCCTCGTCAAGTATCGAGCTGTCACCCGTAAACGCAAGATAGGTATAAAGGGTATCTATTATCCAGGGGCCCTGGTCGATATAGGGCCGAAGATCCATGTCGGGTACAGGCTTCTCGCTCGACGGGAAGGATATCTGTCTCGGAGCACGGCCGTCCTCTAAAATATAATTCATGACCTTCACTATCTGAGCTCTTGACCTCTCGCTCTGCCAGATAAGCGAGGCCTCAAGCTGTTGGAATACGTCACGGATACCGAGCATACTTTCCGCATAGCTCTTACCGAGAGCACAGAGGCTGATCTGACGCTTGACGTAATCAAGGAAATTATTGAGTACACCCCCTCCGATGCGCTCCTCCTCCCACTTGCCGAAATTCGCTTTAAGCTCTGCGTTTTCCGCCTTTTCAGCCTTTGCCGATCTGCCGAGCTCCAGGTCTGCCGCCTCTGCATCTACCTTGCCGAGAGCAAAGCATTCCGCAATAAGCTCGTCCGCAGTTACAAGAAGCTCATAGTCAACCCTGGCATACTCGCCCGCCTTAAGATCGAAATGATAGAAATCGCAGGCAACAGGAAGGTCGGTGGTGTTGGTATTTGTAACGGTGAAATCGGGCTTACCGTTTTTAAGCGCCTCGGCATTCGCAAGGCATCCGCCCTTTAAGCCGAGGAAGGTACGCTTTGCGGTGGTTGAATACTTTTCTGTTACGTTACCGCCGCAGGCAACGCGTATAGAAAGACAGTCGTAACAGGCATTAAGGCTTTTCATTATATAGCTTCCGTTGGGAAGAAGCTTTGAATGCTTTGTCATTCTGTTAAAGAAGCCCTCTGCCGCAATATAACGGAGCATGGGTTCAAAATATGATGCAAGATATATCTTCTTTTCTTCCGCGCGGTTGACAGCACCCATTGTAAAACGTATATGCTTGTCGGCATCCACGTAACCGCGCACCGCATAGATACACGACGAACTTTCAACTATGTAGTAAACACACTCGGGAGAATAAACGGTGTATCTCTTAACGTCTTCCGGTTCAAAAAGCTGTTTTCCCGCTCCGAGGACCGAAAGGGGAAAATATCCTTCCTTTCTTTCTTCGCCCGCAAAGAATCCGATGACCGCATCCTCGTTATAGTTCGCCGTCCTGAAAACGTGGAAGGTTCCCTCGTTTATATCGATATAACCGCTCGATCTTGCAAACATAACAAGACCGTCGCTGTAATAGGGGTATCTCGATTCGCCGTATTTTCTGGGATAGCAAAGCACGCTCGAATCGGGCAGAAAATATGAATTATCGGGAAGAGTATTTTCCTTTGTTGCCTTAAGGTCTCTTACCATGGCAACTATCTCATTTAATCTTTTAAAAAACATATATAACTCCTATAGATAAAAGGAGCCGTAAAGCGGCTCCTTTAATTACAATTATTTATTCTCCGATATACTCGGCAATAATTTCAACTGCTTTATCCACACCGCAAACGCTCGAATCAATGCAGAGATGATAGTTGAGGGCATCTCCCCACTTTGTATCCGAATGATAGTTATAGTAGTTCATACGGCGCTTATCCTTCTTGGAAATAGTGTCCTTTGCCTCCTTGGGGTCAACACCGTCGATACGTACCGCTCTTTCAATACGGAAGGAGAGATCCGCGTGAACGAATATCTTCAAAACGTTTTCATAGTCGGAAAGAATATGATCGGCACAGCGTCCGATGATAACGCAGGGCCCCTCGTCAGCCTTTTTGCGGATTATATCAGACTGGGTGGTATAAACCGTTTCCTCAAGACTCCAGGGTGTTGCGTTGCGATATTGGTACTGCATTCCGCGTACGATAGAGTAGAGAAAACTATTACTTGCGTTCTTTTCGGGATCCTCAAAATACTTTTCGGAGAAACCGCTTTCCTTTGCCGCCATTTCGATGAGGGCATTGTCGTAAAAGGGGATACCGAACTTTTCTGCAAGCTTCGCTCCTATTTCTCTTCCGCCGCTGCCATACTGACGGCTGATAGTAATTATTTTGTTCATTTACTGAACCCCCTTTTATGCTTTATTATATATCTACTGATATTTTACCATATTATGAACAAAAATGCAATATTTTTTTATAAAAATTATTTGGTTATATTAACTTTTATATATTCTACCGCCTTTTCATTCTTAAAGCCTATCTTAAATTCGCTTCCCTTAAGCTTTTCAAGGTCAGCGCGAAGCTCAAGACTTATATTACCCGTACCTAATTCAACCATTTCCGCCTTCTTGTCTCCGATAACAAAGAGCTCGGAAAGGGCTGTCTGCTTGTAGCTTCCGTCCTTCTGCTTCTTTTCAAGGAACAGACGGAATTTATCGGTCTCCTCTGCATTTACCACAGCCTTGACCTTCATTTCAAGACTGCCCTTATCAAGGAGCTTTTCACAGCCCTCGTAGAAGGGCTTATCCTTGCCGTCAAGGGTGGTAACGAGTATTCCGTATTCGTCTGCGGGAGCAAGGGAGAGCGTTACCGATTCACTTCGTGCATCGTAATCCGCACCGTCGGCATAATGCTTTCCGTCATTACTCGGATAAATATAAGCTCTCAGGGAGGATTCGGGGATCTTTGTACCGTAGTAGTTGGAAAGTGTCAAGGTCAGCGAGCCGTTCTTGACTATATTACCCTTTGAATCGCGGGGTATGGCTATCGCAAGAAGGCTGGAGCGTTCGGGGGCGGTATAAGAGTTGCCCTTTTCATCGGTAAGAACAGTTCCCTTGGGGAATCTTGTACCCAAAGAAAGCATAATAACGCCCTGCTTTGAAGCTATTGCCGCACTTTCGGGAGAAAGAGTATAGGAAACGGAAATTTCCTTATCCTCGAAAGAAAGGTCTATCTTGGAATGCTTTTCATCGGTCACGGTGTATTTTGCGTGTCCGATAAATTCGGAAATATCATACTTAAGACCGAGCTTGGAATCCACAACGTAATGATTCCATACCATAACGAAATCACCGAGGGAGGTCCTTGTCTCTTCTATCTCCGCTTCTGTCATATCGACCACAAAGGTAACCTTTTCGGTTATCTCCTTCGCATCCGAGCTGAACTGCAGCTTATAGCCCTCGCTCTCAGTACCCATCCTGCAGAAATCGCTCAAGGGTATCTCAACGGTATCAAGGGAGATAAGCTTTCTTCCGTCGTCATCGAGTATCTCGGTGGCAGAGCCCTTTTCCTTGACCTTTTCCTCGCCGGTTACAACGTAGTAATAGTAGCCTGTATTTTCCTCGCCGGTGGTATCTATCATGGTTATCTTGGTACCCTTTGCAAAGGGAGCCGTGAGCATGGGAGTAATGCTCTTATAGCCGTCAAGATAATAATTCATTTCATAGTAAACGCTGAATATTCCCTTTTCTCCAACGGTAATGGGCTCGTAAGAAAGCTGGGTCTTTTTCTCTTCCTTTTCTTCCTTCTTTTCCTCGGACTTTTCATCATCTCCGGTATTCTTTACCGTTTTGTATCTTGTAATAGCGTTATAATACCTGCCGCTCTTATAGCCTGCAAAAACACCGTCCTCGGTAGTATTGATGATAAGAGATTCGTCGAGAGCACTCACCGAAAGACCGTACTTTTCAGCCGCACTCTTTTCCAGCTTGAAAAGCTTCTTTTCAATGGCGGGCTTAGCCGAAACAACTCTTTCCTCTTCGTCCTTCTTATCATCCTCGGTCTTTTCGGGATCGAACTTTACCAAGGGCATATGAGCGGGCAAGGAATCGGGAATTGTAAGCTCTATAGCGCTCTTCTGCGCTTCAAGAGACTCGGTCACCCGAACGAAAGAGCTTCCGGGAATGGTAAGATAGATACCGTTATCCTCGGCGATAACTACAGTTTTGGTAAGAACGAAGGAGGGAGCGTCAAAAGGATCGTCCGCCTTTGCGGGCATATTACCTATAGCCGCCGCCGAACCGTGGTCAGCCTTGTTCGAGGTAAGGTCACCGCCCGAAAGAACTGCCTTCGAGCCGTTACCTGCAAGGATGGCACCGCCCAGACCCGAATACTTGACAGAAGGAACCGCCCATGCAGAATTTTCCTTCAATGAGCCCTCAGTCATATTGAATACCGCGCAAAGAGGCTCCTCGCCCTGCTTTATCTGCTGTTTTTCGTAAAGGGTGGCGGTATTGAGATATACCGCGCCGCCGAATATTGCGCTGTTCTTTGATATACTTCCGCCCGAAAGGTTAAGAAGACCGTCGGTCACGTAAACCGCACCGCCCATCGATGCATAACAGCCCTCGATTGCTCCGCCCGAAAGGGTACATACACCCTTTTCGCCGACAAGCACCGCACCGCCGAAGGTATATACGGGAGTTTGTGTAAGATTCTCTCCCTTTTTGTTATTGTTTGCCTTTATAAGCGCGCCCTCGCCTATACCTAAGATTCCGTAAACGGTAAAGGCCGAGCCTGATACCTCTTTCGACTCACCGTCTATACAAAGGGTCTTGCCCTCGGGTGCACCGATAGAAAGGGAGGCTTCATTTTCAACTATGAAGAAGGGTGCGTAAAAATCCTCGGAACGCTTTATACTGCGTATAGTACTGTCTGTTTCAAGAATGCTTTCGCCCGCTATAAGGGTGATATTCTGACCCTTCTTTACCGTAACGGTAGCGCTCATTAACGCATCGCCTACAACCGTAACGGTTGCGATCGCATTCTCGGGTATCTTTTCAAAGGCCTCCTCTATTGTGAGGTAGCCCTCGTTATTGTAAAACGCAACGTATGCGTCGTCTGCAGAAACTATCTTGATATTCTTACCGTCCGCCTTCAACGCATACTGCCTGCCCATGCTCTCGGCAAGAGCAAAATTGTCAGCCTTCGCCTCTTCGGCAAATTCAGCCACAACGGCATTGAGCTTAAGCTCCTTTACAGCGATGGTAATAACGGTTGAATATCCCTCTGCGCTCTTGGGCTCCCAGCCCTGTGCAACGTTGATAAGCGCATCGGTAGAAAGATATACCATGGATATGGCATCGCCCGTATTATAAAGAGCCGCAGAACCCGAAAGGGTAAAGTTTGCACCTGCCCACACACAGCTTCCTTGCGCCGCGCTGTTCTGCGATATACTGCCGCCCTTCATTTCAAAGCTGCCCGCTTCGAGATAAACACCGCCGCCGTTTACCGCATTGTTGTTTCTTATCTCGCCGCCCTTCATTTCAAAGCTGCCGTAAGAAACATATACAGTACCGAGGCTTACCGTGTTACCGCTGAGCGTACCGCCCTTCATTTCGAAGCTGCCGCTTACCTTAACGACACCGCGGTCGCAAATATGGTTTGTAATACCTACACCCTTGTTCATTACAAGAGAGCCCTCAACGTCTATAGCTCCCTCGTTTGCAGCTATGGAGGAGCCGCTTATCTGGAGCGAACCGTTCAGGGTAAGCACAGAGCCCTTTTCAACCTTGAACATAGCTCCGCCCGTAAAGGTAAGAGCACGGGATATAACGCTCTGGCTTTCCGCGGTAAGAGTTATCTCTCTTTCTCCCGAGATAACTATACCAAAATCAAGAGCAAGGCTCGAAAGGATCACTATCTCGGTAGCTTTACCCTCGGGACAGGCTTCAAGAGCCTCTGCGAGAGTATCGTATTTCTTGTTACCTATCCTGCAGACGTCCTCATCCGAGGGAAGCTCGGAAAGGGATACAAGAAGACTTCCTTGGGAATATACCGTTTCCATGGCGCTGCTGCCCGAAAATACCTTGAAGCGGGCAAGCTGGGAGTCGGAAAGCTCAAAGCCCCCCGTTACCTTTGCAACTCTTCTGCCGTCATAGGCGTTTTCGGTATATAAGGTGATATCGGAGGTACCGGTCAATTCAGAGGGCATCTCCATATAGGTTGATGCGCGCAGATATACGTTTGAGTCCGAACCGAAATTGGCATTGCCCGACATCTTAAAGGTTCCGTTATCGTCTGCAACGTAAACTCCGTTGCCGTAGCCAAGGGAGCTGTTAGCTCCTATATAGCCGCCCGCAAAATGGAACACACCCGACGTAACAGAAACAGCAGAGCCGTTCGAAGCCGAGCTTACGTTACCCGTAAGCACGGTATTGCCCTTAAGGGTAAAGTTTCCGCCGTTAACGTTTACAAGGGGGGACTTTGCAGAAACAGAGGCACCGTCAAGGGTAAGCTTACCCGAGGATGCGGTAAGGGTAAGAGATCCGGTAACGCTTATAAGAGCTCCGGTGAAGCCCGCTCCTCTCTGTATCTTATAGTCTCCGCCGTCAGAGGTAAGGGTAACGTTCTTTACAACGCTCAAGGTTTCGTTTAAGGTGATATTTGAATTGATATATACGGTTGAGCCGTTGGGAGCGGCGGAAAGCGCCTCCTTTAAGGTGGAATAACCAACACCGCCCACCGTTGCGGCATCCGCCGCAAATACAGTTATATTAAGAGGTATTGCCGTAAGAAGCATTACAAGAGTAAGTAAAAGCGAAAGAGACCTGCAAATAATACCTTTATTCATCCTTTTCAGCCTCCTTTTCTTCATTGGGTACCGACTGCTTTGCTCCCGCCTGCTCATCGTTATAGCTGAGTCTGAGCGCATCGGTCATATTATCGAATTCTTCCTTTGGATCTGCCTTGAAGAAGTATATGCTCGTACTCATACCGCCTGCAAGGGAAACAGAGCATTTTGTCTTATCGAGACCCGCGCTCTGAATATAGGGATTGGTGCTGTCGGCAATAAGAGCCTCGCCGTCCCATTCGAGGTCAAGGGTAACATCCTTGTTTGCGAAAAGAATGACCTCAACGCAAACTCCGTCATCCTTTACCTTATAGCCGTACTCGGGCTCGTATTCAAACTGCGCCTTGAGTACAACGTTATTCGGCTTGGAGGTAACCTCTACCTCTATAAGCTTGTCGTGATATTCGCGGGGAAGCTCAATGTTTACGTTACAAGCCGAGGGAACACGGGCGTCCATTGCTCTTTCGCCCACCTTCATATCCGCCTTTTTGGTAATATTCTTACCGTTGGCGCTTACCTTTATATCAAAGCCCTCTATCTTTACCTTCGAGGTACGGATATCAGCATAGTTATATATATCAAAGTCGATAGAGCCTACCGCCTTGAACTTACCGCCCTCTTCGCTTAAAATATTGCTGGTAAAATAGAACGCGTCTCTGTCATCGTATTTTTCGGGGCCGAAAAAGAGCTTATATACCCCGAATGCCAATGCCGCAGTAAGAAGCAATGCCAGAAGAATGATGAAAAAGATCCGTGTTTTTCTCTTACGGTTAAAATTCTTGGGCTTTCTGAAAACAAGGCCCTCGTCGGCAGCATATGCGCCGTATGCTTCATATATTTTTTTCTTTGCCAAAACGAACGTCCTCCTCTTTTAAGGGATTTAATTTAAACGTTTAGTATGTATATCCATAGATAAATGATATTATATCACATCAATAAAGATTTTTCAATAATTATTATAATATATAAATATTAACTTTTTGTAATAAAACCCATAAAATTGAAGAGCCCCTCCTTTCGGAGGGGCTGCCGGCTTTCGCCGGCCGAGGGGCAATATTATTCGGGGACAGGTGCTTTTTAGCTCATTGGCTCTCCTTAATCCCAATCATTTTCGAAATCGGTATCGTAATCCTTTACAATACCGCTCGAAGCATCGACCTCCATTTCATATTCAATGCCGTCATGTCTGAATTCTATATCGTAATCATTATCCTCACGGTCATAGCTGCAAAATATATTATCCGCAGCTTCAAGCCCTGCCTTTTCAAGGGCTGCAGCCTTGGCTTCCTCCGAGGTAATGATGGTGCTTTTACTTGTGTCGGCATTGCCCGAAGTACCGGTATAAGACTTTTCTTCTTTACCGGGATCTGCCGTCAGCATTCTGTCAGTGTGTTCTTTGATATCCTTTTTCAATTCTCTTGCCGCGTCCTTTGCCGCACAGCCCGCAAGAATTGCCGACACTGCAAGGACAACGATCAATACTGCCGATAATCTTATTAAGCTTTTCTTCTTCATCATTAAGCCTCCTTTATTTTGGTTTTCATAAATAGAATACGCAGATATTTTTAAAAAATAAGGGTAATCCTTAAAGAAAATCATAATATAAATGCTTTTCTTCGGGAGTCATATTTTTTCATAATTCCTGTGCCTTTGATATTAAGTTTTTATTGCAATCAAAAGACAAGTTTTTTTCTCTTTACATAATATTTGCGGAAGCGGCGGTTACGTCGGGCGGTTTGGAGCAATTTCCTATAAATTAAAAAATCGGGAAAAGCTCCCGATTTTTTAGTCATCATTATCGTCATCGTCGTCATCGTCGTCATCGTCGTCATCGTCGTCATCATCGTCAAAGTCGTCGAAGTCATCATCGTCGTCATCATCCTCCGATTCCGAATCGAAGCTCAACACCTCCGCGCTTGAGGCGTCTATCTCAACCTCATATTCGATGCCGTTAAAGCTGAATTCTACTTCATAATCATTATCGTCATGGTCATATTCGTATCTGATGTTATATGCCGAGGAAAGACCCGCTCTTTTAAGAGCAACAGCTATAGCCTCCTCCGAGCTTATCTTATCGGAGGGCTCGGGTATATCGGCTTGTGTGCCGTCAGCACTGCTCTCTTCGCCTTCTGTTTCGGGCGGGAGCGTATCTGTACCGGGCTCCGAGCTTTCGGAATATACGCTTTCTGTCTGTACGGTAGTATCCTCTGCCTGCGTTGAAGCCGAAGTATCCGAGGTAACGGTCATTTTGCTTTCAAAATGAAGGTCAAGAGCCGAAAGGAGCTTCTTTTCGGTCCTGCCTCTCCATTCCTCGTTTTTCGATTCAACCGACACCTTTATTTCGCCGCCCTCCTTCAGGTAACCCATTTCGGCGGCTTTATCGCAGAGAAGATCGGAGGCATCGGTGATATTCATACCCTTCAGTTTTTCATCCTTCAAAAGAAGCTCTCCGTCAGAATTAAGAGCCTTTGCCGTAATAATACGGTCAAGACGGTTCACCTCAAGCATAACGTCGGGATTTATGGTTATTCTCACACTGCCGATGCTTTTCGCGGTAACCTGAAAGGCACCGAATGCGAAAAGCGAGAGACAAAGAATTGCGGCAACCGCGATCGAAAGAAGCTTTTTATATGAGATACGCTTCGTATTCTCCCCGGGCACATCCAATATAACGGCATTATCGATCCTTTGTCCGACCTCATAGCCCATATTGGCAGCCTTTAGAAAAGCTCCCTTCTCATCCATAACAACAGCATAGCTGAGATGAGTTTCCATAACGAGATATTTCATTTTACTCTCTCCCTTCTCTTGCACTTATCTGCTTTAAATGTCCTCTTATTATCTCAAATCCGTTGGTATATGCAAGTAATACGGCAACAAGATATTTTCTGTGTCTTTCTATAAGCTTTCTTTCAAGACCCGTACCCGACGAAAGTGCCGATACCGGCAGTCTTTTTGTCCTTAAAAGCTCTTCAAATATCTCGGGACGTCCCTTTGCGAACAAAAGTACCTTATGACAGGCATAAAGCGTCCTTTTCTGCTTAGGGCAATTATCCGCTATATCCGATATCATAAGTCCGAAGCTCCAGAGAGCCTTCGAAAACTCTTCTATCTCCTCTCTTGCGGCATTGGCATTATGTCTTTCGGCAACGTTATCCTCTCCGGGATCGTATTCGCTGAGCATACTGCGTCTGTCGTCACCGCCGTATTCCGCGTCAAGCGAAATAACTGCGCTGTGGCGCATACTTTTCCGGTGATAGTCTATAAGACGGTTCTTTATTACCACCTCGGCAAATTTCAAAAAGGAGCCCTTGTTCTTTGAATAAGCAAGCACAGCCTCGTGAAAGGCGAACATTGCTATAGAAAGATGGTCCTCGTACTCCGGGTCTGATACCTCGGACAGCTTTGATACTTCTTTTTTGATAAAGGGCAGGTATTCTCTTACAAGCTCGTCTGCGGCGCGGCTGCTCACCTTCGCGCCCATCACCTTCCCTATTATCGCGTGCTCGGATTCCATTTTTATATCCTTTCGCTATTAGTTTACGCAACTAAATTTCTCTTTTGGGGGTATCTTGAAATTTATCTTCTTGAATCGAGATAATCCTGAAGAATTATCTGGGCGGAAAGGGTGTCAACCACCTCTTTGCGCTTTTTTCCGTGGGTATTGGTTGCATTGAGATAGGTATGCGCCACCATGGTGGAGCATCTTTCGTCATAAAGCTCTACCTCTATATCGGTGTTCTCTCTTAAAAGGTCGGCAAACATATGCGCCTTCTCGCTTCTCGGACCCCTTGTACCGTTCATGTTAACGGGGTCTCCTATGATTATTTTCCCTACCTTGTTTTTCTCGGCATGCTCCAATACTATATTGCAGAGGTCGTGCATACCCCTCGCCTTTACCGTACCTATTCCCCCTGCCATCATGCCGAGGGCATCGGATACTGCAAGACCCGTTCTCACGTCTCCGTAGTCAACCGCCAATATTTTTTTAAGCTCTGCCATATCCTCTTGCCTCCAGAACACCCTCGATCACACGGGACGCAAAGCCCTCAAGATCGCAAAATACTTCTTCTTTGTTTTCTTCGTTGAAAAGCTCATGGCGGGCACCCTCATAAAGCTTGATTTCAAGCATATTGACCTCCCTTGCTTCAAGAAGGTCATATACCTCGGTAACTCCCCCTCCGTAATTTCCCACAGGATCCTCCCTGCCCGCAATAAGCATGATGGGAAGACTCTGAGGAACTCGTTTTTCCCACTCGGGCTCATTCACCCTCTTTAAAAGGGTAAAAAGGTTTTTAAAGCCGTCAAGGGTAAAGGTATAGTTACAGAAATCATCGCAGGCATAGGCTTCTCTCACCGATTTTACACGGGTGAGCCATGAAAGGGAGTCCTTTTCGTCCTTAAAACGGGAATTATAGCCCTTAAAGGCTATAGACCTTACAAAATCACTGCGGTGCTTCTTTCCTCTGAAGAGAGAAAGCAGGTTGCAGAGGAATATTCCCGCAGAAACAGCCTTGTTACTGCCCTGGGTACCGCATATTACGGCACCGTCTATCGTATCGGGATACCGCATAATATAATCTCTTACAACGAAGGAGCCCATGCTGTGTCCAAGGAGGATATACGGAAGGCTTCTGTATTTTTTACGAACGATACTGTTAAGCATCAAAAGGTCGTCTGCGAGATATTCGTTTCCGTTTTCACCCATATATCCGAGGGAATCCTTGTCCGCTGCGCTGTTACCGTGTCCGATATGATCGCTGCCGCAAACAACAAAGCCCTTATTCGTAAAATACTCGATAAAGCCCTCGTAACGGTCGAAGTATTCGCACATACCGTGGGATATCTGTATTATTCCCCTCGCCATATCCTTAGGGGTGCATATTCTGTAATAAATATTATCCCTTTCGTTTGATGAGGTAAAATGATCTCTTATTTCGTTATAATTCATAGCTTAAAACCTATAGGGTATTCCGTTCGCCTCGGCAAAAAGACATACCCGGTCATGGGTGGGTATCGAATTGTATGCGCCCGTCTTTGTAACGCTCAGAGCAGCCGCGGCATTGGCATATGCTGCCGCCCGCTTTATTCTGTCCTTGTCCGATTCGGGGGTTCTGAGATATTCAAGGGCATATGCGGCGGTGAATACGTCGCCTGCGGCGGTTGTATCAACAGCCTCAACGGGATAGCAGGGCATTACATGAAAATAGGTGCCGTCATAAACGTAACAGCCTCTTGAGCCCAGCTTGAGCACGTAAACCTTCGCCTCCACCCTGTTTGCCAGAGCCATGCAGGCCTTAAGGCAGTTATCCATGGTGTTGGGGTTTATACCCGTATATGCGAGGGTCTCGCTTTCGTTGGGAGAGAATATCTCCAAGGGACCCAGCTGATCCAAGGGGAGGTCTCTGAGGGCGGGCCCTGCGTCAACTATAAGGGGGATCTTCAGCTCTCTTGCATATCTTGCGGCAGCAAGAACAGTTTCCTTAGGTATCTCAAACTGCATCATAATTGCATCGGGATAGCAGAGCACTGCGTTTTCCGCATCGCTTTCAGAAAGAAGCTCGTTTGCTCCGGGGTATGCCACTATACGGTTATTGCCGTTTGATTCTACCATTACCATGGCAAGTCCCGTTCTCTGTTCGCTTGTATAGGTTATAAATCTTGTATCTATACCGGAGGAGGCATAGATCGAAGCAAGCTTGTTGCCGTATGTATCGTTACCTAATTTGGCGCAGAATACCGATTCTCCGCCGAGACGCGCCACAGCTACCGCGCAGTTTGCGCCCTTACCGCCGGGAACATATTCGTAGCCCGCGCTCTCCTTTACCGTCTGTCCCACCGAGGGGAATCTCGTAATATGCGCCACAAGATCGATATTGGCGCTGCCTATCGTTAAAATCTTCGGTGTTTTCACTTCTTTTCAACCCCTTTTCCTATACTATATTAATTATTATATCTTTAAAATTGTATCATATAATATTGATAAAATCAATAAGCGTTCATAAAAAGTTTTCTTGCAAGTTAGCTAATACTGTACTATAATAGACTGTACGAGGTGATTTTTTTGAAACTTAAGATTTTATTTATTACTTTGCTCACAGCGGCAATTCTGTTCTCGTCCTGCGCCGCACCCGAAATCGAAATCCCCAAGGGCATGAAGCTCTTTTCCAACGACCTTGTTGAATATACAGCCTTCGTTCCCGAAAAATGGGTAGTAAGCAACAAAAGCGCTACCATAAGTGCATACGCATCGGTAAGCGATGCTTCAAGCGTTGTTATCTCCTCCCATCCCCTCGGTATCGAAAAGTCAAACTATACCGCGAAGGACTATTGGGCGGACCATGAAAAGGAGCTCGGCTCCCTGCTCACCGATATAGAGTATTCTGCAAAGGACAAGGCAAAAAAGCTTGACAAGCAGGACGCTATGCGTTACGTATATACCGCAAAGCTCGGAGAAACAGAATATAAATATATGCAGACCGTATGTATCAAGGATGAAACGGTATTTCTCATAACCTACACATCTACCCCCGAGCTCTATGCAGAGCACACCGAAGAGATAGAAAAGATCCTTGATAACTTCAAATTCAACTGATATGAATCTTTATTTTGACAACAGCGCCACCACCAAGCCATCAGAAAGAGTGATCGATGCAATGACTCTTGCAATGCAGGAGTATTGGGGCAACCCCTCCTCTCTTCACACCAAGGGCTACGAGGCTGAAAAGCAGCTTGAAAAGGCGCGTGAAGCAATACTTTCCGCTCTTAACGTGCGTAAAAGAAACGCAGAGCTTTTCTTCACCGCAAGCGGCACCGAGGCTGACAATCTCGCCCTTTTCGGTACTATGCACGCAAAGGAAAAGAACAGAGGAAAAAAGCTTATCACAACGGTAAGCGAGCATTCTGCAGTCATTAACTGTGCAAAAAAGCTTGAAAAAGAGGGCTATGAGGTGGTATATCTTCCCGCCCCCGGCGGTGAAATAGACCTCGAAAAATACATGAATGCCCTCGATAAGAACACCGTTATGGTAAGTATTATGACGGTAAACAACGAGACCGGTGCAAAATACGATATCAAAAAGCTCTTTTCGATGGCAAAGACGGTATCTCCCGATATCGTTACCCACACGGATGCGGTACAGGCATTCATGAAGATAAAGCTTTCTCCCGAGAGCCTTATGGCGGATATGGTCACCCTTTCCGCTCATAAGATCCACGGCCCCAAGGGCATCGGAGCGCTCTACGTTGCCCCGGATATAATAAAGACAAAGCGCCTTGTTCCCCATATCCTCGGCGGAGGCCAGGAAAAAGGCTTCAGAAGCGGAACAGAAAATCTCCCCGCCGTCTCAGGCTTTGCCGAGGCAGTAAAGGAAGGTATCGACGCGGAATCGATGAATGATATACGCTTATATATCATAAAGGGCTTGAATCCCGAAATTCGCACGAATATCCCCAAAGACCCTGCACCCCATATTTTAAATATAACCCTTCCCGGTATAAAAAGCGAGACCATGCTCCACTTTTTATCCTCAAAGGGTATTTTCGTATCAAGCGGCTCTGCCTGTTCCTCAAATTCGGGACACGCAAGCCACGTTCTTCCCGACTTCGGTCTTACCGAAAGGGAGGCGGACCACTCGGTAAGGATAAGTCTTGACCCATCCCATACAAGAGATGACGCCGACATTCTTTTAGCCGCTCTCGACGAGGGGGTAAGGAGTCTCGTAAGAGTTAAATAAGCGCCCGGGTCCGTTTCTGCAGCACAAACAACTCACACAAAGCGGAGTAAATTCCTATACATAAAGAAAGAGGAGACAGCAATGAAGATAGCTATTATAGGTTCACGAAATATTGTTTTGGACGATCTGGGATTCTATCTTAAGAATTTCGACGTAACCGAAATAGTAAGCGGAGGCGCCAAGGGCGTTGACAGCTATGCGGCGCAGTATGCCAGAGAAAATAATATACCTCTGACCGAATTTCTTCCCGATTACGAACGTTATAAAAGGGGCGCTCCCTTAAAAAGGAACGATCAGATAATAGATTATGCCGATCACGTTATAGCCTTCTGGGACACAAAGTCAAAGGGTACTAAATACGTTATCGAAAGATGTAAAAAGCTCGGCAAAATGGTAACTGTTTTTATACCTAAAGCGGATGATAAGCCGCAGCAATGACAGGATATAGAATTGCCGAAATCGCTTTTTAAAAATGCAGAGAGATCCGCCGATTTTTTCGGCGGATTGCAGCTTGTCGATAAACTTATCGACAAGCTGTCAGGCTTCGAAAAAGGAAGCGTAGGTTTTCGTGAAAAGGGGACGTAGGCGTACTATGTACGGTAGAACCCCTTTTCACGGAAAAGTGTGAAATAGCGGTGTGAACTCGACGTTTACACCGCTATTGAATAGTTATTCAACTTTATCAGGAGTTGTGAAGCTTATTTTCTAATTAATTTATTGGGCGTATTAAACTTTAAAATAATAATTTGCTCACACGTCCGACCGACTTTTTCGACAGTCTGAGATCCGCCGATTTTTTCGGCGGATCGTTTTATTTAAATACGGATTTTTGGCGGCGCTTTTACTCTCTTTGGTACAAAGCACATCGCAAAGAAGAAGATCACACTTTACGGCGTGCTCGGGTTTAATAGGGAATCAAAACCGATATTCACACCAGGAAATGACAAATTTTTCCCACTCCTTATGGTAATATATGGTAAAGGAGTGGTAAAATTGAATTTTTATACTAAGTATTCGGTATGTATGGCGTGTACTCTTACCGTTTTTTTCATTGCGGCATTCATTCTCGGCTCTCTTATCCGAGCCAACGGCTACGAGATAGAAGCGGTGAAGGAGGAGGAAGGCACTATAGGTACGCTCGAATCGGTGGAGAAGATAGTTCTTACCGAGCAAAAAAACGAACCTGTACAAGCTGTGGAGGAAACAGAGGGGAAAATCTATTACGACATACCCTTATCACAGGAAAAGCAGGACTATATCTTTTCGCTCTGCGAGGAATATTCACTGCCCGCCGATCTTGTGCTTGCAGTAATGAAGGCGGAAAGCAATTTCACCGACGGTGAGATATCCGAAAATAACGACTGGGGCATTATGCAGATAAATTCGGTAAATCACGAATGGCTGAAAAAAGAGCTGGGGGTAAGCGATATTCTTGATTTTTACGACAATACCCTCTGCGGAGTATATATGCTTTCAGACTATTATCACAAATATGCCGATATAAACAAGATCGCCATGTGCTACCGTTACGGAGAAGCAGGCGCTTTGAAAATGTGGGAGCAGGGTATATACGAAACGGAATACACAGGGCAGATAATAAGAAATATTGCATCCCTGCGCTATTGACAAGAGATAGGGTATATAGTATAATAGCATCGAAGAGTAAGAGGCTGTGCGTCAAGTGCCGCGGGAACGGGGAGTTGAACGGCGGACGAAAAGTTTTAAACTTGCGGTACGGCTTCTGCATCCCGCTTCTTATACGGCTATATACGGATATTTTATCTAAAAAAATAAGATACCTGCTTTGCCGCAAAAAAGCGTGGCAAAGGAGGTATTTTTATATGCAAAAAAAGAAAATAAGACTGTTCGGAACACTAAAGGTGCTATGCTCTGCCGCAATACTTACGGCTTTGGCGGTGGTGACTGCATATCTTTGCAAGATGCTTACAATAACACCCTCCATCCGTATCACCTTTGAAAACCTGCCGATAATCCTTTCGGGCTATCTCTTCGGTCCCGTTACCGGCTTTGCCACGGGAGTCTGCGCCGATCTTCTGAACACCGCAGTATCTCAGTACGGCATCGGCGGTATCAACCCGATAATAACCCTGGGCGCGGGTGCCGTCGGCTTCTTTGCGGGTCTTCCCTATTCAAAAAATCATAAGCTGCGCCTTCCCGCCGCCGTTGCCCTCTCTCATATCACGGGCAACATGATAATAAAATCCGCAGGACTTATGCTGTATTATTCTCTGCCCTTGGCAGGAGTACTGCCGAGACTTCCTCTTTATGCAGTTATCGGAGCAGTTGAATATCTGCTTCTCTATTTTATTACAAAAAGCACCGCCTTAAGAAGGGCAATGGGAGGCAGAAATGACCTATAATCAGGCACTTGAATATATACATTCCGTCTGCTGGATGGGAAGCCGTCCCGGACTTGAAAGAATAACCGAGCTTTGCGCCCTCATGGGAAATATACAGGACAAGCTGAAATATATCCACGTAGCAGGAACAAACGGCAAGGGCTCGGTATGCGCGATGCTCACCGAGATATTCATTGCGCAGGGCTTAAGGGTGGGCACCTTTACCTCGCCCTACGTATTCCGCTTCAACGAAAGAATGGCATTTAACGCAGAGCCCGTTTCGGATGAGGAATTAGCGGGGATCATCGAAAAAATAAAGCCTCTGGCAGACTCAATGGAGGACAAGCCCACGGAATTTGAGCTTATCACCGCCGCCGCCCTTCTCTGGTTCTATGAGAAGAGATGTGATATAGTTATTCTCGAGGCGGGAATGGGAGGAAGACTTGATTCCACCAACGTCATAAAAACTCCCTTGCTGTCGATAATCACGTCGGTCTCCCTTGACCACACCGCATTTCTCGGTGACACAAAGGAAAAGATAGCCTTTGAAAAGGCGGGTATTTTTAAAAAGAA
Source organism: Oscillospiraceae bacterium (assembly GCA_015065105.1). Taxonomy (GTDB): domain Bacteria; phylum Bacillota; class Clostridia; order Oscillospirales; family CAG-272; genus RGIG7300. The sequence continues at coordinate 65,999 of SVQZ01000006.1, read as the reverse complement.
CGTTCCCGCTTTATTCGGTGAGACAGATCCCTGCTGCACCGAGGTAATACTAAAAAAAGCGAAAAAGACAGGCTGTAAGGCTTACCCTTGCAATTACTCAAGACTCTCCGATATAACCCTTACGCTTGACGGCGCTGAATTCAATCTGAACGGGTACAAAAAACGCTTCAAGCTTGAATTGGCAGGCGGTTACCAGCCTAAAAATGCAGTTCTTGCAATAACTGCGGCGGAAATGCTCGGCATTTCGGAGGAAGCCATATACAACGGTATTTGCCGTGCAAAATGGAGAGCGAGATTCGAGGTGATTTCAAAGGATCCCCTCATCATCTATGACGGAGGTCATAATCCCGACGGTGTTGAGGCTCTTTGCCGAACAGTAACAGAGCTTTTTACCGACAAGGTAAATATACTGAGCGGAGTTATGGCTGATAAGGACTACAGCCTTATAACAAGACTGCTCAGACCGATAACCTATAAGGCATATTGCGTGACCCCGAATAATCCCCGCGCCCTCGATTCAGCATTATACGCACAAGCCTTTATAACACAAGGAGTTCATGCCACCCCCTTCCCCGATATGGCATCGGCTCTCAAAAAGGCGCTTGAGGATTCAAAAAAAGAAAAAAGACCGCTTATCGCCATGGGCAGTCTTTATATGTATGAGGAATTTATAAAGGAATACAATAATTTATAAGCGGGCGCAAGCGCCCGCTTTTATTATTGTTTTATTCCTCCGATATCGTTTCGGGTAATTTACTGAACATCATTTCAAGACCGTCATCGGTACAGAGCACACCTCTGTCATCAAAATAAAGAAGAAAATCCATAACGTCGATATAAAGACCGTCGGGAGTAACGGTATAGGGACGGGGAGTAATAAGCACCTCAAATTCATCGTAAACAGCGAAGTTACCGTCCTCGCCTATCACGATCCATTCGTCGCTTTCTACGTACTTCCAGCAACCGTAAAAGTCGGCGGGATCAACGTTTTCCGCCTTTGCCTCGGTCTGTTTTTCTTCCTTCGGCATATCCTCCTTTTCTCCCGCCTTACAAGCCGAAAGAAGGGAAAGAGAGAGAATAAGACAAAGTATTACCGAAATAAATTTCATTTTCATTACATACTCCTTTTAAATATTTTTCTGCCGACAGATGCAGATATGTATGCCGTTATGGGTACGGTAAGAATTACCGCAAGGGATCCTGTCAATGCCTGCAAAAGCTCTACCGCCAAAAATTCGGAGGAAAGGAACTGATGAAAGCGGGTGTTATACGAAAGCATGACCAGAAGGAAGGCCACAGAGCTTCCCGTGAAGGCAAGTATAAGGGTCTGGCACATAGTGCCTATCATATCCCTTCCTATGTTTATACCGGAAGCAAAAAGCTCCTTCTGCTTCATCTTCGGTTCTACCGAAAGTATCTCAAAGAGCGAGGAGGCAATGGACATTGCCGTATCCATTACCGCTCCGAGAGATGATAAAAGTATTCCCGAGAAGAGTATCTCGCTCAGCTTCAGGCCCGTGTGTCTCGTTATCATAATAAGATCGGGGGTCTCGTCAAGGGAATAGCCTGTCAAAGAGAGTATGCTCTCCATTAAGATATAAAATACACTCGAAGCAAAAAGTCCTATAAGAGTTGAGAGTATAGCCACCCAGGTCTTTGCGCTGAAGCCGTTGAGCAAAAGCAAGGTCACCATGGTTATAACAAAACAGATAACGAAGGTTACAGCCACCGCGCTCTTTCCGTTATACAGAAGGGGGAGCATACCGCCTGCAATAAGGACGACCGAAACAAAGAGCGCCAGAGCCGCCTTCAGACCCTTTGAGCGTCCCACAAGGACGATAAGCACAAGGAATACTGCAAGAGCCGCAATGATACCCACCGTTCTGTCATACTCGTAAACGGTATAATAGGGGGTAACGTTTTCGGGAGTATCGCATTTAACGATTATCTTCGTTCCCTTCGCGACCTCCACCGAATGCTCCTCGCTTAACATATTGTCAAGGGTGACCTCACGGCCCTTGAGCTTGCCCGAGGTAAAGCGTACCGTTATATTCTGTTCGCCCTTCATTCTGCCCGGAAGTCCCTCGGATTCCTCAAGACTCTGCGAGTTTACCGAAAGCACCTTCGCCTTCAGATAGGAGATGGTTTCGGAATTACCTCTTTCGTAATCTATCGGATTCGTTTTCCATACCGCAAACACCGAGACAAGGACCGCCGCTATCAGAAGGTAGGGTATGAGCTTCTTAAATAAATTCATTTCAATTATCGATATATCTTAAAAGTATCGTACAAGCCTCTGCTCTTGAAGCACTGCTCTTGGGAGCAAGGTGTGTACCGTTTCTGCCTGTGATAAGTCCGCATGACACAGCCCAATTCATAGAATCGAGCGCCCAGTCGGCAACCTGATCCTTATCGGCAAAGCCTTCGATACAATATTCGGCTTCGGGTGTTCCCTTCATACTGTGAAGCATCTTTGCAAACTGCTGGCGGTTGATGGGATCCGTGGGGTTCGTTCCGTCGGATACTCCCGACTCCATAGCCCAGCGCCTTGCACCCTCATACCATTTTTCGCCCTCATTTACCGAAATATCCGCGCCCTCGATTCTTGCAAGCACCGTCCATACCGCCGCTCTTGACATGGTTGCGCGGGGGGCAAAGGTGGTCTCTGATGTACCCAATACAAGCCCCTCGTTATACGCACGGGCAACGGCACCGTAATACCATTCGTCTGCAGGAACGTCGGTAAAGGGGAGAGCTTTTCGCTCCATGCCAACGTTAAAGGCATCAATGCAGAAATATATATCCTCGGAATATATGCTGAACTGATAAAGATCAACAGCTATAACGTTACCGCTTTCGCGAAGCTCAAGGGAGTCTATAAGAGCCTCATCGGTCACACGAAGCTTTGCATAGCTCACCGTTTCGGGTGCGCCGTCAAAACAGTATTCGCCCTTTCCTGAAACGCTTTCGGTGTTATGCTTTATAACGTTCACTCCGTTGATATAGATATTGAGCGCATCATTATATCTGAAATCAAAGTCCAAAAGCTCAACCGAATCAGGGTCTGCAAGGTCAAAGGTGGTTCTGAAGAAGAAGGTGGGGATATTTACCCCCTCGTCCTCGCTGCCCTCGGGGAAATATTGTGAAATAAGCGTATTGGGTAAAGGATCGTCAGGATCAAAGTCCTCAAGTCCTCCGTTATAAGCACCGAAAGCTCCTATACCGCTCTTCCATTGGCTGTCATCAAAGCTGTCTGTCGTCCAGCGAAGATCGGTATCATCATCAAAGGGAAGAGAACCGTCGTCAAGATATTTCCATTCCTTTTCTGCACCGAAAACATTCTCATAGCCGTAAGGAATGAATTTCACCTTTTTTGCGGCAGTATTGCCGGCCTTATCGGTAACGGTAAAGGTGATGAGTGCTTCACCGTAGGGAGTGATACTACCCTCGGTCTTCATTTCGTCAGTAAGATCGCCGTCGGTGTCATCGTATGCCATTACTCTCGAAATAACCGTATCGGCATAAGCGGCGTTAAATCTAAGCTCGTCGGGAGCCATAATTACCGGAGCATTATTGTCCGAGCTTGCATCGCGGTGGATGGCAAAGAAATCATAAACATCCAGCGCCTCGTTATGCTCGCCTGTACGGTATGTGGTAAACACAAGAGAATTTTCGGTAACGTCAACCTTTGTTAAGGTAGGAACGTTCTCCTGAAGCGCCTTTGCGGAAAAATACTGCTCGTATGAGCCGTAGTATTTTGAGCCTGATGCGGAATTTCCGGTAATATAAACGGTATCACCGTCAGCTACACTGTGATAGCTCGCATATTTATCACCGTTGATCTCTGTATAAAGGGAGGCATCGTCCTTAATATCGGTACCGTTAACCATATAACTTCTGGTATAGGTATGGTCGTGTCCGTTAAAAACGGCATCCACACCAAGTCTTGAAAATTCAGCACCGAGGGTGGTACGATATTCTATAGTCTCGTCATATTCTGCACGCACACCTGCCGAATAAAAGGGCTGGTGGAATAGCGCAAAGGTCCACATGGGTTCACCGTAAAGAGCCGTATATTCCGCTATTGCCTTTTCGCAGAAATCGATATGAAGAGCAGCACTTTCGTTGTTGAGATTAAGACTTAATATAAGTACACCGTCATAGGGTACCCAAAAATCTCCTCCGTATTTGCCTGCGTCTGACAAGGTATTTTGGTCAACGTTTTCATAAATAAAATGAGCGGAATGAGCGTAACCGTTGTCATGGTTGCCGGGGGTAACTATCTGGGGAAGGCTCCGCATCGCTCCGGGACTCTTATAAACGTCATACTCTATCTCTCTTGCATACTCGTTTATCTGATCCCCCGCATTCATGAAGAATTCTATATCGCCGCCGAACCATTCCATCATATTACCCATGGAATTTCCCCAGGCTCTTGTATCCATACCGGGGTGTGTACCTATCTGGGGGTCTGCGCCGAAAAGGAAGGAAAAGCTCTTGTCCTTGGCGTATGTGTTCAGGGGATAAGCCTTCGACCAGTTGTTTTCTCCGCTTCCCACACGGTAAAGGTATTCGGTATCAGCCTCGAGATCTTTCAGCTCTGCGGTATATCTCTGCTGACTGAGCTTATATGCGGATACCGTGAGAGCGTTCTCGGGGAATGCTCCGTTCACAGCCTCGCTTTTCTTTATGTACTGCACTCTGTCATTTCCCGAAAGATCCGATTCCCAGGTTATATAATATGAATTTTCGCTCTGCATGGGGGTGATTATAACGTCATCCCCGTATTTTATGCCAACCGTAGGGTATGAATCGCTGTAGGTGGGCCCCGTATCAGCCGAAGCGGTAAAGGGAATGCTCAAAAGAAGGATGGCAGATATCAATACGGCCGAAATGTATTTTCTCATAATCATTTTGATCTCGCTTTCAGTTGTCGATGTATCTTAAAAGAATGGTACAGGCCTCGGCTCTTGAAGCACTGCTCTTGGGAGCAAGGTGCGTACCGTTTCTGCCTGTGATAAGTCCCGATGACACAGCCCAATTCATAGAATCGAGCGCCCAGTCGGCAACCTCGTTCTTATCCGCAAAGTCTGCAATACAGTATTGCGCCTCGGGGGAACCCTTCATGCTGTGAAGCATCTTTGCAAACTGCTGGCGGTTGATGGGATTTGCGGGGTTGGTTCCGTCAGAAACACCGTTTTCCATTGCCCAGCGTCTTGCGCCCTCATACCATTTCTCGCCGGGGGCAGAGGTGATATCGGCGCCGTTGATCCTTGCAAGCACCGTCCATACCGCCGCTCTTGACATGGTTGCGCGGGGGGCAAAGGTAGTCTCTGATGTACCCAATACAAGTCCCTCGCTATATGCGCGGGCAACGGCACCGTAATACCATTCGTCTGCAGGAACGTCGGTAAAGGGCATACCCTCGGGGGTACAGCCGAGATAGAGAGAGTCCATATAGAAGAATATATCATCCGAATATATAGATGACTGATAGAGACAAATCGCGATAACGTTACCGCTTTCCTTCAGACCCAGAGATCTGATATAGTCCTTACCGGTAAGCTTGAAGGCGCCCGGTGCGGCATCGCCGTCCGACTCCTGATTACTGTATCCGCTCTTTTCCATTACAACAGCGGTATTGTAATCGGAAACAAGAACTCCGTTGATATATATCTCAACGGCATCGTCAAAGAAGAAATTCGCACCGATGATGCTTATGTTTTCAGGATCCTTTACGTCAAAGCTCTTTCTGAAGAAGAAGGTGGGAATATTTATTCCCTCGTCCTCGCTTCCCTCGGGGAAATACTGCGAGATAAGAGTATTGGGAACAATGCCGTCATGCTCGTCTATCATACCGTCTCTTGCACCGAAGGGGCCGGAAGCGCTCTTCCAGGACGAATCGTCAAAGCTGTCGAGAGTCCAGGAAAGATCCTCGTCGCTTGTGAAGGGGATCGAACCGTCGTCAAGATATTTCCATTCGGAATCGGGGGTAACGGGATCCTGCATACTGTAGGGGATCATGAGTCTTTCGACCTTGGTCACGTTGCCCGCCTTATCGGTTACCGTATATGTGATAACAGATTCGGACATGGGATCGAGACTGCCCGTAACCTCTATCTTATCGGTAAGATCGCCGTCAACGTTATCGTAGGCTCTGATACCGTACATGATATCGTAATCCTTATTGGTTGCGTAATAGGTGGTCTCGGGAGCTGTCAGGGTAGGAGCGTGACGGTCGGTATCGGTGCTCTTACGGATAGCGAAAAAGTCAACGATATCGCCGAGCTCGTTTCCTGCCGAGCTTCTGTAGGTGGTAAATACCATAGAATCGGAGGTCACGTCGATCTTTGTTATATTGGGGGTATGCTCCTGATTTGCAACGGCAGCGTAAGGAACCTCCTCCGATGCCATATCGTAAAACTTGGAGCCGGAAGCGGAGTTTGCAGTGATATAGAAGACCTCAGAGCCGGCGGGATCAACCACCGAGCCGTACTTGTCCTCTCCTACCGCAACGTATCTGCTTTCGTCGGTCACAGGCTTTATACCGTCCATCATATATGCTCTGGTGTAGATATGGTCATGACCCATAAGCACCGCATCGATGCCGAGATCGGAGAGAATGGGAGCAAGAGAGTTACGGCGCGAAGCCTCCTCCCAGCGGCCGGATGCCGCAGAGAAAAGCGACTGATGGAAGGTAACTATCTTCCAATTGGGTTCGCCGTACTGCTCGGTATATTCCGCAATAGCATTCTCCATGAACTGACGGTGGAGAGAATAGCTTGAATTGTTCATGTTGAGCGACATAATGATGGTGCCGTCATAAGCAACCCAATAGTCTCCGCCAAGCTCGCCTGCGTCCGAAAGGGTGAGGGGATCTACGTCCTCGTGGATAAAATGATCGCTGTATTTCGAGCCTGTGTAATTATCATGGTTACCGGGGGTGGTGATAAGAGGAAGAGAGCGAAGCTCCTCGGGGTCGCTGAAGCCGTCATACTGAGATTCAACGGGAGCGTTGTTTACCTGGTCGCCCGCAGTTATCAGAAATTCTATGCTGTCTCCGAACCACTCCTTCGATTTTTCAAGGGTAACGCCCCACACTCTTGTGTCAACAACGTCTCCGCTCGCACCTATCTGGGGGTCGCCCGCCAGAAGGAAGGAGAACTCGTTATCCGCTTTTCTTGTGGTAACGTAGAATATCTCGGAATAATTATTATAGGAATTTGCAAGTCTGTAGCAGTATTTCGTATCAGGCTTAAGGTCCGGGGCTGTCGCAGAGGATATCTCGGCAGTTACGTCAACCGCCGCAAAGCTCTGAAACTCCTTCGGGAAATTTCCGTCGGTCATCTTTGATGCCTCGGCTATCTCAACCCTTTCGTTTCCGTCACCGTTTGTGGTCCAGGTAAAGATAAGGGTGTTTTCCTTCTGTCCCATGGTAACAAGTACGTCCCATGCGTATCCCTTGGCGGCGCTCAGCAATTCCCCGCTGTTTACAGCACCTTCTCTTGCGGCGCTTACACCGAAGGGCATTGCGCTCAATACAAGAGAAAAGACAAGCAGCCAAACGGCAATTCTCTTATTCATCATAAATTTCTCCTTTACAATGCTTAAAATCAAAAAAATGTTCTGTATGTTAAGAATACTTATATATTATATCATAAAATTTATCGTTTTTCAATATTTTATTTGACATTATGAACAAATTATGTTATGATTTTTTATGTCAGAGGAAACTGCTTTGCTTAAGGCATTAAAACAAAGCTGTTTCAGGTAAGATCCGCGCCCAAATCACCGCGGGCAGGCGCCCGCTTGTATCTGTTACGGAGGTAAACTTTATGAAAAGATTAGTTTCGCTTTTGTCCATGGTCCTTGTTTTTGCCATGCTTTTACCTGCCGCCGCCATGGCAGATAACGAAATTCCGCCCGAAAAGGAGAGCTCTGAAATGAAAGAAGAAGCCCTTACCGCATCGACCAAGCCCCTTTTAGTGGCTTATTACAACGCCTCTCAGGTGGTATCCTATGAGTTTTCGGGTATCGACGTTTTAAACTACCATCCCGCAACGGTAGTAGCAAACGCAATGACCAACCCCTCAAGCGGCTCTATCATCACCCACAGCTATTCCTCGAAAATGGCAAGTATCAGAAGCACCGCAAGGGCGCAGAACCCGAACATCAAGTTCGTATTCACGGTTGCCAACGGAAATATCAACGATTTCGAGAGCTGGTTCTATAATAAGACTCATGCGGAAAAGCTTGCCTCGGAAATGGTAAGCATCATCACAAAGTACGGCTTTGACGGTCTCGATATCGACTATGAGTTCCCCTCGGATTCAAACAACATGAAGACTAATTTCGTGTACTTTATGCAGAGAATGAGAGAAAAGTTCGATGCACTTTCCGCTTCTAACGGTAAGGAGTATATCCTTTCCATGGCAGTTCCGGGCACTCATTGGGCATTCAGCCTTTTCAAAATGAACGAGCTTGCAAATTACGTTGACTATTTCAACATAATGAACTATGACCTCTATATAAACCAGCCCTATACCCACCACCATACCCCTCCCTACGATAACAGCCAGCTCGGTTATATCAACGGAAGCGTTTACGGTGACATTCAGCTCTATCTTCAGAACGGCATCCCCGCAGATAAGATAGTACCCGGCTGCGGACTTTATTCCCGCCGCTGGTCGGGTGTCCCCAACGTAAACAACGGTCTTTTCCAGAAGGGCACCATTGATGAGTCCAACCTTCATTTAACAGATATTCTCGCAAGATACGTAAACAAAAACGGCTTTACCCGTTATTGGGATCCCGCTTCCCAGGCACCCTACGTTTACAACCCCTCAAGCGGAGTGTTCCTTTCCTACGATGACCAGCAGTCGGTCGAGATAAAATGCAGGATAGTCGGCGAGGAAAGGGTACGCGGAATTATGGTCTTTGACTACTGTACCGCCGACGGCATCGGCCTTTATGACAGTATGCGTACATGGCTCGACAAATACTACGTTTCCCCCTGTCAGAACGGCCACAGCTACGGGGAATGGGAGCTTCATACCGCCGCAACCTTCAAGGCGGACGGCGAGGAAAGACGCTATTGCACGCGCTGTAACGAATACGAGAGCCGTGCCATACCGAAATTAATAACGGTAACTCCGCCCTCAATGACCGTTGACGGTAACACAGTAAGCTTCACAGAGGCGGCAAACATCGTAAAGGCCGCATACGGCAAGGGCAGCTATATGACAGCGGACGCCCTTATAGCGGCAGGAGGAACTGCTCTCGAAGGGGATATGCTCTCCGAATATATCCATGACGGAATTTTCTCATTATATTTTGAAGAGCCCGGCACCTACACCGTGATCATAACCATGAGCGACACAAGATCCTTCACGAACAGGGTCGTAATTGAGGATCCTGCCGTATCGGTAAGCGCCGAGGGTGCTTCGGTAACGATCTCCAACATTCCCGAAGACATAAAGGATATCTTTATAGCAAAGGGGCATTTTGACAACTATACAGACGTAAACGCAAATAAAACGGTACGTCTTACCTCCGCAAAAATCAACGGCGCAAAAAGCTACAGCTATACCCTCCCCGCAGGCGGAGAGCATACGGTTCTCCTGCGCACAAACAACGGAGAAAGCCTTTTCCTCTACGTTGATATCAACGTCACCGAGCCCGCCTTCTCAAGTAACGGACTTCAGCTTACCGTATCTAACCTTGAAGGCATCAAGGTTATACGTACCGCCTACGGAGAATACAAGTCGGGTGCACAGATAAAGGCAGCCGAGGGCTCCCGCGCCTTCACCGCAAAGGGAGTGCTTAAGGGTGTTGACGAATACACCATCCAGTACAGGGAAAACGGCAGGGTGACAGTAGCGGTATGCTATGAAAACGGCTACACCAAGATATACGTAACAGATATCCTCCAAAAGACGCCAAGCTTCACGCAGAATGACAACGTTGTTACATTCGGTGAGCTTGACGGCTTAAAGGTAGTCCGTTATGCAAAGGGCGAATATACGACCTCCGCACAGATAAAGGCGGCGCCCGGCTCTGTAGCCATCAAGGCCGACAAGGTCGTAAACGGACTTCTCAGCGTTGAACTTAAGTCTGCAGGCACTTATACCTTCTGCGTACAGTACGACGATGAAAGCTATAATTATTACACCGTAACTGTAGAATAATGCGAAAGCAGAAAAGATAAAGCGGGAGGTATGGTCGATTTTCGGCCATACCTCCTGTTTTTTAATATATAGGAAATTGCTCCGCCTCGTGAGATCGAAGAATCGGTTAATCGCTAAAGATTGGGGCGGAATTCGGTGCGCCCGGCACCCGTTTTTTTGATTTACAGGAAATTGCTTCATTTCGTGTGAGTTGTTTGCACCAAGAAATGGAGCGGATTTGGGTGCGGCAACTTGCCGCTTTGGGAATTACTGATTATTGATTATCTGCTCCTTTATCTGTATCATTCCCTTCGGGGTGGGATGATCGGGGAGCTTATCGATATTTTCGAGGAGTATGCAATTTATACCGTAATGCTCACAGGCTTTTACGGTATCCCCGGTGAGCTTTTCTTTCAAGCCGTCGTTTATCACCCAGATCACCTCGGCATCGGGACAGGCCTTTTTTATTCTGTCCATAAAATAACAGCTTGCGGGAAGAGTTTTGTAAAGATCGCTCTTTTCCCAATTTGAATACTGCAATTCACCCAAGGGCGCCCCCGACCAGCTGTCGTTTGTGCCTCCGAAAACAAAGACCGTATCCACGCGGTTTTTCTCGAAAAAACCGTTTTTTATATGTCTGTCAAGACGGAAAACGAAGGAGGAGGTCTCGCTGCAGTCCTCGCCGTCATAGCCCGTATGGCATATACACGAGCCCGACCAGCTGTCGTTAAGTATAAGCTTTGAGCCTGTCTCACTCATTAACTGATACCACCAGGTCTGCTCCACCCTGCTTACACCGTGAGGGGTAGGGTCCTGCCAATAAAAGGCGGCATAATGCTCGGGAATATAGCCCAGAAAGGTCGAATAGCTGTCTCCGAAAATCACTGTATTTTTATAGCTTTTCATATTTACATCTCACTGCTTTGGTCAACGTATATAAACTCCTCGCCCGCCCTTTTTGTCAAGGGTTCTTTTTTCAAAAGAGTAAATAAATATCCGGGGATAACAAGTCCGAAGCATATACTGTCAAGGACAGACAAAACTATAGCGCAGGTAATATTAGCCTTTTCATCGGGCTTGTAAATACCCAAAAGATCTCTTAAATAAACGAATTTCACGATGCCGGTAACCGCCGCCGGGACTATGTAAAGCAGATTCGACACAAGGGACAGAAGCTGGCCTAAGCCGGGCAAAATGTTGAGGAAGCCGACGATAAAGCCAATGATAAAAAATCCGAAAAGGTCAATTAACGTAAAGCCGAAGAAGACGTAAAGACCCTGCTTTATGTTAAGCTTTTTATTAAATACCGTAAATTCCTCCCTGCCGCCGCATTTCCAGAGGATAAACATACGACAGTATTCGCCGAAAACAGGAACAAAGGCAAGAAGCGCACAGCCAAGTCCATGCTTTTTGGCAAACTTATAGGTGGGAATAGCTCTGAAAAAATAGAAAACAACGATAACGACAAGTGTTAAAACAGAGGCAATAAAAAGCAGTACAAGTCCCACACCGGATATAATAAAGCCGAGAAACGAGGTTATTGCCGTAAGCATTGCGGAAATTCCGTAGAAAAAGCTTGAGGCACCGCCCATGGCACTTGCTGTTGAATCTATTACGTCGAGTATCTCTAAAAATCCGTCCATTTTCGTCTCCGTATAATAATATTTTTTCTATTATAGCATATCTTCACCTTCAAATCAAGAGCATCAGTCATAATATCCGAGACTTTCGGCGGAATTTCGATACGAAAGCATATCTCTGTCACGGTATAGTGCCGACTCCTTAAGCTGACTCATTCTGCGTACAAATCTCTCCCTTTCGTGTTTTGAAGACTCACCGTAAAAGTTCTCCAGACCCCGTCTTACAAATTCGCCGTAGCTCCCGATATATCTTTTCACGTCGGGACTCAGAGACTCGAATATCTCGTTGCATTTATTCCTTGCATTCTGCCCCTGGGTAAGGCCGTTTTCGTCAACTGCGGTATAATTAAAACAGCTAACAAGCCTTGCCGCCTTCAAAAGCGCCTCCGAATACTCGCTCCACAGCTCCTCGGGTGTAGGCTCACTGCTTTCGCGAAAGCTCCGTACAGCCTCGGAGATATCGGCGGGCGAAGGGGGATATTTACAGCTCTGGAGACATAAATACAGAGCCTTCTCCACCTCTTCGTCATCATAGGGGAAAAGCACCGTATGCCATAATCTCACCGTCTGCTCCACCCCCGTTTCCTTACCGTAATAGGGGTATAACGTCTTTATTGCCGCCAACACCTCGGTTATCTTGTTCATTGTTGCCATCAGCTTATATCCTCCGTTCTCATTTTTTTAAGCTCGTCCATAAATCGGTCGTAGCTGTTTTTTTCTTTCTCTTTTTCCTTTGTCCTTACCTGCCCGTTCTCCCTGCGCGCCCATGCCCTTATGGTGGCAATATGCGATTTATAGCTTTTGCCCTTAGATGCCATATACTCCGAAAGCAGTTCTATACGCTCGGCAAGATCATGGGGAAATTCCTTTTGCAGTGTCTCGTATTCCTTATCGTTCAGAATGACGTTTTCATAAGCACCGTACCTTTTTGCCTTTCCGTTTTTACACATACAAGGCGCCGCAAGACCGCCATTCGGCGCCGTAACACCCTCTATACTCTCCTTACCTATACTCTCCTCTCCTATACTATCCTTACCTATACTATCCTGTGTATCCGAAATGTACGCATTTTGTACACGTTGTGTATCCAAACCGTCATCAAGAAAATTATATACACCGTCCTTTTGAACGAGCCGGGAGAGCTCCTTCTGATAGACGGTATCCTTACGTCTGTCCTTTTGTATGTAATTATGGATCCTCCAATGCCTTATAACGGTAACACCGCTTTCAAAGCACAGAATGAAGCCGTTCTTTTCAAGTGTCAATATGTCGTTTCTCCTGCATCCTACTGCCTTCTGGGTCCTTTTGATATTGTTTATAAATCCGTCGTCGTCCGCCTTCATGGAAATATGAAAGTATAAAAGCTGGGCGGTCAACGGCATATCAAGAAAGATATCGCTTTCTATTACCGATTTTGAAAACATTCTTCTCTCTGCCATTTTCTTCTCCTTTTTTGGTTCCAATTTTTCCCTTTGAAACTATTATAACATATGATTTTTCGTTTCGGTAGGGTACCCCCCTAAAAATCGTTCGACAAATTTTTTATGAGTAGATCCTTCGTTATTCACCATCAAAACCAGATCCTGCAGACCGAAAAAAGACCCGTTTGTACGCGCCCTTTTCCGATACATAACAACTATGAAAAATGTATCGTAAGATATTGAACTTTGCAATATAATATGATATAATAAATAATTTAAGATAAATTACAATGGGTAATTATACCTATCACTCAAATCTATTGGATATTATTCCCAAAAAAGCGCCGCCGGGCGCACCGATGATCGGGCGTGAACCTTACGTAAGCTTCTTTCTTCAGTGCCCGAATCGGAGCAATTTCCTATAAACTAAAAAAACAAAAATGCACGGATTTTCAAAACAAGAAAAAACAAAGAAAGAATAATGAATCGGATGAAAACAAAAGAGCAAAAGGAAAATGAAAAGAAAAAAAGAGTTCCTCATATAGACGTCCTGAGAAACGAGCTGAAGCGTGAACGTTATAAAAAGCGCTTCAAAAAGCTGCTTCGAAGTACGGTAAACGCGCTTATCGTTGTAGCGGCGGCAGCTGCGCTCATTGCGACCTTTATTTTTCCCGTTCTGCAGATAGCGGGAACGAGCATGGAGCCGAGCTTAAACGAGGGCGAGCTCGTTCTCCTTGTCAAAACGAAAAGGTTTGAAACGGGAGACCTCTGCGCCTTCTATTATTCAAACAAGATACTCATAAAACGGATCATTGCAGGCCCCGGCGACTGGATCGATATAAAAAAGGACGGAACCGTTTACCTGAACGGCGAGCCTCTCGACGAACCCTACGTTTCGGAAAAGGCATTCGGCGAATGCGACACGGAGTTTCCGTATCAGGTCCCCGAAAACGCATACTTCATGATGGGAGACCAAAGAAAGACCTCGATCGACAGCCGAAGCAGTATGATAGGATGCATTACCGAGGATCAGATCGTAGGAAGGATCTGGTTTAAGCTCTGGCCTCTCAAAGAGGCGAAATGGATGGCATAATATAGCCGTTTAAAGTTTACAAAGAAAGGAGGGAGCGGCAGTATGCAATTTCAGCCAACTGAATATATACAGAGATCGAAACTGACAAGACAGGGCAAAAGAGCTGTATGGAGCATCGTTGCCGCTTGCTCCTTCATCGTTGTAATGGCGGTGTTCTGGTATCTGAAGCTGATCGGCATCACCATGGCAGGCGAGGCCTTCTGCGGAATGCAGGAGCACGTTCATTCCGAGGAATGCATGATACAGACCCTTGTCTGCACCTTACCCGAGGACGAAAACCATACCCATACCGGTGAATGCTTCATAACAGAAAAGGAATGCCCCATAGAGGAGCATATACATACCGAAAGCTGTTACAGCGATCTCAATGCCGACCTTGAAACAGCCGATGACTGGGAAATGAGCTTTGCAGAGGCAGGCAGAGGCGGCAGTACCGCAGAAAACACGGTGATCTTGGCACGTTCCCAGATAGGCTATACCGAAAGCACCAGAAACTTCGTTATAGGTGACGACGGAATACGCAGAGGTATAACGAGATACGGACAATGGTACGGTAATCCGTACGGAGACTGGTCCGCTATGTTTGCATTGTTCTGTCTCGACTATGCGGGAGCGACGGACATCCCCTACAACGCAGGCGCCGAGGCGCTTCGCATCGACTGGGAGGATGCCGGAATATACAAACCCGCCGATGAATTTTCACCGAGAGCGGGAGACATACTCTTCTTAAGCAAAAACGAAGCTGCGCCCGGCACAGCCGACAAGGCGGCGGTAATAACCTCGGTAACAGAGGATACGATATACGTGATCGAGGGTGATGTTGAGGGATGCGTTGCCGAGCTGAGCTATCCCTTCTCATCAAAGGAGATCCTCGGCTACGGTGCGATCCCCGATACAGGGGAATTTGCGGTATATATAAGCGAGCCCGGGGAGCTTGATACTCTGGCTGCCGCCGTGAATTTTGAAAGCTCAATGCTTACCTCCTCCGACCGTTTTGTTATCTACACCGTTGTGAACGGTACTGTTTATATCATTGACGGTGCGGGAAATGCGGTAATGGGTCATATCGATGCAAACGGCAGAATATGCGCCGACACCGACGACCCCGATATGCTCTATTGGAGCTTCTCAAGGTATAACAACAATTCCACAGCAATACAAAACGCGGGAAGCGGACGTTACCTGCATCCCTTCTACAATTCCTCCTCCGATTGCGGTATAACGACTCCGGGAAGATGGGGAACCTCGGTCTCTGCCTCGGGCAGAGGAATGAAGCTGAGCCATTCGGCATACATAGGCTTTGATCCTGCCCTTGAAAACTTCTTTATGACAAGGGACCAGAATCAGAACGTAACCTTTATGGTGGCACGAAGCACACCCTGTACCGTATGGTTTGACGGTACCTGCGGAGGAATAATGAGTCTGGGAGGCTCCGATGACCGCGCCTATACTGTTTATTCAAACAGCACCATGACCCTTCCCGAAAGCTGGAAGTCACCCGTTAAGTACGAATACGAGCTCAAGGGCTGGTACGATATCACGAACAACAAGTACTACGCTCCCGGCGACAAGGTAACGGTGACCGGCAATATGGTATTCTATGCCGACTGGAAGGCGGCAAGCTACGATATCGGCGAATTCAATTCACAGGTTGCCGACACCGTCAGCACAGACAGCTTTGTAACAACCCGTCTCTTCGACTACGGAGCGTTGATGAATCTCTTGTCCGAAAAGGTTGACGTTACCGTCAGCGCAAGCTCTCACTCGGAAAAATGGAATCTTATCACCAACGGAAACAATCCCTATAATGGAGATCCTACCTTTAACTTTATATTCCGTGACTGGGACAGAGGAAATGAGGATATCTCATATCCTAACGGTCATAACGATATAAACAACCCCACCGAAGCGGGTACTGTATATCCCGGACTTTATACCGATGCCATAAGGGATGCGCTTTTTGATCCCGAGGTCATCTTACCGGGTAAGACCTATCTCGGAGAGGCAGACCATCTCTTCCAGCTCTGCCTTGATCCCGATCATGAGCATTTCGGATACTATTATTATAACTCGGAGAGAAATGCAGCCTCCTACAATCAAAGCGATCAAAGATTCTACATTTACGATTATCTTGAAGCCACAAGAGACTCTATTAACAACGAGGATGCAGGAAAGTATTCCGACTTCCTTCCCTTAAACTCCCCCTATGCCAACTCTAACGGCAAAAGCCCCGTAACCTACAATTATGAGGGTACGGAGGGTGAATATACACAAACCGCCCACTATATGTATGACAGCCGTTACAACGATAACAATAACTCAACAGCCAACATAGGAACGAACTTCTGGTTCGGCATGGTGGTTGATATCGACTTCTACCTTCCCCTTTCTCCCGGCGGACGAACCGCCTCGGGTGAATACGGTAACAAGGATATATACGGAGAGGATATGCACTTCCGCTTCACCGGTGACGACGACGTATGGGTGTTCGTTGACGGCAAGCTCGTTCTCGACCTCGGAGGCCTTCACGGACGCGAGACCGGTGATATAAACTTTTCCACCGGTACGGTAACTATAAACGGAGTAAAAAACGATGAGCTGAGCCGTGTGCTTCAGAGCGTTCAGGCAGGCGAGCATACTCTTACCCTCTATTACCTTGAAAGAGGAAGCTCGATGTCAAACTGTGCTATATACTTCAATCTTGCACCCCGATTCTCCTTCAGTATTCAGAAGGAGGACGTTCTCACAAGAGAGGTGCTCAACGGCGCACAGTTCTCTGTTTACACCGACAGAGAATGTACCAAGCCCGCAGAGCTCTGGACATCAAAAGAATCCCATGACAAAAAGGATCCTGCCACAAACGTATTCACCGTTACAGACGGTGTTGCGAATATGTGGGGCATGGGCGCGGGTAACGTATATTACATACGCGAAACAAAGCCTCCCGACAATCCCGATTACGGCTTCTCCAACGGTCTTATCAAAATAACCCTCGACAAGGAGGGTACGGCAAGCTATGAGGTTGAGATCCTCGACGAGGGCTCGGGTATTTCTCCCGGCTTCAACGTTCACGGCTTCCGTATCGACACGCAAACACAGAGGGCTTATATAGTTGCAACCAATGCACCGAAATGGGTCAAGGATACTACCTGTGTTGAGGTAATAAAGCATTGGGATGATACAAAGGACCACAGCGGTGAGGATATAACGGTATATCTGACCGTTACAGACTCCGAGGGCAGGGTCACCAGACTCCGCGAGGCTGTTCTCAACGAGGAGAACGGCTGGATGGCAAAGTGGGAAAACCTTCCCAAGTATGCCGAAAACGGCATTACTCCGATCCGTTACGGAGTTGAAGAATCCTATGCCCCGGGATATTACAGCAGTATCGAAAAGGCAAACGGTCAGTTTGAGGTGGTGAGAACCCAATGGCGCTCTGCCGACACCTTTGAGAACGGCAAGGTGTATATCTTAAAGAACTCAAAGGGACAAGCTCTCTCCACCCTGCAGTATGCCGAGGATACAGGCTTTAAATGGGTGGACGCGGAAAGCGCAAAGACCTCGTCTTTGGCTCTCTGGAGGGCATCGGTCAACGGCAGTAACGTAAGGCTGACCAACCTTGAGGGACAGACCATAACCTTCTATTATGGTAACGGCAGTCCCACCGACTTCTTTGCATTAAACCGGCACCTTGAGGATAACAACCGAAAGCAGTACCTGAATTTCAGCAAGCACTCGGGAGGACTTATTCTCAAATACAATAATTATTATTTGGCATCCGCTCTTAACGGCTCTCAGAAATTTGAGAACAACACGCAGGTATCAAACGCTCTTGTACTGATGCCCGAAACAGAGCAAACGACCTCTGTCAATATTCCGATAGAGGGCGAGGGCTTTGTTGTGACCAACACCCCTCTCGAAAAGGAGACGTCGGTCACCGTCAAAAAGAACTGGTCCATACCCCATGATATGGATACGAGCGTGTACGAAAAAGAGCAGATAACCGTCCGTTTGTACGCAAACGGAGTGGATACGGGCAGAACGGTAACTCTCTCCCTTAAGAACGCGTGGACAGCGTCCTTTAAGGGTCTGCCCTACGAGGATTCCGAAGGTAACGCCATTGTTTATTCCCTGCAAGAGGTAATAAACGGCGATAAGTGGATAGTAAGCTATGGGGAAATGACGGCTTCAGGCGCGTCACCCCCCGTATATTCTTCCACCATTACCAACACATACCGCACAGGCGGTCCCATGCTTCCTGCAACGGGTACCCCCTCACGAATCCTGTATATCTTATGCGGCTCGGCAATTATGCTTTGCCCTGTGATATATATGCTTTCGTTCAGGCGTAAACGGGAAAGGAGGCGGGAATAGCTCTCTTACTTGAATACGTGTGAACGTAAAGTTCAAACCAAAGAAAAGAAAACAAACAAAAAAATCTAAAAGAAAGAGGTAAAAATCATGAAAAAGTTTGTTTCTATCGCACTCACCCTTTTATTCGTTCTCTCTTTGTCGGTAACATCCTTTGCTGCGAACGAGGGCTCTATCACCATCAACGGTATAAGCGCAGATACCAGCTATGCGATCTATCAGCTTTTGGATCTCGAAAGCTACAACAAGGGCAGCGGCGCTTACTCCTACAAGGTAAACAGCGACTGGACCGCTTACTTTGAGACCGATGAAGCTAAAGCTTACCTTACAGTTGACGAAGCAGGCTACGTAACCTGGACCAACGGTGAATCCGATGCAGTAGTTGCGGAATTCGCACAGAAGGCTCTTAGTTATGCTAAGGCTAATAACATCAAGCCCGTTGCAAGCTCGGATAACGGCGATATGGCTGTCACCGACACCAAGGGCGTATTCTCCGGCCTCGCACTCGGCTGGTACCTCGTTGACTCTACCGCAGGTGCTCTTTGCGGCTTGACCACCACCGACCCCGACGCTTCCATCAATGCCAAGAACCACACTCCCACCATCGACAAGCAGGTTCAGGAAGACCTTACAGGTATGTGGGGCGACACCAACACCGCTGACATCGGTCAGGTTGTAAACTTTATGACTATCATCCACGTTGCTGCCGGTGCAGAAAACTACGTTCTCCACGACTCAATGTCCGAGGGTCTTACCTTTGAGCATGACCTTGACGAGGGCAGAGGCGTTACAGAGATCAAGCACGTAAACAGCGCAGGTGTTGAGACCGTTCTCGCAGCAGAGCAGGACTACACCGTTAAGACCGCTGAGTTCGGCGATGAATGCGACTTCGAGGTCATCTTCTCCGATGAATTCATAGCTTCCCTTAAGCCCAACGACCGTCTTCTCGTTTACTACAACGCAATGCTCAACCGTTATGCCGAGATAGGCACCGAGGAAGGCAACACCAACCAGTCCAGACTTGAATACGGTGAAGACAAATACACCACATACGACAAGACTACTACCTACACCTTCTCTATCGACATCGTTAAGACCGACTCCACCAACAAGCTTATCGACGGCGCTGAATTCCGTATCTACGATTCAGCCGAGGGCGGCAACGAGATCAAGGTAGTTCCCTTGATGGAGTCTGATGACCAGACTCCCGTTCTCGATGATGACGGCAACCCCATCTACCGCCGCGCAAGAGAAGACGAGGAGGGCGTTGCTATCAAGGTTAAGGACGGTAAGGTTACTGTTATCGGCTTTGACAACGGCATTTACTACCTTGAGGAGACTATTGCTCCCACAGGTTACAACAAGCTCACCTCCCGCAAGGAGTTCACAATTGCCGACGGCAATCTCGATTCTATCTTCAACGACGGTATCTACTCCACCGGTTCCGGTGTACACGTAGTTAACAAGACCGGCTCCATGCTCCCCGAAACAGGTGCAAGAGGAACCATCATCTTCATCTGCATCGGTGTATTCGCTGTTCTTGCTACAGGCGTTGTTCTTGTAACCAGAAAGAGAATGTCCATGATCAAGGACTGATAAGAATCACAAAATTTATTGTTTGTTTTTTTGGTCAAGGCGGGAGCATGACTCCCGCCGATGATCAAAAAGCTTTACAACTGCAGGGGGAAGCTTATGCCGAGTAAAAAGGTTACCGTTATACTTTTAATAATATTTTTCATAGGCTTGTCCGTGCTGTTGTACCCTTCGATAAGCAGCTTTTGGAACTCGCGGACACAGACCGAGGCTATCACTAACTACGAAAAAATGTTAGCCGCCTACAAGCCCGAGGATTTCACCGCTGTCATCGAAGAGGCAGAGGAATATAATAAAAAGCTCCTTTCTCTTGACTTTCCCATTCAGGATTACGAGCGTATAGAGGACGAATATTGGAAGACCCTTGATATCACCGGTACAGGCATGATGGGTTACGTAAGCATTCCGAAAATAAATCAGGAGCTTCCGATATATCACGGCACCGATAATGCGGTGCTGAGTACCGCGGCAGGTCATATGCAGGGTACCAGCCTGCCTGTAGGAGGGGAAAACACCCACGCGGTGGTATCCGCCCACAGAGGTCTGCCCACAGCTACGCTTTTTACCTATCTTGACCGTATGGAGATAGGAGATACCTTTACCTTTACCGTACTTGACAGGACCTTCACCTACGAGGTGGATCAGATACGAATCGTTGACCCCGACGACACGAGCCTGATACAGGTGGTAAAGGATAAGGATTACTGTACCCTTCTTACCTGTACTCCCTACGGGATCAATACTCAGAGAATGCTGGTAAGAGGCCATCAGGTCGATGAATCCCAGGAAAAGAATATCTATATTTCAAACGAAGCTTACCGAATAGACACCCTTATCGTTACCCCGTTCGTAGCTCTGCCGATAATCTTTGTTTTGCTTATTTACGTTATGTTCAAGCCGATAAAGAAGGAGGATATCGACTGATACTCTTCCCTTTCTATACCGAGTCCCCTCATTTCCGCTCTGCAAACGGCTGCACAACGCAGCTTTCCGCAATAAAAATATGAGAAACGTATCATATCTTTTATCCTCTTGATTTTTTTATCAATAAGTGGTATAATCAATATATAAACTAAAAGGGAGATGTTTACTTCATGAAGGGTTTATTAAACAGCAAAAGAATTATTTCCTTTATCCTTTGTATTTTTATTTTATTATCGGTAATAACATTACCCTCGATTGCAGAGGATACTCTTGCCGAAAGCGATACATACGTTCTCAACCGTGACGGTAACGGTGAGTCCTTGTACCGCTACCAGAGCCCCTGTATGATCGGCTATGACCTTAACGAGCAATACGGAGGAAACGGCGTTCCCATACAGGCGTTTATATATACCATGTACAATTCCGTAACAGGAAAGCACTTCCCTACCTATTGCGGTGACATTCACGTAACCGCAGTTCAGGGTACGGACTACCGCCGTGTAAACTTAGAGGACTCTTCCTTTTCCGCCTCCGCCGCAGGCAGGATACGTGCGGTCCTGCAGAAGGGCTTTTACATAATTCCGATAGACGGTGAATCGGAAGACGATCATGCACAAAGAGTTACCGCTAAAACCGCGGAGCTTGCCGCGGCATCGGGCGCCGAGGGTCTTACAACGGGAGAGGCTATAGCTGCCACACAGGCGGCTATCTGGAAGATATCCCACGGCTCCGAGCTTTCCTTCCCCAAGTTCTGCAGATACGTCTTTAATCCTACGAACACAAAATACGGTTCTCTCTGCTCCTACAGTGAATTGAGATACAAGAATAACGAACTTATAAACTCCACCATAGAAACCGCCTACAACTATCTTCTTTCTCTCGAGCCTGTGGCGGCTTCCGAAAAAACCGTTTCCCCCTCCTCCTTTACAGATCTCAACGATCCCGTATTCAATGAAAACTCTGACGGCAGTTATGATATCACGGTCAGCACAACTATCGACGTACAGATAACGGCAACAGACGAGCTTACCTTAACTGCGGTGCTTAACGACAGCTATAAGGCAAGCGCCTCCCTTAAGAACGGCAGGCAGACCGTTACTCTGACCTTAAAGAACGTTCCCGCATCCCTTATTTCCGAGAACGTAGATCTTGTAATTTCCGGTTATCAGACCGTCAAGGGTTACTTCTTCTTCGATTCGGAGGGAGCGCGCGGAGCGTCTCAGTCGATGGTTGGTTATGACGACAGCCGTCTTCCCGTATATGCAAAGGTAAGGGCGGCAGAAGACCGTATCCTCAATATAGAAAAGCTTGCAAACGTTGCAGTCGGTAACGATTCCTATGAGAACAAGCCGCTTTCCGGCATCACCTTTGATATCTATCCCGTTGCAACGATGGACGAATATCTTTCGGGAGAGGTAACACTTCCCGATGCAAAGGACTACACCTATCCCTCTCTTCCCGATTACTCCCTTACCACAGACGAAAACGGAAAGGCTTCGATGAATTTCCTTCATCACAACCTTCCCGACGGTGTTTATCTTGTTGTTGAAAGACCCCATCCGAGCATCGTTGCTCCGATAGAGCCCTTCTATCTGCACATCCCCATGACAGATCCCGACAGCGGAGAATGGGTGAACGAGGTAACGATAAAGCCGAAAAATGACGTCAAGGGCGGTGTTTATATCGAAAAGGACGTTGTTTCGGTGGGAAACGACGAGGCTTCGGTCAATGCCTACGAAGCACACACCTGGATAATCGGTGCAACAGTCCCCGAGGATATCTCAAGCGGTAGATCCTACGTTATAACCGACACTCTTGACAACCGTCTCGATTATCTCGGCAACCTTATGATAGTTCTTGAAAAAAGCGGAGAGGGTACGGTTGCAGCCCTTACCCCCGATACCGATTACAAGCTTACCGTAACAGACCTTGATTCTCTTTCGGAAGATCGCCCGGGTGATTCCTTCATAGTCGAGCTTACAGCCGCAGGTATGGCGAAGATAGCGGATACCGTGGGCACAAACGATTTTAACAGCTATATGCTCCGCGTTTATTTCGACGCGCAGATAAACGCAAATGCGGAAATGGGTACACAAATACCCAACCAAGCCGAAATTGAATATATCAATGCTGTCAACTTTGACTTTACCGCAAGATCGGACAAACCTGTCGTTTACACGGGCGGTGCAAATCTTTTGAAGGTGGATTCAAAAAACAGCTCCGAGACCCTTTCGGGTGCAACCTTTGAATTATACCGTCCCGCAACTCCCGAGGAGGTGGGCGCAAACGACACCCGTCTTACCGAGATAGCGGGTGCAACGGGTAAGGTCATCAAGGTGTCCTTCTTTGACAACCCTGAGCTTAAAGGCGAAAAGGTTACCTCGGTTACCTCCGGCAAAAACGGAAGTGTAGGCATCTACGGTCTTGCCTACGGAAAATACTATCTTGCGGAGACCAAGGCTCCCGCAGGCTATAACCTCTTAGGTGAAGCCTTCGAGCTTACCGTAAACGAATCGAGCCATCTGGAGGAAAATACGATAAAGGTCGAAAATATCTCGGGCTCGATACTTCCCTCCACAGGCGGCATCGGTACAACCGTTTACACCGTCGGCGGCATAACGCTTATCCTTGCGGCACTCACACTGCTTATTCTAAAAAAGCGCCGCCGGGCGCACCGATGATCGGGTGTGAACCTTACATAAGCTTCTTTCTTCAGTGCCCGAATCGGAGCAATTTCCTATAAATTAAAAAAGCGGACGCCGGCCCGCAGCGATGATCGGGCGTGAACCTTATATAAGCTTCTTTCTTCGGTGCCCGAATCAGAGCAATTTCCTATACATTAAAAAAGCGGACGCCGGGCGCACCGATGATCGGGTGTGAACCTTACATAAGCTTCTTTCTTCAGTGCCCGAATCGAAGCAATTTCCTATAAATTAAAAAGGACAGAAGCCTGCTTCTGTCCTTTTCGTATTTCTTCGCTCAATTATTCCTTTTTCTCCTCGGAAGCTTTGTGTTTTATTGATTCTATTTCGGCTTTTTCCTTTTCGATTTCGAGACCTCTTAATTCTTTACAAACATCAATTCTGTCATCAAAATATTTACAAAGCTCATTCTTTACACTGTCATTTTTACCGCTTGCATATATTTCTATAAGCGATTTAAGGCATTTTATACCCTCAGGCTTACAATTATCGGGTATGCGGGCCTCAAGCTTTAAAAGCTCGCTGAAAACCTCCGATGCCTCTTTCATCGAATCAACAAGAGCTTCGTCGGGTGCAGACTCACGGGGAATCAAGATGTCCTGCGGGTTTTTAAATTCTTTGAAAGCTCTTGCAAGTCCGTGCAGCTTATCAAAGCTGTTTCGTGCCGATTCCCATGAATTTCGGATCTCGGGGAGCACTTCATCCCAATTGTCATATCCCACCCACTTGATAAATTCATGATAATATCTGGTACGAAACTCAGGATTATTCCGAAAGAAGAATAAAACGTAATGGATCACATTCATTTCTCTGCATATTTTTTCGGGTCTCATCCTTCTATTTTCTCCTTTTGTAGATAAGTAAACTAAGTGAAGCCAATGCCGCCGCAACGCATCCGAAGCCGAGTATAGCCCATAACAGGGGTAAGCCCTTCAGCCCGTCCTTGATAAACAGACTCGTAAATCCGGAAAAATCGGCACAGAAGCTTATAAGAGACATAAGTATTGCCAGAATGGCAATGGCAGTACCGTATTTATTCAGGCTGAAATCGATATTGGTATTAGCCGCATTATATAAATTTTCAAGATGGTTTGCCAAGGCATCGCTTTCCTTTTCGATAAAGAAAGCTTTCTTGATCATAGCATAAAGATCTATCGCTTGCTCCTGCGAGGATATTTCGGTAAAACAGAGCTGATTCTGAAAGGCAATAAACCTTTCCTGAAGGTCCAGGATCCTTGTGATCAGTTTTACGCGGATCGTTTTACCCTGCTTTTCGATAGTACGTGACAGTGCGGTTGCTTCGCGCTGAAAGTTTATTATCGATGCACGCTGTGCCAAGCTAAGACAGCATATCTGAAAATACTGTGTCAATGCTGAATTACAAGTGGGTTTAAAACTGCTAACGGTCATGAAGCTGTGATTCACAACGGTAAACAGTGTTCCGTAAGAAAGCCAACGGCGGTAAATATGCTTTTCCAAAAGATCGCTCCTCATTTTAAAATCCCGGCACGAGCATTCCCCGGCAGGATCAACAAAAGCAAACTCATAGAGGTCCATTGACATATTATCATCGGTTTCAAACATATACTTTCCGTTTTTCGCAGTTCTCGTGTAATGAGCCACAGCTTCGCCGTTACATACAACGCAGAATGTAAACATTCTGTCATCAAGTGCCGGATATATATAGAATGTTTTTTTATTTTGCAAAGCCTTTGAATAATTGGAGCTGAAGCTGTAATCACCTCCGTATTCCAAAATCTTCTTCACAAAATCGCTCATATGAGTTAAGGAAACCTTGTCGAATATATCCTTCTTTTTTCTCGTAGCCTCTATAAAGCTCCTCATATTCTCGGTAAATGAACCCACTCCGTCTATTTCAAGAGTCAAGCTGTCTGCACAGACAGAAATGTCGGGATCCTCGGGAATAAAAGGAAGGCTGATACGTCTTCCGTAATCGTTGATATTCTTTACTGCAGACATATTGTTCTGATATGCAAACTCGGGAGAAGAAAGATTCTCGCATTCAAGTATAAACAGCGCAACTCCGGTATTATATATCTTCAGACGAATGGCATTGACCATAAGAACATACTTAATGCCTTTTTTCTCTATTATGTATCTGCCTTTATTACGGACGAACTTCGGATTAAAGCAATAATTGTGAACGATCTCCGAATCAAAGCCGTATATGGCATTACGTGCGGCAGGATTAAAATACTGATATTCCGCATACAGCAAAGAAGCGTCCTCATCCGAAATTATATTACCGTTATCCCCTATTCTGTGAGCTTCCTCTAAATTGGTAGATATCCAATTCGGATTATTCTCAAAACATTTCGGAAAGGCATTAACGTCCCTTGAACTTATACCTTCAACGTTCCATATAAAGGGAAGTATAAAGGTATGATAACTGTATATTTCTGACATATGTTTTCATAAGCTCCTTTCAGATATTTTAATGCGGGTGCCGTCCCGAACTATAATACTAAGCGGTTTCTTAAATATTAAAAACAGACGAAATTATTTTATCACCTTTTGAAAAATTATAGCATTTGCAGGTTTATCTGTCAAGAACGGTTAATGCTGCTGCACAAATCACCCTTTGAACTCACTGTAAGGTGTTGTAAGCACTATTCCGTTTTCAAGGGTAAATTCTATATACTTCCCTTTTGCGTTGCCGGGAAGCTTTGCCCGGGTGTGTTCGGGGTCAAGGTAGGTTATTTGCCACTCCTGTTCCATAAAGGTGTTATGCAAGCCGTATTTTTCGCGGCGCGTATAGCTCATTTCCTCTGTTATGTAAAAGAGACGCACGGATCCGGGCTTTACACCGCACGAATACCTAACGGTATTTCCGATATATTCCGCCGTAACCTCGGGAACAGTTCTGCCCGACAGGATCTCATTTGCGAACCAATAGCTTTCCCTTGCGGTATATGCACAGGAGTGGGAATGCCCCATATCCTGAAGCATTGAAAGACGGGTATTTATATTATTATCCTTTGTATCAAGATAGGACATTGAATTTGAATTTATCGAAAAACAGCAGTCGTCATTCCAGCAAAGCCAGAGGACGGGAGTCTTCACCTTATGAAATCTTCTTTCGGGGAACCATTTCTGCACACCGGGAGCCTTGAAGATCCTGTCAAGACCAGAAAGACCGCAGGCAAGATAGCCCGAGCCGTAGATCGGTACGGCAAAAGCGAAACGGGGATCATAGCCTACAGCAACCGAAGCAACTACAGCTCCCCATGATATTCCGCATATTCCGATCTTACAGGGGTCCACTCCTTCATCTGCCCGTAACAGATTGACGGCAAGGATGACTGCGGCGACCGCCTGATAGATCCATTGGTCGGTAACAGTTATATCCGAATCGGACATATGCATATTTGCGGGAAGTATTGTATGACCCTCCTTGTAAAAGGGATCCGAAAACTCCCGAACCATATCCGAGACGTCCGCACCTTCATACAGATTTACAGGTCTTGCGGGAAAATAACCGTCGGTACTCATGGCAATAGCGGCATAACCCTCTGCATTCCATCTTTTGATCCATTCGTCATCGGGGTGGCCGCCTCCGCCGTGTATCAGAACAACGGCAGGAACTGAGCCCTCCGCGCTCTCAGGGAATCCTATATGAGCAAATATTCTCGTAGGCTTTCCCTTATAGTCTGCGCCTCTGTAGGTCAATGCCTTTATTCCCTTGTACTCACCGTTACAATCATATTCGGGAAAATACTCCGCCTCGGGATCGGTATTAAATAGGCTGTTAAAAGAAATCATGTGAAAACCTCCGCCGGCTTATGGATCTAAAGTGTATCGTTTCGATCTGTAACAATTTTCATTTATGGAGAATCGGGTCGTTTCGGTATCCAAAGAAGGGGTTTTACTCTGGTTTATACCCGATCAAAAAACTCCGATCATTTCCCCTTATTGCCCAGCGCATAGAATGCCACGGCAGATGCGGCGGCAACGTTCAGCGAATCAACTCCGTGATACATCGGTATTTTAACGGTATAGTCACAGCCCTCTATAGTTTCGTCACAGAGCCCGTCACCTTCGGTACCCATAATAACGGCAAGCTTCTCTTCGGCATTCAGAGCGGGATCGCTTACCGAAACAGATTCGTCCTTTAATGCCATAGCTACCGTTTTGAAGCCGAGCGAACTTATTTCATCAAAACCTTCATCGGGCAGAAAAGTCCATTCTATCTGAAAAACCGTACCCATGCTCACCCTTGCCGCACGTCGGTAGAGGGGGTCGGAGCATCCGGGAGTAAGGAGCACCGCATCCATTCCGAGAGCCGCCGCCGAGCGGATTATTGCGCCCACGTTTGTCGGATTCATGACCTTGTCGAGTATTACTATTCTGCTTTTACCCTCACACACCTTTTTTACGCTCTTCAGCGGCTTACGTCTCATTGCACAAAGCATACCTCTTGTAAGCTTGAAGCCCGTGAGCTGAGTCAAAACATCAAATTCCGCACAAAATACGGGTACGCCCCCTATTCGCTCAAGAATGGCCTTACCCTCGCCATCTATATGCCTTTTCTCCATAAGGCAGCTTACCGCCTCATAGCCTGCATCAAGGGCACGTCCGATAACCTTCGGACTCTCTGCTATAAACATACCCTTTTCGGGAAACTCTCTGTTCAAAAGCTGAGCCTCGCTCAGCCGTGCATATACGTCCAGCTCGGGAGAGAGAAAATCTTTTATTTCTATAATGTTTTTCATGTTGTTCTCCGTTATCTTGATGTATATATTATAACGGTATTCTCCCTGTGTGTCAAATGTTTGTTTTTTACGTTTGTCATAAAAGGATTCTTGCCGGGTTCTACCATAAGCACGGTAATGTTTGTTTCTTTCATAGATGTTTCTCCTATAAATAAAAAATACAGGTAATAGCACGGGCTATTACCTGTTCAGAGTTATAATATATATTTATAAATACTAGTTTAACGACATTTATAACTCTATTTGTTTAATATATTCTTCCAAATCTTTATCATTTGAAATATCGGTTCCGGTGATTTGACAAATGGATGCTTGGGGATTTAATTTGATATTAAAAGAACTTGCAATATCATAAAGATTTTCTGTTGAGTTAAATGAATCTTTTCCGCACAAAATACACATACCTTTGATATTTTCACCTTGTGGGTAAGTACTGATAGAAAACAAGTATTTGAATATCAAATGTGGAAGTTGATATCGTTTAATATTATTAACCGTACTATGTTTGGCATCTAAAATGTAGTAATTAGTGCTATTTTCTTTATTAACTTTTATTAAATAGTCAGGCACATAACTATTACCACGTTGTGGTGCACTATCATCTAGCATTGCAAGAATAGAAGGATCTTTTATGCTGATAGTAGTATTCCTAAATAACATGATACCATTTGGTCTTTCTCGTCCATTGGTTTTTCCATAGATGATTGGTTGATAATACAATGTGATTCTTATTCCATCTTTTGCATATTCAAATGTGTTGTTATATGTAGTGTTATGATAATACTTGTTTTCATCGTATTTATAAGAATATCCTTTTTCCATCGTATAACCGCGATTATTTATAGCACGGTTGAGTTTTAATAAGCAAAAATACTCATATATTTTACTTATAGAAACAAAACTGAGTAACAGGTCAGATTTGGTTAGATCGTAATTACCACAATTAAACCAATTGCAAATCTTTTCAAAAATGATGTTATACGGCAGAATTCTTCTAAATATATTTGTATACATTGGTTGAGATATTATATTTATATCATTTACATTCAAAATTTTTTTGAATTCTAAATATAATTTTTGAAAGCGAATAATAGCATCGTCAATGTTCAACAAATAATCATTTAGTAATTTTACATTCCGAGTGTATATATAGTACGAAGAATCTATATAACCATCTCGTTTATATGGAACACTATTTTGTTTTTTGTGCGATTCTATTAATGTTTTGATATCTTCTAAATCTTTAATAACAGATTTTAGAAAACCAACAATTACCTGATTTTCATATATGTCTGAAGAATAAGATACGGATTGCACCAATGTTTTTCTAGGCTGATAGTGTTGCTTATTAACCGCTATACCTGAGTTGTAACTAACAGGCTGTAATTCTTCAGGATGGTTAACTATATAATCAATAGTGGTACTATTAATAGATTGTAATTCGGAAAAATCACCAATTTTATTTGTATTGATAAGTCTTGTCTGTGCGTTATATTTTAGTATATTGTACCCTTTGATATAAGTGTCATAAATATCATTAATCATAGACAATTTACTATCAATAGAGACTTTAGAGTTGGGGTTTATTCCCGTAGCCGTTTTGGAGTGCTTGTGTTCTTCATACAAGTAATCATCGCAATTATCATATATATAATCAATCATATTGAGTATATTGTTGTTTATTGCATTTTCTTTCATTATGATTCTTATATTTTGGGTGATGTATGAAACACCTTCAATAATAACTTCGATTTTTACAATACCAAAACACTCCAAAAAAATATGCAATGTTTTACAACCACACAAAAATTTTTCATCATCAACTATCTCATTGTTTATGAACAAGCTATCTATATGAACTTTATTGCATTGCGAATCTATAACAGAAAGTTTAAATGCATAATCGTTATGTATATACTCTCCGTTAAGTTGTTCGAAATAATCGTCAAACAAATCGATTGTATCTTTTAAGATCAACGGAATTTCTCTGTTGTATGTATTGGTTTCTAACCGCAAAATATAATTGTTCATATATGTATATCTTCCTAATTATACGAGATACTGACAATAACCCATATTTTGACGCTGAAAATCTTCCATGAAAATCAACGCCTCTTTGGTCATTTTTAAGTTATTTTCATCACAAATTTGTTTGAGTGAAGTAAATAGACGTTCGTAGTCCTTATAATAGCCATTAATCTTGGGTAATAACTTCTGGACAATAGCAAAATCAAGTGCTTTTTCTTTTTTATTCGAAACGCCTATTTCATCTTCCATTATTTCTTGTGCAACACAAACATATCTTTTTATGCTCTGTTGAACTCTAGGACTTACGGAAAGATTGTGTTCATCAAAGAGTTTATAGATTTGCTCTGCCAAATTTTTCAAAGACATTTCTTTGCTTTCAGAAACAATGAAAGCGTTTTCTATGTCGTTCCATAAGATAGTATCATTATTAAGATTATCTATATATGTTGCAGATTCTAGTACACTTGTTTTAGGAAGTTTAATTATCCACGCACGGTCCACCAAACGAGGCGATAAACGTTCAGTTGTTTGGTCATTGTTTATAGTTGCGAGAAAACGAAGTGTTTGGGGTATATAGATATCTTCATTCAATCCGATATTTACATAATTTTTTTCTCCCGTGCGGTCTGCTGCTCTCATAAAATCTGCCCAATAATACTCTATAGGACTTAAATTTGCCTCGTCGAGAAGAATGACATAAGGAAAACGAGAATTCGATCTTTCTTCGTTCAAAAGCATCAATCCATCATATATTTTAGAATTATTTCTATCATACTTTTTTGTAAGAGGATTGAAGTATCCTATCAAATCTCTTTTAGATGACCAACCGCGTTCTACCGAAACGGGAATATATCTATTCATAGATATATTTTTTTCAGTACCGAAATTGTTTAATCCTAAGCTATCAGCAAGAATATTACAAATTGAAGTCTTACCAGTTCCGGGTTCACCTGAAAAAATCGTTAAGAAATTTTGCGAGAGACAGATATATATATTTAAGATTTCGTTTTTAGTGTATTTTCGTGAGAGTTGAACATGCTTAACAAGTCGATTAATTAGATCTTCTTTTTCATATTTCGGAGTATCTAATTTGTTTAGTTTTTCAGATATTTCCTTATAATATGCGTTCTCTGAATCGTATTGATATTTTCCTGCTGCTTCGATCATTGCATTGGATATGTATGGATCGAAAGCAGTTCTGAGAGTTTTGGTTACATCAGATCCGTTTAATTCATTTGTAATAAAAGATTTGAATTTTGCCTGGAGTTCGTTTAATTCATTCTTCTTTTCATTAACTTCGATGACTTTTGAATCATATAAATCAGTTTCTTGTTGATATTTTTTTCTTAACTCATCGTAATCTTTAGATAATGAGTCGTAGTCGTCGATTATTGCTACCTTTTCGCTTAACTCAGCAATTTCTTGTTCTAACTCTTCGATTTTTTCCGAATCAATAAATGTGCCATTATGATTCGCATTTTCTTCAAGCTGGGTATTTTCTTGAAGCAATCGCCTGTTTTCTTCTGTCAAACTATCATTATCATTTTTCAGCTTGTTGTTAGTTTCTTGTAAAATAGTCGCTTGTTCTTGGAGCTTTTTGAATTCAGAACTATTTTTGATTTTATCGCCTAAAATACTAAAAACATTATCACCTAAATTGTCAAAAAGAGATTCTAGGACATCCCTCTTTTTGTCATCATAATGTGCGGTACTTTTAAAGATTTCTTCAACTCTTTCTATACGTTGTTTACGGATTTCAGAGGGGAGTTGTCCCAAAAATGGTGAAGTTGTATACAATCTTACAAATTCATCTGGATTGCTTTCAATTAAATTAAAATCTACTGATTCAGTAAGTTTTGAAAGTAGTATTTCTAAAGGAATGGCATC
This sequence comes from Oscillospiraceae bacterium, assembly GCA_015065105.1. Lineage (GTDB taxonomy): Bacteria > Bacillota > Clostridia > Oscillospirales > CAG-272 > RGIG7300. Next base: position 33,441 of record SVQZ01000006.1, on the reverse strand, counting down.
GAAGCATTTAGGAGATTTTTTTAAAAATGCTATGTCTGTAAAAACAGAGTCATGAAGATATGGAATTTTTTCAAAGAAAAACGATTCATAATCTTCTTCGGAATAGTATTCCAGTAAATATTGATTGCTACCACTGTCTGGACGGATATATTTTTCGCCATCTATTGAACGTTCTTGTAACTTATAAGGACCGAATAAGCGATTTTCTCCCCATTCTAATAGAACTAATTCTTCTGGATAATAATGATCTTCGTTTACAAAAATTATTCCCGCAAACGAATCAGCAACTATATTTTCTTGTGGAGTAACGATTTTATACATTTTAAAGTCGGAAATGGGTTTTATTATGTCGGATAGTAAAATGCCGTTTTCATAGATTTTCTGCAAATCTATTTTTTTGCGAATTTTGTCATTGTCGTTATTCTCTATATCACTATTTTCGATATGTATAGCGAAAACACTAGTGATAGGTGTAGTATCAGATATATCATGAATTTTGTCTATGTTAAGCGATTTTAAGAATTCGTGGGCTTGATCGCCTAAATGCTGGTATCCGAGATTGATAGACCCGTGTTCCGGAAAATCTTCTTTTAATACATCGTTGGGAATTTCTGATATTACACCTTCTAATTCTTCGTAAATATATCGCGGTTTGAAATTGTAATATGTAGATCTTAATTCAATATTACCAAGATACCAAAACATAGTTTTTTTCTCCTTGAATGATGTATTTTCGATTATATTTGTTGCACTGTTAATTTCTAATATAGTGGGAGTATCCCAAGCTTTTTTTATAGTTTTTTGAAACGGTTCCGATTCGATAAACTTACTGAAATGTTGTTTGTCAAAATCACCGTCACAACATAGATATAATATATATACAATTACCGACATGCAATTTTCCGAATTAATTGAAGCTAACAAGTCTTCATATAGAACATCACCAGAAAATTGTATATTTTGATTATAGTTTTGATGTATATTTTCTATTAATTTCACTCTAAAACGTACATCTTGAACAAGAGCATCGATTTTATTATCCAAATTTTTAATTCTTTCATATTTGCGACGTTCGTTTCTATTTATAAATGTTATATTGTCAATACACTCTAACAAAATGGGATGTGGCAACATCTTCAAAAATTTACACAAATCGTTCAATAATTGCTCGACCTTCATAGAACCCTCCAATAAACTAATTTATATTTTTGTACGATATATCTATATATCAAAATAATTTTAACATATTTTAGTGTAAAATGCAACAGGTTTCGACAATGTTGAAAAAATGTTGTGTATCTATGATGTAAGGTTATTTTTGAAAATACTGAATAGTATTGTGCAAAAAGCAAACACTCTTGGTTGTAAAACACCAAGACTGTTTAAAATATTCATTATGCCTCTCATAATAGCAATTACTATCCATTCTAAAATATGCTATATTTACGATAAAGAGATGCAAAAAGGCTTGCTATAACGAAACTTCAACTGGTTTCCAAAGTTTTGTCAAATCTACTCTGTGTCTTTTATATTTGGTGGGAGATGTAATGTAAAGATAGAGAAATAATAATGTGATGTCAAAAGAGGCTAGGTTTACTAATCTCACAGTTGACATCACATTGTTTTTTATAATATTTACTACGGTTTTTGTCCCATTCACCGTAGAAACCGGCAAAAAACCGGCAGAAAAGATAGGTCTATTTCCGTCTAAACAGGCAAACAGGGAAAAGCAAAAAAGAAAGAAACCCTTGATTTACAAGGGTTTCCTTTGGTTGCGGAGACAGAGTATGCCCTAAATATTATTCAGCTATAATTTAAAGCGATTCCACCACTGTAGTATCATTATACTCTGGGATCGAACCGCGTCCTGTTGCGGTTCCCTGTATTTTCGGCGGCACACGGCGGTGCCTTGAAAATACAGACCGCTGCCACTCACTCGCCTCGCTGTATCGTCCCCCGGACGCGCTCGGCTCGTTCCCCTCCGGGAACCCGTCGGCCGCATTACAAATTCTGTTTCTGAAATCAGAAACGAAAAAAGACATCCGTTTGGATGTCTTTTCGTTTCTGGTTGCGGAGACAGGGATCGAACCGCGTCCTGTTGCGGTTCCCTGTATTTTCGGCGGCACACGGCGGTGCCTTGAAAATACAGACCGCTGCCACTCACTCGCCTCACTGTATCGTCCCCCGGACGCGCTCGGCTCGTTCCCCTCCGGGAACCCGTCGGCCGCATTACAAATTCTGTTTCTGAAATCAGAAACGAAAAAAGACATCCGTTTGGATGTCTTTTCGTTTCTGGTTGCGGAGACAGGGATCGAACCTGCGACCTCCGGGTTATGAGCCCGACGAGCTACCTCTGCTCTACTCCGCGATATTGATCAAGCCGACCTTTTTGACCGGCTTGATGGTGCCGGAAACCGGGGTCGAACCGGTACGGGAAATTAATCCCACGGGATTTTAAGTCCCGGGCGTCTGCCTATTCCGCCACTCCGGCGTTTTTGCTCAAAACAAGTTGCTGTCGTCTTTAGCCTAATTATTATAGCATACCCTTTTTCCTTTGTCAAGGTTTTTTTTATTTTTTATTGATTATTATTCTTTTTTGTGATACAATGTTATTGTAGTATATGCAAAAACAACAGATATTATTCAAAAACGGAAGGATCTCCCCTAAATGAAGATAATCATTGCCCCCGATTCATATAAAGGAACTCTTTGCGCCCGAGAGGTGGCTGAGACGATAAACAAGGCTGTAAAGGCTGTTTTACCCGATGCCAAGACCCTGCTTCTGCCCATTGCCGACGGCGGCGAGGGTACGATAGACGCCTTTGGAGCGCAGAGACGCCGCGTTACCGCCACAGGCTCGCAGTATGAGAGGATCCAAAGCTTTTACGGAGTTTTGGGTGACACAGCTGTTATAGAGCTTGCCGCTTGTGCAGGTCTTCCCATGGCAAAGCGTCTCGAGCCCGAAACCGCCACTACATACGGCGTAGGTCAGCTTATACGTGCTGCCCTCAACGCAGGCTTCCGTAAGTTTATAGTTGCCCTCGGAGGCAGCTCCACAAATGATATGGGATGCGGTATAGCTGCCGCTTTGGGAGTCAGATTCAGGAACAAAGAAGGTAATTGCTTTATTCCCGCCGGGCTGTCTCTCGCCGATATCGAAAGCATTGACATTTCCGCCCTCGACACCCGCATCAAGGAGTGTGAGATAACCACCATGTGCGATATCGACAATCCCCTTTGCGGAGAAAAGGGTGCCTCCTTTGTGTTTGCTCCTCAGAAGGGTGCAAAGTCCTGCGTTTTACCGCTTCTTGACTCTGCAATGCGTCACGCAAGCGAAAAGGTCAAGGAATATTTGGGCAAGGACGTTGCAAACATACCCGGCGCGGGTGCGGCAGGCGGCTGCGGTGCGGGAATGGTTGCGTTTCTCGGTTCGGAGCTTCGCCGGGGTATAGACGTTGTGCTTGATACAAAAAATTTCGATCTTGAGCTTGAGGACACCGACATTGTTTTCACAGGTGAAGGACGCTTTGACTCCCAGAGCATAGACGGTAAGGCTATTTCGGGAATCGCTGCCCGTACAAAGCCCAAGGGTATTCCGCTTATCGTTCTCTGCGGTGCGGCTGACGAAAGCGAAACGTGCTACGAAATGGGTGTTACAGCCGTATTCTCCATCCAGAGAAGAGCTATGCCCTTTAAGGAAGCAAAGCTCGTAAACGAGCCCTCTCTTTACAAGACCGCGTATAACGTAATGAAGCTTATGACTTATAAATAATTCCAAGGCGATCCTTTCGGACCGCCTTGATTATTTATTATTTCCCGAAAGCGTCAGCTTTTTGGGCTTTAAGCGATGTTCGGGAATGACGCTTACGAAAACTACCCTAACTGAAGCGGTGTTCTATAATATAAAATTTTCGTTTATACCGAAACCAAAATGATTATTTTACGATATATTTATATGAGAGAAAACATTTTCACTTCGTGTATTCTGTCTGAAGCCCGTAAAAGACAGCCGTACTCTTGTTTTTATAAAGGACTGAAAAGGAGGTACGTTAATGGAGGACAACAAAATAGTTGAGCTGTACTTTGAACGCAACGAGTCTGCCATAGAGGAGACCGACAAAAAATACGGCAGATATCTTTTAAAGATAGCCTGTAATATTTTGTCAGACCCAAAGGATTCGGAGGAAAGCGTCAACGACACCTATCTTGCCGCGTGGAACTCCATCCCGCCCAACAGACCTAATATTCTGTCTGCATATCTCGGGAAGCTGACCCGTTTCATTTCAATAGACATTTTCAGAAAAAGAAACACTCAAAAAAGAAGAGGAAGCGAGTATGCCCTTTCTCTTGAAGAGCTCGGGGATACGGCCGACCCCTCCATTTCTCCCGAAAAGAATATAGAAGATAAAATTTTAGCTGAGGCTGTAAGCAGATTTTTACGTACTCTTCCGAAGGATACAAGAGATCTATTTGTAATAAGATACTATTATCTCGATTCTCTGAGTGATGCGGCCAAGTATTGCCGTATGAGTGAATCGAAGGCAAAGAGCAGGCTCTACCGAACAAGATGCGCCCTTAAAGAATTTCTCGTAAAGGAGGGATTTGAGACATGAGACCCGAAAAGCTCCATGATGCGCTGAACTATCTCGATGACGATCTTATAATAAGCGCAGACAAAAGAAGAAGAAACAGGGACGAAGATAAAAGGATATGGTTCAGGATCATCCCCGCAGCCGCCTGCTTCTGCCTTATATTGACCGGTGTTTTGGTTGCCCGGCATACAGGTATGCTTGACAGCAAAGACAGTGTTGTTCAGGAGGAAACGCAGATAGAAACGTCTTTGCATTCAGAGGATAACGGTTCGTTTGACGGCGAAGCATCGCAGAGCTCCCCCCTTCCCGGGGTCGATGATAATTCTTCCTCCGGTTTAAAAAATGAAAGCACCGATGATTTTTCCAACGAATCAATTTCCGAATCCGAAGAGCGTCCCTCCTTTATAGTCACAATAGAAAAATGGGATAAAAACGGCTTTGACGGTATAATTTCCGAGATCGCCGACACAAAGCTGTTCCCCGAGGGAACAAAGGTAAAGGTGGTCTTCAGTGACCGATGCCGCATTCTCACCCCCATCGAAAACGGATATTCCGACAGAGCGGGAACACCCTGCCCCGAGGAGTTTCCTGCAGGTACAAAGGTCTGCATTCAGTTTTACAGCTATGAAGAAAAGGACGAATACGTTATTCTGTATTCGGATCAGATAATAAAATCAAAGGAGGAATAGCTCATGAAAAAGTATTTATCCGTTATTACCGCCGTTGTTCTCTGCCTGTCCTTAATATTTAATTTTACCGCTTGTTCCAAAAAAGCCTCGGGTGTCCCGCCCGCTTCCGATATACAAAGCAAAGATCTTATGTCCGAAATAACCGCTTCTACTGTATCATACAAAAAGGATATTAAGGAAAAGAGCGAGGTGTTCACCGATTTCGCCGTAAGACTTTTCAAGGAATGTGCGAAAGAGGATAATAATATGCTCATATCCCCTCTTTCCGTTCTCTGTGCCCTTTCCATGACCGCAAACGGGGCAGAAGGTGATACTCTTGAGGAAATGGAAAGGGTGCTCGGTATGAGCGTTGACGAGCTCAACGCTTACGTTCACACCTATATGGCCCTCCTTACCACAAGCGAAGAATATAAGCTGAAGCTTGCAAATTCGATATGGTTTACCGACGATGAACGCTTTAGCGTTAATAAGGAATTTCTTCAGGTCAATGCCGATCATTACGGTGCCGATATATACCAAGCGGAGTTTAATGATGCCGCAAGGGATGATATAAATGCCTGGGTAAAGGATAAAACGGATGAAATGATAGACTCCATTATCGATAAGATACCGCCCGATGCCGTAATGTATCTTGTGAATGCTCTTGCCTTTGATGCCGAATGGGAGGAAAAATACGGGGAGGATATGATCCGTGACGGAGTATTTACCGCCGAAGACGGTGTTACGGAAAATGCGAAATTTATGTACTCGGAGGAAAATATATATATCGAAGATGAAAATGCCGAAGGCTTTGCAAAGCTCTATAAGGACGGAAAATATGCCTTTGTTGCCCTTCTGCCCGATGAAGATATAGAATTAAACGAATACATTTCCTCTCTCAGCGGAAAAAGACTGCAGGATATGCTGACAAACGCCCAAAGCGTTTGTGTAGATACGGCAATACCAAAATTCGAAACAGAATACAAGACCGAAATGTCGGATGCTCTGAAGAATATGGGTATGTCCTCCGCTTTTACTTCTTGCGCCGATTTTTCAAAGCTGGGTCTTTCCTCATCAGGCCCCGTTTATATAAACCGCGTTCTTCACAGGACCTATATTTCCGTTGACGAGAACGGAACGAAAGCGGCGGCTGTAACGGCTGTTGAAATGAAGGACGAATGCTGCTCTGTTAGTGAAAGAAGCGTTCATCTCGACCGTCCCTTTGTATATATGCTTATCGATACAAAAACGGATATTCCCTTCTTCATAGGAAAAATAACCGATATATAAAAAGCGGGGTTGAAACATCGAATTTCAACCCTGCTTTCACACTTTTTTGCCAAATCCTCTCTACCGTACCAAGTACGCCTACCGAGACTTTTTACGAAAACTATGTGGTTCCCCGAAACGAGCTTACCGAGTTTTTGGGGTTCACATACCTGCCTTTTTCGAAGTCTGCCGGATTGTTTTATAATTTATTTTACGGTTATCTGAGAAAATACGTCGTTGGCTGTAACGTTTACGATAGTCTTACCCTTGTTTATAACAAGAGGAACTCCGTTTATATCGGTAAAGGCTATCTCCGAATCGCGGTCTGCCTTTTCCCACTTGATCTCGATAAGCTTACCGCCTGTTATATAATAACCTCTGCCGCTGCCCTCGGTATCCACCTCGCGGTGTCCGTAGCTGTCGGAGGTAACAACGTGGGGCATCTCAATAACTATGATGTTATCAAATGCAAGCTGCTCTCCCGTTGCAGAATCGATATGCTTTTCATGGGTATGCTGCCATCTGTAATACTTGCCGCTTTCGGCATCATACTCATACTCTACCACCTGAGTATCCGCCCTGGTCTCATTATAGGGGACCTTTATATATTCGGCGCTCTCACCCTCAAGCACCACCTTATAGCCCCATTCGGGAGTAATGACCGCATTTTCAAAGCCGTCGTAATGCTCTGTACGGTAATTGAAAAGTCCTATTCCCTGCTTTATAAGAGAGCCGTCAGACACCATTGTATGCTCAAGAGCCATGGTCTTAAGACGTTCGGGGTCGCGGTAGAACACCGTTGTATTATGTGCTCCGTTCACACCGTCGAGATTGTCTATATCACGGCTCTCGATAGCCGCATATGCATCATCGCTTCCGCCTGCATGAACGTATATCGCGTCATGACTCATGGCGAAATCTATAAAATAAGGTCTGGAGCTTCTTATAGAACCCACCTTTGCAAGTCCTTCATAGTCGTTTGATATCATAAGAAGTCTTGTGATACCTCCCTCTGACAGACATTCGTATATAATATCAGCCTGGGAGATACCTACCTGCGGAAGGGATGCCTTGATATTGTTTACCATTATGGCAACGGGACGCTTATCAGAAATATCCGATGATGCTTCAAGTCCCGTGAGAGGATTTGTATAAAGGGGCTCTTCTCCTGCGTTTTCGATACTTTCAAATGAAAAATAAGAGGACTCTGCCGCCAGCACCGAGGGCTCATATTCCTTCTCCTCGGGAATACCGGTCTCAACCTCAACGTAAGAATCGAGAGCATTTGTGTTTTCTTTTTTATCAGTTGACTTTTTACTGCATCCCGTACTGCTTAAGATAAGCGCAGCGGTAAGTAAGATCAAAGCTGCTTTTTTGCTTTTTTTCATAAAATAACCTCCAAAAACATAAAAAGGTCTGCATTGCAGACCTTTTATTCTTTACCCTTATTGAGCTTATCGAGCCATATAAGACCGATATCCATGGCCTCATAGAGACCGCTTTTATTAAACTGCTTGGCTACTCGCTCTGCCGGCTTTTTATCAAGGTCTGTGCTGATTATCTGAACGAGGATCTGATCGGGTATCTCTACCTTTTTGCCTCCTGCCCCGTCAACGGTCTTGTTGGTGAGTATCATCATAAACAACACGTAGTCGTCATTCATATCGCCGTAGCAAATGGTATTATTCTGTCTTACAAAGGGCTTGCCGCAAAACATAACGTAATCGCCCTTGACAGTTGCGTTTGCATCTCTCATTTATATCACGCTCCGTATTTTATATTTTCTATCAAGATATATAATACTATAAAAACAGGAAATTGTCAACCGAAAATGAGAAATGCGTTAAATTTGCTTGTTTCAAAGCGTAATAAATAAGGCAAAAGCTTCGGCTTTTCAATTATTTTATTATTACGGGAGACCTTTTTAATATATCCTCCGGCTTTTCCCCTCTTGCTATGGCAAAAAGAGTATCCGCCTTAAGGGAAATCCCGAAGGCTGCCGCGGCCGCTTCCCCGCAGGCTTTATAGTCGGCAGGTTTTGTGATAATTGCAATATCGCTTCTTTTCTTTATCTCCTTCAAGGCGGCACAGCCTGCACGGTTTGCACAAAGAAGAAGGGTATATGAGGGCGGGGCTTCAAGATCCTGCTTTTTCACGCAGAAAAGACAGTTAAATACCGCCCTTCTTACCCTTGAATCGGTATATTTTTTTGTTGCGGCATTAGAATAAAGCTCATGTAAGCTTCTGCTCTTTGCAGCGCAGGAAATCAGTCTTGACGCGATGCCCGTATCAACGTCTGCATATCGGGAGAGCTCCTCGGGATCCGAATTTGCAAGATGCCAAAGAACTATACCTTCAATGCTTTGAGTGTCACAGGCTTCTTCGCTCTCGTAAAGGGAATGAAGCCTTTCGGGGGTCTGTACAAAAAGCTCCTTATCCTTTTTTTTATAGAAATAACGGGAGGCAGCGGCGCTGTAGGGCGAGGTCCGCTTATTCGTTATGGGTGTAACGGACGAATCAAGAGCATAAATTGCTCTTAAATACTCAATTGCGAGGGTATTATTCGATCCATCGGGGATCTCTTCTCCGTATAATTCGGAATAAGCTTTTCTGTAAAGGGATATATAGGATTCCGCACTGCTTTTTCCTTTAGACAAAAGAGTCTCAAGACGGTTAATATATTCGTCGGTAAGAGTTCTTTTTGCAACCCTTGAAAGAAGCCCGATATCTCCGCTTTCACTTCCGAAGCAGAGCATATCGGCACCGATGGAATCTGCTAAATATACTCCCGCTCTTGCGAAATAGCCTGCGGAGGAGCAGGAATAGGGATAGGGCAGTTCAAGAACAAGATCTGCTCCGCACCGAACCGCCGCCTCGGCTCTTTTATACTTATCAAGAACGGCAAGCTCTCCCCTTTGTACGATATTACCGCTCATGATCGAAGCTATAACGGTATCGGGATAATTGGCTTTGATGAATTCTATCTGTTCAAGATGGCCTCGGTGAAAGGGATTATATTCTGAAATCACAGCACATATTTTCATAAATTACGCCTTTTGGTCTTAAAAATTTTGTGAATTGACTTGAATTAGTAATAAAATTGTAACATTGTGGTAGTACAATGCTATTATACTAAAAAAAATAAAAAAATACAAGACATAAATGTCGGAGGTTTTCAAAATGAATGTATTAGTTGTTAATGCCGGAAGCTCCTCTCTTAAGTATCAGCTTTTTGACACTAATTCCGGAAAGGTTCTCGCAAAGGGTATATGCGAAAGAATCGGTATCGAAGGCGGTAAGATCGAGCACAAGCAGGCTGACGGTACAAAGACAGTACGCGAGGTTGAAATGGCTAACCACAGCGTTGCTACAAAAATCGTTGTTGACACACTTACCGATGCAACCATCGGTTGTATCAAGGATATGAGCGAGATCGAGGCTGTAGGCCACAGAGTGGTACACGGCGGTGCTTACTTCTCTGAAAGTATGCTTCTTACCGATGAGGTTGTTGAAAAGCTCAACCTCTGCATCGACTTAGCTCCCCTCCACACCCCCGCACACCTTATGGGTATCAAGGGCTGCACCGAAGCTATGCCCGGTGTTCCCCAGGTTCTCGTTTTCGACACAGCATTCCATCAGACAATGCCCGAAAAGGCGTACTTCTATGCTATTCCTTACGAAATGTACGAAAAGTACGATATCCGCCGTTACGGTGCACACGGTACCTCCCACAGATACGTTGCAGGCGAGATGTGCAAGATCCTCGGCAAGACCGAAGGCACAAAGATCATCACCTGCCATATCGGTAACGGTTCCTCCATCTCCGCCGTTAAGGACGGCCATGTAGTTGATACCTCCATGGGCTTCACTCCCCTTGACGGTGTTGAAATGGGTACACGCTGCGGTTCTATCGACCCCGCTATCGTTACATTCATCATGAACAAGGAAGGCTTCACTCCCGACGAAATGAGTGATTTCATGAACAAGAAGTGCGGTTTCCTCGGCGTATCCGGTATCTCCTCCGACAGCCGTGATATCGAGGCTGCTATCCTTGAGGGCAACCACCGTGCAGAGCTTGCTGCAAACATCCTTGCATACCAGATCCAGAAGTACATCGGCTCCTACACCGCTGCCATGAACGGTCTCGACGCTATCGTATTCACCGCAGGTATGGGTGAAAACAACACCGAGCTCCGCGAAAGAGTTTGCCGCAATATGGAATACTTCGGTATCGAAATGGATTACGAAGTAAACGCAAAGGCTCATCATCAGTCCAACGTTATCAAGCTCTCCACCGACAACTCCAAGGTTGCAGTTTACCTTATCCCCACAAACGAAGAGCTCGTTATCGCAAAGGACACCGAAGCTATCGTTTCCGCACTTTAATTAATAATTAGACATCTTCGGCAAAGTCTTTTTATGAAGGCTTTGCCGTATTTAATCAATAAGGAAGTAAAAAAAATGAAAAAATTATTATTGGTATTTTTAACACTTGCTCTTTTGCTCCCCTGCTTCGTAGTAAACACAACAGCAAGAATCATAGAACCCAACGACCCCATTGACGTAGGTCTTGCAGAGCCCACGATCGACGGCAACATCGATCTCGACGAGGGCTGGAGCCAGCCCGTAATACTCAACCGTAATACCATGACCACCGCATGGAGCACCGCTCCCCAGGTTATGGACGGACGTGCATATTTCGCATACTCCGAAGAGGGTATTTACTATGCGGCAGATATCAACGATGCTCTCGGTGCAATGTATTATTTCGGAACCGAAGCAACAGGCGCGGGCTTTGAATACTCCACAGAGCCTACCGAAGAGGAGGCTAACAGCCCTTGGTACGGCGACGGCTACGGCTTTAACGGTGACATTTTCGGATTCATGTTCGATATCAACGATATGTTCATGAATGCGGGCTTCAACCGTAACAGAGACCATTCTCCCTGGTATCTTCTCTCTATTTTCGAGGGTGAGGACGGTGAAGGCGACATTATCAAGGTCCGCCGTAAATATGCAAACGACGGATTTATCACCGATCTCTGCGAGGCTGCAGGCTATGCTACCGGCGACGGCTGGAGATTCGAGATCTTTATTCCATGGGATATCATTATCGAGGATGCAGAGGTCTGCTCCAAGGGTAAGGTAGTTTACGATAAGGAAATGCTTGCATCAGGTAACTTCTATATGAAAGCCAACTGTATGTATCATGACCGTTTCTTCGATGCAGAGCAGAACGGTCTCGAGACATGGAGCAGATATTTTGCTACGTCGGTTTACGGCGCAGGCACCTCCTGCGACCAGATCTCCGCTTACGGTATCGTCCTCAATTTTACCAAGCACAGATTCAAGAATCTCGCAAAGGGCGAGGCGCCTACAGAATTCACCTGCGGTAAGGTAGAGGTTTACTGCGTTGACTGTAAGGATAAGCTCAATACATACAATCTTCCTGTTGAAAACGCACTTTCCGAATTTGATGACGTTATGCTCGGCAAGTGGTATTCCGAAAGTATTCGTTACTGTGAGCTCAACCAATTCATGAACGGTACCGGAAACCGTACGTTTAAGGCTCCCGCTCAGCTTACCCGCGAGCAGGTAGTTCAGATACTCTACAATATAGAGCATGAGGAAGAATCGGAGTACACCAATACCAAGTTCACCGACGTTGCAGAGGATGCATGGTATAAAAATGCCGTTGCATGGGCATCCGAGGTAGGAATTACAAAGGGTGTATCCGAGACAAAATTCGGTGTCGGCAAGAAGATCTCGCGTCAGGAGTTTGTAACCCTTCTCTACAACTATACCGAATATCATAAGATATATACAGACAACGAGGGTGACTGCTCTGTATATGAGGACGGTGACATGGTGGCAGACTGGGCAAAGGATGCTATGAACTGGGCTATCGACCTCGATATTATTACGGGAACATCCGCCACAACACTCTCTCCCAAGGCTACCACCACAAGAGCGGCGGCGGCGGCGCTTATCGAAAGATATGTAAAGAACGTAATCGGTTAATATATAAGCCTTCGCAAAGCTTCAAGCGGGTGCCGTCCCGCGACGGTGACGGGTATGAAGCTTATAAAAAGCGGCAAGTTGCCGCACCCAATTCCGCCCCAACAATTAGTGATCAACCGATTCTTCGATCTCACGAGGTGGAGCAATTTCCTATAAAATGAAAAACACTTCCTTTAAATACCCGAAGTAAAATAATTTTAATAATATTAAAAGGACAAGCAGAGAGCTTTACAAATGCTCCCTGCTTGTTTTTTACTTTATAGGAAATTTCATACCGAAGCACCCCGCTGTGCTAAGCGCTTCAAGCGCCAATAGCTGCTTGTAGAAAAATGTTGTCGAACGATTTTTAGGGGGGGTACCCTACCGAAACGGGATTTTATGGTGTACAATGGTTTTGAGGTGATAAATATGTTTATCGAATTTATAATCGAAAACCAAAAAATGCGGCGATGCGACGATCACGTGCTTGCCGCAAACTCGCAAAATACAGTAAATGCGAGATTCAAGTTTGACGAAAGCTGGAACGACTTTAACAAGAAAGCGGTATTTGAATATAATGATACTGCATACAGCGTAGGACTCAGCGCCAATGCCTGCACTATCCCCCACGAGGTGTTGAAGGAGGGCAGCTTTACCGTTTCCATGATCGGCACAAGATATACGGGTATGGTGGATTTCCGTACTACCTCGAACACCGTTACGGTAGAGGTCCTTCGCGGTCCGAGTCTTGAATACGTAAACGCTCCCGAGCCTACACCCCTTGAGATAGAGCGTATAGAGGGTATAGCCCAATCGGTAAGGAATGATGCCGACAACGGGCTCTTTACCTCAAGCATACGCATAGGCAGCGTAACCACTCTTGATCCCGACAAGGAGGCAAGGGTCACAAATTCGGGAAGCGAACGCGAGGCGGTGCTTGATTTCGCCATACCCAAGGGGGATGACGGTCTTTCGCTCTTTGCGGTATCCACAGCCGCAGGTATCGAAAATGCCATACGCACAAAGATAGCCATGACCAAAACCAAGGATCTTCATTTTATTTGGACAGGAGAAGCTCTCGATTATCAGCTTGCCGACGGCAGTTATTACTGTTTTGAAAACGGCTGTTACTATACCGCAAGCTGTACGAAGAAGACCACTCTTATACTAACTGTAAATTCGGTCACCAAAACGGGCAAGGTATATAGCTCCCCCTATGAGACAATAGCCGATATACTTACAGACACCCCTCTCAGCGATATCTCCTTCGATATTTCGGGAAAAAGCTATGACAGGCTGTCGTGCATGGTCTATATTCCCGTCTCGGAGCAAAGCGGCGCTCTTCATATCACAGCAGGCAGTGAAGCAAAAAAGGTATTTTCTCTCAGCGGAGCGTTAAGTACAGCGCGTTCTACCCTTATATGTGCGGAATATAAGGCAAAGGAGCTGCTTCCCTTATTCTACACCTGCACCCGTTCGGAAGGAGAAGCGCTTGAAAGCATGATAACTTCACCGCATACTGCCGAAATACCGGAAGGCTGTGAAAGCTCATTCGGTTACCGTAACGTATATATCGGTAATATAGGGACGGTGATATCTATTACAAGCGATGCCTTACTGCCTGCAGGTACAAGGGTGAAGATGACAGGCAGGCGGGCATAGGAGGGCAAAATGACTTTAGTTGAAGCTGTAAAGACCCTGACCGAGCTTGCGGCACTTATCGGAATACTTACCCCCGTTGTTATAAGTATAAAAAGAGTATCCTGCGGAACAAAATGCCAGCTTCGCAGTGAAATGCTCAAAATATATTACCGTAACAAGGGGGATTTAAGAATAAGACAGTATGAATACGAAAATTTCGTTCTTCTTTATCAGGCATACAAAAGTCTCGGGGGAAACTCCTTTATCGATAAGATCTACAGCGAAATAAAGGAAATGGAGATAGTAAGCTGAATGAATATGTTTTTTAAGAATATAGCCGGGCTTATAAAGGTGAAAACCATAGTTACCCTTATAGTTTTGGGAGTATTTGCCGTCCTTTCCTTGAAAGGCAGGATATCTCCCGATAACGTAATGATAACCGTATCAACGGTGGTTGCCTTTTATTTCGGCACCCAGCATGAAAAGAAAACAAAGAAATAGGAGGGATCAACATTTTAAATCCTTATAAGGGCGGAGAATTCCGCGTTACCTCGACATACGGGAGCCGTATATTAAACGGCAGGAAGGAAAACCATCCCGGTCTTGACATCGTCGGAGAATCTTCAAAGGAGCTTCTTGCCCTTTGTGATGCAACGGTGATACAGAGCCGTATGGTCACGGACAAGTCGGATCTCACATGGCAATGGGGTAATTATATTACGCTTCGTACAGAGGAAGGGAAACAGATAATATATGCCCATCTTTCAAAGCGTCTTGTTTTTGCGGGCGACAGAGTAAAGGCGGGCGAGGTTATAGGCATTGAGGGAAATACCGGATATTCCTTCGGCTCTCACTGCCATCTTGAGGTAAGAAATAAAAACGGCAAGGTAACAAAAGAGGTAAATACTCCCGTGTTTACCGAAATACCAAACCGTACCGGAAAATACAAGGTAAAGGAGGAAGAGGATTTGACAAGAGAAGAAGTATTGAAGCTTATTGAGGAATCAAAGGAAAGAGTATGGCATTATTGGGACGAGATAAAAAAGGACGCTCCCTGGGCATACGCTCCCTTAAAGGCGCTTTACGAGAACGGTTATTTTACAGGCGCATCTGCCTCGGATCTTAAAATAACTCAGACCAAGCTTGAGTCCCTGGTTGTCCTTGCAAGAGCACTTGAGGGCGCGGGAATTATATCCTTCTGAATTTGCGAAAAGCTCTTGCGCCAAAGCCTGTAATATGATATAATTTATTGACTTTCAACAAATCGGAGGACGTATGAATATAGGCTTGGTTCTTTCGGGAGGCATGGCGAAGGGCGCTTACCAGATAGGTGCGTTAAAGGCTCTGCAGAATTATCTTCCCGGGAATACAATTAAATATATCAGCTGTGCCTCAGTGGGTGTGTTAAACGGCTATGCTTACGCGGCAGACCGCCTTACTCTTGCCGAAGATATTTGGAGAGGTATATGTACTAATGATAATGAAAAATATACCATAACCCGTCTTCTGAAGCTCGACAAGGCGGATTCGATAGCCCAAGCTCTGACAAAAGACTCTTTAGTTCTCGAAAATGAATTCTACACCACCCTTCTTGACCTGAAGAAAAAGAAGTTAATATATAAAAATCTGCAAGGGACTAAAACGGATATTCTGACAGACTATTTAAGAGCCAGCGTCGCCGTTCCCTTATACAAACGCAGTATCAGAGCAGAGGGTACTGATTATCATGACGGCGCCGCGGTCGATAATATCCCCGTATATCCGCTTTTGCAGCATGAGCCCGACTATATAATCTGTATATACTTCGATGATATATCCTATAAATTCGAATCTCCCGATTTCGATTCGAAAATAATCAGGATAACCTTCCCTCCGAAAACAAGATTCAAGGAATCTGTTCTTTTCACCAAAAAGAGCATAGACGATATGATAACCGAGGGATATGAAAGAAGTGAAAGAATACTTTCCCGCGTTTTCGAAAACGGTACCCGTGATATAGAAAAGATATTAAGTGAAGCGAAAAAATTAAGCGAAGCCTATGAATCCATTCCCCGCTTGACCGGTGACGTTATGGTGGATAACATGAACAAGCTTTTCAAAAAGCTGACGAAAAAATCGATAGAGCCGTAATATAAAATGAATAAAGGTTAGAGAATCAAAAGGATCCTCTAACCTTTGTTTTTTTGTTATATGAAATTGCTCCGTTTTCTCTGCATTACTGGTAGCTGCTTATAATGTTCGCGGCATTAGGGGATACCATATTGGGAAGCTGATCGGCATAGCTCTCGTTATATGTGAAGCTCTCTTCATAAAGCTTGGCAAGCTGCTCAACCTTTGAATCCATATAACTGTCGGTCATATTCACCTTTGCCTCCGCCTTCCATCTCTGCAAGCCCTTGCCTGCAAAGTAGATAATATGATATCCGTATGCGGATTTTTCTATAAGGGTATCTCCCACGGCTCTTACACTGTCGTTTGCCCAGCTGTTCATCGTTTCCTCGGGGAAGAAGTCTGTGGCAATATTTTCATGGAAGCAGTATTTATCCTCGTTATATTCCTCGGCTAAAGCCTCAAAAGCCTCTCTTGTACCGCCCTGCGCCTTGAACTCCTCAAGTATCTCGTCAGCCTTCGCCTTTGCATCCTCTTCGGTCGCATAGGTCTGGTTGGTCAGAAGTATCTGACAGATATTGTTCATGTATTTCTCCTGAGGGTAAGGCTTTTTAAGAAGCATATAGATATCGTACATACCCGTATTCTGCTCGGTATAATGGGTATCTCCTATTTCTCTTTCGGGAGCAAACGCCCATTCGGAAAAGGCTCCGCCCTCGGTATAATAGGACATTACCGGTGTGGTTTCCTCCGCGATATACTCTGCAAGCTCGGATTCCGATCTGGGGTTATCCTTTGTCTTATTATTTTCGGTTATTTCATTTGCTACCCAAGCCTTGAATTCCTCTTCTGTTTTGCAGTTAAGAAGAGAATCTCTCTTTTCGGTGTTTATTACGCCGTTGTAGTTTATTGGTATAGAATACATCAAAATGTCAACTATCTCGATGCTCATCTGATTCTTCTCATAATAGCCGTCATAATCCTCTTCGGTAAGGGACTCCTTGTATCTTCTTTCAAGCTCCTCGCCGTAGGCTGTAGCATAAAGCTGTATTTCAAGTCCGTTTCTCAAAACGCTCTCGGTTGCATTTTCACCGTAATACGCAACCATATATTCCTCGAAGGGCATATTAAGCTTTGCGGCGGTACTCTTCCAGGTCTCGATATTCTTATCGATCTCCTTTTCAAGATCCTCGTAAACAAAGCCCTCCTCAATTGCCTCCTCGGCTAAAAGGATATCGGTCTTTGCATTCTCTACCGCAAGCTCTGTAAGATGCTCCTGCCAGGTAACGTCCTTGTCGTAGAGCTGTTCAACAAAGGTAAGGTTAAGATCGAGATTATGGTATTCCGTAACCGTTCCGTATGTATTATAGAAATTAAAGAAGAAGATATAGTCAAACATAGCCTTTGTTACGGTACAATGCTCGCTCTTCATTACTATTCCGTCATTTGCCGTCTCAGGAGCCTTCGGTCCCTGCGCCTCCTTCTTTTCGGAGGTACAGCCTGCAAACAACAGCACAAAAACAAGTAAAATTGCAATTAATCTTTTCATTTTATCCGATCCTTTCGGTTATTACTGCTTTTCTATCAATGGGATGATATCGGGCATAAGGCTCTTAATGTCCTTGTTTTCAAAAATTCCCTCTTTGTATTTTTCCTCAAGTCCCTTGGTGTATTCGGTCATTTTACCGTTGACATAGGATACTCTTGCGTCCTCGCGCCATTTCGGCTCGTCAACAGAGACGAAATACATTACGTGGTAGCCGTAAACCGTTTTTACGATCCCGGTATCTCCCTCTGCTCTTGAGCTGTCAAAAAGCCAATTCTCAAACTCTTCTACCATCTGTCCCTTGGTAACGTTTTCATAAAAGCAGTTTGCATCGTCGTTATATTCGTTGGAAAGGGCTTCAAAGCTGTCCTTTGTCATTTCGCCCGCCTTCCAGAGTCCGAGGACCTCCTTTGCCTTTGCATAAGCCTCGTCCTCGCTGTCATAAAAATCGAAGGAGATAAGTATATGTCCTACGCTTCTGGTCGGCTCGGTATCAAGGGTACCGTCATCGTTTTCCTCATAATACGAGCTGTAATCATCCTCTGTCATCTTTTCAAGCTCGGCGGTAATAAGCTTATCGTTATAAGCATAAGCGTATATCTGAAGCTCGGCTATATTCTTTACGTCCTCCGGGGTGGTATCCGCACCGAAATAGCTCTTAAGGTATTCCTCTGTGGACATACCAAGCGTTTTTGCCTCACTTTCAAGAGAGCTTACCGTTTCATTAACAGATTCCTCAAGCTCCGGATATTCAAAGCCCTCATCCTTTGCCTCGCAGGCATAGAGAATACAGTTGTATATATTAGCCTTTGTCTGCTCGCAAATGTACTCCTTTAAGCTTTGCGTCTCTTCTTTGTCAACGTACTGAGTATCAAGGGACTGTGTAAGATCAAAGCCGTAGTAATCTGCATAGGGCTCTATGGAATTATGGAAGTTAAGACTGTACATATATTCAAACGCGCCCTTGGTAACGGTATATTCCTCATTTTGGAATATAAGCTCGGTATCGGTTATCTGATCTGCCTTTACATCCGGCTTTTCCTTTTTTTCCTCCTTACCTGCACACGAGGAAAACAAAAGTACCGAGGCAAGAAGCAATGCCGCTATATTTTTTATCTTCATAACTACCTCTTTAATATACTCTTATTTCATGGGTAACGAGGGTGTTAAAGGCCTCCTCGATAAGAGCGTCAACGTCAAGCTTTTCTTCCTGCGCCTCTACCTTATATAACTCGGGACGGGTACGGGGATGCTTGGGGGTGAATACGGTACAGCAGTCCTCGTAAGGAAGAATGGAGGTCTCAAAGGTGTCGATCTTTCTTGCAATTGAAACGATATCCTCCTTGTCCATACCAATACAGGGGCGAAAAACGGGACGATCGGTTACTATATCGGTAACGGTAAGCGATCTCATGGTCTGACTTGCTACCTGACCGAGGCTCTCACCGGTTATAAGCGCTTCGCAGTCACGCTTTTTGGCTACCATGCAGGCAAGCTTCATCATAAAGCGGCGGAGAAGCAGGGTGAAATAGTCCTCATCGCAATGCTTTACAAGCTCCTCCTGGATATGTGTCAAGGAAATGATATGCACCTTCATTCTGCCGGTATGACCCGCAACGATCTCTGCAAGCTGAAGAACCTTTTCGCGTGCTCTTTCGCTTGTATAGGGGAAGCTTTCAAAGTGAAGGGCTTCGATTATAACACCGCGCTTTGCTATCATATAGCCTGCAACGGGGCTGTCTATACCTCCCGAAAGCAGAAGCAAGCCCTTGCCGTTTGTACCTATGGGCATACCGCCCGCACCTCTCACACTTCCTGCGTGAACGTAAGCCTTCTGGTCTCTTATCTCAACTCTTACCGTAACCTCGGGGTTATTAACGTCAACCTTTATTCTTGTGCCCATGGCTTCAAGGATCGCCGCTCCCACCTCTGCGCCTATCTGTGGGGAGGTAAGGGGGAAACGCTTATCCGAGCGCTTGCCCTCAACCTTAAAGGTCTTTTTTCCGAAAAGGTATTGGGGAAGATATTCCTTGGCGCATTGGCATATTTCGTTGATATCCTTGGGGACTACAGCCGCACGGCTTATTGCCGCAAAGCCGAAGGCTCTCTTTGCCTCCTCGTAAGCCGCATCTATATCGCAATCTTCGTTTAAGGGCTCTATATATACGATAGACTGGGCGTATCTTACCTCAAATTCTCCGAAGCGCTTCATTCTCTGACGCATATCGCGGATAAGCACACTTTCAAACCAGCCCTTGTTCTGTCCCTTTAAAATTATTTCTCCGTATTTACAAAGTATTACTTCTTTCATCTTGTCTGTCCGTTTCCGTTTATAAGATATTTTGTTGTTGTCATTTCAAAGAGTCCCATAGGGCCTCTTGCATGGAGCTTCTGAGTGGAGATACCTATCTCCGCGCCGAGTCCGAACACCCCACCGTCGGTGAATCGGGTAGATGCATTAACGTAAACCGCTGCCGCATCGACCTCGGTCTGGAATTTTTGCGAAAGGGTAAGCGAGCTTGTTATTATCGCTTCGCTGTGACCCGTACCGTAACGGTTGATATGCTCAATAGCTTCGTCTATATCCGAAACGGTCTTTACCGCAAGGATAAAATCGTTATATTCGGTATCAAAATCCTCTTCTGATGCAGGAGTGAAGCTTTTAAGATATACTGCACTCTCGGGGCAGGCACGCAGCTCCACTCCCTTTTCCGCCATTGCATCTTCAAGCGCGGGAAGAAATTTTTCCGCGATATCCTTATGCACCAAAAGTGTTTCGATAGCGTTACATACCGAAGGACGTGAGCATTTTGCGTTGAAGGCAACAGATACAGCCATATCGATATCCGCGTCCGATTCAACGTAAAGATGGCAGTTACCTGCGCCTGTTTCTATACAGGGTATCTTTGAATTTTGAACGACGCTCTGTATAAGGCCCTTACCGCCGCGGGGGATTATAACGTCAACGTAACCTCTCATCTGCATAAGCTCGGTCGTTCCTTGACGCGTAACGTCATCCACCAAAGAAACTGCATTTTTATCCACACCGTGTCCTGTAAGAACGCTCTGCATTATTTCAACCGCACAGCGGTTGGAGTTTATCGCCTCCTTACCGCCTCGCAGGATAACCGCATTACCGCTCTTGATGCAAAGAGCCGCCGCATCATAGGTAACGTTGGGTCTTGCCTCAAAAATTATGGCAACCACACCTAAAGGCGCGCGTACCTTTTTGATAATAAGACCGTCGCGGTTGGTATATACCTCACCCTTGCCTATCGGATCGGGAAGAGCAGCTACCTCTCTTACGGCATCCGCTATACCCTTGATCCTCTCGGGAGTAAGCTTAAGACGGTCAAGCATGGTCTTGGGCACTCCGTTTTTATCAGCCGCCTCAAGGTCAAGATCATTTGCCTTTATAATTCTCTCTTCGTTTGCTTCAATGGCATCGGCTATATCGCAAAGTATCGCGTTTTTTTCAACCTCGCTTTGTCTCGCCATCGAGGGGGATGCCTTCTTTGTATCTATACATAGCTTTTCTATATATTCGTGAATACTCATACTTCATACCTCATACTTCAAAACTGTTACTGCCCTGCAGAAAAATAAGTTCCTGTTTTTTCACCCTCACAAAGCTTGTAGAGTATCCGGGGATCCTCGCCGTTTACTATATACATCGATATCCCCGCCTCGGTGGCTATCTGCGCCGCATGAAGCTTTGTTATAAGTCCGCCCGTACCTCTTGCACTTCCTGCGCCTCCCGCATAGCTCATTATCTCATCGGTTATCTCGTCAACCTGCTCGATAAGCTTTGCGCCGGGGTTGGAATGGGGATCGCTGTCATAAAGACCGTTTATATCGCTTAAGATAACAAGACAGTCTGCTCCGCATATCTTTGCAACCACAGCCGAAAGTGTATCGTTATCACCGAATTCTATCTCTTCATAGGACATAGAGTCATTTTCATTTACTATCGGAATACAGTCCATACTCAAAAGTGTATTAAAGGTATTTTTGGCATTATCCCATATCTTCGGATTGTCGGTCTCTTCCTTTGTAAGAAGTATCTGACCTACCGCATGGCCGTACATCGAAAAGAAGTGCTCATATACCCTCATAAGCTCGCTCTGACCGATAGCAGCCATAGCCTGCTTTCCCGAGGTCGTATCCGGACGCTCTTCCAGACCCATTCTTCCGCAGCCCGCGCTTATAGCACCCGAGCTTACCAAAACCACCTCTCTTCCCATATTTTTGAGATCGGAGAGAGTTGTAACCAAACGCTCTATACGGCGGAGGTTGAGCTTTCCGTTTTCGTGGGTAAGAGTAGATGTTCCTACCTTAAATACTATTCTTTTTGCATTCTTACAAACTTTCATGATATTACCTTAAAAAATATTTATAAATTTTGCTGAAATATCTTTAAATATTAAATAAAATATATTATAATATAATAAACATATTTATTGTAACATGATAAATCCTATTTTACAAGAGCTACAGAGTGAAAATATTGCGAAAGGAGGCTAAAACCGTGATGAAACCCGAATTATTAAGTCCTGCGGGGACCCCCGAAGCGCTTCGTGCCGCAGTTATGGGCGGTGCTGATGCCGTTTATATCGGCGGAAGCGAATTCAACGCAAGAATAAACGCAACGAATTTCACCATTGACGAAATAAAAAAGGCGGCGGATTTCTGCCATAAGAACGGTGTAAGACTCCACGTTGCGGTAAACATCCTCATTCTTGACCGTGAAATGAAGAAGGCGCTTGACTACGTAAGAGATCTTTATATTTGCGGAGTTGACGCTGTTATATGCGCGGATATGGGACTTGCACGGGAGATACACCGTAATTTCCCCGACCTTGAGCTTCATGCAAGCACCCAGATGTCGGGGCACAATTCGGATGCGGCAAGGCTTCTTTCGGATATGGGCTTTTCCCGTATGGTCTGTGCCAGGGAAATGAGCCGCGAGGATATATTTACGCTATGCAAGAATTCGCCCATTGATATAGAAATGTTTATTCACGGTGCTATCTGTGTTTGTCATTCGGGGCAGTGCCTTATGTCCTCTCTTATAGGGGGCAGAAGCGGAAACCGCGGGCTTTGTGCACAGCCCTGCCGTATGCAGTATAACGGAGGCTATCCCTTAAGCATCAAGGATATGTGCCTTGCATCCCATATTACCGAAATTCTGGAGCTCGGGGTACGCTCTCTTAAGATAGAGGGACGTATGAAGAGTCCCGAATACGTTTACGGTGTGACAAAGATATACCGCCGTTTGTTAGACGAAAAAAGAAATGCCTCGCAAAGAGAGATAAGAGAGCTTACCGACCTCTTTTCAAGAAGCGGATTTACCGACGGCTATTTTACCAAAAAAATATCCGGGCAGATGAACGGTATAAGAAGCGAGGCGGATAAAAAAGCCACCCTTCGCACAAAGCAGAGCTTCGTTCCCGTTACAAAAAGAAAGGAGATAGCTCCTTATCAAAGAGATTTCGACAGCGAGCCCGATTTGAGCGATTATAATAAGGAAAAGGCAAAAAAGTGTCTTTCAGCCCGTTTTTACGATCCTGAGTCGATCCCGAAAAACCATCCCTTTGATATAGTATATCTTCCTCTTGAAAGATATGACGAAAAAAAAGCAAACGGTGTACTTCTGCCTCCCGTCATCTATGATAAGGATATTGAAAGGATCAAAAAACAGCTTTCAGCCTGCAAGGCGGAGCATATTCTCATAACGAATATCGGTCAGCTTGATCTGGCAAAAAAGAGCGGCAAGCTGCTTCACGGAGATTTCCGTCTCAATGCCTTCAATTCTCTTTCTGCAGATATAATTTTATCGCTGGGCTTAGAGGACGTTATCCTTTCCCCCGAGCTTACTCTGGCGCAGATAAGGGATATCATCCTTCAAAAGTCTGTTATAATCTACGGCGCACAGCCCCTTATGCTCCTGGAAAAGAGATTGGAGCAAAGAAGCCTGCGCGACCGCAAAAATGCGGACTTCCCCCTTATTGCCGAGGGACAGCGGGATATACTTTTCAATTCGCAGAAGACCTATATGCTCGACCGCGAAAAGGAGCTTAAAGGCGCGTTTATAAACAACCGCCATTTCATTTTTACAAATGAAAGCCAAAAAGAGGTTGAAGGAATAATCAAAAGCTATAACGAGCACACACCCGTACAGGGAAACGTGAGAAGAGTGAAATAATGAAGAATACAAAATTTATATTAGCATCGGCATCCCCAAGACGCTTTGAGCTTTTGGGAGAGCTGGGTATAACCCCTTTGGTATGCCCCACCGATGCGGATGAAAGAATAGACGAGCCTCTTTCTCCCGCAAAGACGGTAGAGCTCCTTTCAAAAAGAAAGGCAGAGGCATATAACAAGCCTTTGGAGGAGAACGAAATACTTATAACCGCCGACACCGTGGTCGCCCTTGGGAACACGATACTCGGCAAGCCCTCTGATTATAATGATGCGGTAAATATGCTTACCTCACTTTCTGATACAGAGCATATAGTTTGCACGGGAGTTACCGTATCATCAGCCGAAAAGAGCCTTACAGCCCATGACGTAACCACCGTCGGCTTCCGCGAGATGTCAACACAGGAAATAAAAGCCTACGTTGACAGCGGTGATCCGATGGATAAGGCAGGAGCGTACGGTATTCAGGGTGAAGCCGGTAAGTTCGTTAAAAGTATTTCGGGAAGCCTGAACAACGTTATAGGCTTACCTACAGAGCTTATCAAAAAAATACTAACAGAAGAATTTGATATAGAATTTTAGGAGCAGAAAATGAGCAAAACGATCGGTATAAATCTCGGAAGCCATATAATAACAGTTTACGTAGAGGGTCAGGGCATCGTTCTTCGCGAGCCTAACGCCGTAGCGGTAGAAGCCCATACAAGAGAGGTCATTGCCTGCGGACGCGAGGCACTCAATCTTGCCAACAAGACCCCCGGAGCCATTGAGCTTATAAGCCATATCTATCACGGCAACGTGAGTGATTACGAACGTATGTCGATGGTTATTAAAAAGGTTTTCGAAAAGATAAATATTAAGCGCCCCGAGGTCATCTTTACCGTACACGGAGGTCACAGCTCTGCGGATATCAGCGCTATATCCACCATGATGCTGGACGCGGGGGCAAAGAGCATTTCCGTGGTTGAGTTACCCGGCACCGTAATAATGGGCTCGGGTCTCCCCCTTAACGATTCAAGAGCGATGCTCATTTGCGATATCGGTGCGGCTACCACCGAAATAGGTATTGTGAAGGGCTGTGCCACAAAGCTTTCGCATACGGTGCAGTACGGATGCAACCTTCTTGACGAAGCGCTTAAAAACTACATAAAGAGCGAATTCAATATAAACGTTACCCCGAGATGTGCAAGACAGATACGCGAGGCTGTCGGCAGTGTTCACGAATCCTACGACGTAGGCGAATATACCTTCGGCGGAATAGATTCGGTAACGGGTCTTCCCTGCGAGGCGGTTATCACGTCGGCAGATACCTTAGAGGTAATGAAAAAATTCGCTGACTATCTTATCGCAAATCTTGAGGCAGTTATCAAAAAGCTTCCCGAGGTAATTCTTTCCGAGATCAAAGAAAGAGGAATACTGTTAAGCGGAGGAGGCGCTCTTGACGGCGGAATAAAGACAAAGATAGAGGAATCGCTCTGCATCGAAACAAAGATCGCGCAGAATCCCGTTGAATGCTCGGCGAAGGGTCTTGGCATGGTCATCGAAAACCGCGCGGTATTCGCACCCCTTATAAAAGAGCTTACCAATGACTAAAAAGCAGAGAGCCGCGGCTATAGTTGCCGCCCTTGAAAGGATCTATCCCGAGGCAGAGTGCGCCCTTAAATATGACGGTGAGCCATGGAAGCTTCTCGTTATGGGAATTCTCTCCGCACAGTGTACCGATAAAAGGGTAAATATCGTTTGCGAAGAGATGTTCAAAGAAATATCCACCCTTGAAAAAATGGCACAGGCAGAGGTATCTGTTATAGAGAATTACGTTAAGCCCTGCGGTCTTTATAAGACCAAGGCAAAAAACATTTCTGCCTGCGCGAAAATCTTAATTGAAAAATACAACGGTGTTCTCCCCGACGATATGGAGAGTCTTCTTGAGCTCCCCGGTGTGGGAAGAAAGATAGCAAATCTTTTATTGGGTGATATTTTCGGTAAGCCCTCCATTGTTACCGACACCCATTGCATCCGTCTGGCGGGAAGAATGGGGCTTTGCGAAAAGGGTGAAAAGAATCCCGTAAAGGTTGAAAAGGCGCTGTTAAAGATAATCGAGCCTGAAAAGCAGGTGGATTTCTGTCACAGAATGGTCTTTTTCGGAAGAGAATACTGTCCTGCCCGTTCCCCGAAATGCGATGAATGCCCTTTGAGTAATATATGTAAAAAGCGGGTAGCACCCGCAGGCAATGATCGGGCATGAAGCCTCTGAAAAACCTTACCCGCCTGCGGTGAGCAGGGCGCGAGCGTACGGGTCGAATCGGGGGCTCCCCCGAAAGCGTCAGCTTTTGGGGGCTTTAAGTAATGATCGGGCATGAAGCCTCTGAAAAACCTTTATTTCAATTCCCGAAACGGAGTAATTTCCTATAATATAAAAATGCATTATGATAATAAAAGAATTCGATAACTATATAGAAATAAACGGTCTTTCCCATTTTTCCATAGACAAAATTTTCGATTGCGGTCAATGCTTCCGCTTTGATCCCGATCCCGAAGGAGGAATTTCGGGTGTTGCCATGGGCCGCTTTTACCGTTTTACCCAGGAAAAGGACGACAGCGTAAAAATATATAATACCGATAAAAATGACTTAGAAAAAAATCTTATCCACTATCTTTGTCTTGACCGTGACTATGAAATGATGAATGAAGATATCATTTACCGTTTCGGATCGGATGATACAATAAAAAACGCGGTGGAGATTGGTAAGGGTATCAGAATTTTGCGCCAGGAGCCCTTTGAGACCCTTATTTCCTTTATTATCTCACAAAATAACAATATTCCGAGAATAAAGGGATTGGTTGAAGCACTTTGCAAAAAATGCGGGGAGCATATCGGAGAAGGCAGATATGCATTTCCGACTCCCGATGCCATAGCTGAACTCGGTATTGAGGGACTAAGAGAATTAAAGGTAGGCTTCCGCGCTCCCTATATATACGATGCGGCATATCGTGTAGCAACGGGGGAAACCGATCTGTTAAAGATCGCAGAGCTTTCAACCGGTGAGGCAGAGGCGGAGCTTTTAAAGATTAAGGGTGTGGGACCGAAGGTCGCCGCCTGTGTTCTGCTTTTCGGCTTCGATAAGACCGACACCTTCCCTGTTGATGTCTGGATAAAGAGAGTTCTGGAAAAATACTATCCCGAAGGTATAGACATAAACACCTTGGGAAAATACCGCGGACTTGCCCAGCAATATTTATTCTATTACGAGAGGTATAACAATGCTTGAAAAAATTTATACTATACCGATAAACGAAGCCTTTGATGCTTCAGCCGAGGACCATTCAAAGGGTTGTCCCTTCTGCGCCCTTTACGAAAAATTTGAAAACGATCAGCTCGAAATAATTTTAGGCGCATCGATGATGGAGCCCGATATACGTATAAAAACCAACGAACAGGGCTTCTGCCACAGGCATTATGACAAAATGTTTCATATGAAGAACCGTCTCGGTATGGCTCTTATGCTTGAAAGTCATTTAAACGAGCTCCGCGAGGATATCGGAGGAGCTTCATTCTCGGAAATATTTTCGGGAAAAGGCTCAAAGGCTGTGGGCAGAATAGAAAAATTAGAGGGAAGCTGTTATATCTGCGAAAGAGTGGAATATAATATGCAGCGTATGTTTGAAAATGCCGCGGGGCTTTGGGAGGCGGACAAGGCGTTTGATAAAAAGATAGAGGCACAGCCCTATTTCTGCCTTGAGCATTACCGCCGTTTCATAGAAGCGGGACAGAAAAACATAAACAAAAGACGCTTTGCCGATTTCTACAAAAGGGTAAGCGATACAGAAATAAAATATTTCGACAAGCTCCGTGAGGACGTAAGCTGGTTCTGTAAAAAATTCGATTACAGATACGAAAACGAGCCTTGGAAGGATT
Organism: Oscillospiraceae bacterium; assembly: GCA_015065105.1. Lineage (GTDB taxonomy): Bacteria > Bacillota > Clostridia > Oscillospirales > CAG-272 > RGIG7300. The sequence goes on along the minus strand of SVQZ01000006.1, from coordinate 5,502 downwards.
CAAAGGACGCGGTAGAGCGTGCCATTCTCTTCCTTACCGGCAGAAATTAATAATCCTAATATAAGGAGAATGATAAAATGACAAAGCAAACAGTAGCGTTAAAGACCCTGATTTCCGATTTCAAGCTTGAGACAGTATATCTCCCCGAGAGAAATATTGTGGTCTCAAATGCCAACGTTAACCGTCCCGGACTTCCTTTAACAGGATTTTTCGAGCATTTCGAGCCCTCAAGAATACAGATAATCGGTAAATCCGAATATTATTATCTTGCGGAACTTCCCGAAGAACTGCGTACTAAGCGTTTGCGTGACTTCATGGCAAAGGAGCCGATCGCCATTATCTATTCCACAAACCTTGAGCCGGGAGAAGAGGTTGCGGAGATGGCAAGGGAATACGATATTCCCCTTTTGATAACCCCCGTTGCCACAAGTGAATTTATGGCGGGTCTTATTTCAAAATTGAGCGTTTATCTTGCTCCCTGTATTACCCGTCACGGTGTACTTGTCGAGGTTTACGGCGAGGGTGTGCTTATTCTCGGTGACAGCGGTATAGGTAAGAGCGAGACCGCGATCGAGCTTGTAAAGAGGGGTCACCGCCTTATAGCCGACGATGCCGTTGAATTGCGCCGTGTTTCGGACAGAACCATTACGGGTACTGCCCCCGAGATCATAAGACATTACGTGGAGCTCCGCGGTATCGGTGTTATAGACGTTAAGCGTATCTTCGGTGTAGGTGCGGTCAAGGACGTTGAAAAGATAGATTTAGTCATTAATCTTGAAAATTGGGTTCAGGGTAAGATGTACGACCGTATGGGTCTGGAGGACGAATACACGGACATTATGGGACTTAAGATAGTTTCAAACACCATCCCCGTACACCCCGGCAGAAACCTTGCGGTTATCATTGAGATCGCGGCTATCAATAACCGTCAAAAGCGCATGGGCTTCAACACCGCAAGGGAATTCAACAATAAGCTTTTAGAAAATATAGGAATGTAACGATCAACATAACAAAATCAAAGCAGAGAACGAAAAACCGTTCTCTGCTTTAGTTTTTATTTAAGATTGTTTATGCTCATTCAACTATAACCGTGAAGTAGTTATAGCTTTCGTCATTGTACTGTACGCAGAAGGTATATGTTCCTGCAGACTTAAGCTCAACCGTAAGTAAGCCGTTAACTACCTTTTCGGGCTTGAGTGCTACAGAACCGGGAGCCCCCTTTATCTGCGAGGATGTGGTATATTCACCCTTTGCATAGCGTACTACCTTGAGATCGTCGAGGTTACCGAAGGTAACAACGTTGTCATTCTGTGTGAAGGTAGGTACCTTCTGCTGAATCTCAACCACAAAGATCTTCATGTAGCCGTTTTCATAGCATACTGCTATGGTAGCTGTTCCGTTATCTCTGTACTGAATGGTGTATTCGTCAACACCCTTGAGTACGCCCTTGGCTGTGAATGCTCTTGAGCCGGTTGCTGCCTTGATCTGTGCTGCTGTCTTATAAGTGCCGTATGCGGTCCTTACTACCTTAACACCTTCAAGGTTAGATACTGTGATCTGAAGTCCGTTTGCAGACATTTCGGGTTCTACTACGTCAACGGTAACGTAAACGTATTTCATCGTACCGTCATTGTATCTTACAAGAACAGTATATACACCGCCTGCGGGAACTGTGTAATCATAGCTTTCAGCTCCCTGAAGCTTGTTCTGGGTAAGACGAACGATCTTATTATTGTTTACGTCGGAATAGTTATCATACTCACCGAGAGCAAGGAATACGTCCTTTACTTCAGCGTCGAGTCCCGAAATTGTAACAACCGCGCCGTTTGCTGTTGCCGTAACATCTTCAATAACAGCCTTGGTTGCCTCTACTATATAGAAGAATGCGCGTCCGTCTATCATCTGTACCCAAAAGGTATATGCGCCTTCCTCGGTAAGGGTAAGAGTATAGGTGTCAACTGCCGATACGTCATCAAGAGTAACAGCTCCTGCCGTTTCAAGAGCTTCTATAGTCATATATCTGCCCTTAGCATATTTGAGAACTTCAACGTTCTGTGCATTGGTAACCGTAACCGTCATATCCTGCGCTGTGATCTCAGCAGGTGTTACGTAACCTATTGCGGGGATTTCCTGTGATTCATAAACATCACAATTTGCACAATATCTGCGTTCCTCGCCTGCGTCAATTGCTGTAGGCTTGGTATAAACCGTCCATTCACCGAAGCTGTGACCGAGAGCTGCGATAACCTCGCTGTAGCTGTCACCGCAAGAACATTTATAAACGTATGCTCCTTCTTCGGTGCAAGTTGCAACCAAGGTTTCAACGAGCTCGTAGAAATGCTCATGAGGTTCAACGGTACCGCGCATAGCATAGAGAGTTACCGGCTCGGTGATATCATATACACCGTTTACATAATAGATCATTCCCGTACCGTCGGGCTTGGTATTCCATGCGGTAATAGGCTCATTAGATGAAGGAATCTGTGTTAATCCTTTATAACCTTCCCTATTCTTGATAAGGGTATTATTTCCGTCAGCCGCTCTGTCATTGAGAGTACAGCTGGAGGAATATCTGGTGTAATCCCCTTCACCAAGGATGACGTAGCTGTTGCCGTTTGTAATATAGTTAAAGTCTTGAACGGTTCTGCCTGTGCCGTCATTCATATCATAGGTAATGATCGGGTCCCAGGCAGCATTAACATAGATATTTTCACCATAGGGGACACGATCGGTGTTTACCATAAATACGCTGGACTTATAAACTTCGGGATAAATTACATATTCGTATCCGTTGTTTGCCGCCGAATCGTTATATGTGGTATTACCCTTACCGTCGCCGGACCAGAATTCGGGTACCGTCATATCGGTAGTATCGGTCTGTAATCTGTATCCGTCACGGCTGAGGCTTCTGATATCCATCGGGAATATAAAAGATTCCCCAAACTTCATAAGACCGTAATGTGTGGGGCTCTTGAGATTCTGTGAGGTAACCCACTTTGACCACTTACCGCCGTTTGCATTATAATATACTGCATAGTTACCGCCTGTGGGATATTTTCCGTCCTCGTCTGAACGCATCCATACGCCTTTAAGTGTAACGTTGCCGGGTACAATATACTTCTTACCGGGAGAATAAACATCTACCGCGGTGCCGCTGGTACTCCATCCGATAAATGCCCAACCCTCATATTCGGGGGTAACGTCGGGGATCTCTATAATATTGTTTGTTGCACTGATGATGGTTTCAGGGGCATCTGTGGGAAGCACGGGGTCAAATTCAACCTTTACACCGTAATAGTTATTCTGATGTCCGAGACGGTTGTAAGCGTTCTGTACGTCCTGCTTACACGCGTTGGGGTCATCAAGAACAGCCTTCGCGTTCTGATAATAGATATTATCCTCGGGATAACCGTAGATAGTAGCCGTATTGAACTGCGCCTGAAGTGCTGACTTATCGGGAGGATCAATATCCTTGGTAAATGCCTTAATGAAGAAGTTGCCGTCACTTTCGTGCCAGAAATAATACTCAGCGGCGTTACCTATCATTGACAGATAATAACTCTGACCCGCTCTGGCATGGGAGTAATCGGTATTCTCCATTACGGAACGAGGGAACTCATCGGTCAAGGACGTATTTTCAAGCATAACGCAGAATCGTTGACCGGGAGTAAGCGTAACGGGATCGGTCAGGCGTATCGTTCTGTAACCCTCACCCGAAACCTCCTCGGCAACGGTGGAAACCAAACGTCCCTTAAAAGGATCGTTCAACGGATGATCAACGTATATCTTTACCACAAGACGAGACCTCTTATCCATGGTATATACGCCCACCTGGGTAAGGACCTCATGACCCTTTGCATGGAAGTTATTTGCGGTAATCATTGTTTTTCCGTTCGAAGGCCAAACGGAATACATATAACCCTCAGCCCAGGAGGGATCGTACGTATAGTTGTTATCTACAACATCCTTGGGCTCGAAATCCATGACCCATGCATAGTTATGGGAGGGCTCATGGTAGGACATCCAGAAGTAACCGTCGTCACCCCAATCCTCGCCCCAGCTGTTTTTAACGAGCCATGCACCCGGTCCCGGAGGGTTGTTGGCAAAGGCGGATGCGGGAATACTGTCATTCCAACCAACTATATATACCGCGTGATTAAGGCTGGTGTACTGATTCTGGTAGAAGGTGGTGATATCGCCGTAGCGGTAGCCTCTGCTATCGGAAAAATAGGTGGCAATTACGCCGCCGAATATCTTAACGTAGGTTTTGATGGTGTTTACATCATGACCGTTGAGCATGATATTGGTTATCATGTGCTCCTCAGAAACGAAACGGTTGGTCTGATTATAGGCATAACCGATAAAGCCGCCGTACCAATCGGGGTCGGGAGCATATTCTTCAAATTCGGGTCCTGACCATCTACCGAAGGTACCGCCCGAAACGTAGTTATTACCACCTGTATTATATGGCTCTGCCCAGTTATATCCGTCCATGTAACCGGGGTCTGTGGGATCGGGATTCTGAGGCTTGTTACCGAAATATGAAAGGTGACCGTCAGAGAAGTCTACATCGGTAACAGGATTGTTACGAAGATATGCAGTTTCTGCCGCAGCATTTGCGGCCTGCGCCCAACAGGTACCAGCTCTGCCCTGGTCCTTTACAGAGGTGATAATAGATGCACCTACAGAATTCTTTACATCAATACTGCTGTAGGATGACGGCAATGATTTTGCCAATGCGGCAACCTCTCTTGTATTAAGAGTAGCTGCATTAGATTTTTCTACCTTATTTCCGCTCTCATCATAGGTTACCATCTGCTGATATCCGAATTCGGAAGGCTTTCCTTCGGGTTCAACCGTAAATATTTCCATTTCATCAACAAAGCTGACATCTGCAGCATCAACGAAGGCTTCCGTATTTGAGCTTGCAAAAGCAGCAAAGGGTAATGACGCTAAAAGCATCATAGTGCACATAAGAATGCTTATTATCTTTTTACTGTTTAACATTACTACTCCTCCGTATTTTAATAAACTATAGACAGTTTATCATGATTTGCCTATAATGTCAACTATATAATATGATTTTTTTGTTGGTTTTGTATAATAAAATAAAGAAAAAGGCTTCCGAAGAAGCCTTTTGGGGGTTAATTATTCAACCGTAATTACGTAGTAGTTATAGCTTTCGTCGTTGTACTGTACGCAGAAGGTATATGTTCCTGCGGACTTGAGTTCAACTGTAAGTAAGCCGTTTACAACCTTTTCGGGCTTGAGTGCTACAGAACCGGGAGCCGCCTTTATCTGCGAGGATGTGGTATATTCACCCTTTGCATAGCGTACTACCTTGAGATCGTCGAGGTTACCGAAGGTAACAACGTTATCGTTCTGTGTGAAGGTAGGTACCTTCTGCTGAATTTCTACTACAAAGATCTTCATGTAGCCGTTTTCATAGCATACTGCTATGGTAGCTGTTCCGTTATCTCTGTACTGAATGGTGTATTCGTC
>SVQZ01000035.1 GCA_015065105.1 Oscillospiraceae bacterium | reverse complement strand
CGTCTTTTTCGTCATGCACTTTTTTTACTATTTAATTCATAACACTTTTTAACATTTTACTATTGACTTTTAATAGTTAGTCTTTTTCGAAGTCAGCAGCTTGTCGATAAGTTTATCGACAAGCTGAGGGCGGTTTTTTAAAACCGCCCTTTCTTTTTTTAACAAAACCCTTGATTATAGGAGTCATTTATGGTAAAATGGTATCTGTATTATTATGTTTAATTAGCAATAGGAGAATATAGAATGAGCATTATTGATTTAAGGCATTCACTTGCCGAGGCTCTTAAATGCGGTGTTGATTCGATAAATCCCGACACAGGACTTACCGTAGATGATATCGCCGAAATGTTTGAATATCCCCCTGACGATAAGATGGGCGATATTGCATTACCCTGCTTTAAATTCAGCAAGACCCTGCGTAAGGCGCCCCCTATGATAGCCTCCGAGCTTTCCGCCTCCTTGAACGAAGCAAAGCTTGTAAAGGAAGCACAGGTTGCAGGCGGATATCTTAATATTTTTATCGACCGCGATGCATTCGTAAAAGAACAGACCGAAGAGATCACCGAAAAGGGTGAAAGCTACGGCAGGCTTACTATGGGCGAAGGCAAGACAGTTGTTCTTGACTATTCCTCCCCCAACGTTGCAAAGCCCTTCCATATCGGTCATTTGGGTACCACAGTTATCGGTCACTCCATAAAGATGCTTCACGAGTTTGCAGGCTACAAATGTGTAGGCGTAAACCATCTCGGTGACTGGGGCACACAATTCGGCAAGCTTATCGTTGCATACCGCAAATGGGGTAACCGTGAAGAAATCGAGAACGGCGGTATAGACGCTCTCGTTGCTCTTTACGTTAAATTCCACGAAGAAGCTGAAAAGGATACAGCCCTCGAGGACGAGGCAAGAGCGGAATTTACAGCCCTTGAAGCAGGCAAGGAAGAAAACCTTGAGCTTTGGAGATGGTTCATTGATATAAGTATCGAAGAATACAAAAAGACCTATGCACAGCTCGGTATCGAATTTGACAGTTATGCAGGCGAAAGCTTCTATTATGACAAGTGCGCTCCCGTACTTGATGCCCTCGCAAAGGCGAAAATAACAAAGATAGACCAAGGTGCAACAATAGTTGACCTTGCAGAATACAATATGCCTCCCTGCCTCGTTTTAAAGAGCGACGGCTCCACTATCTATGCTACCCGCGATATTGCGGCGGCTCTTTACCGCAAGGAGACCTACGATTTTGAAAAGTGCATATACGTTACCTCTGCAGGCCAGAGCTTACACTTTGCACAGTGGTTCAAGGTCGTTGAGCTTATGGGCTATGAATGGTACAACAAGCTTTCCCATATTCCCTACGGAACCGTTTCCATAGACGGAGCAAAGCTTGCAACCCGTACCGGTAACGTTGTACTCTTAAAGGATCTTTTTGCACAGGCTACCGAAAAGGTGCTCGGCATTATAAACGAAAAGAATCCCGAGCTTGCAAACAAGGAAGAAACGGCAGAAGCTGTCGGTGTCGGCGCAATAGTATTCCACTATCTTTCCAACAACCGTATCAAGGATATAAACTTCAAGCTTGATGACGTTCTTAAGTTTGACGGAAATACCGGTCCTTACGCACAATACACCTATGCCCGTTCCTCAAGCCTTCTTGAAAAGGCGGGCGGTATTCCCGGAAATTCAAGCTACGAAAACTGTACAGAAGAGGAATTCCAGCTTTCAAAGACCCTTTCCAAATTCCCCGAGGCAGTTACGTCGGCACTTGAATCAAGCGAACCCATGATGATAACAAGATACATACTTGACGTATGTACCGCATTTAACCGTTTCTATCATGAGTGCCAGATCCTCTCCTGCGAGGACGAGGCGGTACGCGCGCGCCGTATAGCACTGACCTCTGCGGTTCATACAGTACTCGGTTCCGCATTCGGACTTATCTGTATGAAAAAGACAGAAAAAATTTAGTAGGAGCCAAGCCCTGGTACCCAACCTCTTCGGGTATGAAGATCAATGTTGTTTTTAATTTAATGCCCGAAATGAAATTTGATTATTAATTTAAGGAGAATATAAAGATGTCAGGACATTCCAAATGGAGTAATATCAAACACAAAAAAGAAAAGAGTGACGCTGCCAAGGCGAAGGTCTTCACCAAGATAGGTAAGGAGATAGCAGTTGCAGTTAAGGCAGGCGGTCCCGATCCCGTTTCCAATTCCAAATTAAAGGAGCTTATCGCAAAGGCTAAGTCTCTCAACGTTCCTAATGACAACATTGACAGAATTATCAAAAAGTCTTCCGGCGCTGACGCTGTTGACTACGAAGAGATCACCTACGAAGGCTACGGTCCCAACGGTATAGCTGTTATCGTTGAAGCTACCACCGATAACCGTAACCGTACAGGCGGTAACGTAAGACATTTCTTTGATAAGTACGGCGGAAATCTCGGCCAGAGCGGATGCGTATCCTTTATGTTTGAGGATAAGGGCGTTATCATCGTTGAAAAGGAAAGCGGTGCTGACGAGGACAAGCTCATGGAGGACGCACTTGAGGCGGGCGCAGAGGACTTTATCGCAGATGAAGAGGTATTCGAGATCTACACAGTTCCCGCAGACCTTATGGCGGTTAAGGAGGACCTTGAAGCAAAGGGCTACGTAATCGCCTCCGCTGAAAAGGACAAGATCCCTTCAAACTACGTAACTCTTACCGACGAGGAAGATATCAAGAAGATGAATCTTCTTTTAGAGCATCTCGAAGAGGATGACGATATCTCCGAGATATACCACAATTGGGAATCTAACGAATAATTTATATGGGGGAGAATCATTCTCCCCTATTTTAGGATATTATATGAAAAACAGAATTTGTTATATCGTTGGTGCATGTGATTTCAACGAAACCATTACGCCCGACGGCTCTGATTATATCATTGCTGCCGACGCAGGCTATAAAAGTCTTGCCGAAAACGGGATCACCCCCGATGCGGTAATGGGCGATTTTGATTCTCTCGGTTTTGTTCCCATGCATAAAAATATAATAAAGCATCCTCCCGAAAAGGATGATACGGATACCGCCCTTGCCCTAAACTACGGTTATAATATGGGATACCGAAAATTTCTTGTTTTCGGAGGTATAGGGGGCAGACTCGATCATACTCTTGCCAATATGCAGACCCTGCTCGGCATGAAGCGCAGAGGATGTGAATGCTATCTTATAGGTAACGGCTGTATAATAACCGCCCTTGAAAATGAGAGCTTTACTTTTTCCGGCAGGGAAAAAGGCTATCTTTCGCTTTTTGCCGCAAGCGGCGAGGCAAAGGATGTCACCCTTAAGGGCTTGAAATATACGCTTGACAACACAATTATATATCCGGATATCTCTCTTGCGGTAAGCAATGAATTTACAGGAGAAAAGGCAAATATAACCACAAAAGGAGCATTGTTTATGCTCTGGTATGAGAATTTCTGCGATAAGGAGGGAAGTATTTATGAGAATAAGCGGAGCAATATTTGATATGGACGGAACGCTCGTTGACTCTATGCCGTTATGGAACAACCTTGTTCGGGATTTTCTTATGGACCACGGTATAGAGGAATCGGAGGAGCTCCACAGAATAATGATGACCATGACACTTGACACCTCTACTCAGTATATACATGACAATCTGCTCCCTTCCCTTTCGGTCGAGGAATTAAAAAAGCAGATAGAGGAAAAGGTTTGGAAGGCATACAGCGAAACAATTCCGATAAAGCACGGAGTAAAGCCCTTCCTTTTTGCTCTTCGTAACAAGGGGGTACGAATGTGTGTTGCCACCTCAAGCCCCAGAATTTTGGCGGAGGTTATCCTGAAAAGACTTAATCTTATTCATTATTTCTGCTTCATCTTTACCTGCGATGAATTAAAGACCACAAAGAATCTCCCCGATATCTATCTGCGGGCCCATGATATTCTCGGTACTCCAAAGGAGACTACATACGTTTTCGAGGATGCCGTCCATGCGGTTAAAACCGCTAAATCCGCAGGCTTTAAGGTTGTGGGTATAGAGGACAAAAGCATGGTGGAATACCGCGATGAAATAAAGGAGCTATGCGATATCTACGTTAAGGATTTCGATGATTTCCGAGGACAGATATAATTGAATTCCGCCCTTTACAGCACGTAATGCCGCATGATTTCCATATAATAAATAAAACAGGACGTTTCGTCCTGTTTTATTTATTATATTCTCTTTTAACCCGCAAGCGGTTTATAGCTCTTGCCATTCTTACCTGCGCGGCGTAATAATCCTGAATGCTTCTCTTTTGAAGCATTGCCTCCTTTGATTCCTCCGCCGTTCTTCTTGCAAGGTTTTCGTCAATTTCCTCGGGATATTCTGCTGTATCCACAAGCAGAAGCACATGGTTGTTCTCAACCTTGGCAATACCCTGAGAAACAGCGGCAATAACTCTTTCGCCCGAAGGAAGAGTAAATTTCAGAGTACCCGGAATAATAGCACATATAGCATTACTGTGCATAGCCTGAATACCGTACTGCCCCTGTGTGGTCGGAATAACAAGGGATATGCATTCACCCTCGTAAAAGGGCTTATCGGATGCGAGAACCTCTAATCTGAAGCTGTTCATCAGAGCTCACCGCGCCTTATCTTTTCAGCCTTGGCATAAACGTCCTCAAGAGTGCCGACGTTATAGAAGGCAAGCTCGGGCAGTGCATCAAGCTCTCCCTCAACTATTGCCTTAAAGCCGCGGAGAGTTTCCTTCAAAGGAACGTATATGCCGGGAATACCGGTAAACTTTTCAGCAACGTGTATAGGCTGAGCAAGGAATCTCTGTATCCTTCTCGCTCTTGCAACGGTACGCTTATCCTCTTCGCTCAGCTCATCCATACCGAGAATCGCAATGATATCCTGAAGCTCGCTGTACTTCTGCAGGGTCTCCTGAACCCGTCTTGCAATATTGTAATGCTCCTCGCCTATAATTGTGGGTTCAAGAATTCTTGATGTGGATTCAAGGGGGTCAACTGCGGGATATATACCCTGCTCCGCAATCTTTCTGCTGAGTACCGTCGTAGCATCAAGATGTGAAAAGGTGGTAGCAGGAGCGGGGTCGGTCAGGTCATCTGCAGGCACGTAAACCGCCTGCACAGAGGTAACTGAGCCGCGCTTTGTAGAGGTGATCCTTTCCTGCAAAGCACCCATTTCCTCCGCCAGAGTCGGCTGATAACCAACGGCAGAGGGCATACGTCCGAGCAAGGTGGAGACCTCACTGCCCGCCTGAACGAATCTGAATATATTGTCTATAAACAAAAGAACGTCTTTATTTTCTCTGTCACGGAAGTATTCCGCCATAGTAAGTCCGGAAAGAGCAACCCTCATTCTTACACCGGGAGATTCATTCATCTGTCCGAAAATAAGAGCGGTCTTATCCATAACTCCGCTTTCCTTCATTTCGCGCCAAAGGTCGTTACCCTCACGGGAACGCTCACCGACACCGGTAAATACAGAATAACCTCCATGCTCGGTGGCAACGTTGTGGATAAGCTCCTGAATAAGAACTGTTTTACCAACACCCGCACCTCCGAAAAGACCGATCTTACCTCCCTTGGGATAGGGCTCGAGAAGGTCTATCACCTTGATACCTGTTTCAAGTATCTCAACGGCAGGACTCTGCTCGTCAAAGGAAGGGGGCTCACGGTGAATATTCCAATGCTCTGCGCGATCGTCGATAGGCTCGCTTCCGTCGATAGGGTCTCCGAAAACGTTAAACATCTTACCGAGCACCGCCTCACCGACAGGAACTCTGATATTATGACCCGTTGCGTTTACCTCCATGCCGCGGTAAAGCCCTTCGCTTCCCGAAAGCATAATAGCGCGTACAACACCGCCGCCTATATGCTGGGCTACCTCCATAACACGCTTTTCTTCATCAAGAAAAACAATAAGAGCTTCTTTTATTCTGGGTAACTTGCCCTTTTCAAAAGCAACGTCAACAACCGATCCCGAGATCTGTACTATCCTACCTTTTATCATAAGGGCATACCTCCTTTTGATTTTTTCTTCATTGCCTTAGCGCCCGAGGAGACCTCTGTTATCTCCTGGGTTATGGCACTCTGTCGGATGTGGTTATACTGAACCTTAAGCTCATCCAAAAGCTTTTCGGCATTTCTGTTAGCCGCATCCATTGCGTTCATTCGTGAATTCTGCTCACAGCAGAAGCTGTCAACAAGTGCGCTGTGTATAAATCCCGAAACGTAGCTTGGAACGATGTTATCGAGGACCACCTCTATGGATGGGTCGAACTCAAAGGGCACCTTGACCTCTTTTTCATTCAAATCGGGAACTATAAATTCTGCGCGGTGGAAGGGCAAAAGACGGGTGGAAACAGCCTGAGAGTCTATTGCACCCTTCATATCGGTGTATATAATAAAGATTTTTGAAAGCTCGTTACGGTTAAAGAGATCAAGAAGCTGCTCCGCTATTATCCTCGCTCTGTGAATGGTGGGATTCTGCGCCGTATAAAGAAAGCTCTTTTCGATAGGAATATTACGGGAGGTAAAAAAGTGCCTTCCGTATTCGCCAACCACAAAAAGCTTGGGGTCGGGATGCTCCTTCATTAAACGCATAGCTTCCTTAATGACGTTCTGATTGTATGCACCGGCAAGACCCTTATCTGCGGTTATAACAAGATAACCGTAGGAGCCGGGAAGCTCATGCTCGCCGGTTGCAGGATAAAAATACCTGCTATCTACGTTTTCCGAGGTACGGAATATTCTTTTTATCTCTGCCTGAATGGCATTGAAATAAGGACGGGAACTGTCAAGCTCTGCTTTGGCTTTACGAAGCTTTGTAGATGCAATAAGATACATCGCATTTGTTATCTTCTTGGTATCCTTAACGCTGTTTATACGGCTTTTGATTTCCTTTGTGGTTGCCATTATTCGCGCTCCTGCAAATACTTCTTTGCTATCTTGATAATATCCTCTTTATCCTCATCGGATAAGATACCCGTATCCTCAAGACGGTTGGTAATATCAAAGTGACTTTCCTCAAAGAATGCCAAGATCTCGGAAATGACCTTCTTAACTTCGTCCTCGGGTACATCCTGTAAAACGTGATTCAATACCACCACGAGTATGATAACCATTTCATACTGCTTATAGGGCTTGTACTGATCCTGCTTCAGCATCTGCATAAGACCCTGACCGTAGCCGAGCTGACGCTTGGTCGCATCATCAAGATCGCTTGCGAACTGAGTGAAAACTTCCATTTCTCTGTACTGCGCAAGATCAAGACGGATAGCACCTGCCGCTTTTTTCATAGCTTTTGTCTGTGCATCTCCTCCGACACGGGATACAGAAAGACCAACGTTTACCGCAGGTCTTTGACCCGCAAAGAAAAGGTCGCTTTCAAGGAATATCTGTCCGTCGGTTATAGAAATTATATTGGTGGGAATATATGCGGAAACGTCGCCCGCCTGAGTTTCAACTATAGGAAGAGCGGTCATACTGCCGCCCCCTCTTTCCTCGTTAAGATGGGCGCTGCGTTCCAAAAGTCTCGAATGGAGATAGAAAACGTCACCGGGATAAGCCTCGCGTCCCGGTGCTCTTTCGAGCAAGAGGCTCAAGGAACGATAGGCGATAGCGTGCTTTGAAAGATCGTCATACACAATAAGCACGTCCCTGCCCTTTTCCATAAAGTATTCGCCCAACGCACAGCCTGCATAGGGTGCGATATACTGTAAGGGTGCAGGATCGGAGGCGGATGCGTTTACAACAACGGTATAGTCCATTGCTCCGCGGTTACGGAGATTCTGCACCAACTGTGCGACCGAGCTTGCCTTCTGACCTATGGTTACGTATATACAGATAACGTCCTTGCCTTTTTGGTTAAGGACGGCATCAAGGGCAATTGCAGTCTTACCCGTTTGACGGTCTCCGATAATAAGCTCACGCTGTCCTCTGCCTATGGGGAACATAGAATCTATCGCAAGAATACCGGTTTCAAGAGGTGTGTCAACAGACTGGCGCTCTATGATACCGGGAGCAGGGTTTTCTACGGGACGGTATTCCTCTGCGCTTATCTCACCCTTGCCGTCTATCGGCTTACCGAGAGCATCAACAACTCTGCCGAGATACTCGTCACCTACACCTACACCTGCAACTCTGCCGGTCCTTCTTACAACGCTTCCCTCTTTTATATCCGAATCGTCACCGAAAAGAATACAGCCTATCTCATCGGGACGAAGCTCCTGTGCCATGCCGCGTACACCCGAGGAAAACACAAGTATCTCACCGTAACAAACATTATCCAGACCGGAAACGGTAGCTATGCCGTCGCCGACCTTAATAACCGAGCCTTCCTCATATGAAATAGCATCGGGAGTCCATTTTTCAACGGCATCCTTTATAAGAGGAATAATATTGTCGTCATTAAACTTGAGCTTGTGAAGGGTCTCCTTAAGCTGATGCAAACGTCCTTCATCGCTCCAGTCAAATACCTCCGAGCCGACCTTGAGCTTAAAGCTTCCCTCGTCAAGATCGGTCTGCTTCCAGATTATAGAATAGCTTTCGCCGTATTTTTTATTAAGAAATTCTACAAAACGCTTTTCCTGAATGATACTCGGAGGAGTATTGGAATAAAGCAGCGCTTTTTTACTCATCTGAGCCACCCTTTTCCGCTTTATCAAGGAATTCGTCAAAAGCCCTTGATGTGCTGTGATCCGAAACAAGCTTTTCTGCCGCACTTGTAACCATATCGGTTATCTCGCTGCGAACGGTCTTGAGCATTTTTTCATGCTCTGCCTCGGTGTTCTTATGAGCATTGGCAATTATCTTCTTTGCCTCATCCTCGGCTTCCTTTATCTTATCCTGAGTAAGCTTTTCTATTTCAACGTATGCCTGCTTCTTTTCCTCGGCTATCTCATCCTCTGCCTTTTCAAGCTTTTCGGTATATTCAGCTTTGGTTTTTTCGGACTGTGCAAAATTTTCATTTGCCTTATCCTCAATATCCTTATAATAAGCGGTACGGTCGTCCATAAACTTCTTTACGGGCTTATAGAGAAGGAAATACAAAATAGCAAACAAAAGAACAAAGTTCAATAAGTGAAGCAGTATTTGCTGCCAGTCAATATTAAGCGGCATTTAATACACCCGCCTTTCTTAAAGTACGAAAATAATGAGAATTGCGATAACGAGCGCGTAAATGATAGCGGTCTCAACGAAAACCAAACCGAGCATAAGAGTTGTTCTGATCTTACCCTCTGCCTCAGGCTGACGTGCGATACCGTCAACAGACTTGGAAATTGCCATACCCATTGCAAAAGCACCGAGCGCCGCAGCCAAACCGACAACAATAGCCGCCGCCCAAGCCTTGGAGCTTATCGAATCATCCTTTTCTGCTACAGCAGTTTCTTCTTCAACAGCTTCGGGTGCCTCTGTTTCACTTGCAAATACAGGCATTGCCAATGTCATAAGTGTGATAACTAACGCTAAAACGATACATAAACCTTTGATCTTCATTTTTTTACATCCTCCGGAAATTGAAATTTTTTATTTATTGTTTATTTTTGATCTTTTTATCTTTTTCGGCTTTTCATGGGCAGGCTCTGAAACCTCGCCGTAGAAAAGCGCAGTAAGCATAGTTAAAACGTATGCCTGAATAAGTGCGTGAAGCATGGTAAACATAACGCCCACAAGTATCGGTAAGCCGTAGCTCAACGCAATATAGTGATATACAAGCTCGGTAACCAATGCACCGCTGAGAAGTGCTCCGAATATACGGAAGCTCATCGAGACGGGAAGTGAAAAATCCTTCAGAGCCTGTCCCACACCCTTAAATCTGTTCTCGGCAAATCCTCCCGAGAGAATAACACCGTAGGACAAAAAGCCCATCATTATTGCACCGTTGATATCAGCTAAAGGCGCCGGCATTGCCATTGAGGAACCGTTGGTGGTAATCACCTGAACTCCGAAAAGCTCGAATAGGGTTCCGACAAAAATATACGCTCCCGCCGTAAACAGATATGCTCCGAGAAATTTATTTCTGTGCGGGCTGTTCGATTTTGCAAGACCGTCGAAGAAGCCTACCGCCGTTTCCAGCACAAGCTGAAACTTACCCGGTACTCTCTTGAATTTCGGAATAATAAATATTCTGACTATAAGGCAGAACACGAAAAATATTCCCGTTACGGTAAACGCCGAAATAAGTCCGGGATTTACATCCTTTAGTCCGAAAAGGCTGACCTTATTCGTTTCATGAAGCACCGCATCCTTCATAAGCTCACCTATCGAGCCGTGATGCCCGGGCGATCTAACAATAACGGTGCCGATTATCAAGGCTATCGACAAGACGGCAAAGACCGCGATAGCAATTATCCGTTTTCTTTTATCCATCATTTCTCCTTCTCTGTATTTTAAGCGTTACGCAAAATATCCAATAACAAAGTATATCATAATATTATTAAAAAATATATGCTATTTATACTATAATTTGTTACCTGCATCACTTTTTCAACAAAAACAACACCGCTTACGGTAAAGTAAACGGTGTTATTTTCAAGCTCTTTTCATTTTTTTGAATGCCTTTAAGCTTTTAGGCTTTTTCGTCCTTCTTCCCGTCCCGGCAAAAGGGGTCAAAAGTGCTATTACCAAAACCGAAAGATAAGGTATCAAAAGCTCCCCGACATCTCCCTTTCCGATAATAAGGGAAACGAAAAAACCGGCAAGAAGATACACAAAAGCATATATAAGGCTGCCTGCCAACGGAGTCATAATATCCTGACGACAGATAAAAAAGCAACCCGCAAAGGCGGAAACAAAAAATATTACTCTGCCGAAAATTCCAAGGTTTTTAGTAGGATCCTCTGATACCGATGCGATAAATGCGAAGAGAAAAAGAAGCACTGCCATAGTGATAACACTAATGAGCAGTGCTTTTAAAAGCGACATAAAAACTTTTTTCATTATTACTCTGCTCCCGATATGTTTTTATTACACTATATTCGGGAGAAGCAAAATTTATACTGCCTCTTTTTCGCTTGCCTTAACGTCAACGCGGCTTACTGCGGAACGAAGGATCCTGATCTTGGTTCTGTCCTTTCCTGTTTCGATCATAACAGTCTCTTCCTTGATAGAAATGATCTCTCCTATGATACCGCCGATGGTAGTGATCTCATCACCTACCTCAAGATTGTCACGCATTGCTTTTGTTTCCTTTTCCTGCTTCTTCTGAGGTCTGATAAGAAGAAAATAGAAGATCGGAATTATAGCTACCATTGCAATTATGGAAAATAAATTTCCTTCCATGGTTTTGTCCTCCTGTAAAATAAAAATTATTAGAACTATTATACTACACTTTTATATACAGTGTGTTTAAATATTTGTAAACTTTTGCATACTTTGAGACGGAACAAAATCTCTTGCAAGAATCGAGCAAAGTCCGATATCGCAAAAGCGCTCTTTCACAAAAATGCTCTGCCTTAAGACCCCTTCAAAGCTCATACCGCACTTTTCCATCACTCTTCGGCTTCTTTCATTACCGAGCATATACCTTGCCTCTATCCGGTTAAGCCCCATTCTGTCAAATCCGAGGGCAAGCACCGCGTTTACTGCCTCGGCGGCTATTCCCATACCCCAATATTCGGGGTTTAAAACGTAGCCCACCTCACCTTTGAAATTTGCCTTGTCAATATCCGCAAAGCCGCAGGTCCCTATAAATTTATTGTTTGATTTAAGTATTATGCCGAAATCGTGAAATTCATCCCTTTTATATGCCGCCTCTACCTGCTTTAAATACTCTTTGGTATATTGCAGATCCTCATGGGGCGCCCACAAAAGATATTTCGTCACCTCGGGAAGGCAGGCATATTCATACATATCCCCTGCATCCGAAACCTTCATACGGCGCAGTATGAGACGCTCTGTCTCTATTCTCGGCGAACGGTCAAAAAGTCTTGTCAATATATTCATCGGGATCATCCTTTGTAATCTTAAGCTCTTTAAATATAATTATACAATGATGCCAAGGGTTTTACAATAGTAAGTTATAAAAAAATTAATTATATGTTGATTTACATTTAATTTAGTGATATTATAATAATATACATTAATATGCAGGAGTATATCATGAAAAAAACACTTACCTTTATAGGGTGCGGAAATATGGCGGGCGCCATAATCGACGGTGCCGAAGCATATTCCGTATGCCTTTATGATAAAGATATCTCAAAATACGAAAGATTCAAGGATAAGCCTTATATAACGACCTTCAGTATCGCAGAAGCGGTAGAAAAAGGCGATTATATATTCCTCTGCGTCAAGCCCCAGAACAAGGACGAGGTGTTGCCCGAGATAGCAAAATGCGGCCTTGAAGGAAAGATGATCATTTCAATAATGGCGGGAGTAAAGATCTCCACCATTACAAAATATATAGGCGAGGATGCTCCCGTAGTACGTCTTATGCCCAACACACCCCTTATGTTAGGTAAGGGTGTTACATCCCTTACCCGTAACGATAAGGTAACAGATAAAAGGTTCTCGGATATCTGCCGTCTTTTCTCTGAAATAGGAGAGGTAATGATCGTATCCGAGGATAAAATAGATGCTGTAACCGCGGCGTCAGGCTCTGCCCCCGCATACGTTTATCTTTTCATAAAATCGATAGCCGACGAGGCGAGAGCACAGGGTCTTGACACAAAGAATCTTGACGCAATAATTGCCCGTATGGTCATAGGCTCATGCCATATGGTGCTTGAAAGCGGAAAGACACCCGACGAGCTTATAAAAATGGTCTGCAGCCCCAACGGTACCACCGAACGTGCCATGAAGGTATTTGAGGAAGAAAAATTTTCCGAGATCATCGCAAAGGCGATGCAGAAATGCGCCGAGCGCTCAAAGGAGCTTTCCGAGGAGTAATAAAAAAAGACTGTCCCGCATATTTTTAAACAAAAACGTTTAAAGGATGGGACAAGACATGGCTTTTACCGAGGAACAAAAAAGATACAGAAACGATTTTATAATGCTCACCCTTTTTGCGGTGTTCGGCATTATGGTGGGAATATTTCTCTATGAGTACACAGATTTTTTCACCGCATTAAAGGCTGAGGAGCCTGTATTCGGCAAAACAGAATTCAGCTTCAAGGAGCTTTTGTATCTCTATTATGATGAAATAAAAATCGCCCTTTTGGTATTTTTAGCGGGCTTCACCCTCTTTTCACCGATAGTATCGGGAACAGTCCTCCTCTACAAAGGCTTTCTTTGCGGCTTTTCCATGCTGTATTACGGGATCTGCTACCAGAATCAAGCCATAAACGCAAAAGGCTTCAAGCTGATGACTTTTGTACTTGTATCAGAGCTTGTGATATACGTTATAATAGGCGCCAAGGCAATGGCATTCGGAGGCAGTCTGAAATATGCCGCCCCCGACCTTATCTCCACTCTCAAGCATAAATTTGCAAAAAAATATATACTCACCTTTCTTATTATGGCGGCATTTACCGCTATACTCTCTGCGGTAAAATATTTTATACCAAATATGTAGGGTGAACGTTTAAACCCCGAACCCTGCGCAAAGCGTGATATTTCGGTGCTTTTTGCTTGGCTCTCGCTTGCAAGGCATCAAAAGCACTACTTCGCACGATCAAAACAAAAATCTCTCAAAATCTCATCGCTTTGCGGTCAAAGCTTTCAGAAAGAGCGGATTTTTGTTCAGTCGAGACAAAAACACAGGAAACACTTCATGTATTTCCGAGTATTTTAACGATGGATGAGCGAAAATCTACCTTCCCGAAACGAAGCTTGGGTTTAAACGTTCACCCTAAAGGACAAAAAATGGATAATCAAAACTTAGGAAAGAAAAACAAAAAATTCTCACTCTACAGGCTTTTCAACCCTCAGGGCAACGGTAAAGGCGTGGAGCCTCTGCCCGAAGGGCCCGACAATATCGCAAAATGCTTCAAGCTATTGGGAAGAAATCTTACGAATATGCTTTATCTCAACCTCTTGCTCATATTCGGAAACTTTCCGATACTCTTCTTCCTTTTAGGATATAACCTTATGGTGCCTACGACCACCGCCGCATCCCCTCTTTTTGCAACGGTACAGGGAGCAGCTTATCTCAACCCCTCTCCCGCCGCAGATATGCTTATTTCGGTTTACGGTCTCCAGCAGGTCAGAAACGTACCTACCACAGGTACTTATATATGCTTTGCCTTGATGTTCTTGATAATATTCACCTTTGGATTTGTAAATACCGGTGTTACCTATATAATGCGTTCGATGGTGCGCCAGCAGCCCTACTCTGTCTTCGGAGATTTTTTCCATGCGATCAAGAAAAATTGGAAGCAGTCGCTGATCTTCGGTGTAATAGACAGCGTTATCTTAGGCCTTCTCGCCTTCGATATCTATTTCTATTACATTAATTCCTCCGCCCTTATGTATATGAATATTCTCATACTCTGCTTCTATATGATAATGAGATACTATATATATCTTCTCCTTATAACCTTTGATCTAAGTATATGGAAGATAATCAAAAACTCTCTTATCTTTTTAATGCTGAATTTCAAGAGAAACTTCTTTGCATTTTCAGGTATGGTAATAATGGTGATCATAGAGATAGCTCTTATCTCATTTGCCGCACCTATAGGCCTTATGTTCCCCTTCGTATTTTTCTTTTCAATACCCATGTTCTTCGGGATCTACGCGGCATATCCGAAGATAAAGGAAATCATGATAGACCCTCAGATCAACTAATTGATAAAGAGACGGATCACTCCGTCTCTTTCAGCTTGTCGATAAACTTATCGACAAGCTGCTGACTTCGAAAAAGGAAGGTAGGTTTTCGTGAAAAGTCTCCGTAGGCTTACTATGTAAGGTAGAGAGGCTTTTCGCGGAAAAGTGTGAAAACGCGGTGTAAACTCAATGTTTACACTGCGTTTGAATGCTTATTGCGCTTTATTGGGAGTGGTAATTCTTAATATCTTATATCGGTATGACGGAGAGTAGTACTTAATTAATAATTACTTTCACACGTCCGACCGACTTTTTCGACAGTCTGAAAGAGACGGATCACTCCGTCTCTTTATTTATTTCGGATACTAATACAAACCTATAGCCCATTTCCTTGAGTCTTGGTATTATAACCTCTATTGCCTCCGGGGTGGGAGAATCCCCTCCGATGAAATCGTGAAAAAGAATAACAGATCCGTCCTTTACGTTTTTGAGAACGTTATTCACTATAGAATCAACCGATGCGTGAGCCCAATCCTTTGTGTCAACGTCCCATAACACCGCATGGTAACCGAGTCTGTCAAGCACCCGTTTATGCCCTTCAGAAAGAATACCCTCGGGAGGGCGAAAGAGCTTTTCTCCTTCTTCAGTCTCTCCTATAAGCTCCTCGCATTTAAGGATCTCTTCCTCTAATTCCGCCTCTGTGAGCTCATGCATATGACGGTGGGAATAGGTGTGATTTGCCACCTCATGTCCTTCCCTGTGCTCGCGTTCAACGATTTCGGGAAAGCGTTCCGTGTTATACCCCGCGCAAAAGAACGTTGCCTTAACCGAATGCTTCTTCAGTATGTCGAGTATTTCCTCGGTGTATTTATAATGAGGACCGTCATCAAAGGTAAGAGCAACCGTTTTTTCTTCAGCGTAAGAAACCGTAGGAGTAAACAAAAGAATAGCAGATAACACCAAAACTATCTTACTTCTTACAAAGCTCATTCAGATCACCGAACCTATAGCCCTGTTTTTTCCACTCTGTAATAAGTCTGCCAAGTATTTCTGCATTGGTTGCCGAGGTGGGATGAAGCAAAAGCACCATTCCGTTATGAGTATTTGAAATAAGCTTATTAAAGGCTTGATCTGCCGAGGGCTGTGCATTATTATCCCAATCCGCATAGGCGAGACTCCAGAACACCGTTGCATATCCTAACTTGTCTGCAAAATACATATTTTCCTCGCTCACCTTCCCCTCGGGCGGGCGGTAAAACTTCGCCATTTTCATACCCGTATATTCCTCATATACATCTTCAAGAGCTCCAAGCTCAGCCTCAAAGGAATCGATATCCGAAATTTTTGTCATATCCTTATGGCTTGCGGTATGGTTACATACAAGATGTCCCTCCTTTGCCATTCGGCAAACAAGCTCGGTATTTCGTTTTATAAGGTTTTCCAGAACGAAAAACGCACCCTTTACCTTATGCTTTTTCAAGGTATCGAGGATCCTTTCAACGTTGCCGTTTTCATAGCCCGCATCAAAGGTCAGATATATCACCTTGTCATCCTCTTTGGCATTTCTGTCCAAAAAATATCCGTTATATTTTTCAATAAATGCTAACTGCGGTTCTATTTCGGGAGCTTTCCCTCCTGCACGCATACAATACCAGCCGTGACTCTGCCGTGAATAGGCGTACGAGTTGACACCTAAAAGCAAAAGCATTGCCGCACAGGTAAAAAGAGCGGTCATAACCCTTTTCATTTTATCACCTCCATTTTAATTTTGCGTAAAACGAAGGATAATAAACTCTGTAATTATTGCAATTTCATTTTTGTTATGATACAATTATTATATAAAATTTATAAGAGGTAGCTATGCCGAGATTTTTTGTTGATAAAAATAATATTACCGATTCGAATATAAAAATTACGGGTAATGACGTAAACCATATAAAAAACGTGCTTCGCATGAAAGAAGGCGGGGAGCTCTCTGTTTGCGACGGTGAAGGACGGGATTATACCTGCGAAATATCGTCGATCGACCGAGATGAAATAATATTGGATATCAGGGAAAGCTCTTTGTCCGAAGCAGAGCTTTCACAAAAGCTGTATCTTTTCCAGGGTCTTCCCAAATCCGACAAAATGGAGTTTATAATCCAAAAGGCGGTCGAGCTGGGAGTTTTTGAAATAATACCGGTTCAGACAATGCGGGCCATAGTAAAGATAGATGCAAAAAAAGAGGACAAAAAGATATCCCGTTGGCAACAGATATCCGAAGCCGCCGCAAAACAGAGCGGTAGAGGAATAATACCGAAGATCCGCACACCCATGAGCTTAAAGGATGCTCTTTCCTATGCAGAAGAGCTTGATGCTTCGATAATTCCCTATGAAAAGGCCAAGGGAATGGATGAAACGAAAAGGATAATAAATTCACTAAAGGAAAAAGGATCTGTCGGCATATTCATAGGTCCCGAGGGAGGATTTGATGAAAGCGAAATAGAGCTTGCACTTTCAAAAAACACTCTTCCCGTCACCCTGGGTAAGAGAATACTGCGGACCGAGACCGCAGGACTGACCATACTTTCTATCCTTATGTTTCAGGCAGAGGATCAATTGCCTGTACTCCCGCTTAAAATATAATACAGCTAAGCCTTAATAATCTATAATGTCAAAAAATGCAGTCACGAAGGACTGCATTTTTTCTTTATGAGAAATTGCTCCATTTTGCTGAAGCTGTCTGCACCAAAGAAATGGAGCGGATTCTTTGCACACGCCGGCGCTTTTTAATATTTATCGGTTTCAATGTATTCCTCTCTCTGTCTGAAAAGAAGGGAGATACACCAGAGAGCCGCAAGACCGACCACCGTATAGATTATACGGCTGATCAGCTCCATCTGTCCTCCGAATATCCATGCCACGATATCAAATCCGAACAAGCCGATGCTTCCCCAATTAATACCGCCGATTATGGCAAGGATAAGTGCGATCCTGTCAAGCATATTAAAACTCCTTTGCAATTTTATTACGCTTGTAGTTTGCACCGTTTTTATTTTTTTATTCACCGAGCTTTGTGGTAACGTACATATTACCGTTTACGATCTTACCCTTTATCTCACAAGGAAGAGCATTATCCTCAACCTCTGTTTCAAGCTCTTCGGTCTTTTCTTCTGTATTTGCCTCATCGTCATTTTCTTCTCCGGAAGCATCGTCAAGAAGGTCTGTAACTATCTTCTTGGGGTATTTTCTTCCCTCAACACTGCTTCCCTGATCTGCATCGTCGAAATAGATGCTTCCGTTATCGCAGGTTATATAATACTGACAAAGCCCGCATTCCTTAAAGAAAACGTTACCGCCGTCAACGTTGAAATCATTCTTTTCAAGAGAAGAGGAGGAAACGGTGTATTCGCCGTCCTTCACTTTAACCTTAGTCTCAAGCATGGTCTCAACACCCGAGATCAGAAGGTCTCCCTTCTTTACGTTAAGAGTGTAAAGACAGTCGTTTTTCATGTTTTTAACGCTGATGTTACCGTTAACCGTCTTCAAGGATATCTCGTTTAATACAGTTTTTTCCGATACGTAAATATTGATCTTTGAGGTCTCGTCCTTATACTTATTTAAGAAGAGATAACTGCGAAGACCCGAAAATCCCGAGCCGTTCTTTCTTATCTTAATAAGAGATCCGATATCAAAGGGATCTACTGTCTTGACCGTCATTTTATATCCCGAAACGGTGTAATCGTAGCTTGCAGGATTTAAATTAACAAATTCCACATAAGATTTGCCCTTTGTACCGATAATATTAATATCGATATCCTCAACGTCGATATTGAGAGCTGTCAGACCGTACTCGTCGATATTATCCGAGTTTATCGCATTACCGTCCTTATCAACGGTATCACTCAAAAGAGCGATGTTTTTTGATTTTGCGAGAGAGCCGCAAACTATACAGGTAATAATACCCGCAACGATAAGCACGGCAGCAATAATAATAAAGATTAAAGATCTTGATTTCATTATCTGCCACACTCCTTCTTGATATTATAGAAAAGATCTGCTATTTTTTCAATAACGTACCTTGCAAAACGTGTTATAAGCTTGTAAAGCATGGGAAGATATCTCATAGCAATATTGTATAAGAGAAGGGCAACAAGTATGGTTACACCGCCTATACTAATACCGATACCTACCTCGAATATGCCGAGAACAGGGATCTTTACAGCTTCGATAATACCGTATATCACACCCACAAGTGAAAGAGCAGTGCCTATAGCAACACAAGCTATCATAGCCGCGCTGAAACCGACTATCAATAAGGTAACCGCAAGATATCCTGCAGCAAAAAGAGCGGCTATAAGAGCCAATATCGGAACGCTAATAGGCAGGGTAAGTACTGTGAGAGCCCAGAAAAGCGGTGTTCCCTTGATCTTTTCTCTCTTCTTTTTACGCTTTACTTTTTTTATTTCAAAGTCCTCTGCATACTCCTCAACCGATACAATATCATCCTCATCAACGTAGAAATCATCGGCATCGCTTATGGTATAGGGTGTTTGGGACTCCTCTTCGGGATTACTTATAGCCTCTGTTTCATCAAAGGCTATATCGGGGCGCTCGGCGGGATCAACGATATCCTCAATAGGATCATTTTCGATATTATTGGTTATGATCTCGTCCTGTTCGGCAATAGCACGCTCGATGGCAAGGCGCTTTAATTCCTCATAGGTCTCCTTGTCCTTGCGCTCCTCCTGTGCCTCCTTTGCGAGAATATCAAGAACGTCAACATCCTCCTCTTCCGCCAAGGGCGCTTCGGGAGCTTCTTGCGCAGGCTCGTTCTCGTTCTTTAACTCTTCTGCCTCTTCATTAACGCTTTCCTCCTGTACCCGGGCAGCTTCTTCAACAGGAGCTTGCGTAACGTTCTCGCTTACAGCCGTTTCTCTCTTATTTCTTGAATAAAATCTTTGAATAATGCTTAATGCTATATCAGCAATATCGTCTTCGGTGGGCGATTCGTTTGCGAACTCTTCGTCACTTACTGTCGCAAGAAAACGTTCCATATCCGAAAGCTGCTTTTTCACATCCTCATCCGAAATGGGATATGCAGAAAGCTTTCGCTCAAGGATATCAAGAAAGTTTTGCTTATCCATATATTTTCTCCTTAAATAAATTATCAAAAGCCCTTTATTTTTGTCTTTTGTTATAGTATAATAGGTATATATATTATTAGTATATCACACGGAGCGAAAAATTTCAATATGAGAATGAGAAAAAAAAAGAACTCGGTTTCCCGTTTGACCGAGTGTAACGAGCTTTTATTAAATTCAAGAGAGGAAATAGACTCCTTTCCCATAACCGTTGAAATAGGCTGCGGTAAGGGAAGGTTCATTCTTGAAACGGCAAAGAGAAATCCCGGGATAAATTACATAGCCATAGAAAAAATATCAGACGTTGCCCTTATGGCAATGGAGAAGGTCAGAGATGCCGGACTTACAAACGTTAAGTTTATTATAGGCGATGCCCTTTCCCTGCCCGAATTTTTCCGTGAAAACGAGCTTGAACGAATATATCTTAATTTCAGCGATCCCTGGCCCAAATCGGGGCATACAAGACGCCGTCTTACCTACAGAGGCTTTCTTGAAATGTACAAAGGACTCCTTTCCCCAAACGGCGAGATAGTATTCAAAACAGATAACCGCCCCCTGTTTGATTTTTCGGTTGAGGAATTTAAGTACATGGGCTTTGATCTGGAGGATCTTACTTACGATCTTCATAACAGCGAATATGCAAAGGATAATATAGTAACCGAATACGAGGCAAATTTTTCCGCGAAAGGCTTTTCCATAAACCGCGTAAGGGCTAAAATGAGCCGTATTACAAATCTTGATATTAAAAAGGCGGAGCTTTCCCATCTTGACCGCATTATGGAGATAGTAGCCCAGGCACAGAAATATATGCACGATGCAGGCTTCTGTCAATGGGATAACGGATATCCCTCCCGTGAGCTTATCCGAAAGGATATAGAGGAGGGCAACAGATATATAGTTTGTGAGGGAGATACCGTAATGGCAAGTGCGGGTCTCTTTATGGGCGAAGAACCCGACTATAATGAGATATATGAGGGAGAATGGCTCAATTCCTCTCCCTACATATCCATCCACCGGATCTGCGTTGATAACAGCTTCAAGGGAATCGGATTGGGCGGTGCAATCGTTCGCCGCTGCGAGGATATAGCAAGAAAAAACAATATCAGGAATATCCGTTGCGATACCCACGAGAAAAACCTTGCAATGCGCCGTATGCTTGAAAAAAACGGCTTCGTTTACTGCGGAATAATTCATCTCGCAGACGGCTCACCGAGAGTAGCATATCAGAAAAAGATGAAGTAAAATGCGTTCACCGAGCCGCAGTAACAGTCGGACATAAGCCTTTTGAAAACCGCTTTATTTCAATGCCCGAAGCAAAGTAATTTCCTATAACTATAATATTAAAAAGCGCCGCCGGGCGCACCGATGATCGGGCGTGAACCTTACATAAGCTTGTTTCTTCAGTGCCCGAAGTGGAGCAATTTCCTATACATTAAAAAGAAGGTTGAAAATCAGCCTTCTTTATTTTATTAAATTCTCAACACCGATATTGATTCCGGGTGTGCCTTTGCGATCACCACGGTAGGGAATCTTAAGATTCATTGTTTCATCTGCTTTTATTATCAGTCTATATATATCATAATGTTACAAATGATCAATTGACTTTACGTCCATAATATGGTATTATGCTATTGGAATAATAAAAATTGTATTCTGGAGGTATATCAAATGAAAGGCTTTAAACGCGGCTTATCCTTAACTCTTACAATAATTATGCTTCTTTCCTCATTATCTGTAAATATGACCGTAAATGCAGACGAAGCATCAGAGGTTATCGAAGAAGATGTAGTTATTGCCGAGACTGCGGTTCAACGAGAGGATGATGAGATTATCGACACAGAGCTTCCCGAAGCTCCCTCCACCGTCACCGAAAAGGGTATGCAGTTCAAGATAGATAACCTTCAGGACGTAAAGTCCATCCGCTATGCCTACGGTGAATATGACACCGAAAAGGATATAAAATACGGAGCTGATTCCGTCTCCCACAGCGCAAAGAATCTTCGCAAAAGGGGAGATTCCTGTGTATTGCAATTTCCCAAGGCTGGACTTGTATCTATAGTAGTTACCTACAATGACGGAACACGTGATTTTTATAAATATGACGTAATAAAAAACTCTCCCACCGTTACCCGTGACGGCGGTAACAGCATAACCTTTGGTAATTTATCCGACCTCAAGGTTCTTCGTTATGTTAAAGGTGAATACGAAAGCTCATACGATATCAAAAGAGCAAACGGTTCTGTTGCGGTAAGCGGAAAGACTCTCAATTCAGATACATATACCGTAGCACTTGACCGAGAAACATATACCTTCTGCGTTCAATATAACGATGAAAGCTATAACTACTACGTAACAGGAGTTTGCGGAGATAATCTCACTTGGGTTTATGATATGCAGACCTGTACCCTCACAATTTCCGGCGAGGGGGAGATGGATGAGTATTATTATAAGGATATTCCTTGGTATGATTATAAAATGAGTATTAAAACCGCAACTTTAGAATCCGGAATAACAAAAATAAGCAGAGAAGCATTTTATGAATGCAGTTCTCTCGTTAATGTTACTTTACCTTCTACCCTTGAAATAATAGATTACTGTGCTTTTGAATGTACCGCTCTCACTTCAATCGTTATCCCTGAAAATGTAAGAATTATAAAATCCAGTGCTTTTAAAAAATGTGAAAATCTTGAAAGCGTCATATTAGGAAACGGTGTAGAAGAAATATATAATAGCGTTTTTGAAAAGTGTCTCAATTTAAAAAACGTGGTTTTTGGAAACAATATAAAGTTAATAGGATGGGAGTCATTTCTCGATTGTACATCTCTTAATGACATAGATTTACCCGATTCGGTTGTGGAAATAGATGCATATGCCTTTTCCGGCACAGGGTATTACAACAATCAAGACAATTGGGAAAATAAGCTTCTGTATCTGGAAGAGTTCTTAATAGACACAAAGTCTTATTTAGGAACTTGTATCATAAGGGACGGAATAAAAACTATAGCATCCTGTGCATTTGAATATGCATTCGCAGATTATATCTATATCCCTGAATCGGTTGTGCATATAGTTCACGGTGGATTGGATGTTTGGAACTTCGGTATTACTAGTATATATGACGATGTAGTTTTTATGGTGGTTAAGGGGTCTTATGCGGAACAGTATATAATCGAGCATACAGAATATTCTTATCGTTATTATGAACCTTCCGATATTTACGGATGAGAAAAGAGTTTTACGATTAGTTCATGAATCTTGATATAATATAATAAAGAGGATCGTATGATCCTCTTTACTCTTTTGACTATTCGTTAATACTTTCAGAAGGTGTTTCTGATCGTGGATTTTCATTCAAATAATCTTCAATGTATTTTTCCAAACCGTATATATACTGCGCTTTAACGTATGTACGATCCTTTAAATAACCGTCTTTGAGGTGTATAGTATTTATTACATCCTCATCATTAACTATATTGCGAACAATAACGGTAGGTTTAGTCCCTATATTATCATTATCACAGCAAAAACGAATACTTTTCACATTATCTTTTTTAACCGTAAATTTGTATTCGCCATCCGTAACAGGTTCGTAGCTCGTATAATCATTATTAAAAAACTTATATGGCATAACAGCAACACAACCACCACCTTGCCCATAATAAGCAATTCTATTAGTGCTACCTTTATCGACAAACGTAATATTTTTAACCTCAATGGTTGTATTTTGACTACACGGAATCAAACACGTACTTGTAGTACCTGTTGTTTTCACCAATTCTCCCGGCTTATAATGAGGGTGATCCTTATCCGAATGAATTTTAATATCACGGTACAAGAGGCCCTCCACAGCATTTTCATCATGGTAATTGATGTAATCGGTATTAGGCTCCTCAAAAACAGTCATATTACAAAGATTTATGGGTGAATCTGTATGGATCAGATCACGTATCTCATATCCGTCTATGTCATAGCACAGTGACTGATCAAGGCTTAAGCCGC
>SVQZ01000034.1 GCA_015065105.1 Oscillospiraceae bacterium | reverse complement strand
CATAGTAAGCCTACGGAGACTTTTCACGAAAACTATGGGGTTCCCCGAAACGAGCTTGCCGAGTTTTGGGGGTTCACATACCTTCGCTTTTCAAAGTCTGCCAGCTTGTCGATAAGTTTATCGACAAGCTGAGGACACCCGAAGGTGTCCTCATGTTAATTTCTTTTATCTGCAGGAAGCTTGGAAAGGAGCTTATTGATACGGTCAACAGGCTTGAGTAAGGGGCTGATAGACTTATCATGATTAAGAGTATCGATAAGAAGTGCAACGTATTTACACATATTAACCTCATGATACCAGGGTCTTGCCTTAAGCTCTTCGGTACCGTAAACAAGGTTGGTAGTGAATACCTTATCAAATACTCCCTGCGTGTGCATTTCGTCGAAACGGTCGAGACCGTTGCAGAAAAGACCGAAGGTGGTAAAGATAAATACGCGCTTTGCGCCTCTTTCCTTAAGCTTGCTTGCAACCTCAAACATTGATTCTCCGGATGAGATCATATCGTCAACAACTATGATATCCTTACCCTTAACGCTTCTGCCGAGATATTCGTGAGCCTCTATGGGGTTGCGTCCGTCAACAACGATGGAATAGTTTCTTCTCTTATAGAACACACCGAGATCAAGACCGAGTACCGAGGAATAGTACATACATCTTGACATTGCACCCTCGTCGGGAGAAACTATCATAAGATTTTCTTTCTTGAGTGATATATCTGAATATTCCGCTATAAGAGCCTTGATCATCTGGTATGTAGGATGAACGTTATCAAAGCCATAGTTGGGAATAGCATTCTGAACTCTGGGGTCGTGAGCATCAAATGTAATGATATTGGAAATACCAACCTGGGTAAGCTCCTGAAGTGCTGTTGCACAGTCAAGGGACTCACGCATGGTACGCTTATGCTGCCTGCCCTCGTAAAGCATGGGCATAATAAGGGATACACGGCTTGCTTTACCCTCTATTGCACATATAAGACGCTTAAGATCCTGGTAGTGTTCGTCGGGACTCATGGGTACCGATTCACCGTACATCTTATATCTTACTCCGTAGTTGAACACGTCTGCGATAATATATACGTCGTGGCCGCGCATAGAATCGTGAAGCACACACTTACCTTCGCCTGTACCGAAACGGGGCCAGTCAGGCTTGATTATAAAGCTTTCGTTACCGCCTCTCCACTGTTTAAGATAGCTATCTACCTGTTCTGCAAAATGTTCTCCGCCCTTAAGGGTTATTACACTTAAATCGCCGCGCAAATTTTCGCTCATCAATCAAATTCCTTTCCCTCTGATAAAATACAACTATATTGTATCATATATTTTGAAAATTGCAAACACTTTTTGCAATTATTCAAAGACTTTTAAATATTTGACAAAATTTACGTTATTTAATAGGTATATTTGTCATTTCAAGCATTTATACAATCATCAAAATTCTTAAAAACAACTGCAACCTGTGCTCTTGTTG
Organism: Oscillospiraceae bacterium; assembly: GCA_015065105.1. Classification (GTDB taxonomy): domain Bacteria; phylum Bacillota; class Clostridia; order Oscillospirales; family CAG-272; genus RGIG7300. The sequence goes on along the minus strand of SVQZ01000034.1, from coordinate 22,481 downwards.
CCGTATTTTGAGGCATAAACTGATTCTTATCGTTACCCGACATTATTCCTCTTGTCTGACAGAAATAGACCTCATAATTAGCCCAATCTGCTATAAGAGAATTATCGTCAAATACACTTGCAGTATTCTTCTGAGGAACATTTATATCAAAGCCTTCAATGTAATTGCAGAGCATTACACAGATCTCCTGTCTTGTTATTGCCTTCTTTCCGTTAAAGCTCCCCTTTCCGTTGCCCCTGGCTATCGAATGCTTTGCAGCCCATTCAACGTAGGGCGAATACCATTCACCTGTCTTTACGTCATTAAAGCTAATCATTCCTTCGTATAGTGAAGTATCGATACCGGCAAATCTGCCGAGCACCGTTACGAACATTTCTCTTGTCATATTTCCGTTTGTGTTAAAGTTTCCCTTTCCCACACCGGTGAAATAACCCTTATCGGTACAGTAAAGTATTGCATCGTAATACCAGGTTCCCATAGGAGAATCGTTATAATCGACTATTACGTTAAAGGGAACGTTATTGCCGGAATATACTATTTCAAGAGCGTTCGTTCCGTTCTTTTGGGGGTCATATCCCTTTATCATAGCACTGCTTACGTTAAGATAAGAAAAGCCGTGAATACATCCGCACTTTAGATCAACGTTGATGTTATCAACCGCATCACCGTAGTTAAGATGGATATTTTCATTATTGCAGGCTGTAAGGGAGGTATATTCGCTGCATCTGATACCTATAATGCAGTATGAAGATGAGTTTTCCTTACCTTCGGCTGTACTGTATCCTATACCGATATGCGAAATATCGGAAAGCAGCTTTTTGCATTCCGCAGGGGAAGAAAAAAGTGACGCGGCAAAGGTTTCGGGATCGTCAAAATTTGCGGCGATGATCTCAATACTTTCGGAATCGTGCTCTATCTTCTTTTCTTCAAGAACGGTAAACCACTTTTTATTACCGGGACGGTAATGAGAAAGAGAATCAAGAAGCTCGCCCGAACGGATATCACAGGCATCCTGCAGAGATACAGCCATACTTAAAGGCTCTTTTCCGTTTTTTTGCCTTAAAGCATTGATCATATTCAACAGCTTCCATTCGTTTTCCGAAGCGATAGATCTATAGTCAAAATCCTCGGCATTCGAAAAGAACGCCGTTGAGGTCATTATCATACTTATAATCAAAATAAAATAAACAAATCTTTTCACAGTATCCCTCCTGACAATATAATTCTACAATATATTCCCTTTTGTGTCAATAAACTTTTCATTCTATCTTGAAAAGTTTTTTTGAATGTGGTAAAATTAGTTATTATTTCGAAAGGAATCTATATATGAACAGATGCGGATTTTATTCGGCGGACATACTTCTGCCTAAAAATGATTTTGAAAAATGGTCGGTCGTTGCCTGCGACCAGTTCACAAGCGAGCCCCATTACTGGGCAGAGACCGAGAAAATAACTAAGGGTGTAAGATCAACCTATAATTTAGTTTTACCCGAAGCATATCTTTCCAAGGATAACAGCGAAAAAATAAAGGGTATAAACGACAGCATGGCTCAGTATTTAAAGGAAGGTGTATTTAACGAATACAAAAACGCAATGATATTCGTTGAACGTACCCTTCCCGCAGGTAAGGTAAGATACGGTATAGTAGGTGCTGTGGATCTTGATGAATATGATTTTTCAAAGGGCTCAAGATCTCTTATACGTGCAACAGAGGGCACAGTTCTTGAAAGAATACCTCCGAGAGTTGAGATAAGAAAGGACGCGCCCCTTGAATTACCCCACGTTATGCTTCTTATCGACGATATCGAAAAAACCGTTATCGAGCCCTTAAAGAATATGGAGCTTACCGTTCTTTACGATTTCGAGCTTATGCAGGGAGGCGGACATTTAAAAGGCTCTCTTATTCCCGAGAATATACAAAAGAATATCCTTTCAAAGCTTGAGGCTCTTATGGATAAGGGCGGAGATGACCCTCTGCTTTTTGCCGTCGGCGACGGCAATCACTCCCTTGCTACCGCGAAGACCTGTTATAATAACGAACCCAATTCTTTAAACAAGTATGCTTTGACCGAAATAGTAAATATTCATGACGAAGCCCTTGAGTTTGAGCCTATTTACCGTGTTATTTTCAATGTTGATACAGAGGATTTTATAAAGGAGCTTTCAAAAACATTTACCGAAGGCTCAAAGACTATAGAATGGTACACCAAGGATTCCAAGGGTGAGGTACATACAAGCGGCTTGACGGTTGGCTCACTCCAGCCCTTCATCGATGCCTATCTTGCAAAGCATTCCGAAGCGGAATGTGACTATATTCACGGTGTCGGCAGCACTCTTGCTCTTGCAGATGCAGAAAACCGTGTAGGTCTTATCTTTGACGGCATGGATAAGAGCGAGCTCTTCCCCTTCGTATGCGAAAAGGGCGCGTTGCCGAGAAAGACATTTTCCATGGGCGAAGCTGAAAGTAAACGTTATTATACCGAAGCAAGAGCTATAAAGGAATAGAGGAAAATAAAAATGCTGTCATTTCTTTATGAAAATATCGGAATCAAGATAAAAACGCTTGCGGCAGTTTCCTTCATCGTTGAAGCAGTAACTGCAGTTATCGCAGGCATTGTTATGATATTTGACTATGCTCCCCTTGCAGGGTTACTGACTCTGCTTTTCGGTCCTGTAATAGCTTTTGTTGCTTCATGGCTTCTTTACGGATTCGGAGAGCTTATAGATAAGCTTGAAAGAATCGAAAAGCATACAAAAGGCCTTGTTACAAAATTCAATTCAAATATTGAAGATTCAAAAAAGCCGATGAAACCTATCGAAAAACTATCGGGAGAAATTGAGTGTCCCGTATGCGGTCAAAAAATGCCTAAAGGCAGAGGTAAATGCGAATCGTGCGGTCAAATTTTCAATTCAAACCCTCCAAAAGCACCATTTAACCCCGAAAAGGATGTTATAAAAGGCACACACACATGGAGATGTGACAAATGCAACACGTTGATAACCAAGTACCCTTGTGCTTTTTGCGGTTATGATCCCGAAAAAGCAAAAAATATTCCTTTAAAGGTATCGGTAAATTCAAACGGAAATATTGTCTGTCCTGTTTGTAACAAAGAACAGAACAAAGAAAACCTCAAATGCGAAAGCTGTGAACAGATATTTATAAACGGTCAGCCCGATATTCCCTTCTGGTGTAAGAAATGCGGAAGACCCGGACCATACGATAATTACTGCCCGAATTGCGGCAGCAGTATTAAGATATCAAATGAAAAAAGCTACTAACAAAAAAGGCTGTCTCAAATGCGAAATAATCGCATTTGAAACAGCCCCTTTTTTATTAGAATAATATTATTATAAACTGTGAAACAAGCACTACTGCGATGAGCGAAATAGGATATGTTGCCGCGTATGCTGCAGCCACGTCCTCTGTTCCTGCAGTGCCGATAAGAGTACCGAGAGCAGGGGTAGAGGTCATACCGCCGGTAAGAGAACCGAGGTTGTTGAGAAGGCTGAGCTTTAACAGGTACTTTGCGAAGAAAAATCCGATTATCATGGGAACTATTGTCATGATAATACCATATACAAAATACATGGGGTCAAAGCAGTTAACAAATTCAGCACCGCCTGCAATACCTGCACCTGCAAGGAAGAGCACAAGACCAAGCTCACGGAAGAGCTTAAGTGTTGTATCTGCAGGCATAAGGCTTATCTTACCAATTCTGCCGAAGTGACCGATAATAAGAGCCACTAAAAGGCATCCGCCTGTAGTTGTAAGTGAGAAGCAGGTTCCGTCAAGGCCCTTATTACTCATGGGAACCTTGATCGCGCCAACAAAAGTACCGAGGATAGCTGCAAGGGAAAATGCCGCTATACCCATATGATCAAGATGAAGGAGCTTAACGACCTTCTTTACCTTTTCGCCTTTATCGGAGGGAGCAATAGCGATAAGTGCTCTTTCCTTCTCCATATCAGCCTTCATAATTTTAGGTACGAGCTGAACAAAGAGAACTACACCGATAACACCGAAAATATAGGAAATACCGTGACCTACAGAAACGATATCCTCGAGACGCTCGGCAACTGCATCGTTAGCCGCTACCTCTGCTACAGTCTGCTTTGCCGCACTAAATGCAGGAGTAGAAGTAAGAGAGCCGGAAAGGAGACCTACGATCATTGCTACAAACTCCTGACGGTTTTCCGCGCCGGAGCCAAAGCCGACAGCTTCACCTATATAAATGCATCCAACAGCAGCAAGACCGCCCGCAAGGATAATAACAAGACCTAAAACAACGTAGTTTTTGAAATTCTTTTTCATATTCGCAAAGAATTTAGGTCCTGCAATAAATCCTACGCTGGTAACAAACAGGATAAGACCGAGACTTTCGATTACCTTAAGTGCCTTTTTGATATATTCCGCAGTAACCTCAGAGCCGTTGGCCGCAGTAACAGTAATAGAAAGCTGCTTTGAAAGAGGGGTGAAAAGCAATGCGCCGAAAACAAGGGCAACGATGAAAACACCTGCGTCACCAAGGGATACACCCTTTATGGTTATACGTCCAAGTGCATATCCGACAAAAAGAATGCCGAACAGACAGAAAAGTAAGAAAGTTATTTCTTTAATCGGGATAACACCACCGAATAATTCCATTGTCTATTGCCTCCGATTAGATATTCTTCTGCTTAGTATAGTTAGGAAGAAGCTTGGGAGATACTGCATCGGTCTCAATGCCTGCATCCTTAAGCTCTGCCTCAAACTTTGTAACGTGGTCAAGGCTGAGAGCACCTACCTCGGTATTCTTTGCAGCCTTTGCCGCATTTATACCTGCGTTACGTCCGAATACGATAATATCAAGGAGGGAGTTACCCATAAGACGGTTCTTACCGTGAATACCGCCGACAGCTTCACCTGCAACGAAGAGGTTTTCAACGTTTGTGGTCATGCCGTTTACGTTGATATCAAGACCGCCGTTCTGGTAGTGAAGTGTGGGATAAACGAGGATAGGCTCTTTTCGGATATCGATGCCGTAAGCCATGTACATACGCATCATTGCGGGAATTCTCTTTTCGATCGTTCCTTCCCCTCCGATAGCCTCGATCATGGGAGTATCAAGCCATACCGCCTTACCGTTACCTGCATCAACACCGTTTTCACGGTCGGAGCACTCGCGGATGATAGAAGCCGCAGTTACGTCACGGGTTTCAAGGGGATGCATGAACACCTTACCGTCCTTATTAACGAGCTTTGCACCGAGAGAACGAACCTTCTCTGTTACAAGAGCACCGAAGATCTGCTCGGGATGAGCGGCACCTGTAGGATGGTACTGAAGAGTTTCTGCATAAAGGAGCTTAGCGCCTGCACGGTAACCGAGCACAAGACCGTCAGCGGTTGCACCGTAGTGGTTGGAGGTGGGGAAGCCCTGGTAATGCATACGGCCTGCACCGCCTGTTGCGATAACAACGGTCTTTGCCTTGGCAACAAGAAGATCCTTTGTTTCCATGTTCATAAGAACCGCACCTGCAGCTCTGCCATTATCGTCAAGGATAAGCTCGATAGCAGATGTGAAATCTACAACGTTAATACCTCTGTTGAGAACTTCGTCACGAAGAGTTCTCATGATCTCAGCGCCGGAATAGTCCTTTGCCGCGTGCATACGCTTTCTGGATGTACCGCCGCCGTGGGTGGTCACCATAGTACCGTCTGCTTCCTTATCGAATTCAACACCGAGGTTGGAAAGCCACTGGATAGCTTCGGGAGCATCGCAAACGAGCTTAGCCAAAAGATCTCTCTTAGCTGCGAAGTGACCGCCGCCGAAAGCATCAACAAAGTGGATAGCGGGGGAATCGTTAGGCTTATCTGCCGCCTGGATGCCTCCCTCAGCCATCATGGTGTTGGCATCACCCATACGGAGCTTGGTAACGATCATAACGTCAGCGCCTGCCTCATGAGCCTCGATAGCCGCAGATGTACCTGCACCGCCGCCGCCGATCACAAGAACGTCAACGTCATAATCGGGCTTTGTAAGATCTACAGAATCTGCAGTGATTCTGGAATGAGCCTCGAGCATTGCACAAAGCTCATGGGGTACCTTATCGCCCTTATTGGGACCTACCTTGAGTTCAGAGAACTGATCCTCACGGTAGTCGGGATGATATGTCTTAAGAAGGGTCTCCTTCTGCTCTGCAGTCATTCTTGCAGGCTCCATAGCAATATTTTCTGCTCTTGCCGCCGCAACTGCCGCGAGCGATTCCTGATAGTATTCAGAATACATTTTCTTTTCCCTCCTTATTTCTCTATCTCACGGGTGTTGTAGAGCTCCTTGAGCTCCTCAATGGGCTTCTGCATAAGTGCTTCTATAAGCTCATTGAAATCACCGTCTTTGATTTCTTTTACTCTGTCCTCAAGATGTCCGCATCCGGGAGCAAGGTACTTACCGTTGATACGGCGGGCAAGCATAGCAACCTGGGGATGAGAGATACCTGCAGGACAACGGGATGAGCATACGCCGCACATTACGCAGTCGAAGGATTCCTCGGCACAAGCCTCAAAATCACCGCGCTGAGCGTATGCGATATACTGCATTACGTTAAGACTCTGAGTACAAGCCTTAGTACAAGCGTTACAGCCTACACAAGCATAAATTTCGGGGTAGAGCTGCATCATAACAGTTTCGTTTGTACTGATCTTTTCGATATCGTAGGGCTGCTTAACAAGGGGGAAGAAAGGAAGAGTAGCAATGTACATATTATCTTCAACAGTTGTCTGGCAAGCGAGGCAAGCCTTGAGCTCGGTCTCTCCCTTGATACGGTATATGGTGGCGCAGGCACCGCAGAAGCCGTTACGGCATCCGCATCCGCGTACGAGCTGGTAACCTGCATATTCCATAGCTGACATAATGGTCAGGTTAGAGGGCACTTCATATTTCTTACCGAAAAGAAAAATATTAACCATCTTTTCCATTTTATTCACCAATCTTTCTCTTCAATTAATATTCGTCAGGCAATTCATCTATTTCGTCAAAGCGGAATACGGGTCCGTCCTTACATACGTACTTGGAACCAACGTTACATCTTCCGCACTTACCTACACCGCACTTCATACGAAGCTCGAGAGTGGTATAGACCTGTGTGGTCTCAAAGCCGAGGGATCTCAGCCCCTCAAGGGTAAACTTGATCATGATGGGAGGACCGCAGAGAACCGCGATTCTGTCTGTATCAAAGCCAAGCTCCTTTACGTAGTTGGGAACGAAGCCCACGTGTCCGTCCCATTCGGGCTGTTCACGGTCGATGGTAAGATGAACGTCAACATTTGTATCCTTTGTCCATTCCTCTATGATCTCCTTATAGTCAAGGAGGTCTTCCTTGCTTCTGGAACCGTAAACGATATCTATCTTGCCGTAACGGTCACGGTAGTGACGGCAATAGTTAATTACAGAGCGAAGAGGTGCAAGACCGACACCGCCTGCAATAAAGAGCATATTGTTACCTGCAAACACGTCATCTACAGGGAAAGGATTCCCGTAGGGACCGCGGATGGTGATCTGCTGACCAACCTCTGCCGCATGGAGCCATTCGGTAACACAACCGCACTTCTTGATGGAAAATTCCATATATTCCTCGTTTGTGGGAGAGCTTGTTATCGAGAACATAGCCTCGCCTACACCGGGGATGGAGAGCATAGCACACTGACCGGGACGGTGGTCAAAAGCCTTCTTACCGTCAGGAGTTACTACGCGGAAGGTTTTAATATCGGGTGTATCGATACGAACGTCTGTGATGACACCGATCTTAGGGATCAAGGTCTCTTCTCTATTCATTTCTTTTCCCCTCCGATCTTTTTCATTACTTTCGCAATATTCATTGAAATGGGACACTTTGCAAGGCATCTGCCGCAACCTACACAGCTGTAAAGTCCGTCATTGTTTTCGGGATAATATACAAGCTTGTGCATAAAACGCTGACGGAAACGTTCCTTCTGGGTAAGACGGTTGTTACCGTGAGCCATTTTTGTAAATTCGGAATACATGCAGGAATCCCAGCATCTGTATCTGATTATACCGTTACCGGTATCAAAATCCTTGATGTCATAGCACTGACAGGTGGGACATACGAAGGTACAGGTACCGCAGCCGAGACAGGTCTGGCTCATTTCGTCCCATGCGGGATCGTTGAATAGCTCCATGGTCTTACCTGCGCCGAAGCCGTCGGTTGTAAGGTCGGCCAGGGGAAGCTTCTTCATAACAGCTGCAGTCTTTTCCTTCTGTGCATCCACCTCTGCCGCATCACCCTCCTCGGTAAGTGCAGAGATAGAAGCAAGGAGCTTTTTACCCTTTTCTGTGTTAGCCTGCCAATAGAGCTCTGTTTCTGTTTTCCAAACGGATATATCGCCTGCAGGATTTGTGCAGTCAATACCGAAGGTTGTGCAGAAGCAGGTCTCGGAGGGCCTGGTACAAGCGAGAGCTACGATGATACCGTGCTCGCGGCGGGAAGCGTAGAAGCTATCTACGGGATCGACCAGAAATACACGGTCAAGCACTTCAAAGCTCTTTACGTCACAAGCTCTTACACCGAAGATAACGAAATCCTCGGATTCGCGTCTGATATCGGTAAGTTCAATGTTTTTACCTTCAACCTTAAATTCCATAAGGTCTTCGGTCTGGGGGAAGAAGAAGTCCTTAGGGCTTCTTACTGTATTGAGAGCATTGCTCCATACACTTCCCTCCTCCCACTTGGTGAACTTGGCACTGCCGTCATTCTGATCCGTGGGAAGATATAAGGTATTAGCCTTTGCTATCTCGGCAAAGACGAGATTCATTTTATTAAGAGAACACTTAAGCATCTTCACCCCTCCTATTAAGAACTTCATCGGCTTCCATATCGTCGAGAGTATAGTTAACAAGGGGAGCTCTCATACCAATCTCTTCGCCCGCCTGATACTCACCGTAGCACTCGTTCATTTCCTTAATGAACTTACGGTTGAGAAGATGAAGGGGAATATTCTGAGGACATACTCTGGAGCATTCGCCGCAGTCTGTACATCTTCCGGCTACGTGGTACGCTCTGATAATGTGGAACATCTGCTCCTCAAATGAGTTTACGGGAGCCTTATTTTCAACACCGGAATTGGAGTTGTTGAATACGCAGGTCTCGCAGGTGCAGGCAGGGCAAGCATCACGGCAAGCGTTACAACGGATACACTTGGAGAGCTCATTCTGCCAGAAAGCAAATCGCTGGTCGGGAGTCATAGCCTCAAGCTTTGCAACCTCATCGAAGCGTGCGGAATCGATTATCTCTCCTTCCTCACCGATGAGCTCGTCATAAGCAACGTGCTTCTTGCTCTTGCAGTTAAGACATCTTTCAAGAAGAACATCCTTTGCATCTACGAATACTGCTTCGTCATCATAGATGGTAGTAACCTCAAGACCGCCTTCAACGCATTCCACACAAGAAATGCCGTCAGCCTTTGCCTTAAGCTTATTTACGTCAACCATGCCTTCACAGGATACACCGACAGCATAAACCTTTTCGCGGTCAAAGCGGTGCTCGGTTAAAAGCTGGTTAAAGCTGTATGTATCACAGGGCTTTAAGAACACAAGCATTCTGCCCTCGATACGGTCTGTTTTTGCAACAAGGTACTTGGAGAAGTTGGAATAGCAGAAGTCATTCCATACAAAGCCTTCCTTTAATTCATCCTCGGTCCTGAAGATATGGGGAGTAACGTCATAGTCAAACTCACCCTTCTGCCAGCCGAGAACAGAATTTACGGTACCGTCGGAAAGGAGGCTTATTGCTCTGTCAAGCAACTGATCACGCCTTATCTTTTGCATCTTAAGTCCTCCAATCTCTTATTCTCGCCGAGAGCTGTTACCTTCTCTACGAAATCGTTCATTGTAGCGGCAAACTTTGCACCTTCTGCCGCGGATACCCATTCAACACGGGTACGCTCTCTTTCAATGCCGAGGTAATCGAGCATTGAGAAGAGCATTGCCATACGGCGGCGGGTATAATAGTTACCGGATGTATAGTGGCAGTCACCGGGATGACAACCGCAGAGGATCACTCCGTCCGCACCTCTCTGGAAGGCACGGAGTATAAACATGGGGTTTACACGGCAGGAGCAGGGTACGCGGATTATCTTAACGTCCGCAGGATAGTTCAAACGGTTGTTACCTGCAAGGTCAGCGCCTGCATAGGAACACCAGTTACAGCAGAATGCCACGATAAGGGGCTTATATTCTTTTACTTGCATATTGCATCTACCTCCGCCATGATCTGATCGTTTGCAAAGCCGCGAAGATCCATTGCACCGCTGGGACAAGCTACGGTACAAGCACCGCAACCCTGACATACTGCAGGATTTACAGATGCTACGCGGCGAATCTTTGTTGTTCTGTCGGGCATACGGAATTCCTTATCGGAATATGTGATAGCACCGTAAGGACATACTCTTTCACAGGAAGAACAGCCGTTACACATAAGCTCGTTGGAGCTTGCAACACAGGGATTGCCTACGAGCTTATCCTTGCAGAGAAGTCCGATGACCTTGGAGGCCGCAGCACCTGCCTGGGATACCGTTTCGGGAATATCCTTGGGACCCTGGCACGCACCCGAAAGATATACGCCTGCTGTGGGGCTTTCTACGGGACGGAGCTTGGGATGTGCTTCTGTGAAGAAATCGTTTGTATCCATACTTGCGGTGAGCATCGTTGCAAGAGGTCTTGCAGACTTATCAGGCTCGATTGCCGCCGCCAATACAACGAGATCAGCGTCGATATGGAGCTGCTTGTTACTGATAAGGTCGGAAGCCTGCACCTTGAGAACATCGCCCTCGGGAACTATCTTACCAACCATACCCTTAACATACTTAACACCGAATTCTTCAACCGCACGGCGGTAGAACTCGTCAAAGTTCTTACCGGGAGTACGTACGTCGATGGTAAATACGGTAACGTCGGTATCGGGATACTTATCTCTTGTAAGCATTGCGTGCTTTGCAGTGTACATACAGCAGATCTTGGAGCAGTATTCCTTGCCCTTCTCTGCGCAGTTTTCACATCTGGAGCCGACACACTGTACAAATACTATCTTATGGGGATGCTTACCGTCGGAGGGACGAAGGAGCTTACCTGCAGTAGGACCTGCAGCGTTTGTAAGTCTTTCAAATTCAAGGGATGTGATAACGTCCTTGGACTGGTTATAAGCATATTCATCAAACTTATCAAGGTTGATAACGTTGAAGCCTGTTGCAACTACTATTGCACCGTACTTTTCGGAAACAAATTCGTCCTTCTGAGTATAGTCGATAGCGCCTGCTCCGCAAACCTTGGAGCAAAGTCCGCACTTGCCCTTCTTGAGCATTGTACAAGCGCCTGCATCAATGGTCGCAACCTTCGGAACTGCCTGTGCGAAGGGGATGTAGATAGCGGAACGGTTGTCCATACCCATATTGAACTCGTTGGGATTCTTCTTCATGGGGCATTTATCAACGCAGTCTCCGCAGCCGGTACACTTTGTCTCGTCAACGAATCTTGCCTTTCTCTTAATGGTAACGTCAAAATTACCTACGAAGCCCTTAACCTCGGTTACCTCGCTGTAGGAGAAGATCCTTATCTTCTCGTGCTGAGCAACGTCAACCATCTTAGGTGTGAGGATACAAGCCGCACAGTCAAGGGTGGGGAAGGTTTTATCAAGCTGAGCCATCTTACCGCCTATGGTAGGCTTGGTCTCAACGATATCTACGGGGAAGCCTGCATCAGCGATATCAAGTGCAGTTTGGATACCTGCAATACCGCCGCCGATAACAAGAGCTCTCTTGGTAACGGGGGATTCTCCGGGAGTAAGGGGTGTGTTAAGGTTGACCTTAGCTACCGCCGCCTTAGCAAGAATTATAGCCTTCTCAGTACCTACAGGCATTTCCTTATGTACCCAGGAGCACTGCTCACGGATGTTTGCGATCTCTACCATGTAGGGGTTGAGACCTGCGGCAGCCGCGGTCTTACGGAAGGTCGCCTCGTGCATACGGGGAGAGCAGGAACAGATAACAAGTCCTGTAAGGTTATGCTCCTTAACAGACTCGATGATCATGTTCTGACCTGCCTGAGAGCACATATACTGATAATCGGTGGAATAAACTACACCGGGTTCGCTCTTAATTGCTTCGGCAACAGCCTTAACGTCAACAGTACCTGCGATGTTACTGCCGCACCAGCAAACAAATACGCCAATTCTCTGCATTGCTTATTCCTCCTTACTTTGTGTATTTTCTGAATGCGCTGACAAGAAGCTGCTGAGGAGTTTCTTCATCAACCTTTTCGGGAATGTCATTGGGTGTCATGCGGTTGTTACCCTTTTCGCGGATAACAGAAAGTCTTACTGCTTCGATAAGCTTAGCGGGTTCAACACCTCTGGGGCATCTCTCTACGCAAGCAAAGCAGGAAAGACATTTATATACGGACTCGGAATCGATAAGGGGCTGAATGTCACCCGAATCGATCATGCTCGCAAACTGATGGGGATGAAATTCCATTTCATCATATGCGGGACATGTGCCCGAGCACTTACCGCATTTCATGCACTTCTTGGGGTTCACACCGCTGCGGCGGATTATTTCTTCGCGAAGGAGATCGTTCTTATTCATTTTCTGCCTCCTTAACACCGAGAGCCTGCGCTAAAAGCTCTGTGAAATAAACTACGGGAATATCAGCGCCGTTCTTTTCGAGATTGTAACGGCAGAGAGGACAAGCTGTGATTATCATATCAGCACCCTGTGCCTTTGCGTTGGCAACAACGGCATTACTCTTTTTCTTTGCAAGCTCGGGGCTTTCAAGAGCGATGTAGCCGCCGCAACACTCGTTACGCATACCGTAAACAACGGGAGTTGCACCCATAGCGGAAATGAGCTCTTCCATGATGGTGGGATTTTCGGGATCGTCCATACGCATTACAGAGTTGGGACGAAGAAGAAGACATCCGTAATATGCGGCGATCTTCTTACCCTTTAAGGAATTAACTACCGCTTCCTTAACCTTATCAAATCCAACCTTATCTCTTAAAAGCTCAAGGTAGTGAAGAACCTCGGTCTCACCGTCATAGGGCTCTTCGTCTGCCATATATCTGTTAACCTTATCTGCAAACTCGCTGTCGGTCTGCATAGCATGGTTAGTCTGCTTAATTACGTTGTGGCAAGCGGAGCATACGCTAACAAGGGGCTGTTCCTTGCTCTTTGCATCCTTCAATGCACGAACAGAGGAAAGCTTGGTAGCAACCTCGTCCTTGGAGGTGGTGAACACACCGCCGCAGCACTGCCAATTTTCTATCTCTTCCAGAGTTACACCGAGAAGCTCGGCACACTTGCGAGCGTACTCGTCAAGATCCTTTGCCTTGTTCTTTAAGGTACAACCGGGGAAATAACTTACCTTCATTAAATTACCTCCATTACTTATCTATAATGAAAATTTATTTGCATTTATACAGACTGTCGCCTGAATCAAACCATCTCTTCGGGATGGAATATCTCGTCAAATCTTTCTGCGGTCAGGAAACCGAGCTCCACGCAGGCTTCCTTAAGAGATATATTATCCTTGAATGCCTTCTTTGCTGTCTTTGCGGCATTTTCATAACCGATATAGGGATTAAGAGCTGTAACCAGCATAAGAGAGTTATGGAGGTTATGATGCATCTTTTCCTTGTTAGCCTTGATACCTACGGCGCAGTTCTTGTTGAAGGATAAGATAGCCTCCGCCATAAGTCTCGCAGACTGAAGGAAATTGTATATACATACGGGCATGAACACGTTAAGCTCAAAGTTACCCTGGGAAGCCGCCATTGAAACGGCAACGTCGTTACCCATAACCTGTACTGCTACCATGGTAACCGCCTCACACTGAGTGGGATTTACCTTACCGGGCATGATAGAGGAGCCGGGCTCGTTTTCGGGAATAAAGATCTCGCCGAGACCGTCACGGGGACCGGATGCAAGCCAACGAACGTCATTCGCTATCTTCATCATATCAGCCGCAAGTGCCTTTATTGCACCGTGAGCAAATACAAGCTCATCCTTGGATGTAAGAGCGTGGAACTTATTACCCGCTGTAACGAAAGGCTTGCCTGTGATCTCGGAAACCTTTTCTGCAACAGTTGTGTCAAAGCCCTTGGGTGTGTTAAGTCCCGTACCTACAGCGGTACCTCCGAGAGCAAGCTCGTGAAGAGGAGTTACTGCAAGGCGGATAAGCTCTACGTCTCTTTCAAGAGAGCTTCTCCAGCCGCTGATCTCCTGACTGAAGGTGATGGGGGTAGCATCCTGAAGATGTGTTCTGCCGCTCTTAACAATACCTTCGTTCTCTGCTTCAAGACGCTTGAAGGTTTCGATAAGTGTTTCTACTGCGGGAATAAGCTTATCCTCAAGTACAAGCACAGCCGCAATATGCATAGCTGTGGGGAAGGTGTCGTTGGAGGACTGGCTCATGTTTACGTCATCATTGGGGTGAAGGAGCTTCTTGCCGAGAATCTCGTTACCGCGGTTAGCGATAACCTCGTTAGAGTTCATATTAGACTGTGTGCCGCTTCCTGTTTGCCATACCACGAGAGGAAAATGGTCAATAAGCTTGAATGCCATAACCTCATCGCAAGCAGCGGAGATAGCTCCGAGCTTTTCGTCTGTCATCTTTTCAGGCTTAAGGGCATTATTTGCCATAGCCGCCGCCTTCTTGAGTATTCCGAAGGCATGTACTATCTCACGGGGCATGGTTTCGATGCCGACACCGATCTCAAAATTCTCGTGGCTTCTCTGTGTCTGAGCCGCCCAATAGCGGTCGCAGGGAACCTTAACCTCACCCATGGAGTCATGTTCAATACGGTAATCCATAATCTATATGTCCTTTCATTTATTACTGAAAATTAAAACTTAACGTTGTTGATGATATTCTTCAGGCAGTTAGCACTGTTATGTAACGCAGCGATCTCGCCGTCGGTCATAGGAAGAATGACCTTACTTTGAACACCCTTATTACCTACAACGTTGAGAAGACTCAAGCAAACGTCATCAATGCCGTATTCTCCGTGCATCATTGTGGAAACGGTCATTGTGGTATCAATACCGCTCAAGATACACTTACATACATGGCAAACGGAAATAGAAACCGCATAGAAGGTTGCTCCTTTACGCTGAATAACGCTTGCACCGGACTTACGAACATATTCCTCAATATCCTCCTCCTTGAATGCAGGATAGATATTGCGGCTGCCAAGCTCCTTAACAGAGTTGCCGAAATCCTTTGCGGGAACGTTGGAAACGTTTGCAAGAGACCAGGGAATGAAGCAGGAATCACCGTGTTCACCGAGAACGTACGCATGAACGTTCTTCTGGCTGATGTTATAATACTCTGCAATTCTTGCACGCAGACGAGCGGTATCAAGAATAGTACCGGAGCCGATGATCCTTTCTTCGGGAATTTCCGAGTACTTATGGAACGCATAGGTAAGGATATCAACGGGATTACTTACCAAAACGTAAATTGCATCGGGAGCGTACTTTGTGATCTCCTTGGATACGTTTTTGATCATATCAACATTGATCTGTGCAAGATCGAGACGAGACTGTCCTGCCTTTCTCGGAATACCCGAGGTGATAACAACTATGTCGGATCCCTTAGCATCAACGTATGAGCCTGCGTAAACTGTTGCAGGAGAGCAAAAAGGAATACCCTGTCTGATATCAAGAGCTTCACCTTCAGCCTTTTCTCCGTTAATGTCAATCATGACGATCTCGGATGCAATACCCTGTACAACCATGGTATATGCAATTGTGGAACCAACGCTTCCGGAACCGATAATAGTAATCTTGTTCATTTAAAAGTCCTCATTTCATTTGTTTTGTTGGATCTTGTTATCAAATTATCGTTAAATAAATAACTAACTATTTAATTGTATCATAAAGATATGAACTAATCAACAACAATTTTTGTTTTTACCACGAAAAATTACACAAATTTATAAGATTTTAGCATTCGTTTTTGTTTTTATACACAAAACCCCATTTATTGACAAAAAGCCGTTTAAAAAACGGCTTTTTGTTAACGGCTTTATACCTTATATATATAATTATCCTTTCTTGCTCTTGTTTCGGGATACTCGCAGTCGCGGTAACCTAAAATAAGATGTCCTATACCTGCGTAGTCACCCTCTATACCCCATTTTGCAAGAAGTGCTTTTCCCTCTTCGGACTCAAATTCCTCTTTCGCTCTGTGTATCCAACAGGAATCAACACCAACAGCATAAGCGGCATTCATAAGATTGCCCATAACAAGGCTTCCGTCCTCTAAATACGTACGGATATTTCTGTCTGCAAGAACGATCAGAACCGTAGGTGCTCCGTAAAAGGGGTCCTTTTCGGGTGTACCCATGATCTCCGCATTCATACGGCGCAAGGTCTCGATGGTTTCCTTATCCTGAACAACAACAATGATCGGAGACTGACGGTTCATGCCCGTTGCGGCATAGGTGCCTGCCTCAAGTATAGCATCAAGCTCCCCGCTCTTTATCTGTTCTGCCTTATAGCTGCGAACACTTCTTCTTTCTTTTAATGCCTTTAATACAGAGTTTTCCATTTTATCACCCCAGATATTCAAGAATTTCCGCCGCATTGGTATCCGGCTTTACCTTGGGCATGATCTTTTCGATATTGCCCTCTTCGTTAATAATAAAGGTCGTTCTTACAACGCCCATAGAAACCTTTCCGCACATCTTTTTTTCCTGCCATACTCCGTATGCCTCAATGGCAACGCGCCCGGGATCGGAAATAAGGATAAAGGGAAGATTGTATTTATCGGCAAACTTCACATGAGAGGCCGTACTGTCCTTGCTTATGCCGATAACCTGCACGTTTTTTTCGCAGAATGCATTATAGCTTTCGGCAAATGCACACGCCTGCTTTGTACAGCCCGGTGTGTTATCCCGGGGATAAAAATACAAAACTATTTTTTTACCCAAAAAATCCTTTAAGCTTACCGGATTACCCTCCTTATCGGGCAAGGTGAATTCCGGTGCCTTCATTCCAACCTCTAACATATTTTTCAACTCCTTATCCTAAAATAAAATCAAACATAAGCATCAAACAAAAACCGATAATAAGTGAATAAGTTGCCCCTCTCTGATGTCCGTGAGCATGGGTCTCGGGAATCATCTCATCACTTATAACGTATATCATCGTACCCCCCGCGAAGGCAAGGGCAAAGGGGAGAACCGCCGTAGAAACACTAACGGCAAAATAACCTAACAGCGTTCCCACAACCTCTATAACACCTGTTCCGACAGCAATGGCAAAGGTCTTTGTCTTGCTCATTCCCGCCGCAAGCATCGGTGCAATGATGACCATACCCTCGGGTATATTCTGTAATGCTATACCGCCCGCAATGGTCAATGCCTCGGCAGTATTACCCGTTCCAAAGCCTACACCTGCCGCAATTCCCTCGGGCAGATTGTGAATAGCTATTGCTATTACAAAAAGCAAAACCTTGTTCAGTCTCTCTGAATTCGCGGGATGTATTTCCTCCCCTTTTCCTTCCGACATATTATGAAGATGGGGTACAAGCTTATCAATAAGATTCACGCATACAGCTCCGCAAAGAACCCCGGCTATGCATACCAAAACCGAGACAGCGCCGTCCCGGTATTCAAGGGAAGGCATTATCAGTCCGACCACGGCAGCACAGAGCATAACTCCTGCGGCAAAGGATAAAACTATATCACTGAATCTATGTGACGTTTTTTTAAATATAAATCCTATGACCGAACCTATTACCGTTGCTAAGCCCACGCCTGCGGCAGTAAGTAACACTATTTCCATATTATCCTCCCTCTAAAGCGGCGGTAAGTATATATTTCTGTAAACACTAAACGCAACAAGCAATACTCCGAGTATTGCAAAAACTATGTTTTCCCACAGCCTTGCTCTGTAGTCACCCGTTCGTATATACCTTATCTTTTGTACAGCAAGAACTGTAAATAATATAGGCAAGATAAATAAAAGCGCCGGATTATAATGAAATGCAGAAGCAAAATCGAAACGTATAAGCGACATACACATTCTTGATGCTCCGCATCCGGGACAAAGCCACCCTGTTAATTCGTTGAATATACAAGGAAAGCCCTTCCCCCTTATCCTTACGAAAAGATAGTAGAGAAATCCCGCAAGAATTACAACAGCGACCTCTTTCAGAGTCTTTTTAAGGCGCTTCTTTTGTATGTCAGACATCGATTGCATATTTGTTTACCGTTTTCTGCATTATTGCATAGTTGATAATAAAAAGTCCGAAGAGATTGAGCAGTATGAAAAGCGCACCGTATTTAGGATCGCTGTCACCATGGGACTCTGTTATAGTCTTTATACATTTGCTCATTTTATATGACCATATAAGGCCGTAGATACCGCAGCTTGCCACGGTTATAACAATAACTGTTATACCGTTCGGGTATTCTTTGTTATCAGCCATTTTATTAAGCTCACCGTTAAGCGAATACATCCAATAAAGCAAGTATAATCCGCAGCTTATGATACTAAGCAGTATGCACAATAAAATTCTTCGTTTCATCTTTTCCTCCGTGGATCTCTTTGTTATATTATAACGCACCGAAAAAACAAAGTCAATACGCTTATAACAATAATGCAGCCGTTCTTTGATGAACCATAATTTTCATTTCATACAAAGAACGGCCGCTAAGCTGCTTCAATCATTATTCAATTCTTTTGCTTGTTATTACAAGCACTCCTATTTTATAATTTTTGATCTTGCTTAAATTTCATCAGGTTTATTACTCGATACGTAATTACCTTATTTGTAATCACCCATTGGTCTGTACCTCTTATTAAAGATCGAGTTGTATCGGCTTTTAATCTTAGCCTGTACTTAAGAAGCCATTGGACTATACCTCGTTTTCCGGATTTTAGATATTTAAGCTTTCGTAATCACTTTAAAGCAATTACTATCTGTAATCACCCATTGGAGTTTTCCTCTTTTCGGAAATTTCAGTGTTTATTACTTCTCATGAATTTCTTATTTTTTGAACACCGGCTTATTTTACTGCCTTCAAACCGAAACTCTATTCCGTTACCCTACACTACTTACACCTACAACAACATATGCAGTAATTCTTTAAGCCTGCCGCTTAGTTGTACAATGGTTTCACCCTGCCTTTCTTAAATTCGGTTCTGGTAAAGAATCTTTCTTTATCTAAAAAAGAATACGTGACTTCCTTCCACCGTTACGAAACTTGAATCTGTTTTTTATACCGATCACGGTACCACTGAAAGTATTTTCGGTTGATCGGAAGTTGTTTTCTTCTTTCTGACTGTAGTATAGCACATATAAACAATTTTGTCAATAGTTTTTTGAAAAAAATATTCATTTTGCCATCAGTTTTGTTAATATTTTAGATATTAACATATTATTACGTTAAAAATCGCCGCTTTTAACATGAGTAAAAGCGGCATTTTTCTTGTTATTTTCATATTTTATCCTATAGGCAGGCAGATCTCGCTCTTATCCAAAATAACGGTATTTTCCGCCACCCGGCTTTCTCGTATATCGGAAAACAGGCCCCTGTAATTGGTATGAGGGATATACATCGGGAACGCAGAGGATGAAATATCGATACGAAGCTTCTCTCCCTTTGATATCACAAATGCGTGTTCATCGAAGCAGAAATCTATCACTATTTCATTTCCCGGGCAATACTCGTTATCAAAATTTGATATCTTCTGTATATCATCGCGGATAGCATAGTCCCCTTCCTTTTTGCAAAGGCTTATTCTTATATAGAAGCAAGTATCACCGCAGTTGCTTTTCACACAAAGCCTTGCCCTGATCTTACCCTTTATATAGCTTTCTTCGTTAAATTCATCTGTATAGACGCAAACTATGTCATCTCGTTTTTCCTGCCATTGACAGCCTCCGAAATTACAGGAAAGACCGCCTTTATATATTGAAGGATGCTTCGGGTCGTAGCTGTAGCTGATCTCACCGCTTCCCATCGGAAGAGAGATATATTTACCGTCAAGCTCAAAATCATCACAGCACCACTCCTCTCCGAAGGTCTTATAATACGTTACCTTCCCCTTCCCAAAAGGCGGGGGTGTGCCATTTCTGATATGATCTATCCATGCAATACGGTAATCGGGAACAATATCGTTGAGCTCGCCGTTTTCAAACACAACAGGCCCTTCGGTATGGGAACCGCCGTGGCTGTAGGGATGCACCGCAAGAGCCGATTTCGATTTCGTCTTTTCGTCAAGGGCTCTCCACATATCGTAGATACCGCCCGTAAAGATATCATAATGGCCTGTGGTAAAGAGTATCGGTATATCGGCACCTATAAGCGAGTTTCTTGAATCCCTTCCTCCGTAAAGAGTATTTTCCCAGAAGGGGTCATTCCTGTCGGGATGCTTTAGTATTTCGTTAAAATCCTCGGAGGGCTCACCAAATACTTTTTCGGAGAAATCGCAAAGGGGCAATTCGAGGAATTTTTCAAGGGTATAGCTTTTGTTACGTATAGACTTGGGCTTATACATGGTGACGTACCACTCTCCGTGAAGACCAACCTTATAAAAGCCGTTACGGTAATTACAGTTATATCTCTCGTGGTCATAGACCTCAAGCACAGCGCCCTTTATATCGTCATTATACGGGGGAGTTACCATATGCACCGCCGCGGTATAGCTGGCACCTGCAAGATAAAGCTCTCCGTTATAAAAGCTCTGCTCTCTTATCCATGAATAAAGTGCGTTTCCGTCATTCTTTTCGTTAACGTAGGGTATGCAATCACCCTCGCTCTTTCCCCTTCCCCTGCAATGCTGATGAACAAAGGCATAGCCGCGATCCGTCCATTTGGCGGCATCAGTCTGCCAGAAATCACACATCTCTTTGTCGCTTTTATCTTCAAAATGATCAACGTAGGGAGAACGGGATACAACAACAGGAAAGCTTCCGCTGTCATCGGGCAGACAAACGACCGTAAAGAGCTTTACGTCTCCGACGTCGATATATTCGCAATAGGTATTTTTCATTGTAATTCATTCTTCTTTCTTTTATATAGATATCTTATAAGCACAAGCACAAAAAATACGATCCAGCTACAGCCTCTGCAAACGCTATCGTTCTGTTTTTGCAATAAGGCTTCAGTATGTACGAAAAAGCTATTCTCACAACAAGAGTGGCAACACCGGCAAAACTGCAATATTTGAGATCCCCCATTCCTTCAAGGGCTGAGCGGAGCGCTGTTGCCATACCGAAAAACATATAGAACAGAGAAAGATCGCGGAAAAACTGATATCCCTCGGCAAGCGCGTCCCCCGACACACCGAAAAATGAAACGAAAAGTCCGCCGCACAGGAACACGAGTACAGTCAAAGCCCCCGTTACCGCAGCCATTACAAGCAAACCGCTTTTAATATATGCCCTTTGCTTTTGCAGGTTCTTTTCCCCCTTGGAGCGTGCCACCATTGTAGCAATGGCGGAGCCTAAGTTTATAATGGGAAGAAGCATAAGAGAATCAACACGATAGGAGGTAGTTATAGCAAGAACCGTTACTGCGCCAAAGGAATTCATAAAATTCTGCAGTACTAAATTTCCGGCAGAGATAACGCTGTTCTGAAGTGCGGGAGGCATTGCAAAGGAAACTCCCTCCTTTAACACATTCAGGTCAAACTTCACGTTTTTTGAAATAATATCTTTATGCTTAAAAAAGCCGTAAATAATGATAAATACAGTCATTGAAAATTGCGAAAGCACCGTCGCAAAGGCTGCACCGCCGACACCGTACGGAAGCACCGCAACAAAAAGAATGTCAAGCGCAACGTTAAGAAGCGATGATATAAGCACCGCAAAAAACGCAACCTTCGTATCTCCCTTGGCTCGAAAAAGAGCCGCAAAAAGATTATATATCCAAAGAAACAAAACCCCTATAAGAACTGTCTGAAGGTATATCCTTGAGTATTCCAAAATCTCCTTCGGCGTATGCATAAAGATAAGAATGTCCTCTGCAAAGATCATAATGATCACCGAGAATACAATATATACAGCCGAAATGACGGGAAGATACGCATAAAGTATTTTTTTAAGCTTTCCTATATTACCTTTGCCGTACTCCTGAGCCGCCATTATTGAAAGACCGAGTGTTAAGCCCAATATTGTATTGAGAAGAAAGGTGGATATTGAATTTGTTGCTCCTATCGCCGCAAGCTGCAGTTCTCCCTCAGCATGACCGACAATAAAGGCATCCGCCCAGCTGTAAAGCTGTTGAAGTATTCCGCTTAATATAAGGGGCAGACAAAAGAGCACCAGCTCTTTTGCATAAGAGTGTTTCTTTGTCATAATTCTCCTTGGTTAGGGTGAGCATTCAAACCCGAACTCCGTTTTGGGAAGGCGGATTCTCGCTCATCCATCGTTAAAATACTCGGAAATACATAAAGTATTTCCTGCGTTTTTGCCTCGACT
>SVQZ01000033.1 GCA_015065105.1 Oscillospiraceae bacterium | reverse complement strand
TCTGCTGAATTTCTACTACAAAGATCTTCATGTAGCCGTTTTCATAGCATACTGCTATGGTAGCTGTTCCGTTATCTCTGTACTGAATGGTGTATTCGTCAACACCCTTGAGTACGCCCTTGGCTGTAAAGGCTCTTGAGCCTTCTGCCGCCTTTATCTGTGCGCCGGTCTTATAAGTACCGTATGCGGTACGTATGACCTTAACACCTTCAAGATTCTTAACCGTGATCTGTAAGCCGTTTGCAGACATGGTAGGCTCTACTACGTCAACGGTAACGTAAGCGTATTTCATTGTGCCGTCATTGTATCTTACAAGAACAGTATATACACCGCCTGCGGGAACTGTGTAGTCATAGGACTGCGCCCCCTTAAGCTTGTTCTGAGTAAGACGAACGATCTTGTTGGCATTTACATCGGTGTAGTTATCATATTCACCCTTTGCAAGGAATACGTCCTTTACTTCAGCTGTGAGTCCGGAAATGGTTACTACTGCGCCTTCTGCTGTTGCTTCGGGTTCTGTAATCACGGGAATATCGGGTTCAACTGCTTTCTTTACGTCAACTGCATTGAAGAAGGTTCTGCCGTCTATCATTGTTACAGCAAATGTATAGGTACCTTCCTCGGTAAGGTCAACTGTGAATATACCGTTTTCCGCCTTGGATGCAACGTCGGTAATTGCGGCGGCACCTGCTGCTTCAAGTGCGGCATCTGTTATATGTCTTCCGAGTGCATATTTAATTACGTCAACGTTCTGTGCGTTGGAAATGATAACTGTCATTTCCTGTGCTGTAACTTCAGCGGGATCAACGTAACCTATTGCGGGGATCACTTCTGTTTCGGTTTCGTGACAAACAGTACATTCTCTTTGCTGTTCACCTTCAAGCTTTGCTGTAGGCTTTACGGTTACCTTCCAGTCGCCCCAGCTGTGACCGAGGGCAGGGGTGGTTTCTGTGTAAGAAGAACCGCAGGTACAGATGAATCTGATGATTCCGCCTTCTGTACAATTTGCTTCTCTTACAGTGGTTTCGGTATATGAATGCTCATGACCGTCATCGATATCTCCTGAGACCCACTGTGCCTCGAAGATTATATCGGAATCTGCCTCAAAGCTTTCGGTGATATTAAACATCTTTGCGTTTGCGGCATCATACCATCCCGTGAATGAATATCCGTCCCTTTCTGCAATAGGTACTCCTCCTATCTTATCGTAATAGGATTCACCCTTTTGGAGGATATATTTCGTGGATGATTTTACAGTACCTCCGACACCGTCAAAGGTCACTGTATATCCAAGAGCCGGAATCTCTCTTGTGAACTCTTCATTACACTTAAGGCAGGTAGCCTTTTCGATGCCCGCTGTACCCTTGTCTGCAGGGGTCACAACAGTGAAATCGGTTGCATAGTGGCCTTCGTGATATATTTCGGTATGCTTGATAAGAGCATCACAGAAATAACAGTAGGTCTTTGTGTATCCGTTTTCTGTACAGCTTGCCGCCTTTGTTTCTTTGTTACCGGGTGAGCAGGAATGAAGCACCGAGCCCATCTGGGATCTTATGTATCCGAAGATACCTGCGCCGTCACAGGTTACGTAGTCGAATACCATTACACCGCGTACTCTTTCCTTGGCAACTATCTGGCACTTATATTTTATCGATTCAGGGTCCTCATAGGAGAAGAATATACCTGTAGAGGGGTTGAAAAGATAAGGAGCCTTTGAAGTGTCATCCCAATAACGGGTATAGCCGTTACGGTTTATATAGGATGCAACCAACAGATCGTAGTGCAAATTACTTGCCTGAAGTGCTGCGGGCATGAAAAGACCGTTATTTCTGTTCGGAACGCCGTTCCATTCTCTTGAATAGAGACCCATACCTGAAACGATCTTATCGCCGGGAATTCCTAATCCCTTATACATATTGATATCGCCCTGAACAGAGCCGCCTGTAGGAACGTGTCCAAAGGGGTCAATGTTATCAAAGGGAGGAGTATGATGATGTGTGTAAGGAACTGCAGTACCGCAATAGAGGTCGTAGTTCATGATATTGAAGTAATCAAGATACTCTGCACAGGCAACGAGATCGTATTTTTCTGTTGCCCAATGAGCTGCGGGAGTAGCAATTGAAAGTATATACTGTCTGCCTGTTGAAGCGGTACGAGCGTTAAATCTCGCTCTTACTTCACCGAGGAAAAGTGCAAATTCGTCTCTTAAACTGAGATCCTGCGGGAACTCAAAGTCTATATCAAGACCGTCAAAGTTATTGGCAAATACCACACCGGTTAAGTGATTTGCGAACTCTGCACGCAGTGCGGGTGTACGGAGCCAGTTTTCAAATTTTACTATATTTCTGTTGAAAATGGTACAAACGATCTTGATGTTGGGGTTACGCGCTGAAGCTACCTGTCTCATGTAGGCAGCCTCACCAAAGTAAGATTGCTGGAAGGGGTATTCACCGGGACCGCCGTCAATAGCGGGACCAAGATAATTGAGAACGTCGATATAGGGGAAGTCATCGTTCTTATATGCAACGCTCTTGTTGATGTATGCAATGATCTGCTGATTTACAGAAGGAGGGATCTGATCGTCTTCACTGCATCCGCAGAGAGTACAGTATCTCTTAACGTTTTCGCCGTCGCCTGTATAGCTCCAGTCTGTAAAGGTATGACCTATCTTGTCGTAAGTAATAGTGTTATAATAACCGCAGACAGAACAGGATTCGGTATAGCTACCTTCGGTAATACAGGTTGATTCTATCTTAAAGGGTTCAAGATAATGATTGTCGTGGCGCTCCCATACCGCAGTAAAGGAAGTATCGCCGTTCAATGAATATATCTCAAGGTCATAATTGAGATAGGATTCGGTTTCTTCATTGTACCAACCCTTAAAAAGATAACCGGATCTTGTGGGAACGGGAAGCTCGAAAGCATCGGCATAGCTTTCACCGTATGCTATTTCATAGCTCTGGTTTTCAAAGGGAAGATATCCTTCCATTGCGTTAAAGGATACTGTATAATCCTTTGTATGTCCTTGTGTTGCATCCCACTGTGCGTAGAGAATGACAGGATCGCTTGAATCGTAACCGGTGATGATATCTCCGGGCTCATAGCTTTCACCCGAACCGTCGGGTTTTGTGTTCCAATTGAGGAATCCTGCTTCGCTTGTAAAGGGATTGTCAAGAATGGTATAGTCAGCATAACTGAAAAGTGTAGGACCTACGTGTTCCATATACTCGACAACGTCTGCGCCCTCGCCACCGTTAGCCTTATAGGTAACCGAAGGTTCCCAAATTGCATAAAGCTCTAATGCTCTTTCTTCTATAGGAAGAATGTAAGTATAAAAATCTTCCCATTTGTGGCCGGGTCCATTGAATATAGGCATATCAAGCCAGCTGTCCTTGGTTTCCATGCGGTAGATATTTCCGTTGAGATAAACTATGGCATAAACTGTTTCTCCCGCATCGTTAGTAACAAGACGAGCACCCGCTTTTGTGGGAACGTTTTCTTCATCGGGGAAATCAAAATTGCTGTATGTAGTATCGTTGTGCTTTTGTAAGCTCCAGTTTACAACGTATTTTGACTGTCTGTCGGTGCCTGTTGCAGGGAAGGTACCGCCGTTTGCATTATAGGAAATAGGATTACCCCAGATACAATAAAGGGTAGTTGCGGCATTTGCTGTATATTTTTCATGGTATCCTATGCCTGTTGCGTTACCGTTTGAATCCTGGGCGGTATTCCACTCCATGAAAACCATGAGGTTGGTTGTTTCGCCGCTTGCACCGGGAAGCATACCGTAATTCGCATGAATGAGATCTTTTTTATGGAAAAGCTCAAGGTCTTTTCCCGGATATTTGTATTGCTGAACTGCTGCGTTACCCCAACCGCGGTTACCGTGGTTAAGTACTACAGAATATGCAAAGGATGCATAAAGGGTAGCGCTGCTGTTTACCAATATCTGAGGAGTAGTGCCTGCAGCATAGGTTATAACACCTGTATCAGCTTCTTCTTTTGAGAATGCCCATCCCATAAACACCATTCCGGGTTTTGTGGGAGAGCTTGCAGGAAGAGTGATCACACTTCCTGCTTCTACGGTAATGTCATCCGGTATTCCGAATTCCGTACCGCCGTTAGCATCAAATGCTATTGTACAGCTTTCAGCTGCCTTAGCCGGCAATTGGAAGGTGAACACACCGATTAACATTATTAAGGTTAGTAATAATGACGTGATTCTCTTAAACATTGACTCTTTTCCTCCTTTTATTGTTAGGAATGTAAAAATATTACATCACATTAGTAATGATACACTAAAATTCATAGTTTGTCAATAGAAAAATCGGTAAAAATACTCAAATTATACACGAACAGCACATAAATCTTTCTGATTTATGTGCTGCTATACGTTATTATTTATTATATTACTCCACAGAGGCACGAATTGGATATCTGAACTGACAATAATGTATTCCCTTATAAATTCGTTGAATAAATAATCCTCCAGATTTTTACCGTACCATATAGTATCCGCACCAACCGTTGAAAATACGGGCGGATCGGTGTGGTTAATTATCGGCATATATCTGTGAGAGTATATCGGTATAAGCTTCGGTGCGTTTTTGGCATTACGAAAGGCTTCACAGTATGTTATATCCTGCGAGAGCCATTTGTAAGGTAAATACATTTTTTCTTTGATATTAGCTATATTTTCCTCGGAAAAATCATTCCATTTTACAAATGAGACTCCTACAGGTAACGCTTCTTTATAAAATCGTAAAAGGGAAGCAGGGAAGGATATATCATATACTTTCTCTATTTGCTCGAGTTCGGTTTCTGTCAAACCATTTTCGAAAGAAACACCCTTTTCCTTCATTAAACAGATTATGTGCTCATAAGACATTATTCAAAAAACTCCTCTCTGTGCTCCTCAAAGAAATCAAAATATCGTCTTACGTTGTCAAGCTCTGTCCATTTTTTAGGCTGAATTGGGCTTGAATCAAGGTCATAAACCTTTGCCCCCTTCATAGCAAGAAGAACGGGAGAGTGGGTGGTGATGATCAATTGGCAGTTGAAATGACGGGCTGAATCCTCCAAAAACTCCTTAAGCTTAAGCTGATATTCAACCGAAAGACTGTTTTCCGGCTCGTCTAACAGATAAAGAGCGTTATTCTGAATTGTATCAATAAAATATTTCATTGCATTCTCGCCGTTGGAATGCATATCTATATTGTTGTTCATGTTTTCACGGACAAAGGAGGACGCACTTTGCTTGCCGCTTCTTATAAGGTGCGCTTTTTTCCATTCGTCAAATTCATCAAGAGAGTTGAGCAAAAACGGTTTATCTCTATCACCTTTGTAGCTTATGTATTCATCAATATATTCGTTTCTTTTATTATCAACACCTCTGTTGATGTTTCTAACGTCAAGTATGTAGTCAAAAACGTCGTCGCTTGTCATTATGCGGCTCTCCATGGGGATACCCCTTGTTTGCATGGAGCAACGCTCAACGTAATCGGAAAAGAAGGCGCTTGAATTAAAGGGTGCATTTCTTCTCACCCTTGTTTTTTCGGCAATAATATTTAAAAGCGTTGATTTGCCCGAGCCGTTACTTCCGTAAAATATGGTTATGGGTTCAAAGGTCAGGTCGATTCTGTCATCGTCAAATATCTTAAAAGGATATACCGTTGAATAGCAGGTCATTTTAAGATCCCGTACGAATCTCATTTCATTAATTTCGCTGACTAAATTGAACTTTTCTAAATACGTGCGCATTTTTTACCTCTATATTATTTAAAAAGAGTTTTATATACTCTTTCGGTTGCTTCGTTTAATTTGTTTATATCGTTAAAGGGAGAGCCGGGTAAAGCAAGATCATCTTCGTTATCCGAAAAACGGTCTGCCGTTTGGGCAAGCTCGAAAAGAACATCCTTTGTTTCACCGTTGATAGAACCGTCATTATGTATATAATAAATATTTGCTACTTGCGAGGCGTAATCAAAGGGTCTGTATTCACCCATACGGTAATGTTTTATTAAATATAAAATTTGTTCCAAGGAATTCATATTATGTTTCCGTATAGTTTTCTTATAGTTTCAACTCTGCTTTCGGATATTTCTTTTGCCATATTGTCCTCTGTAACTCTGTTATCAAGATTCAGGCTATGCTTTTTTATTCTGTGTTGAATATAACCCAAATCATCACAGCCAGATTCAAGCAAGTAAAGTGAGCTTTCATAAACAAATACATCCGCTAAAGGCAAAGCTGCCATATCCTTATCCTCAAAGCTTTGTATGACCGAAAGATCATCCTTTAAAATTATCTCCCATTTGCCCGCAGGGGATAAGCAAAGCAGATAAGAATAGGAAATATCAAATACGTTTGTAACCTTTTTCTTTGCTGTTACCTTGCCGTTTTCTATATTCAGCTTATATAAGGTGTTATAGTTTGATAAGCAGATAACGGAAGCCATATAGTGAAACACCTTGCCTGCTCTTTTTACATTTGATCTCCACCATATCTTGCCGGTACGCAGGGAATAAGCCTTTAAATTACCTTCCCAAGAAGGAATAAAAAACATTAGTGCCGCCGTATCTACGGTAATGCCGAACTGCCTTACGTATGTATAGTCTATATACATCTTATAAGTTATAACCTTGCCGTTTTGCAGATATAAGCACAGCTCACCCTTTTCGTCGCGGTCAAGCTCGGGGGAATACCCGCCGCGGATATATTCCGAGCGTATAACCGAATTCGGATAAGTGTATTCGCATATAAACTTGTTGCTTTTTCTTTTGATATAGTTCATTTGATACCTTTTTTATAATCAATTATTTCGGGCACTTAATTTGCGGTAACGCTGAATTTTATGCCCGATCATGGCAGCGGCAACTTGTCGCTTCATATATGCCACTTATCTTTCGGTTGAAACCAATATTCATTCATCAGCTTTAAAAATCCGGGTGTTACGGGGTATTTATCATTTTGGGGAATAACAGAATCTATACCGCAATGGGGACAGAAGGCATCATTGCTGTTCGGTATATATTCATATATTTCCTTTGGATCAAATATTCTCTGACAGTAAAAGCAAGCGCATTCATTAACCTTTGAAAGAACCTCTCTGTTGTTACTGCAGAGGCTGTGTGCTTCATATACATCATAAGGCATACAGGGAATATTGTCAACACCCTGCTCCAAAACCTCAATGCGGTAGTATATCCAATCATGGGGGATATACTCGGGGAGAAGGTTCTCTAAATTACCCAAAAGCGCGGTATATGTTTTATATCCCTTATCCATTATTGCTTTAATATCTTTATCAAAATAATCGTCGGGAATGGATATTACACTTCCGTTTTTAACTATACGGAGATTTGAATTTTCCTCCTTTAATATCTGCCAGATGTCGCTGTAGGTCCGGCGGTCGTCCAAAGAAAATTCCTCCATACGATCTGCATAGGGTATGCGTTGATCAATATTGAGATTACCCCAATGAGTATTGCCGTATCTGTCAAATTTCCTGTCGGTAGGGCAGTAAACGATATAAAATTGAGAGTTTGAATTTCTTGCAGTATAACATAGATATGCAAGACCGCAGAGAGCGTGGGGCATATTTCCCATCCAAATACGCATGGGTTCACCCTTTTTCAAAAGATCAATAACCTTTACTGTATCAGTCTCGGCTTCGTTTATCCTTTGGCGAAAGGGCGCATATTGATATTCATAGTAGCCGTCATTATGTACTTTTTCATACATAAGCTCCCAGGCATTATGCATTTTTGTCAGATAGTTGAAACGGTTGTTATACCAGGCATCACCAATAGGGCCGATATTTTCAGATTCACCAAAACAGTATATATCGTTCAATTTACCCGTTTTTTCCCGCAGTGATTTCATACACCGTTTTGTGAGAGTATCAAATACTATTTCTATCATTTTTTCTCCTTGTGTTTTACCCAATCTAAGTAAAAGTTTTCTTGGACCGATTTAAGTGCGCCCTTTACGAAATTACGGATCTTTGTATTGAATACTCCGTCCTCGTCCACGGGATATTTTTCTTTAAGCTTTTCTATATCACATGGGTATTTTGTTGCATATATATAGCCGCTGTAATCCACAGGGCATACCTCGAACCCAGACCGATCTGCGTTTGCCCATGCTTCATAATCGCCGTCACGCAACGACGGATTAAACAGGATCCTGTCAAAATCACGCTGTAAAGATTTTATAACATTATTTATCTCTTTCTTCGTGTCACACATGGCAAGGGAACAGGAGGCTACGGCTAAATGATTCGGCTTAACATCGAATCTACTATCGGGGTAAATACCTCGTATAAAGCTGATCCTGTTATCGCAAAAGGGAAGAGGTGCGTTTTTTTCATAATAATGGGTATAGTAATTTGCAGCCTTATCTTCTTCGCGCCAATCAAGTAATTCAAATATCGTATCCATGCCGGTATAACTCAGGTCATTTTCCGATATAAGCAAAAATGCCTGATTGATGGTTCCGCAGCCTATATCGTATATGTTTTCGATTCCCAAGCTCCTGCCAAATTCAAAATCTTACCATATGTGTAATAAATATCAAAATAAGAGCTTTCCTTAAATGGCAAATTGGGATGCGGTACTTCGTCGGTACTTGGCCATACAACGTCGGTTCGTGTTTTCGGTTCATCACTGCAAAGTAATGCTTTTGTATATTCATATTGCTCTTCGTATGATACGAGTGAACGTTTCTCGATATTTTCGGGCAAAAATAAAGCTGCTGTGTTGTTTCTGTTCATGTGGTATTCCTTGCAAATTTATTTGAACTATTTCTAATGCTTGGTGATAATAGTTGGTCGTAAACTGTACATTCTCAAACGGAATGCAGAGGGATGCATTCCCTACAAGTTAACGTGTAACTTATGCTATTTTGTTTTATGTTTAATCGAACAGTATCGGTCATCAAACCAATTTTGCGGGTTATGCTCGATATAATTACAAATCATTTCATATTCTTTATCGTTGCGGATTATATGGTCATGAAATGATGATTGGAAAAGTTTAAAGCCAATTTGTTTGTGAACTAAAGTTTTGAATGCTTTTATAATGTTACACAATGAGTTTTTGTGAGCGTCTGTAGGGAAGGCAGACCCTTGCCTTCCGTTATGATCTAACAGTAAAATTAAATGAATATGGTTAGGCATAATTACGTATTTGATAAGTTTAACATATTCATAATGTTGTTCGATTTTTAAAAGGTATTTTTCTACTGTCAAACCAATTCGGGTTAATTTCATTTTATCGAAAATCGCACATTCTTCAAGCGGAAGGCAAGGGTCTGCCTTCCCTACAACTACGTTAGCTAAAATTTCTTTATGCTTTTCTGTACATATAGTTACAAAATAAAGACCGCTACGGGAATAATCATAACCCTTTAATCTCGGTAACTTTCGATTTGGTAATTTATTATTATCCGTTTTCTTTGATCCACTTTTGGGCGATACGCTCAGCGCGTTCTGCCAAGGATCTATAGCGGGCATTATTATGCATGGGGAAGAGTGTTTTATTTTCTTTGAACTCATACAAAAGCTCTTCGGGGTAGAATACAAATCCCCAGCAGAAATGACGTGTGCCGTCATGACCTTCCGATTCTGTCATCATTGCATGAGGGCAGCCGTTACCATTGCCGTAAACCGCCCTTCTTGCAAGATCGCCGAAAATGGTTTTATTACCGTAGGTAAGAATATCACCGTCTTTTACGGCAGCAAGGTGTTTTTCGGTGATATCAAGATATTCGGTGAGGTAGTCCATGGCTTGTATGTAATTTTCTCTTATTGCCTCTGCATGAGCCATGAAGCGGTAGCAGTCTGCATACATACTCATCCATGCCGAGGGGACCTCGCCCTCTCCGAAGGATCTTATGATCTTTATTCTTTCCTTTTCCCATTCTATCAAGTATTCTTCATCATTTCTTCTGCGAACGGGACGATTGAGAAAATGATAAAAGGTTTCGATATTAGCGGCAGAATGTGCTTTTTGAGCCTTTTCATCCTCATGCCTGCAGAATGCACGTTGCTCTATTATTTCGTTATATTCCTCGTGGGTTACGTTATATTTTGTGAATTTCTCAAGCTCCTCGTCGGTGCAGACCGAGCCTATCATAAGCCTTGCATCACGGCGAAATTCGGGTATAGGGCAATATGCAAGAATTCTGTTACATGCCTCTAAAATATATTCCTTTTTTGTTTTTTCGGTTATATCGAGATTATAGAAAAGCTCGTTTGCGAAATGCATATTGATAAAATCATTATTTTTGATCTTATTAAAATATTCGCACATTACCTTGAATTTATCAAGGTCACAAAGGTTAAGGTATTCCTCTGAATTTACCGTTTCCGAATATCCGCTTGCATCCTCGCAAGTGCATTTCTTATCCGAATTCATTGTGTCGGTTATTATTATAAGATCGTTAGGTGCACTGTAATTTTCTGCCCACATACTGTAGTGAGTATGAATGTTCAGATTCTTGTTTTTTCTGTGGGCGCGAAGATGACTTTGCTTAACAAATTGCAGATATTCTATCAGAGTATCTATTTCCTCAATACTGCTTGTAACTATTGTTGATTCGCGAAGCTCTAAGGGGCGGGTGCTTGTGTGGTCGTTAATTTCATAGCCGAAAAATTTCATTGTCTATTCCTCCATGAAGGTTAAATATGAATTATAGGTGAAAAAATCCTTGGTTAGATAAACATGATCTTCACAAAGCTCGTCTATCCTTTTGAGTAAGTCTTGTCCGTTTGGCGCGGTTATTATATCTGTTGCATCCTGCTCGGTTCTTACAGTCAAGCCCTTGGTGCAATATACCGTTCCGGGGCAGGTGCCCAAAGGACATTCGTTACCGTGGCGGCAGTTAAAGCAACCCTTTAGCTTTACACCCTCGGGTAATTTCTTTTGAATATCGGCAATAGCATCAAGCCATAAAGCATTCTTTCCTTGAGTTATATATTTTTCGCCCTTATATTCCAGCATGGCCTGAACAAAGGGAGGCTCAATTATTTCTCCTTTATAATTTAAAGGCTCGGTGTGATATACTATGGTCAGCTCACTTTCCGTAGGACCATCGGGGGTATCAAGGTGCATATTATATTGATATCCGGTATGTCCCCAATACCATGCCTTGCCATTGTATTCATCCCATTCGATGGTTATATTGTCACAATCAAATATCAGGGTGAATTGAACGCCGCCGAAAATTATCATAGAATAGCTTCCGATGTCATTCTTAACAAAATCAAGGATATCAAAAACAAGTTCATTTGATAATCTTTCAAGGAAGAAATCCTCTGCTTCCTTGCCTGTAAGCTTGATTCTTTCAAGCTCGATCATTTCGCCATTTTCATTTTTTCTGTAAGCAAGGCCGGTATCGGTGGAAATAACCTTGAAATTATCAAAGGTAATGAACGCCTCTTTTATTTCCATATCTGCTTTATTCGGATTTTGCTCGGTTTCGTGCATGATGTTCAAACACTCGACGGATAATTTGAGAGTGTTATTCTCATAGCTTATCAGTGACGGTCTTGCATCATGAAACTGAAATATTGAAATGTCGTTTATAACTCGATACTTCATTGTTATTCCTCCTTTTGGGTTTTATGTTGCGAGTGTTGTAGGGAAGGCAGACCTCTGCCTTCCGTTATAAGACGGCTGATTTTTTAAAATGATATGTCTTAAATAAAATGAATGATACTATGATATATAGTGAATATAGTGAACTGATTTTACTTGCAGGAATATGTGTAATCAACGTTTTGTTATTCACAGTAGATTTATAATATTCGTTTCTTTGATAGCGGAAGGCAAGGGTCCGCCTTCCCTACAATTGTAACTGTAATTTCTACCCGCTTTTAATAAACAGTAATCGTTGTAACTCCGTTTTTAAGGGTAACGGAACAGTAAACCGGAAGATCGTTATCGTAGCAGGATAAGATATTGCCAAGTTTTTGAGCCACCGCTCTGTTTGAATCAAACCTGTCATCTCGGGTACAGTATTGTCCTGCTTCTACTAACTTCAGCATTTGACTGATAAAGAAGCTCGGTATTTCTACCGCTTTACGGAATTCCTGCCTTCTGTAATTTTCGGGATAAAGAGAATCGATAAACCGAAGGTCTTCTTCCTCTATATATGATTTTTGAAACTCAAACACATCAAATTTAGTGTTGTTATAATAATTGCGTAAATATTTTCGGGAAATCTCAAGAATTCTTGCTTCTGTTTCGTTCAATTCCACCTTGTTCTTCCAAAACCAGTATGTATGCTGCAGATCATATCCCTCTTCACCGTGAAGGGCGTGATAAACGTATTCGATCTCTTCATCGTTATATGCAAGGTCGGGCATCTCCATGGTCACCCAATGTATTACCGAGATATAGGGATGGTTTTCGGGCTGCATATTGATTCTTTTTTCAACCATTTTTGTGTGTAGGGCACGAAGCTCTTTTCTTAATTCTTCCTTGCCGATAGTTTTATCAAGATAGCTTTTTAAGCAATCGGCAATTTCCTTTGAGATATTTACATTCATAATATGGTGATTCATTGGTGTTCCTCCGATTGGAAATAATTTAACCGTTCATTATAGCATAAATATTTTATTTTGCAATAGGGATTTGAAAATTTCATAAATTTTTGTAGGGAACTGCAGAGGTCTGCGTTCCCTACAACTAACAAAGAAACATATTTTACTTATAAAGATATGCTGCTATATCCTCACTTTCACCTGTAATCATTGCTTTTTTAAATCGTTTTCTGAATCGATTATAGCTTTTTCGATCATAAACTGATCAAGCGTTTTAAGTATATATTCTTCTGTTTCTTCATTTTTGCCGTCAAGCGTGTTTAAATCGAGTGAGGCGTATTCGGGATTGTGATCCCATGAGTAAGAGAACATAATACATCTGAGGTCCTTGTTTGCTTCTCCTAGAAGAAGTAAACGGTTTGTGGGAACGTTACATTGAATAGATTCCGGTGAGTAATAATGAGCAAGGATTGTGTATATATCGTTTGTTTTATTAGTGATCAGATTCATTGTTTTATCCTTATACCTCTTTTAAATTTTTTACTCTTTCGAGGCGTTTTTTGAATTCTTGATTATCAGCAAGCTTTTTGAATCCGCTCCACTGCGTCATATATTCGTAAATACTTTCCGGTATCAAAATAGGGGGGCCGATATAATGACCTTGAACAAAATCCGGCTCGTTGTGAGTGAAATACGTACACAGATCCTGTCTTTCGATCTCTTCGAAAACAGCTAAAGCAGTTTTCGTGAGAGAGCCGAAAAACACTTTTTTGCCCAGAGGCAGAATATCACCGTTTTTGACCTTCATTATTTTATCTTCGTAAAAGTCAAGGATGTAGTCAAGTGTTCGAATACCCTCTGTAATCTCATCCTGCATTATATAACTGTGTGAAAGAGACAGATTGTATAATAGATAATGACCGTACCATGCGGCAGGTACCTGCCCGTCATCCCCAAGACTTTCCAATATGCGGATCACCTCTGAATACCAGGCTATTTCATCTTCTGTAATTATGGGGTGGCGGTGTATAAAATTTTCAATGAGTTGGGCATTGTTTTTATAACGCTGAATATACAAGGATTCTTTATCGCCCTGATAGAGGTAACGTCTTTCGTAAAGGTCACCGAGCTTTGCTTTTGGTATGTATTCCCAAAGCTCATAAGCACGTTTTTCCGAGCATACCGTCATAAGATAGGCTACAAGAATGTTTATGGTATCGGGGTTATGAGTGTATTTCAGAACACATTTAAATATCTGTTCGAGATATACTGTCTTTGTTTCATCTGAGACATCAAGGCATGCTATATTACTTGCAATGCTTGTGGCAACTTCCATGTTTGTAGGGTATTTTTTTTGAAACATGATAAGCTTTGCGCATTTATCAAGTCCGGATAAGCTTCTGTATTCTTCTGAACGAAGGATATCCCATAATCTTGCTTCTTCATTATGTCTATATCCCATAAGCTCGTCTATGGTAACTCCAAAGCAGTCTGCAAGCTCAGGTAAAACAGTTATATCGGGAAGATTGGTTCCGTTTTCCCATTTTGAAACCGCCTGTGCTGAAACATTCAATTGCTCGGCGAGCTGTTCCTGGGTTAAATTTTGCTTTTTTCGTAAATCTTTGATCTTATTTCCTATTTGATTTTTCATAATGATCTCCTTATATGTTCGGCGCCGTATATTAATTATACTATATGTTCAGTACCGTTGTGAAGATATCATCAGGATTGCTATACACAACCGTAGGTTGATTTATGAAAAGGGGTTAGGCATAATATCCTTCAATTTTCTTTTCACAAAGCCGCATTCGGTAGTCAAAAGCATTTCGGCTTCAAGGTTCTTTGGATTTAATTCTATCAGCTTTTGCATGAAGTCGAAGGGAGAAAAATCATATCCGCCCATTGCGTGCATCGCTATATACTTTACTATTTCGGTATCGTTATTTTCTTTCATTTCAAAAAGGATGGGGTTGTCTTCGCGAACCCGATCGTAATGAATAACGGTGGTGTAAATATTACCCTTTGAGGTAAGGGCAACGAAAAGATCCAATGTACGAATACACCGAGCGAAATATCCCGCATTTTGATTAAATATATCAACACCGATCTTTATAAGGTCGGCATATTCACTTGTATCAAAAAATACTTCCGATTCATCATTTGGTATAAACATTTATTCTTCCTCATCATGTAATATATAAACAATATTACCGCTTAAATTTTCCTCCTCCATAAGCTTTGTAAATTCATCGGTGGAGAGTATGCCCATAACGTTCAGCTCGGGGCATGATCGCAGATGAAGGTATAGCTTTTTATAGGGAGATAGATTTATAAGATACTTTGTCAGCTTTTGCAGAGCAGGGCGGAATTTTGGATCAACCGTAATACTACTAATCAGATAATGATTATGCGGTTTGTTCCAAGGTAGCTTTATATCGCTTTTACCGTGTTCAAAAAGAAATACGGTACCGCCGAGTTCCTCTCCTTTAGAGAGTACATTATAGAAAATTCCGTTACCCTCGGATATGGGAAGGGCAAAGGGCTTATCAGTATTATAGGGTGTAGCTTCGATGTGAAGATCATCAAATTCGGGAATCTCCGTATTGGTAGCACCCGGCACGTAAACATGCCAGTCAAAGCCGTAGCCGTAGAGCTTGTTATCAATTCTGAACCCTTTGGGATTATTTGTGTTTATCCATGTATCGTAGGAAGCATCCTGCATTAACCGTTCTTGGCGCCTGTGATAAATATTTTCATCCTTTATTCTTTGGGCTCTGCCCTCGGTACGGTATTGATGAGGTGTTTGGCCGTAACGCTTTTTAAAAGAACGTACATAATAGTTTACATCAGAAAAGCCGTATTTTGTTGCGACATCATTAATGGAAACATAAGTGAAGAGAAGGTCGGGACGGCTCTGGTTCAATCTTTCCTCCATGATGTATTGCATCGGAGTCATGTTGGTCAGATCCTTTATCATATTGGCAAGTGTTGTACGGTTGGTATTAAAGTGGTTCGAAAGGGAGGTGAGTGAAAGATCCTCTGCTATATTATCACGTATATAACGAAGTATCTCATATCCTTTATCTTTAAACTCTCCAAGATTTGCGCCTTCCGCTATACGCAGGATGGATATCATTTCAGACCTTGTACGGCATGACCACATTACGTCGGTACGGTTGTTTGAAATATGCTTTTGTGATGTTGTATAATGTATCTTTATCATTTCGTATTCTTCGCGGTTTAAGGTAAGAATACCGAAATAATTCTCGTTTCTCTCACGAAAAAGGTGAAAATCCGGATAGCCGTATTTCTCACGCATTTCTTGGTACATTTCAAGTCCTATTACATTATGGTTCAGGTTTACGTTATAAAAATACGGTCTGAACTGCATATTAAGTGCTTCGTAACTGCCGGAATTGACAGTAAGCTTATCGGTAATGTTTAAACAGAGAAGATAATATCCGTCAAGGTAACAGCGTGTATCGTTTAAGGTTATAGTTAAGGCGGAAGCCTTGATACATATAAGCGAATACATTATTTTAGAGGATGATAATTCTTCGGTTATGTCAATTAAATTCTTTTCGTAATCCATTTCTTTACCTTATAAATTATTTCAAGTACTTGTTATTGATATTATAGCAATTTACTCTAAAATCGGCAATAAATAAAATGCTTGAAATTTAGTACAATTTACAATATCAGTATAACATGATGTATGACTTTTGTAAACAGAAAAACAGAGGACGAAACGGAAAGAATCGTCCTCTGCCGGGGATATTAAGTTGTAGTGGAAGTATGGAAGCGGATAGAATTTGCGACCGAACGATCTTCGGATTGCCGAAAACCTGCTGGATCTATCCCTCCTGACTTCGGTCTTTTAGTTTACGGTTACCGTAAAGTAGTTGTAGGATTCGTCGTTGTACTGTACGCAGAAGGTATATGTTCCTGCAGACTTAAGCTCAACTGTAAGTAAGCCGTTTACTACCTTTTCGGGCTTGAGTGCCACGGAGCCGGGAGCCGCCTTGATCTGAGAGGAGGTGGTGTATTCACCCTTTGCGTAACGAACTACCTTAAGATCGTCGAGGTTACCGAAGGTAACAAAGTTGTCGTTCTGTGTAAAGGTGGGAACCTTCTGCTGAATATCTATTATGAAGATCTTCATGTAGCCGTTTTCATAGCAAACTGCGATTGTTGCTCTGCCGTTCTCTCTGTACTGGATGGTGTATTCATCAACACCCTTAAGTACACCCTTAGCGGTAAATGCTCTTGAACCCTCTGCAGCCTTGATCTGTGCACCGGTCTTGTATTCGCCGTAAGCAGTACGGATAACCTTAACACCTTCAAGATTTGTTACTGTTATCTGGAGACCGTCTGCATTTGCGAAAGGCTCTATAACATTTACGTAGAGGTAAAGGAACTTCATTGTACCGTCATTGTAACGGATAAGAATTGTATAAGCACCGCGCGCGGGAGCGGTATAGCTGTATTCGGATGCGCCCTGGAGCTTATTCTGAGTGAGACGAACTACCTTGTTTGCGTTAACTTCGGTATATGTTTCATATTCGCCGTTTGCAAGGAAGATGTCCTTAACATCGGCATTGAGACCCTTGATGGTGATGATCGCACCGTCAGCATCTGCCGTGGGCTCTGAAACTACAGGTTCCTCTTCGATTGTAACGTCAACTGTGTAGAAGAATGTACGTCCGTCGATGAGCTGTGTAAAGAACGTATATGTGCCGGATTCGGTAACTGTAACGGAGAATACGTCGTTTACGGTATTCGCGATCTTTTCGTGATAGGGAACTGTAACTCCGTTAGCCTCAACGTCAGCCTCGGTCATATATCTGCCCTGAGCATATTTAATAGTATCAATATTGGAAGCATTTGTAAGATTTACAACAGCGCCCTCTGCCGAGATCGACGCAGGTGTTACGTATCCCGTTGCGGGGATAACTTCGTCTTCGTAAGCATCACATCTTGTACAATGCTTTCTGTTGATACCTTCGGTCGTAGCGGTAGGCTTAAGAACTACGATCCATTCGCCGTATGCGTGACCGAGAGCGGGGATAGTGTCTCTGTAGGTTGAACCGCAGGAACAGGTATATGTCATAATACCCTCCTCGGTACAGGTTGCTTCTCTGAATACCGCTTCGATGTAATTGTGTTCGTGTCCTTCGATTTCGCCCGAATACCACTGTGCTATGAACGTTACGTCATTCTTAACTGCAAAGTATTCGGTCTCTGCCATGCTTAAGGTATAGTTATATTCGGGAATATACCATCCTGTAAGGGTATAACCGGGCATAACTGCTTCGGGCATCTTACCGAATGCATCGATATAACTTTCGCCGTATTTGATATTATACTTGGTAGAGCCTACCATTGAACCGCCGTTGGGATCAAAGGTTACCGTAAATCCGAGCTCTTCCA
Source organism: Oscillospiraceae bacterium (assembly GCA_015065105.1). Classification (GTDB taxonomy): domain Bacteria; phylum Bacillota; class Clostridia; order Oscillospirales; family CAG-272; genus RGIG7300. Next base: position 6,649 of record SVQZ01000033.1, on the reverse strand, counting down.
ATTCTTTTCTTAATGCTCCTCCGCAGAAGAGACAGGTACCGGTCATATAACCGGGAGTGGTTGCAGTAGGCTCAACTTCTACTGTCCAGCTGTTACACTGGTGACCTTCACGGAAAATTTCCTTGTTTGTTACCTGTGCATCACAGATCTTGCAGTAGTAATGCTCAAAACCGTTTTCTTCACAGGTAAGGTTTTTAATTGCAACGTTGGTGGGAACACACTGATGAACGTGTGTGCCGAGATTTGCCTTGATGAAGGGGAATAATCCTGCGCCGTCACAGGTTACGTAGTCGAATACCATGAGGCCGCGAATGCCCTTATTAACGGCTAATTCGCACTTATACTTGATAGACTGAGGGTCATCATAAGTGATAAACTCACCGTTTGAGGGGTTGAACAAATAGGGAGCCTTTGCGGTATCATCCCAATATCTTGTATAACCGTTCTTGTTAATGTAGTTGGAAACAAGGAGGTCGTAATGGAGATTGGACTCATCACAGGTACCGGGCTGGAAAAGACCGTTGTTTCTGTTTGCGACCCAGAGGAATCTTCTGGAGTATGCACCGATACCGGAAACGATCTTGGATTCGGGAACGCCGAGAGATTTGTAAAGCTCGATATCGCCCCATACACTGCCTCCGGTAGGTACGTGACCGAAGGGGTCCTGATTGTCAAAGGGAGGAGTATGGTGATGCGAATAGGGAACTGCGGTACCGCAGTAAAGGTCATAGTTCATTATATTGAAGTAATCAATATAAGGAGCAATACCTGCTATGTCATATTTAACATTCGCCCAGGATGCCGCAGGAGTTGCAACGTTTAAGAGATAGTGCTTACCTGTCTGAGCGCTTATTATGTTAAGTCTGTTTCTGATTTCTGCCATAAGGGCAACGAATTCATCCTTTAACGTAAGGTCCTGAGGGAACTCGAAGTCGAAGTCGAGACCATCAAGGTCATATGCAGTTACTACACCAACGAGATTGTTAGCGAATTGTGCACGGGTAGTTTCGGTCTGGAGCCAGCTTTCGAATGTAACGATGTTTCTGTTACATACGGTATATACCATCTTGATGTTGGGGTTTCTCAAGCGTGCTTCGTTTCTCATTGTGTTGATGTTTGAGAAGTAGGGGCCGCCGAAGGGGTAATTGCCGGGACCGTTATCTACGAAGCAGGGGAGATAGTTGATAACATCTACGTATGCGAAATCTTCGGGCTTGCGAATTTCGTCCTTGTTAACGTAAGCAACTACTATCTGTTCTACAGTATCGATAGTACCCATTTCAGCAGTATAGCAGTTTGCACAGAAACGTGCCTTTGAACCTTCTTCAGTAGCTGTATTGTTGGTAATGGTAACCCAGTTTTCAAAGTTGTGGGGAACCTTGTCATAATTGAGAGTTTCCATGTAATCACATGCTAAACAACGAGTTGTGTAATAACCCTCTTCCTGACAGTTTGCAACCTTTTTAAAGGCTTCGAGCATATGCTCGTTGTGCATTTCCCATTTTGCGGAGTAAGATGTATCATAGTGGTAAGCGTAAGCTTCGGAATCGAAGATAAGCTCTGCGCCTGTATCATCGTTTACCCAGCCTGCAAATGTATAACCTACTCTTGTGGGAACAGGCATTTCGGATACAGCGTCGTTGAATTTTTCGCCGTAAGCGATCTTAAAGCTCTGCTTGTCCTCTTCAAGATATCCTTCCATTGCATTGAAGGATACGGTATATTCATTGGTATCTTGCTGTGTATTGCTCCACTGAGCGTAAAGAACGAGGGGCTCGTTTGTGCCGTAATTTGAAATTGTTGAAGCTGCCGCGTAACTCTTGCCGCTGCCGTCGGGCGTTGTGTTCCAACCGAGGAAGGTTGAACCGCTCTTTTTGAAAGGATTTGATTTAACGGTATAATCTGCGTAGCTGTAGAGTGTATTGCCGCTATGGTTCATATATTCTACTACGTCATCACCGTTAGCGCCGTTTGCCTTATATGTAACGGAAGGCTCCCAGATCGCATAATAGTTCATACCGCCTTCATGATAAGAGGTAGAAGACATATCGAAATCTGACCAGCTTAATCCCTGAGTATTGAAGGTGGGGATATTAAGACCGGTTTCTCTTGTTTCAAGAGCGTAAATGGTGCCGTCTTTAAGAATACGTGCGTAATAGGGCTCGCCTGCGGAATTACGAACAAGTCTTGCTCCTGCCTTGATAGGTTCGTTATCACCGACAGGCATATTGAAGTGACCGTACTTGGTGGTGTCGATAACACCTTCGTATAAGAATCCGCAAACGAATTCTTCCTGAGTTTCGGTGCCTGTTATGGGGAAGGTACCGCCGTCAGCCTGATAAATGGTAGGATAACCCCATACACAGTAAAGTGTTGTTTCGCTGTTGGTTGTATATTTCTCATGGTACGAGGTACCGTTGCCTTTACCGACAGCCATCTGATTTGTATTCCATTCAACAAATACCATCTGGCTTCCAAGGTCACCCTGAGTGCCGGGATGCATATTGTAATTGTTGATTATATCGTCCTTGTGATGGAAAAGCTCAAGATCCTTGCCGGGGAACTTATAGAGAACCAACTGTTCGCAGCCCCAGCCCTGAGTACCGTCATTAAGTGTTACCTTGTATGCCCAAACCGCATAAAGCTCGGTAGAGACATTAAAGGTGTGAGCTTGATAGTGATAATACGCGATATCGCCGTTGTAAGCCGCTTCCTCGGAAAGCGCCCAACCCATGAATATCACGCCGCCTTTACGGGGCGGAACAGAATCGAAAGCAAAGCTGCTTCCTGCTGTCTGGGTCATTGCGGGGGGAGCGCCCTGACCACCGTTTGCGTTAAAGGTTACTGTTATCTCACCTGCTTTTGCAGTTCCGTTTGCGTATCCGGTAATACCTGCAATGCAAGGGATAAGCATTGTAACCAAAACTAAAAGTGAAATGATTCTTGCGTGCTTTGACATAAGTCCTCCTTGGCATAATGCATAAAATTTTGTCACGAACAACAAATCATTTGTTATTTTACTACAAAACTGTTTCGATGTCAATTGCCCGTTAAAACTTTCGGCAAAAGTTATTAAAAAAAGGTTAAAAAATTAGTTAATATGTATCTTGACAAATTATATCTTGATTAAATAGGTTAAATATGGTATAATATTTATATTGATATAAAGGGGTAAGAACTATGAAAGAAGTTGAAATATATTCCGACGGTGCCTGTAAGGGAAATCCCGGCCCGGGAGGCTGGGGTACCGTTATAGTGTATAAAGGAATAGAAAAAGAACTTTCGGGTGGTGATGCACACACCACAAATAACCGCATGGAGCTTTCAGGCGCCATAGCAGGGCTTGAGGCCTTAAAGGAACCCTGTAAAGTAACCTTGACCAGTGATTCGAAGTATCTTGTCGATGCCGTTACAAAGGGCTGGGCAGTTGGCTGGAGAGAAAGAAATTGGATCAAAAGCGATAAAAAACCTGCGCTTAATCCCGAGCTGTGGGACAGATTGCTAAAGCTTCTTGAAATACATGACGTAACCTTTGTTTGGGTCAAGGGGCATGCGGGGCATCCCTATAACGAGAGATGTGACAGACTTGCTGTTTCAGAGAGCGAAAAGTATCTGCCAAAAAGCTGAAAAAATTTTGAAAAACTATTGAAAAATATCGTAAATCGGTGTACAATATTCTATTAGAATGTTTAATTTACTAAGAGGCAAAATTTATGGATAGAAAAGTTTATGCAGATAATGCTGCAACTACTCCCGTTGATAAAAGAGTAGTAGAAGCGATGCTGCCTTATTTCACTGAAAACTGGGGAAACCCCTCCAGCCTTTATTCGGTGGGAAATAAAGCAAAGGCTGCTCTTGACGATGCAAGGGCAAGAATTGCCGCATTGATAGGAGCGGAGCCTTCCGAGATATTCTTTACCTCTTGCGGTACAGAGTCTGATAACTGGGCGATAAAGGGTACTGCGAGAGCAAATGCGGCAAAGGGCAAGCATATAGTTACCTCCTCCTATGAGCATCATGCTGTAATGCACACCATGAGAGCTCTTAAGAAGGAAGGCTTTGAAATAACATATGTAAAGCCCGGTAAAGACGGTATAGTGTCTCCTGCAGATGTAAAAGATGCAATAAGAGAAGACACGATTCTTGTTACCGTCATGATGGCAAATAACGAGATCGGAACGATAAATCCGATTAAAGAGATCGCACAGGCGGCGCATGAAAGAAGGATACCCTTCTTTACCGATGCGGTGCAGGCTGTCGGCCATATACCTGTTGATGTAAAAGAGCTTGGCGTTGATATGCTTTCCTTTTCGGGACATAAATTCAATGCGCCTAAGGGTATAGGAGCTCTTTATATCAAAAAGGGCACAAGAATAAATGTGTTCCTTGACGGCGGCGGACAGGAAAGAAGCCGCAGAGGCGGAACAGAAAACCTTCCTTATATTATAGGTATGGCAAAGGCTCTCGAATTGGCGGTTGAATCCTTTGAGGATAATGACAGAGTCCTTTCTATGAGAAACCGTCTTACCGAAGGGCTGAAGGCTATTCCTTATTCCCACATAAACGGTTCTTTAACGCAAAGACTTCCCGGCAACATAAACGTAGCTTTTGAATTCGTTGAAGGAGAAAGTCTGTTGCTCTTGCTTGACCATGCGGGTATCTGTGCTTCTACAGGTTCGGCATGTTCTTCCACAAGCCTTGAACCCTCCCACGTTCTTTTATCTGTGGGGCTTCCCGTTGAGATCGCGCACGGATCGCTTAGATTCTCGCTCTCACATAACAATACCGAAGAGGATGTTGACTATATTCTCGAGGTGCTTCCTAAAATAGTAGAAAGACTTAGAATGATGAGCCCTCTTTACGATGCGGCTGAAAGGAGATAATATGTATAGCGAAAAGGTAATGGATCATTTCACCAATCCCAGAAACGTTGGTGAACTGGAAAATGCTGATGCTATCGGCGAGGTTGGTAATGCAACCTGCGGCGATATAATGAGAATTTATCTTAAGATAGATAATAATATAATTACAGACGTAAGCTTCAAGACCTTCGGATGCGGAGCAGCTATTGCTACCTCCTCTATGGCAACAGAGCTTATCAAGGGTAAGAGCATAGAAGAAGCTCTTGAACTTACAAACAAGGCTGTGGTTGAAGCCCTTGACGGACTTCCTCCTCAAAAGGTTCACTGCAGCGTTCTTGCAGAAGAGGCTGTAAAGAAGGCGATTGCCAACTATTATGACAAGATGGGTATCGAGCATGATATCTTGAAGGGCTGCGACGGTTGCTGTGACCATTGTCATCATAATCACGGAACAGAGGAATAATAAATGCGGATATTGCTTGGAATGAGCGGAGGCGTTGACAGTACCTATGCGGCGCATCTGCTCTCACAAGAGGGATATGACGTTGAAGGCGCGGTGCTGGTAATGTCGGAGCATACCGACACCGGCGCCGCTTTGCGCTCTTGTGAGGAATTGGGTATAAAACTGAATATCATAGACGCAAGGGCGGAATTTGAAAAATACGTGGTTGATAATTTTGTTTCCGAATATATAAAGGCGCGGACTCCTAACCCTTGCGTAATGTGCAACCGTTACGTTAAGATAAAAATGCTTTGTGACTATGCAAAAGCCAATGGCTTTGACAAGGTTGCAACGGGACATTATTGTAATATATATAAAAATGAAGAAAACTCTCGCTGTTGTGTACAGATGGGAGCAGATATAAGAAAAGATCAGAGCTATATGCTCTGGCAGTTAACTCAGGACGAGCTTTCTATGCTTATCACGCCCTTGTCTGCGAAAACCAAAGCTGAAATATACGAGGGTGCAAAAGAAATGGGGTTTGCTTCTGCTGATTCTAAGGAAAGTCAGGAAATATGTTTTATTCCCGATAATGATTACGCTTCGTTTATAGAAAAGCGAAAAGGAAAATTTCCTCAGGGCGACTTTATCGATAATGAAGGAAATATTGTCGGTAGGCATAAAGGAATTATACATTATACGATAGGTCAAAGAAAAGGTCTCGGTCTTGCAATGAAGGTTCCTGTGTTTGTAACGGAAATAGATCCTTGCGCAAATACAGTGAAGGTGGCTCCGGCAGGAAACGAAATGAGAAAAAGCTTTGCTGCGGATAGGTTGAATTTTCAGATGACGGAAGAACCTGACGAGGGAGAAACAAGAGAAGGGGACTTCCTCGTAAAAATAAGATATGCGGCAAAACCTGCAAAGGCACACGTGGTATATACGAACAAAAAAGCCCGGGTATTCTTTGAAGAAGAGCAAAGAGCTGTTACACCGGGTCAGAGTTCTGTATTTTATGTTGAAGACAAGGTTGCCTTTGGCGGTTTCATATGTTGAATATCAACAAAACGCAAAAAAATGCAAAAAAAGGGTTGACATTTGCTATATAAACCTATATAATATACGAGCTGTGCAAAACAAGCCGGCTCACACACAAGAAAATAAAATCTCAAAAAACTTGAAAAAAGTTGAAAAAAGGGGTTGACAAATGTTTCTAAGTGTGATATACTAATCAGGCTGTCGCGAAAGACAGCGAGCGATCCTTGAAAATTGAACAACAAAGATAAGTACAAGCACGATTAGGAAACTGATAGTGTGTGAGGAAAGTCTCGTCAAGCAAGAAATC